>NZ_CP029197.1:6221752-6889003 GCF_008639165.1 Streptomyces venezuelae ATCC 10712 | reverse complement strand
GCAGGGCGCGCACATCGCGATGGGCACCAACGTCGACTGCTACCAGCGGGCCGAGGGCAGATACCGCCTGATGCCGGGCATCCTCACCGCGCTGCGCGACCGGGCCAACCCCTTCTCGATCCTCACCAAGGGCACGCTGATCCTGCGCGACCTGGAGCTGCTCACCCAGGCGGCCCGGGTCACCGAGGTCGGCATCTCCGTCTCCGTGGGCTTCACCGACCAGGAACTGTGGCGCACGGTCGAACCCGGCACCCCCTCCCCGCAGCGCCGGCTCGACGTGGTCCGGACGCTCGGCGAGCACGGCATCGACTGCGGGGTCCTGATGGCTCCCGTCGTGCCCTTCCTCGGCGACCGGCCCGAGCAGCTGCGCGACACGGTCCGCGCGATCGCCGAGGCCGGGGCGAGTTCCGTCACCCCGCTCGTGCTGCACCTGCGGCCGGGCGCCCGCGAGTGGTTCATGCAGTGGCTGCGGCGCCACCACCCGGGCCTGGTGGGGCGGTACGAGCGGATGTACGCGGACGGGGCGTACGCGCCGACCTGGTATCAGCGCCGGATCACCCGTCAGGTGCACGAGCTGGCGGCCGAGTTCGGGATCGGGCCCGCGCACCGGGGCGCGCCGCGCCGGATCCCCGTACCGGAGGAGCCGGAGTCGGCGGCCGCCGCGGAGCAGCTGACCCTGCTGTAGCCGTCCGGGCGGACCGATCACCGGCCCGACCGCTCCTGGGATCATCGGACCGGTCACCTGACACGCCGTCGGATTCCCCTCCGTTCGGGTCAACTCTGGCCGGAAAAGGTCCTGCCGCGCCCCGTTCGGGGCACGGACGCCCTATGACCCCACGCGCAGGAATGCTGATCGCCGCAGGAGCGCTGGTCGCCGGGACGGTCACCGTCCTGCCCGCCGCCCCCGCGGGCGCCGGTGAACCGGCCCCCCGCCCGTTCCCCCCGCTCATCTGGACCGGCTGTGCCACCAAGGCGTACCCGAAGCTCCAGTGCGCCACCGTGAAGGCGCCGCTCAACCACGACGACCCGGCAGGCCGGACCGTCACGCTCGCCCTCACCCGGATCCCGCACACCGCCAAGACCTTCCAGGGGCCGCTGCTCGTGAACCCGGGCGGGCCCGGCGGCAGCGGTCGCGGCATGGCCGGGTACGTGGCGGCCTCGCTGCCCCCGAAGGTGGCCGCCGAGTACGACGTGATCGGCTTCGATCCGCGCGGGGTCGGCAAGAGCGAGCCCGCCCTCGACTGCAAGCCCGGTCACTTCGCGCCGGTCCGCCCGGACTCGGTGCCGGACGGCGCCGAGGGCGAGCGGCTCGCGGTCGAGCGGGCCCAGGACTTCGCCGCGGCCTGCGGCAAGAAGTACGCGGACGTGCTGCCGTACATCGACACGGTGAGCACCGCGCGGGACCTGGACGTCATCAGGCGCGCGCTCGGCGCGCAGAAGATCAACTACCTCGGCTACTCGTACGGCACCTATTTGGGCGCGGTGTACGCGCGGCTCCACCCGGACCGGGTGCGGCGGATGGCGCTGGACTCCGTGGTGAACCCGCACGGCGTCTGGTACGAGGACAACATCGCCCAGGACTTCGCCTTCGACACCCGGCACAAGGACTTCATGGCCTGGGTGGCCAGGCAGGACGCGGTGTACAAGCTGGGCACGGACCCGGCGGCGGTCGAGGCGGCCTGGTACCGGATGCGGGACGCGCTGCGCGCGAAGCCGGCCGGCGGGAAGGTCGGGCCGGGCGAGCTGGAGGACACCTTCCTGCCGGGCGGGTACTACAACGGCTACTGGCCGCGGCTCGCCGGCGCGTTCTCGGCGTACGTCAACGACGCGGACCCGGCGCCGCTGACCGAGGCGTACGAGCGGTACGGGGAGGCCGACGCGGCTGCGGACAACGGCTACTCGGTCTACACGAGCGTGCAGTGCCGGGACGCGGCCTGGCCGCGCGACTGGAGCGTCTGGCGCAAGGACAGCTGGGACGTGCACGCGAAGGCGCCCTTCTCCACCTGGAACAACGCCTGGTACAACGCGCCGTGCGCGTTCTGGCCGGTGGACTCGCTGACGCCGCCGGACGTCAGCAACGACCAGGTGCCGCCGGTGCTGATCCTCCAGGCCACCGACGACGCGGCGACGCCGTACGAGGGCGGGGTCGCCCTGCACCGGCTGATGCGCGGCTCCAGCCTGGTCGTCGAGGAGGGCGGCGGGAACCACGGCGTCACCTTCGGCGGCAACACCTGCCTGGACGACCACCTGGCCGACTACCTCGCCACCGGCGAGGTCCCGCGCGGCCAGGACGGCGCCGAGGTGGACGCGGTCTGCGCCGCGCTCCCGGAGCCGAAGCCCGCGCCGCTCACCCGGTCCGCCGGGGCCCCGGCCGAGCCGTCCGGCTCCGTGCTCCACGGCTTCCTCGGCCACGTGCGCTGAGGGTCGCGGGCCCCTGGACCGGCCCCTGAGAAATGCCCGCGCCCCCCGGGGGGTGCGGGCATTGTCAGTGCCGTGCGCGAGGATGTCGGACATGACGAGCCACCTCACCCACGTCCCCGCCCCAGAAGGCGTCGCCGCCACCCCGCAGTACAGCCATGTCGTGTGGGGGACGGGACGCTTCGTCGCGATATCCGGCCAGTGCGCCCTCGACGCGTCGGGCGCGGTGGTCGGCGAGGGCGACGCGGCGGCGCAGGCCCGGCAGGTCTTCGCGAACCTCGGCCGCTGCCTGGCGGCGGCGGGCGCCGGGTTCGGAGACGTGGTGAAGCTGACGTACTTCGTGACGGACCTCGCCCATCTGCCCGCGATACGGGAGGCCCGCGACGCCCACTTCGCGGGGGCGCCGCTGCCGGCCAGTTCGGCGGTGCAGGTGTCGGCGCTGGTCCGTCCCGAACTGCTGCTGGAGGTCGAGGCGTTCGCGCTGGTGTCGGAGCGGGGGCGCGAGACCGGGACGGCCGGGGGCTCCCGTCCGCGGTTGCGGTCAGTGGGCGGTGGCGAGCCGGCTCAGTGACGCCCGGGCCGCCGCGCCGAGCCGGGGGTGCGGGAGCGCGGCCTCCAGGGCGGGGCGGGCCCGGGGGTCGCCCAGGGCGCCGAGCCCTTCGACGCAGGCGAGGCCGACCCGCCAGTGGGGGTCGTCGGCGGGCAGCCGCCGTTCGAGGACGGTGATCAGGGCGGGCACGGACTCGGGGGCGCGCAGGGCGGCGAGCAGCCGGACCGGCAGCAGCGCGTAGGCGACCCGGAGTTCGTTGGTGGCGAGGGCGGCCGCCGCGCGGGCGGTCCGGGGATCGCCGAGCCGGGTCAGGGCGTGGGCGGCGGTGACGCAGCGCTCGGGGTCGCGGTGGTTGAGGAGGAGCACGAGGGCTTCGAAGGCGCGCCGGTCGCCGGTGACACCGAGGGCGTAGGCGGCGATCTCGCGGGCCCAGAGGGGCTGTCCGGGTGCGGTGAGGACCTGGTGCAGTTCCTCGGGATCGGTTGTTTCCGTGAGGCGGGTGAATGCCGCCGCGGCCTCTCCGGAGTCATTCCCGATCTCGTCCCGCAATCGATCGATCATCGAGCAGAATTCCGGATCCTCGGCGTATTCCATGAATCCGAGCCTATCCGCGATCCAGATCACATTTTCCTCAACTTCCCGGGACTGGCGCGCTCGTTACCCGCCGGTTAGTCTCAGGTGAGCGGGGCACCCCCCGCGCTTCTCGCAACGGCCTGGTGACGCAGCCGTTGCGGGTGTCGGTCGGTTCGGCAGTTTCGACGTGACTCCGGGACAGAGTCCGTCGCCCCCTTTTCCCAGGGCATCGCCCTTTTCTTCCCGGGCAGAGCCCCCGCTCTTTCCCGCGCCCTTTCGTGCGCGCACTGCCCTCAGTCGTCACTCTTCCTCTCTGGAGTCCCCTGATGGACACCCCTCTCTCCACCATCGCCGTCGTCGGTCTCGGCACCATGGGCACGGGTATCGCCGATGTCCTCGCCCGGGCCGGCCGCGAGGTCATCGGCATCGACATCAGCGACACCGCCGCCGCCCAGGCCGTCGCCGCCCTGGAGGCCTCCACCGCCCGCGCCGTGGCCCGCGAGCGGATCACCGAGGAGGAGCGGCAGGACGTCCTGGCCCGCTTCCGTACCTTCTCCGACCTCCACGCGGCCGCCGAGGCCGACCTGGTCATCGAGGTCGTGCCCGAGTCGTACGAGGCGAAGCAGGAGGTCTTCCGGGCCCTCGACGGGATCGTCCGGCCCGGGACGATCCTCGCCACCGGCACGAACGCGCTCTCGGTGACCCGGCTCGCCGCCGACTCGGCGCACCCCGAGCGGGTCCTCGGTCTGCACTTCTTCACCCCGGTCCAGGCCATGAAGCTGGTCGAGGTGGTCTCCTCGGTGCTCACCGACCCGCGGGCCGTCGACGCCGTCACCCGTCTGGCCCAGGACCTCGGCAAGGAGCCGGTGGCGGTCGGCGACCGGGCCGGTTTCATCGCGGACGGGCTGCTCTTCGGCTACCTGAACCAGGCCGCCGCCATGTACGAGGCCAAGTACGCCTCCCGCGAGGACATCGACGCGGCCATGAAGCTGGGCTGCGGCCTGCCGATGGGCCCGCTGGCGCTGCTCGACCTGATCGGCGTCGACACGGCCCGTACGGTCCTCGAGGCCATGTACGCCGACTCGCACGACCGGCTGCACGCCCCCGCGCCGATCCTCAAGCAGCTCAGCGAGGCCGGTCTGACCGGCCGCAAGTCGGGCCGCGGTTTCTACACGTACGAGGCGCCGGGCTCCGGCGAGGTCGTGCGGGACGCGCTGACCCCGCTCGGCTCCGCCGAGGCGGCCGGCGGCCGGGAGGTCCGCTCGGTGGGCGTGGCCGGCTCGGGCACCATGGCCTCCGGCATCGCCGAGGTCTTCGCGAAGGCCGGGTACCAGGTCGTCCTCGCCGCCCGCTCCCAGGAGAAGGCGGACACGGCGAAGGCCCGGATCGCCAAGTCGCTGGCCCGCTCGGTCGACAAGGGCCGGATGACGGGCGAGGCCCGTGACGCGACGCTGGCCCTGATCACCCCGGCGGGCACGCTGGACGCCTTCGCCGACGTCGACCTGGCCCTCGAGGCGGTCGCCGAGGACCTGGCGGTCAAGCAGGAGCTGTTCGCGCGGCTCGACAAGATCTGCAAGCCGGGCGCGGTGCTCGCCACCACGACCTCCTCGCTGCCGGTGGTGGCCTGTGCCCGCGCCACCTCGCGCCCGCAGGACGTCATCGGGATGCACTTCTTCAACCCGGCTCCGGCGATGAAGCTGGTCGAGATCGTCCGTACGGTGCTGACCGGCGACGACGTCCACGCGACGGTCCGCGAGGTCACCACGAAGATCCGCAAGCACCCGGTGGACTGCGGGGACCGGGCCGGCTTCATCGTGAACGCGCTGCTCTTCCCGTACCTGAACAACGCGATCAAGATGGTCCAGGAGCACTACGCGACGCTGGACGACATCGACGCCGCGATGAAGCTGGGCGGCGGCTACCCGATGGGGCCGTTCGAACTGCTCGACGTGGTCGGTCTTGACGTCTCCCTCGCGATCGAGCAGGTGCTGCACCGCGAGTTCCGCGACCCGGGTCTCGCCCCGGCCCCGCTCCTGGAGCACCTGGTGGCGGCGGGCTGCCTGGGCCGCAAGACGGGGCGCGGCTTCCGCGAATATGCCCGACGCTGAGCCGGGTGCGGCCGGCTGGGGCGGTCTGCTGAGTCCCCCGGGCACCGTCGGTGTCCCGGGGGCCTCCCCGCCCCCACCTGGGCACACTCCCCCGCCGATGCAGTACGTTCGGACCATGCCCAAGGCCGCGAAGACACCCCGTGCCACCACCCCGTCCGACGCTCCGGAGAGCGCGGCGGGGACCCGTGCCGCCGCGCAGCGGCTCAAGATGCGCCGGGAGCTCGCCACGGCCGCGATGGAGCTCTTCGCGACCAAGGGGTACGAGGCGACCACGGTCGACGAGATCGCCGCCCGGGCCGGGGTCGCGCGGCGGACGTTCTTCCGCCACTTCCGCTCCAAGGAAGAGGCGATCTTCCCTGATCACGACGACACCCTGGTGCGGGCGGAGGCGGTGCTGAACGCGGCCCCGCCGCACGAGCACCCGCTCGACACGGTGTGCCGGGGCATCAAGGAAGTCATGAAGATGTACGCGGGGTCCCCGGCGGTCTCCGTGGAGCGCTACCGGCTCACCCGTGAGGTGCCGACCCTGCGGGAGCGGGAGATCGCCTCGGTGGCCCGCTACGAGCGGCTGTTCACCCGCTATCTCCTCGGGCACTTCGACGAGCGCGACCACCACGACGGCAACGACGACCCGCTGCTCGCCGAGGTGGCCGCCTCCGCGGTGGTCACGGCCCACAACCACGTCCTGCGCCGCTGGCTGCGGGCGGGCGGCCAGGGCGACGTGGAGGCCCAGCTGGACCACGCCTTCGCGATCGTCCGGGAGACCTTCGGCTCGGGCATAGGCGCGGGCCGCCCGGCCCCTTCCTCGTCCGCTCCGCAGGCCGCCGAGCCGGCGCCGGCCGTGCGGGCCTCCACCACGGGGGACGTGGTGGTCGCCGTGGCCCGCACGGACGCTCCGCTCGACGAGGTCATGCGCACCATCCAGCAGGCGCTGTCGCAGCGCTGACACCCTCTCTCCACGACGAAGGCCGCCCCTCCGGGGGCGGCCTTCGTCCGTTTTGACCTGCGATTCGATCGATCATCGCTCACATGTGACCGGCAGATTGCATATGAGTGAAATTGTTGGCACGCAGTGCCTTGTCACGTGACACGCGGTGCCATACGTTGATGTTGTCCGGGCGGCCGGCGCGCAGAGGTCTCCTCGTGCGCCGGCTGTCCCCACAAGCGATCGTGATTGTGCGCCCGGACGCCTGCGTCACAGGCACCCTCCGCGCTCACCAGGCGCAGCCGCACCACCCCGCCGAACCGACGGCACACCTCCACAGCAGCACTCCAAGACGTAACCCTCAGCGCGTCCTCCCCTCAGGACGCCGCACCGCCGGAGGCACCCCCGTGAAGGACATCCTGGACGCGATCCAGTCCCCGGACTCCACGTCCGCCGACTTCGCGAACATCCCGCTCCCCGAGTCGTACCGCGCCGTCACCGTCCACAAGGACGAGACGGAGATGTTCGCCGGGCTCGCCAGCCGCGACAAGGACCCGCGCAAGTCGCTCCACCTCGACGACGTGCCGCTGCCCGAGCTCGGCCCGGGCGAGGCGCTGGTCGCCGTCATGGCCAGCTCGGTCAACTACAACTCGGTCTGGACCTCGATCTTCGAGCCGGTGTCGACCTTCGGCTTCCTCGAGCGCTACGGCCGGCTCAGCGACCTCAGCAAGCGCCACGACCTGCCGTACCACATCATCGGCTCCGACCTCGCGGGCGTCGTGCTGCGCACCGGCCCCGGCGTGAACTCGTGGAAGCCCGGTGACGAGGTCGTCGCGCACTGCCTCTCGGTCGAGCTGGAGTCCTCGGACGGCCACAACGACACCATGCTCGACCCCGAGCAGCGCATCTGGGGCTTCGAGACCAACTTCGGCGGCCTGGCGGAGATCGCCCTGGTCAAGTCCAACCAGCTGATGCCGAAGCCGGACCACCTGAGCTGGGAGGAGGCGGCCTCCCCGGGCCTCGTCAACTCCACCGCGTACCGCCAGCTGGTCTCCCGCAACGGCGCCGGCATGAAGCAGGGCGACAACGTCCTCATCTGGGGTGCGAGCGGTGGACTCGGCTCGTACGCCACCCAGTTCGCGCTGGCCGGCGGCGCCAACCCGATCTGTGTCGTCTCCTCCCCCGAGAAGGCCGACATCTGCCGGGCCATGGGCGCCGACGCGGTCATCGACCGCAACGCCGAGGGCTACAAGTTCTGGAAGGACGAGAACACCCAGGACCCGCGGGAGTGGAAGCGCTTCGGTTCCAAGATCCGCGAGCTCACCGGCGGCGAGGACATCGACATCGTCTTCGAGCACCCCGGCCGCGAGACCTTCGGCGCGAGCGTCTACGTCACCCGCAAGGGCGGCACCATCACCACCTGCGCCTCCACCTCGGGCTACATGCACCAGTACGACAACCGCTACCTGTGGATGTCGCTCAAGCGCATCATCGGCTCGCACTTCGCCAACTACCGCGAGGCGTGGGAGGCCAACCGCCTGATCGCCAAGGGCAAGATCCACCCCACGCTCTCCAAGGTCTACTCCCTGGAGGAGACCGGCCAGGCCGCCTACGACGTCCACCGCAACCTGCACCAGGGCAAGGTCGGCGTCCTCGCCCTCGCGCCCGAGGAGGGCCTCGGCGTCCGCAACCCGGAGCTGCGCGCCCAGCACATCGACGCCATCAACCGCTTCCGCAACATCTGAGCCCGGGACCATAGATGACTGAGCGTCAGAAGGACCGGCCGTGGCTCATGCGGACGTACGCCGGTCACTCGACCGCCGAGGCGTCCAACGAGCTGTACCGGCGCAACCTCGCCAAGGGTCAGACCGGCCTCTCGGTCGCGTTCGACCTGCCGACGCAGACGGGCTACGACCCCGACCACATCCTCGCCCGCGGCGAGGTCGGCCGGGTCGGGGTCCCCGTCTCGCACCTCGGTGACATGCGGCGGCTGTTCCAGGACATCCCCCTGGAGCAGATGAACACCTCGATGACCATCAACGCCACGGCGATGTGGCTCCTGGCGCTCTACCAGGTGGTCGCGGAGGAGCAGGGCGCGGACACCACCCGGCTCCAGGGCACCACCCAGAACGACATCGTGAAGGAGTACCTGTCGCGCGGGACGCACGTCTTCCCGCCCGGCCCCTCCCTCCGTCTCACGACGGACATGATCACCTACACGGTGAACAACATCCCGAAGTGGAACCCGATCAACATCTGCAGCTACCACCTGCAGGAGGCGGGGGCCACTCCGGTCCAGGAGATCTCGTACGCGATGTCCACCGCGATCGCGGTGCTCGACGCCGTACGGGACTCCGGCCAGGTCCCGGCGGACCGCTTCGGCGAGGTCGTCGCCCGCATCTCGTTCTTCGTGAACGCGGGCGTCCGCTTCATCGAGGAGATGTGCAAGATGCGCGCCTTCGGCCGCATCTGGGACAAGGTCACCCGCGAGCGGTACGGCATCGAGAACGAGAAGCAGCGCCGGTTCCGCTACGGCGTGCAGGTCAACTCGCTCGGCCTGACCGAGGCGCAGCCGGAGAACAACGTCCAGCGGATCGTCCTGGAGATGCTGGCCGTCACCCTCTCCAAGGACGCCCGCGCGCGGGCCGTGCAGCTGCCCGCCTGGAACGAGGCGCTCGGGCTGCCGCGCCCCTGGGACCAGCAGTGGTCGCTGCGCATCCAGCAGGTCCTGGCCCACGAGTCCGACCTCCTGGAGTACGAGGACATCTTCGCCGGTTCGCACGTCATCGAGGCCAAGGTCGACTCGCTCGTCGAGGAGTGCCTGGCCGAGATCGACCGCATCCAGGAGATGGGCGGCGCGATGGCCGCCGTCGAGTCCGGATACCTCAAGTCGCAGCTCGTCTCCTCGCACGCCGAGCGGCGGGCCCGGATCGAGGCCGGCGACGAGAAGATCATCGGCGTCAACATCTTCCAGTCGACCGAGGAGAACCCCCTCACCGCCGACCTGGACACCGCCATCATGACGGTGGACCCGGCGAACGAGGCGCGGGTGGTCGCCGCCCTCCACGAGTGGCGCGACAACCGCGACGAGACCCGCGCCCAGGAATCCCTGGCGACGCTGAAGGCGACGGCTGCCGGTGACGGCAACCTCTTCGCCGCCACCCTGGAGTGCGCGCGTGCGGGCGTCACCACCGGGGAGTGGTCCTGGGCGCTGCGGGACGTCTTCGGCGAGTTCCGCGCCCCGACGGGCGTGTCCTCGGCCCCGGTCGCGGTGACGGCCGAGGCGGGCACGCCGCTGGCTCTCGTACGGGAGAAGGTGGCGCGGACCGCCGAGGAGCTCGGCTGCGGGCGGCTGCGGCTGCTCGTCGGCAAGCCGGGCCTCGACGGGCACTCCAACGGGGCCGAGCAGATCGCCGTACGCGCGCGTGACGCCGGTTTCGAGGTGGTGTACCAGGGCATCCGGCTGACGCCCGAGCAGATCGTGGGCGCGGCCCTCGCGGAGGACGTGCACTGCGTCGGCCTCTCGATCCTCTCCGGCTCGCACGCCGAGCTGGTCCCGGACGTCCTGGAGCGCCTGCGGGAGGCGGGCGCGGCCGACGTGCCGGTCATCGTCGGCGGGATCATCCCGAACGCCGACGCCGCAGAACTGAAGCGTGCGGGTGTGGCCGCCGTCTTCACGCCGAAGGACTTCGGCATCACGGAGATCATCGGACGTATCGTCGACGAGATCCGGACAGCGAACAAGCTCCACCCCCTTGAAAAGACGGAGGTCTCCGCATGACCAGCCCCGTGAACCGCCTGCGTCCGCGCCGCTCCTGCCTCGCGGTGCCCGGTTCCAACCCGCGCTTCCTGGAGAAGGCCCAGGGCCTCGCCGCCGACCAGGTCTTCCTGGACCTGGAGGACGCGTGCGCCCCGCTGGCCAAGCCCGAGGCCCGGCACACCATCGTGAAGTTCCTGAACGAGGGCGACTGGACCGGCAAGACGCGCGTGGTCCGCGTCAACGACTGGACGACCCACTGGACGTACCGCGACGTCGTCACGGTCGTCGAGGGCGCCGGCCAGAACCTCGACTGCATCATGCTGCCGAAGGTCCAGGACGCCCAGCAGATCGTGGCGCTCGATCTCCTGCTGACCCAGATCGAGAAGACGATGGGCTTCGAGGTCGGCAAGATCGGCATCGAGGCGCAGATCGAGAACGCCCAGGGCCTCACCAACGTCAACGCGATCGCGCAGGCCTCCCAGCGCGTCGAGACGATCATCTTCGGCCCGGCCGACTTCATGGCCTCCATCAACATGAAGTCGCTGGTCGTGGGCGAGCAGCCGCCCGGCTACCCGGCGGACGCCTACCACCACATCCTGATGAGCATCCTGATGGCCGCCCGCGCCAACAACCTCCAGGCGATCGACGGCCCGTACCTCCAGATCCGCAACCAGGAGGGCTACAAGGCCGTCGCGCAGCGCGCCGCCGCCCTCGGTTTCGACGGCAAGTGGGTGCTGCACCCGGACCAGGTCGCCGCGGCGAACGAGATCTTCTCGCCCTCGCAGGAGGACTACGACCATGCCGAGCTGATCCTCGACGCGTACGACTACTACACGTCCGAGGCCGGCGGGAAGAAGGGCTCCGCGATGCTCGGCGACGAGATGATCGACGAGGCCTCCCGCAAGATGGCCCTGGTCATCTCCGGCAAGGGCCGCGCCGCCGGCATGCAGCGCACCAGCAAGTTCGAGATCCCGGAGGCGTAGGACCATGCAGTTCGGACGCACCTACGAAGAGTTCGAGGTCGGCGCCGTCTACAAGCACTGGCCGGGGAAGACGGTCACCGAGTACGACGACCATCTCTTCTGCCTGCTGACCATGAACCACCATCCGCTGCACATGGATGTGAACTACGCCGAGAACACGACGGACTTCGGCAAGAACGTCGTCGTGGGCAACTACATCTACTCGCTGCTGCTCGGCATGTCGGTGCCGGACGTCTCCGGCAAGGCCATCGCCAACCTGGAGATCGAGTCGCTGCGGCACGTGGCGCCGACCTTCCACGGCGACACGATCTACGGCGAGACCACGGTCCTCGACAAGACCCCGTCGAAGTCGAAGAACGACCGCGGGATCGTGTACGTCGAGACCAAGGGCTACAAGCAGGACGGCACCCTGGTGTGCGTCTTCCGCCGCAAGGTGATGGTCCCCACCGAGACGTACATCAAGGAGCGCGGCGGCGAGCAGCCCGGCCGCCCCACGCTCATCGAGCCCGCCAAGAAGACGGAGAAGTAAGCCATGGCCCGACTCGCCCAGACCGCCGGGCTCACGGACGTCCAGCAGGAGATCCTCAAGACCGTCCGGGAGTTCGTCGACAAGGAGATCATCCCGGTCGCCACCGAGCTGGAGCACCGCGACGAGTACCCCCAGCAGATCGTCGACGGGCTCAAGGAGCTCGGCCTCTTCGGTCTGATGATTCCCGAGGAGTACGGGGGTCTGGGTGAGTCGCTGCTCACCTACGCGCTGTGCGTGGAGGAGATCGCGCGTGGCTGGATGTCGGTCTCCGGCATCATCAACACCCACTTCATCGTGGCGTACATGCTGAAGCAGCACGGCACGCAGGAGCAGAAGGACTACTTCCTGCCGCGGATGGCGGCCGGCGAGACGCGGGGCGCGTTCTCGATGTCGGAGCCGGGCCTGGGCTCGGACGTGTCGGCCATCACGTCGAAGGCGGTGAAGGACGGCGACGAGTACGTCCTGAACGGCCAGAAGATGTGGCTGACCAACGGCGGAACGTCAACGCTGGTCGCGGTTCTCGTCCGAAGTGACGAAGGACACCCGGAGGGCACCGCCCCCCACAAGTCGATGACGACCTTCCTCGTCGAGAAGGAGCCCGGCTTCGGAGAGGTCCGCCCCGGCCTCACCATCCCCGGGAAGATCGACAAGATGGGTTACAAGGGCGTCGACACGACCGAACTCATCATGGACGGACTGCGCATTCCGGCCAATCGGGTCCTCGGCGGGGTCACCGGCCGAGGGTTTTACCAAATGATGGACGGCGTCGAGGTCGGCCGCGTGAACGTGGCGGCCCGTGGCTGTGGCGTCGCTCAGCGTGCTTTCGAGCTCGGTGTCTCGTATGCCCAGCAGCGGCACACTTTCGGCAAGGCGATCGCCCAGCACCAGGCGATTCAGTTCAAGCTGGCCGAGATGGCTACCAAGGTCGAGGCCGCTCATGCCATGATGGTGAACGCAGCACGCAAAAAGGACTCCGGGGAACGAAACGACCTCGAAGCAGGGATGGCGAAGTACCTCGCCTCCGAATACTGCAAGGAGGTCGTCGAGGATGCCTTCCGCATTCACGGCGGCTACGGGTTCTCGAAGGAGTACGAGATCGAGCGCCTCTACCGTGAGGCGCCGATGCTGCTCATCGGTGAAGGTACCGCCGAGATCCAGAAAATGATCATTGGTCGTCGGCTGCTCGAGGAGTACCGATTCCAGGGTTGATTGTCGGTTTTGAGTCGTTTCGGCCGCGAAGAAGATCACACCCTGTGTTCGTCTTCCGGCCGTCGACTCGGTTCCTGGCTTACCCAGTTGCGCCCCGCAACCGATAGCATCGAGGGAAAGCCGCCGTCCCCCGTTGCCAGTGCGGCATCATCCGCTACGAAGGTCATCCATGCCCCACAGCCAAACCTCTGCACACCGCGACAGCCTCACGGGCGTACGCATTGCGCGCGGAGCATCGCCGTGGCTTCTGCCGACCGTCGCCACCGCGGCGCTCAGCCTCGTGCGCGCGCGCAAGTCGAGGCGGGCCGCGGCCATCGCCGTGCCGACCACCGCGCTCGCGGCCGGCATGCTGTGGTTCTTCCGCGACCCCGAGCGTGAGATCGCTCAGGGCCGGGTCATCTCCCCCGCCGACGGTGTGGTGCAGAGCATCATGCCGTGGAAGGACGGGCGCACCCGGGTCGCCATCTTCATGAGCCCGCTGAACGTCCACGTCAACCGCGCGCCGCTGGCCGGCACCGTGACGTCCGTGGAGCACGTTCCCGGCGGGTTCGTCCCGGCGTTCAACAAGGAGAGCGAGAACAACGAGCGCGTTGTCTGGCACTTCGACACCGAGCTCGGCGACATCGAGATGGTCCAGATCGCGGGCGCCGTCGCCCGGCGCATCGTGCCGTACATCCCGCAGGGGACGAAGGTCGAGCAGGGTGACCGGATCGGTCTGATCCGCTTCGGCTCGCGCGTCGACATCTACCTCCCCGAGGGTGTCGAGGTCGCCGTCGAGGTCGGCCAGGCCACCACGGCGGGGGTGACTCGCATTGACCGTGATTGATCCCGACACACGGGCCGCCGACTGGGTCGCCGGCACCGATGCGGAAGCGGCCGAAGAGGCCGAGGAGATGCCGCTGTCGCTGAGGCTGTCCATAGCGGACGCCCTCACGCTCGGTAACGCCACGTGCGGATTCATGGCGGTGTACTTCACCACCACCGGAATCCTCATCCCGCACCTGACGGGCAGCACGGAGACCGGCATGGCGCGCAACAGCGCCGCCACCGCCGTGATCCTGATGCTCGCCGCGGCGATCTTCGACCTCTTCGACGGGATCGTGGCGCGCAAGCTCCGCTCCTCCCCGATGGGCGCCGAGCTCGACAACCTCTCGGACCTGATCAGCTTCGGTCTGGCCCCGGCCTACTTCGTGCTCGTGTACGGAATGGTCGCGGACGACGCGCAGCAGAAGGTCTCGGCGGTGGCCGCGATCGTGGTGCTGCTCGCCGTGGTGCTGCGGCTGGCGAGATTCTCCTGCGTGACCATGAAGGACGGCATGTTCCAGGGCATGCCGAGCCCCTTCGGCGCGCTGACGGTGGTCTCGATCGTGCTCCTGGAGCTGCCGTTCATCCCGACGCTGCTCGCGATCATCGGGGTCGCCTGGCTGATGGTGAGCCGGGTCGAGTACCCCAAGCCGCGGGGCATCCTCGCGGTGGCGATGCTCAGCTGGATCGTCGGCGCGATGGGCATGCTGGCGGCCTGGGCCTTCGACGCTCCGGGCGGACAGTTCCTGCTCCAGACCGGCTGCGCGCTCCAGGTCGTGATGGGCGCCGTGATCCCCCTCTTCGCGACGGCCCGTCGAGTGAACACCTTCCGCGGCAACCGGCGTGAGAGCCGGGAGGCGCGAGCGGCACAGCTGCCGTAACCCGTACGGGAAAGGGCCCCGGAGGCGATCGCCTCCGGGGCCCTTCCGCGTGCCCGGACCGGGTCGGGGCTAGCCGAGGCGCTTGTAGTAGAGCGTGGTCGGGCGCAGCACGCCCGCCGGGTCGGCGGCGAAGTCCGGGATCGTGCCGGCGGCCGTCCAGCCCGCGCCCCGGTAGAGGCGCTCGGCGGGGCTGTCGGTCTGGGTGTCCAGGACGAGCAGGCGCAGACCGGTGGCGGCGGCGTGCGCCTCGGCCGTGGCGAGCAGCCGGTACCCGAGGCCCCTCCCCCGGGCGGAGCGGTGGACCAGGAGCCGGGCGATCTCGCCGCGGTGGGTGCCGTTGGCGGCGCCGCCGCGGATGAGGGTGACGACGCCGGTGAGGCTGCCGTCGGGTCCGTGGGC
The DNA here is from genome assembly GCF_008639165.1 of Streptomyces venezuelae ATCC 10712. Taxonomy (NCBI): domain Bacteria; kingdom Bacillati; phylum Actinomycetota; class Actinomycetes; order Kitasatosporales; family Streptomycetaceae; genus Streptomyces; species Streptomyces venezuelae. Next base: position 6,873,864 of record NZ_CP029197.1, on the reverse strand, counting down.
CGCCCAGACGTCCCGGGCGCCCTCCTCGGCCTCCTCGGCGACACGGGTCCACCAGGCGGCCGCCCGGTGGCTCTCCAGCGGCGCCAGGAAGCCGACGGAGGCGCCGGAGTCCACCGCGTCGACGAGGAGCGCGGCGAGGCCGGCGGAGGCGTGCGCCCGTACGGCGTCGGGGGTGAGGCGCTCGATGACGTCGAACCGCTTCTCCAGGCAGACCAGGTCGGGCCGCTCGTCCCAGGAGGCGACGGTCTCGAAGCCGAGGCTCCGGTAGAGGGCGAGCGGCTCCTCCCGCCAGTTCCAGACGGTGAGGCGTACGGCGGGTGCCCCCGAGGCCGCTGCGCGGCGCAGGGCCTCCGCCATGAGGGCCTTCGCGAGGCCCTTGCGCCGGGCTTCCGGCGCGACCCAGAGCCGCTTGATCTCGGGCGCCCGGCCCTCGTACGGGGCCTTGAGGACGACACAGCCGGCCGGGAGGTCCTCGCCGGGCGGCGTGGCGAGCAGGACCGTGTCGGCGGCGAACGCGGCGGCCGGGTCCTCGACCTCGGCCCGGTATACGACGGGGAGCTGGGCGACCGCCTCCACCGCCGTGCCCTTCTCGGCCTGGTTGACCAGGTGGTACGCGGACAGCAGGTCGGCAAGGCGGGGGTGGGAGCGGTTCTCCTCGATGCGCGCAGTCATGGGCCCGAGCTTCACACCGCGATGTTTCGGGCACGTGAAGATCTTTTACGCTGGGCCGATGCGTGTACTGGTAGCGGGCGCCACGGGCGCCGTCGGTCGTCAGCTCGTGCCACGCCTCCAGGCGGCCGGGCACGAGGTCGTGGGACTGTCCCGGCGCGGGCCCGTGCCCGTGGACGTGCTGGACGCCGGGGCGGTGCGCCGGGCGGTGGCCGAGGCCGCGCCGGACGTGGTGGTCCACCAGCTGACGGACCTGGGGTCGGCCGACGGGGCCGCGAACAACCGCGTACGGGTCGAGGGCACCCGGAACCTGGTGGACGCGGCGCGGAGCGCCGGCGTCCGGCGGATCGTCGCACAGTCGATCAGCTGGGCGTACGCCCCCGGGGACGGGCCCGCGGACGAGTCCGTGCCGCTCGACCCGACCGAGGAGGCGCCCAGGTCGCGGATCGTCGCGGGGGTGCGGGCCCTGGAGTCCGCGGTCGCCGAGCTCCCGGAGGCCGTCGTCCTGCGGTACGGCGTCCTGTACGGCCCCGGCACCTGGTACGCCCCGGGGGGCCCGGTGGCCGCCGCGCTCGCCGGGGACCCGGCCGCCCGGTTCCTCGGGAGCACCGCGGCCGACGCCTCGGTGAGCTCCTTCGTGCACGTCGCCGATGCCGCCGACGCGGCCGTACGGGCCCTGACCTGGCCCCCGGGCGCGTACAACGTGGTGGACGACGAGCCCGCGCCCGGTCACGACTGGCTGCCGGTCCTCGCGGCGGCGCTGGGGGTCCCGGCGCCCCGCCGCAGCGAGGGCCGGGCGCCCTGGGCGCGGGGCGCGCTGAACGCGCGGGCGCGCGGGCTGGGCTGGGCCCCGGTCCGGCCGTCCTGGCGGACGGGCTTCGCGGACCAGGGCACCGGCTGACCGGTCAGGGCGTGTAGGTCTTCGCCGCGTCCGAGACGAACGGCGGGCGGACCGTGCGCATGCCGCCCGGGACGCTCTTGTCCGGCTGGATGATCACGGACTCACGCGACGACGGGGCCTTGGGGTCGCCGAGGTCGTGGGTCATCCCGAAGCCGGCGTCGTACGAGGTCATCGTCAGGAGCGCCTTGTCGACGCCGGCCCGGGTGAGGTCCTTCTCCGCGCAGGCCTTCTTCAGGGCCTCGCCGAAGACGCTCGCCGCGGTCCAGCCGGCCACGATGCCGTTGTCCAGGGCGTCGCTCGGGTAGGCGGCCCGGTAGTCCGCGACGAGCTTCTTCGCGGTCGGGGTGTCCGCGCCGATGGGCAGGCTCGGGGAGGCGAACCAGTACATCTTCTCCAGGGCGGGACCGGCCTGGGTGCCGAGGAGCTGCGGGGCGAAGGCGGAGTTGTTGCCGACGACCGGGACGCGGAGGCCGGTGGCGGCGGCGACGCCGACGAGGGAGGCGGCCTGGCGCGGGCCCGCGCTGATGACGATGCCCTTGACGCCGGCCTGCTTGAGCGCCGCGACCTGCGCCGACATGTCGTTGTCGGTGGGCTTGATCTTCTGCTCGACGACGGTCAGACCCGCCTTCCCCGCCGCGTGCTTCGAGCCCTTGAGCGCGTTCTCGCCGTAGTCGCCCTCGAAGTAGACGTGGCCGAGCTTGTCGCCCGACTTCAGGCCCTTCTCCTTGACCAGGAAGTCGACGGCGTTGATGGTCTCGACGTCGTACGTGGCGCCCAGGACGCGGATGTACGGGGAGCCGAGCAGGGAGGCCGACCAGGCCTGCGGGAGGACGAGGGCCTTGTCCTGGCCGTCGACCCGGGGCTTGACGGCGGCGACGAACGGGGAACCGATGAACTGGGCGTATCCGACGACCTTCGGCTCCAGCTCCGTGTAGGCGGCGAGGGCCTTCTGCGGGTCGTAGCCGTGGTCGCGGACCGTCAGCTCCAGCTGTCGGCCGCAGATCCCGCCGGCGGCGTTGACCTGCTTCACGTACAGCTGCTGGGCCTGGGTGACGCTCTTGCCGAGGGTGGCGTACACGCCGGTCATGTCGGTGAGGGCGCCGAGCGAGATCGTCTTGTCGGTGACGCCCTCGCCGGTCTTCACCCCGCCCGCCCCGGTCTGCTTGCCGTCGCCGGTCTTGGCCTTGGAGCTGCATCCGGCGGCGGTGAGGGCGACCAGTGCGGCGAGCGCGGCGGCCAGGCCCCGCACGGCCTGTCGTCGGTGGGTCATCGTGCCTCCCCTGAGGGTTCGGTGGTGGTGGTCGGGGTGGGGGTGGTGGGGGTGGGGGGGGGTGGGGGTGGTCGGGGTGGGGGTCTTGGGGCTGTGGGGGCTGTCGGGGCTGCTGCGGCCGCTGCGGCCTCCCGGTTTTCCGGGCCTTCGGGCCGCCAGCCCGGCCAGGCCTCCGGGGAGGAACAGGACCACCGCCACGACGGCGGCGCCGTACAGGTAGCGCGCGGCCTCCCCCGGTGCGATGCCGCCCGTCCCCGGGGCGGAGACCAGCGGCAGCGCGTCGCTGTAACGGTTGAGGAGCTGCGGCAGCAGGGAGACGAAGACGCCTCCGGCGACCGCGCCCGCGACCGAGCCGAGACCGCCGATGACGATCATGGCCAGGTACTCCAGGGACAGCGCCATGCCGAAGTACTCCGGCACCGTGCGCTGGAAGACCAGGGCCAGCAGGACCCCGGCGAGGCCCGCGTACATGGACGACAGGACGAAGACGGCGGCCCGGTAGCGGGCGACCGGGATGCCCATGACGCCGGCGGCGATCCGGTGGTCACGGATCGCGTTCATCGCGCGCCCCGGGCGGCCCCTGAGCACGCCCCGGGCGAACAGGAAGCCGGCCAGGAGCAGGACAAGACCGAGGTACCAGAGCTTCTCCACCGCGCCGAACGGCACCTGGGCGACCAGGAGTTCGGTGTCGTCGAAGGTGAGACCGAAGAGGGAGAGCGGCGGGACCGCACGGCCGTTGTAACCGCCGGTGAGGTCATGCGCGTTGAACAGCACGTGCTGGCCGATGAAGATCAGCGCGAGGGTGGCGATGCCGAGGTACGCGCCCCGCAGCCGGCCCGCGATCGGGCTGAACACCCCTCCCGCCAGGCCCGCGAGGGCGACGGCGAGGACGGCCGCGAGCCAGCCGGGCAGACCCAGTCCGGCGAGCCCGTCGGCGCCGTCCCCGGCGAAGGCGCAGTAACCGTACGCGCCGACGGCGAGGAAGAAGGCGTGCCCCATGGAGAGCTGCCCGGTGGCGCCGGTCAGGAGGTTGATGCCGATCGCACCGAGGGCGGCGGCCATCGCGAACAGACCGGCCTGCAGCCAGAAGCGGTCCAGGTAGAAGGGCAGGACGAGGAGCAACAGACAGGCGGCGGCTCCCCCGTACACGGCGGGGCTGCCGACCCTCAGGCCGCCCCGGGCGAGGGTCTCAGACACGGGCGAGCTCCTTCGTGCCGAAGAGTCCGGCCGGGCGGATCAGGAGCACCGCGACCATGACGAGATACGGGGCCAGGTCACCGATCCCCCGGCCGAGGAACGCCAGGTCGCCCTGGTAGCCGGTGGCGAGGGACTCGGTGACGCCGACCAGAAGGCCGCCGACGAGGGCGCCCGTGGTGGAGTCGAGGCCGCCGAGGATGGCGGCGGGAAAGGCCTTGAGCGCCGCGAGCGAGGTGGCCCGCTCCAGACCCGGGGTCGGGAAGACGGTCAGGAAGAGCGCGGCCACGGCGGCGAGGCCGCCCGCGACCGCCCAGGCGCCGAGGGAGACCCGACCCAGCCGGATGCCCATGAGCGCGGCCGTCTCCTGGTTCTCGGCGGCGGCCCGCATGGCGACGCCCCAGGACGTGTACCGGAAGGCCAGCAGGAACGCCGTGATGAGGAGGGCCGCCGCGAGCAGCGCGGCGATCCGGGTCTCCGCGATCGTGACCCCGCCGACGGTGACGACGGCGTCGCCCCAGGGGTCGCCGAGGGCCAGGATGTCGGTGCCGATCCGGCGGGTCAGCTCGGTGGCGAGGAGGATGTCGACGCCGATGGTGACGATGGCGAGGACACTGTGGTCGCTCCCCCGGTGCCGCCGCATCACCAGGAACTCGACGGCCGCGCCGACCACCGCCGCGCCCGCGACGCCGGCGAGCAGCGCGGGCCAGAAGCCGATCTCGTCGTGGAGCACGGCCGTGACGTAGCCGCCGGCCAGGAGGAGCGACGCGTGGGCGAAGTTGACGACCTCCGTGGCCCGGAAGATGACCACGAAGCCGAGGGCGATGAGGGCGTAGATCGAGCCCAGGGAGATGCCGTTGATCAGGAACTCGGCGAAGGTGCTCACGCGGCGGACTCCTCTCCGAGATAGGCGCGGACGACCGCCGGGTCGTTCTGCACGTCGGCGGGGGCGCCGTCGGCGATCCGGCGGCCGAAGTCGAGGACGGTGACGGAGTCGGCGAGGCGCATCACCAGGCCCATGTCGTGCTCGACGAGGAGCACCGAGATGCCGAGGCCGTCGCGGACGCCCGCGATGACCGAGGCGGTGCGGCGCCGCTCGTCGGCGGTCATCCCGGCGACCGGCTCGTCGAGCAGCAGCAGCTTCGGCTCCATGCAGAGGGCGCGGGCCAGTTCGGCGAGCTTCTGCTGCCCGTACGGGAGCGAGCCCGCCGGCCGGTCGAGCTGCCGCTCAAGGCCGACGAAGGCAGCGATCTCCCGGACCCTGGCACGGTGGCGCGCCTCCTCCCGGGCCGCCGAGGGGAGCCGGAGCCCGGCGGCGACGAAACCGGTGCGGGTCAGCCGGTGCCGGCCGAGCATCAGGCTGTCCTCGACGGTGGCGCGGGGCGGCAGGGCCAGGTTCTGGAAGATCCGGCCGACGCCGAGGTCCGCGATCCGGTGCGGGGACAGCGCGGTCAGCTCGTGCGGACCGAGACGGACGGAGCCCTCGGTGGCGCGGTAGACGCCGGAGAGGACGTTGAAGCAGGTGGACTTGCCCGCGCCGTTGGGACCGATGAGGGCGTGCACGGTACCGGGACGGACGGTGAAGCCGACACCGTCGAGGGCGGTGAGCCCGGCGAACCGGACGGTGAGACCACGGACTTCGAGGGCGAGCGGTGGGGCGGAGGGGGTGGTGGGCGCTTGGGGGCCGGGGGGTGGGGCGCCGTCGGGTACCGGCTCGCGGCTGGGCTGACGGGTGGGCTCACCGGCGGGCTGCGGTTCGGGGCTCCCGGGCGGGGGTGGCGTCGCGGGGCCGGGCCCACGGGTGGGCTCCCGTTCGGGGCCCCCGGGCGGGGGTGGCGTCGTCATCTCGTCTCCTCCCAGCGGGACAGGACCGGGTGCGCGGCGTCGGCGCGAGCCGCGTCGGCGGCCGCCTCCTCGTCCACGACACCCAGATAGCGGCGGCGCACCTCGTCGGAGGCCGCGAGTTCGGCGGCCGGGCCGGACAGGGTGACCTCGCCGACCTCCAGGACGTACGCGCGCGAGGCCAGCCGCAGGGCGAGCGCCGCGTTCTGCTCGACGAGCAGCACCGCCGTGCCCTGGGCGTTGATCTCCCGGACCGCGTCGGCGATCCGGGCCGCCATCAGCGGAGCCAGGCCCAGCGACGGCTCGTCCAGGAGCAGCAGATCCGGCGCGGCCATCAGCGCACGGCCCACCGCCAGCATCTGCTGCTCGCCGCCCGAGAGCAGCCCGGCGGGCTGCCGGGCGCGCTCGGCGAGCACCGGGAACAGCTCGTGGACCCGGCGGAGCGCGGCGGCCTTCGCCGCCCGCCCCCCGCGGCTGCCGAGCGCCCCCGCCCGCAAGTTGTCCTCCACCGTCATCCGCGCGAAGACCTGACGCCCCTCCGGCACCTGGGAGACGCCCGCCGCGACGACCCGGTCGGGCGGCAGCCCGTCGAGCGGCCGGCCGTCCCGGCGCACCGTGCCGGAGACCACGGCGCCGCCGTGGAACCGCAGCGTGCGCGAAACGGCCCGCAACAGCGTCGACTTGCCGGCGCCATTGGCTCCGAGGACGGTGACGATCTCGCCCGCAGGGACCGTCAGCGACACCTGCCGCAGCGCCCGTACCGGCCCGTATCCCGCCGTCAGGTCCGTCACCTCAAGGGCGGGTGCGGTACCTCCCATGACTCCCCTTTCCCCGGCCGGCTCGCCACACGGGGTCCCCGGCCGCTTCGATGGCGCTCACCCCAGCACCGCGCCGGACCGCGCGTCCACGGCCCGCGGCCGAAACGCTGCCGGTGACCAGCAGCCGCGCCGACGGGCTGTGCATGCGCACAACGCTGCGCGTCAGGGCTGTGCGCGGGGGCCCCGGGCGGTGGATCCTCCCGGCATGGGACGGCGCAGACGGCGGACCGGTGACGACTGGAAGGTGCTCGCACAGGCGTGCACCGCGCTTCTGGAACGGGTACCGGAGCTGGTCGACGAGCATCTGAGGGAACTCCACGCGTACGAGCCCGCCTACGGGCGGATCCTGCCGTACGACCAGCACTGGCAGGAGGCCCGCGAGGCGATGCGGATCGGGATCGAAATGATCTCCGCGCCGCGGAACTCGCCCCGGCGCGACCTGGAACACGCCGACGAGATGGGCCGGCGGCGGGCCGCGCAGGGCATGCCGCTCGAACTCGTCGTCCACGCCTACCGGCACGCCGGACACCTGGTGTGGGACGCGCTGATCGAAGGCGCGGGAACGGACACGGCGCAGCTCGCGGCGCTGATGCAGTCGGCGACGACGGTGTGGTCGGCGGTGGACGCGCAGGCCGACACGGCGTCGGAGGCGTACCGGACGACCGAGCTCGAACTGCGCCGGCGCACCGACGAACAGCTCCAGGCACTCCTCGACGCGCTGCTCCAAGGCCAGCGCTCACCGGAACTGGTGTCCAGGGCCGCGGCCGGCCTCGACCTGCCCGAGCAGGGGCGGTACGCGGTGGTGGTACTGCGCTACGACCGGCGGGAGGAACGGGAACCGTTCCACCGGCAGGTGCAGGGCGAAGGCGTGCGGTTCCTGTGGCGGATGGGCGCGGACTGCGAACTGGGCGTGGTGGCGCTCGCCGGCGACACCGGACTCGACGCGCTGTCCGAACTCCTCGACGGGCGGTGCCCGGGGCCCGGCGGGATCAGCCCCGTCGTGGTCGGCCTGACCGAACTGGGCCGCGCGCGGCGGCTCGCGGAACTCGCCCTGCGGACCTGCCCGCCGGGCAGCCGCGAGATCGTCCGGCTCGACCGGCGGATGGCCGGCGCGCTGGTCGTCGCCCAGCCGGAGATGGCCGGCCTGCTGGTCTCCGACGTCCTCGGCGGACTCCTCGAGCTCGACCCGGCCGACCGGGCGGTGCTGCTGGAGACGCTAGACGCGTGGCTGGAGTGCGAGGGGTCGGCGGGGCGGGCGGCCGGGCGGCTGTACTGCCACCGGAATACGGTGTTCAACCGGCTGCGGCGGTTGGAGCAGCTGACGGCGAGGTCGCTGTCGCGACCACGGGACCTCACGGAGATGACCCTGGCACTCGACGCCTTCCGCTTGACGCGCCCGGCGTAGCACCCCGGACCCGCCTGGACGGCGCCCACCCCCACGGGGGCCCGCGCCCGCCGTGTGGGCCCGCGCCCGCCGCCGTGTGGGCCGGCCCGCCGCGTGTGGGCCGGCCCCGCCCCCGTGTGGACCGGGCCCGCCCGGTGTGGGCCCACGGCCGCCGCCGCGTGGGCGCCGGGCCCCGCCCCGCCGTGTGGGCAATCGTCCCGCAGGGCGGGACGGGTGGGCACACGGGACGGCGCGCTTGGCGGCGCCTCCGCCCCTTGTGCCTGGACCCGCACCGAGCAGCGCGCCGCACCAGGGGTGCGGGTTCAGGAGCGAAAGCCTAGGCCCGGCAAGGGGCGCCGTCCGTTGTGCCCACCCGTTCCGCCCCAGCGGAACGAATGCCCACAACGGGGGGCGCGGGGGCTACTGGAGGAAGTCCCTGGCGATGTTGGCGGCTACTTCTTCCAGGAGGGGGCCCGCGTTGGGCATGGACTTGGTGGGGTCCGGCTCCAGGGCCGTCAGGGGGTACGCGCGGCGGATGCCCGCCGCGCCCAGGGCCTCCGGCGGAAGGGCCAGGCGGCCGCAGACCGCGACGACCTCCTTGCCGGCCGCACGCGCCGCCGCCGCGACCCCCGCGGGCGCCTTCCCGTGGAGGGTCTGCTCGTCGAGGGAGCCCTCGCCGGTGATGACCAGGGTCGCCCGGGCCAGGGCGGGGGCGAAGCCGAGGACCTCCAGCATCAGCTCGATGCCGGGACGGAAGCTCGCGCCGAGGATGAGCGCGCCGTAGCCGATGCCGCCCGCGCCGCCGGCGCCGGGGGCGACCGCCGCCTCGGCGGCCCGGGGGCCGACGGCCTTCTCCAGGACGGTGGCGAAGTGGGCGAGGGCCGCGTCGAGGGTCCGGACGTCGTCCGGGGTGGCGCCCTTCTGCGGGCCGTAGACGGCGGGGGCGCCCTTGGGCCCGGTGAGCGGGTTGTCGACGTCGCTCGCGAGGATCAGGTCGACCGAGGCGAAGCGGGGGTCGAGCCCGCTGAGGTCGGCCGTGGCGAGGTCGGCGAGGGGCGCGCCGCCGGGGCCCACCGGTTCCCCGGACGCGTCGAGGAAACGCGCGCCGAGTGCGGCGAGCATGCCGGCGCCGCCGTCGGTGGTGGCGCTGCCGCCGACGCCGAAGACGAGGGTGGTCGCGCCGGCGTCGAGCGCGGCGCGGAGGAGCTCTCCGGAGCCGTACGTGGTCGCGGTGAGGGGGGCGAACACGCCGGGCGGGAGGAGCTGGAGGCCGGAGGCCTCCGCCATCTCGACGACCGCGGTGCCGTCGCGCAGCGCGAACGCCGCGGTGACCGGTTCGCCGAGGGGTCCGGTCACCTGGACCTCGCGTCGTTCGAATCCGGCCGCGACGGCCGCCGCGACGGTGCCGTCGCCGCCGTCCGCGACGGGGAGCGTCTCCACCGTGAGGTCCGGGACGACCCGTCGCAGTCCTGCTGTGACCCGCTCCGCGACCTGTACGGCCGTGAGCGAGCCCTTGAACTTGTCGGCCGCCACGAGCACGTGTGCGACCTGAGTTGCTGCCCCGTCCGTCACCTTGCATCCCTTGCTTTCGAACGTGCAGTCGCGCCGAGGCCGACCCTATCCGTACCGCCGGACGGCGTGCCACCCCCGGATCGGCGGATATTTCGCACCATAGTGGGGTCACATGAGCACGGAACCGGTCGGTCGGACCCCCCAGGAACAGCAGGAGCGGCGGGAACGGGACGCGCCCGACGGCAAGGTCATCGGGATCGGGATGGCGGCGGTCGTCGCCGTGGTGGCCTGGGCGGCTCTCGGTGAGGAGTCCTTCGACAGTGCCTCGTCTTCGGCCCTGCGGTGGGTGCTCGCCAACTTCGCCTGGCTGTTCGTGGTGGCCGCGGACACCTTCCTGGTGCTGTGCGTGGTGATCGCGCTGAGCCGGTTCGGCCGGATCCGGCTGGGCGCGGACGACTCGGAGCCGGAGTTCACGAACCTGGCGTGGATCGCGATGATGTTCAGCGCCGGCATGGGCATCGGTCTGATGTTCTACGGGGTCGGGGAGCCGCTCACGCACTTCCTGAGCCCTCCCCCGGCGAGCGGGGTCCCGGCGGGGACGGGTCCGGCGGCCCGTACGGCGTTGGAGTACTCGTTCTTCCACTGGACGCTGACCCCGTGGGCGATCTACGGCATCGCGGGTCTCGCCCTCGCGTACGCGGGTTTCCGCAAGGGTCGAGGGAACCGGCTGAGCTCGGCGTTCGTGCCGTTGATGGGGGCGCGCCGGGCGGATTCCTGGCCGGGCAAGGCGATCGATCTGCTCGCGGTGTTCGCGACGGTGTTCGGTACGGCGACGAGTCTGGGGCTGGGGGCGCTCCAGGTCGCCGAGGGGCTGAACCTGACGATGGACGTGGAGAACTCGACGGCCACGCAGCTGGTGATCATCGTGTCGCTGTCGGCGGCGTTCGTCCTGTCGGCGTTTTCGGGCCTCCACAAGGGCGTGAAGTGGCTGTCCACGCTGAACATCGTCCTCGCGGCCTGTCTGATGCTGTTCGTCTTCCTGCTGGGGCCGACGGTCTACGTCCTGGACACGATCCCGGCCGCGGTCGGCGGCTATCTGCACGAGCTGCTGCCGATGGCGAGCCGGACGGGGGCCTTCACGGACCGTGACTGGCTGGGGGCCTGGACGATCTTCTACTGGGCGTGGTGGCTGTCCTGGGCGCCGTTCGTCGGCACCTTCATCGCCCGGATCTCGCGCGGGCGGACGATCAGGGAGTTCCTGGTGGGTGTGCTGCTCGTGCCGTCGGGCGCGACGGTGGTGTGGTTCTGTGTGATGGGCGGTACGGCGATCCGGCTGGAGTCGACGGGCGCGGCGGACCTGGCCACGGCAGTGAAGGACGGGGCGGAGGCCTCGCTGTTCGCGATGCTGGAGGCGCTGCCGATCGGCACGGTGACCTCGGTGATCGCCATGATCCTGGTGATGACGTACTTCGTGACCAGCGCGGATTCGGCCTCGCTGGTGATGGGCTCGCTGACCAGCCGGGGTTCGCTGCACCCGCCGACGTGGCTGGTGGTGGCCTGGGGCGTGCTGATGGCCGCGGTGGCGGCGGCGCTGCTCGTGGTGGGCGGTCTGAACTCGCTCCAGACGGCGACGATCCTGGTGGCACTGCCGTTCGTGGTGGTGATGCTGGCGCTGTGCTGGGCGCTTCTGAAGGAGCTGCGGGAGGATCCGGGGGCGGGTCCGGCCCGGCACCACGCCCTGCACGGGCTTGGGGACGCGGTGCGGGCGCTGGTCGGCGAGGCGATCACCGAGCAGGGCGGGTCACGGCACCATCGGCTGCGCCGGGCGGCGAAGGCCCGCACGGACCCGGAGCCGCCGGAGGGCACCCCGCCGGGCTGACGGTCCGACCCGCGTGGCACGGCAGTCGCCCCGGCGCGCGGGCGGCCCCCTGGTTCGGTACACCGGAGGTATGGGTCTCACGCACGGCGAACTCGCGGACCGCGTCCTGGGCGGCTGGACGGGCCGGATCGCCGGGAACATGCTGGGCAAGCCCGTCGAGCAGGGGGAGCACTGGACGCGGGAGCGCATCGACGCCTATCTGCGCCTGACGGACGCGCTGCCGCTCACGGACTATCTGCCTCCGCCGCCGCCCGGCGCCTCGGGTTTCGTGCTGCGGCCCGAGTGGGAGCGGTGCGTGCGCGGCGGTGTCGACGGCAGCTGCCGGGACGACGACGTCGACTGGTCGATCCTCGGGCTGCATCTCCTTGAGACGTACGGCTTCGGCTTCTCGACCGAGCAGGTGGGCCAGGAGTGGCTGCTGCGGCTGCCGTACCTGCAGACCTTCACGGCCGAGCGGGTCGCCTACCGGAACCTCGCGAACGGGCTGCGACCGCCGCTGACGGCCACGTACGACAATCCGTACCAGGAGTGGATCGGTGCGCTGATCAGGGCCGACGTGTACGGGTGGACCTCGCCCGGCGATCCGCGCCGGGCCGCCTCGCTGGCCCGCAGGGACGCGGTGCTCTCGCACACGGGGAACGGGGTGTACGGGGCGATGTGGGCGGCGGCGCTGATCGCGGCGGCCTTCACCGCGCCGGACGTGCGGTCCGCGCTGGAGACGTCCCTGGAGCGGATTCCGGCGAGCTGCCGGCTCGCCAGGACCGTCCGGGACACGATCGCGCTGCACGAGGCGGGCCTCGACCGGGACGCGACGCTGACCACGCAGGCCGAGCGGACGGCGGGGCTCGGCTGGATCCACACCGTCCCCAACGCGGCCGTGCTGACCGCCGGACTCCTGTACGGGGAGGGCGACTTCACCCGCACGATCGCGCTGACCGTGCGGGGCGGCCTGGACACCGACTCCAACGGCGCGACGGCCGGTTCGGTGGCGGGGGTGATGTGCGGGGCCGCCGCGATTCCGCCGCGGTGGAAGGAGCCGCTGCGGGACCGGGTGGACAGCGCGGTGTTCGGCTTCGGCGGGGCCCGGATCGGCGAACTGGCCGAACGGACCGTGCGGTTGGCCGAGGAGACGGGCCCTCCCCCGGCCGGCTCCTAGGGCGGGTATCGAAAGCACGGACAGGCCGGGCGGGGTGATGTCCCGCTCCGGCCCGTCCGCTCTCTGCCACTTGACCGACCCCTGACCTGATGGCGAAACGCCGCGGCGTGCCGGGGCGTTTCCTCAGTTCAGCGCAAGCCGTCGGTGTCGTCGAGCTCTTCGCCGATCGGGAGTGGCTGACGGTCATCCCCCGGGTCATCGCTGTAGACGGCCGCGGAGACCGCGCTGTCGTAGGCGTCGTCGAGGCCGTTACCGCTTGCGTCGAGTATGTTCTCCCAGTCAATTCCCATGCCTACGAGCCTACTCGTCGTGTTCGAGGAACCGAGCGAAGCCTGATCCACTTTCGATACACGGCCTGGAACAGGTGCCGGGGGGTGGGTGTGGTCGGGCCGGTGGGTGTACGTCGTCAGCCCTGCGGGGGTTCCGGCGGGAGCATCTCGCCGGTGCGTCCGGCCTCGTCGCGGCTGGCGGTTCGGGCCTCGGTGCGGTGTCCGCGCGCGATGTAGTCGCGGACGACGGCCTCGACCGCGTCCTGGGGGTTCCCGATCCCCGCCAGCACCATGACTTCCACGACGAGCTCGGCGTCGAGCGTGATGTTCACCTTGGCCATGGCGGGAACGTAACACCCGTAAACCCGTTCGCGGGGCGGATCGGTGATCCCTAGGCTCGTCTCATGACGATGGTCGCGATCCTCAGCGGAGCCGGTATCTCGACGGACTCCGGCATCCCCGACTACCGGGGGCCCAACGGCGTCTGGCGGCGGGACCCCGAGGCCGAGCGGCTGGTCACCTACGGGCCGTACATGTCCGACCCGGAGATCCGCCGCCGCTCGTGGCGGATGCGGCTCGACGGCCCGGTCCTGAGCGCCGAGCCGAACGGGGCCCATCACGCGATCGCGGCGTTCGAGCGGACCGGCGGCCACGCGCTGCGGGTGATCACGCAGAACGTGGACGGGCTGCACCAGGCCGCCGGTGTGCCCGCGCGGAAGGTCCTCGAACTCCACGGCTCGGCACGGTCGGTGGTGTGCACGGCCTGCCACGCCCGGTCGTCGATGGCGGAGGCGCTCGACCGCGTACGGGCCGGTGAGGACGACCCGGCGTGCCGGGTGTGCGGCGGGATCCTGAAGTCAGCGACGGTGATGTTCGGGCAGCGGCTCGATCCGGTGGTGCTCGGCGACGCCATGGCGATCGCCAAGGCCACCGAGGTGTTCGTGGTGGTCGGCAGCAGCCTCCAGGTCCAGCCCGCGGCCTCCCTCGCGGGCATCGCGGCCGAGCACGGGACCCGGCTGATCATCGTGAACGCCGAGCCCACCCCGTACGACCCCGTGGCCGACGAGGTGGTGCGCGAACCGATCGGCACGGCCCTGCCGGCGCTCCTCGACCGGCTCCGCAAGACCGGGCCCGCGAGCCCGGCCTGATCGGCGGGCCCGGCCTGATCGGCGGGACGCCCCCTAGAACAGGGCGGCCGGTTCCGCCGTGCCCGATTCGAAGGCGAGCAGCCGCTGTTTGCGGTCGAGGCCGCCGCCGTAGCCGGTGAGGCCGCCGCCCGCTCCGATCACCCGGTGACAGGGCACGATGACGCTGACCGGGTTCTTGCCGTTGGCGAGGCCGACGGCACGGGAGGCGCCGGGGCTGCCGAGGAGCTCGGCGAGTTCGCCGTACGTCCGGGTCTCCCCGTACGGGATGCGGCGGAGTTCCGCCCAGACGCGGAGCTGGAAGTCGGTGCCGACGAGGTGCAACGGCAGGTCGAACTCGGTGAGTTCACCGGCGAAGTAGGCGTCGAGCTGGCGGATCGCCTCGCCGAAGGGGCGCGGGTCGGGCTCGCCGAAGGTCTCCTCGGGCGGGCGGTGGCGCTGCCCCGTCATGTGGACGCGGCTGAGGACGCCGTCGACGGCGACGAGGGTCAGCGGCTCGTACGGGCTGTCCACGACGGTGTGACGGACGGTGGGAGCCATGGCGGTTCAGTGTCCTTCGCTGGGCAGGAGGTTGATCGGGTGGTCGTCGGTCGCCCAGAGGTACTGGACGGCGTAGGCGCGCCAGGGGCGCCAGTGGGCCGCGCGGGCGGTGAGGGCGGCCGGGGTGCCCGGCAGTCCGAGTCCCGCGGCGGCCCGCCGGACGCCCAGGTCGCCGGGGAGGAAGGCGTCGGGGTCGCCGAGGGCCCGCATGGCGATGATCTCGGTGGTCCAGGGGCCGAACCCGGGCAGGGCGAGCAGCCGGGCCCGGGTCTCCTCGCGGTCGCCGGCGGGGCCGAGGGAGAGCGTTCCGTCGGCGAGGGCCCGGACGAGGGTGAGGAGGGTGGTGCGGCGGCTGCGCGGCAGCGCCAGGGTTTCGGGGTCGAGGGCGGCGAGCGCGTCGGGGCCCGGGAAGAGGTGGGTCAGGCCGCCCTCGGGGTCGTCGACCGGGGTGCCGTGCGCGGTGACGAGCCGGGCGGCGTGGGTGCGGGCGGCGGCGGTGGAGACCTGCTGGCCGAGGACGGCGCGGACGGCGAACTCGGCGGGGTCGACGGTGCCGGGCACCCGGCGGCCGGGCGCCTCGTCGACGACCGGTGCGAGCAGCGGGTCGGCGCGCAGCCGCTCGTCGACGGCGACGGGGTCGGCGTCGAGGTCGAGGAGGCGGCGGCAGCGGCTGATGGCGTGGGTGAGGTCGCGGGGGTCGGTGAGGGAGAGTCGGCAGGCGATGTGGTCGGCGCGCGGGGCGAGGGCGACGATGCCGTGCCCGTACGGGAGGCGCAGGGTCCTGCGGTAGGCGCCGTCGCGCCACTCCTCCACGCCGGGGACGGCGGTCGCGGCGAGGTGGCCGAAGAGGTTGGAGGGCTCCAGCGGGGCGCGGAACGGTAGCCGGAGGCTGATGACGCCCGGGGTGGGTGTCCGGTCGGGGGCCGGTCGGGCGGCGCGGGCGCGGAGCTCGCCGGGAGTGAGGGCGAAGACCTCGCGGACGGTGTCGTTGAAGGTGCGGATGGAGGAGAACCCGGCCGCGAAGGCGATCTCGCCGAGCGGCATCGGGGTCGTCTCGATGAGGACCCGGGCGGTCTGGGCGCGCTGGGCGCGGGCCAGGGCGAGGGGTCCGGCGCCGAGTTCGGCGAGGAGCTGGCGTTCGATCTGGCGGGTGGACCAGCCGAGCCGCCGGGCGAGCCCGGGGACGCCCTCCCGGTCGACGACCCCGTCCTGGATGAGCCGGACGGCGCGGGCGACGGCGTCGGCCCGGACGTTCCACTCGGGTGAGCCGGGGCTGGTGTCGGGGCGGCACCGCTTGCAGGCCCGGAATCCGGCGCGCTGGCAGGAGGCGGCGCTGGCGTGGAACTCCATGTTCTCGGGCTTGGGCGGGACGACCGGGCAGCTGGGGCGGCAGTAGATCCGGGTGGTGCGGACGGCGGTGAAGAACACGCCGTCGAAGCGGGCGTCCTTGGACTGGACGGCCCGTACGCAGCGCTCGGTGTCGGTGTGCATGAGTCCAGGATCGGGCACGGAGGGGCGCCCGGGCTGGCGAGAAAACGACATGGACGTCCGCCGACGTCCATGTCGGGTCCTGCCCGTCGGGTGCCGTCGTGGGCGTCCCGCCGTCAGACCGGCACGGTCCGGTAGTGGGTGGTGAGCCGGCCGTCCTCGTCGAGGACGTGGAAGGCGAGCGCGGGCGGCAGGTCGAGGTGGACGTGCGGGTGGGTGTCCGGGCGCTCCCAGGGGAGGCGGATCGCCGAGACGACCCCGGGTGCGACGAGCAGCGGGCGGCCCGCGAAGGTCGTGGCGGCGGCGGTGTGGGCGTGGCCGGCGAGGAAGGCGGCGAGGTGGGGGTGGCGGTCGGCGAGCGCGGCGAGCCGCTCCTCGCCGAACTGCCGGACCGCGTCCACGTACGGGGTGTGCAGCGGGACGGGCGGGTGGTGGAAGGCGACGAGCACGGGTACCTCGTGCGGGGTGCCGGTGAGGACGCCGTCCAGCCACTCCAGGGTCTCGTCCTCGAGGAAGCCCTCGTCCTTGCCGGGGACGGAGGAGTCGCAGAGGGCGACGACGAAGCCCTCGCCCCGGAGCAGCTGGTTGACGGGGGCGCCGGGGCGGTCGTCGTCCCCGGTGGCCGGGTCGAGGAGGCCGGCCCGGAAGGCGGCCCGGTCGTCGTGGTTCCCGGGGCAGACGAGCAGCGGGTGCCGGGAGCTGAGGAGCTCCCGTACGACTGCGTACTCGTCCGGGCTGCCGTGGTCGGCGATGTCTCCGGTGACGAGGACCGCCGCCAGGTCGTACGGCAGCTCCTCCAGGTACCGCAGGACGGCGCGGGTGCGGTCGACGCTGCGCGGTTCCCCGTCGACATGGATGTCGCTGACATGGGCGATGACGATCACGTGGCTCGGTCCTCCGTCGGTCTCACGGGCGGCTGGGTGCCGTCCGACCGTACGGTGATCGTGGTCCGGTCGTAAGGGCCGATCGCCGACCGGTGGCCCGCCCCGCCGGGGGCGGGGCGTGCGGGCTACTCGAAGCGGGTGGTGTCGCCCGCCCCTCGGCGCAGGATCTCGGGCTCGCCGCTGGAGAAGTCGACGACCGTGGTGGGTTCGGTGCCGCAGTCGCCGGAGTCGAGCACCGCGTCGACCTGGTGGTCGAGGCGTTCCTTGATCTCCCAGCCCTGGGTCAGCGGCTCCGTCTCGTCGGGCAGCAGCAGGGTGCTGGAGAGCAGCGGTTCGCCGAGGTCGGCGAGGAGCGCCTGGGTGACGACGTGGTCGGGGATGCGGACGCCGACCGTCTTCTTCTTGGGGTGCAGGAGCTGCCGCGGCACTTCCTTGGTCGCGGGCAGGATGAAGGTGTACGCGCCGGGGGTGGCGGCCTTGACCGCGCGGAAGACGTCGTTGTCGATGTGCACGAGCTGGCCCAGCTGGGCGAAGTTCTGGCACATGAGCGTGAAGTGGTGCCGGTCGTCGAGGTCGCGGATGGTCCGGATGCGGCTGATGCCGTCCCGGCTGCCGAGTCGGGTGCCCAGCGCGTAGCAGGAGTCGGTCGGGTACGCGACGAGCGCCCCGTTCCGGATGCTGTCGGCCACCGTGCCGATGGTGCGCGGCTGGGGGTTGTCGGGGTGCACGTCGAAGTACTTCGCCATGAGAGGCAGTCTAATTTTTCAGCCGGAGGCGCGCAGACGGCGCCAGACCGCCTTCGCCGCGTTGTGGCCGGACATGCCGTGCACGCCGGGGCCGGGCGGGGTGGCGGAGGAGCAGAGG
This sequence comes from Streptomyces venezuelae ATCC 10712, assembly GCF_008639165.1. Classification (NCBI taxonomy): domain Bacteria; kingdom Bacillati; phylum Actinomycetota; class Actinomycetes; order Kitasatosporales; family Streptomycetaceae; genus Streptomyces; species Streptomyces venezuelae. The sequence continues at coordinate 6,856,049 of NZ_CP029197.1, read as the reverse complement.
AAGACCGCGGGGTGCGGGGTGGCGTACGGCCGCAGCGACAGGGTGGGGCGCAGCAGGAGCTGGAGGCCGCGGGCGGCGCCGCACGCGATGTCGCCGCCGACGTAGTTGGCGTTGTGGGCGGCGAGTTCGGGCGGTCCTGCGGTGGCGCGGGCGAGGACGCGGTCGCGGAAGCCGGGGGCGAAGCGCTCGATCTGGCGCTCCATCGCGTCGGTGAGGTCGCCGCGCCAGCCGTTGGGCACATGGCCGTACGCCCAGAACACGTGCTTGCCGTCGGGGGCGCGGGAGGGGTCGACGAGGCTGGGCTGGGCGGTGATGAGGAAGGGCGCGCCGGGCGCGGTGCCGGAGGAGGCCTGGCGCAGGGCGGTGTCGATGTCGCGGGCGGTGGGGCCGATCTGGACCGTCCCGGCGCGGCGGGCGGCCTCGGCGGTCCACGGGACGGGGCCGTCGAGCGCGTAGTCGATCTTGAAGACGCTCGCGCCGTACCGGTAGTGGTCGTAGTGGGCGCCGAAGCCGGCGATCCGGGCCAGGGCGGTGGGCGAGGTGTCGAAGACGTAGGCGCGGGCGGGCGGCAGGTCGTCGAGGCGCTTGACCTCGAAGTCGGTGTGGACGGCGCCGCCGAGGTCCTTGAGGTACGCGGTGAGGGCGTCGGAGAGGGACTGCGAGCCGCCCCGGGGCAGCGGCCAGCCGACGGCGTGGGCGGCGAGCGCGAAGACCAGGCCGACGGCTCCGGTGGCGAAGCCGCCGAGCGGCGCGATGACATGGCCGACGAGTCCGGCGAACAGGGCGCGGGCCTTCTCGTCCTGGAACCTCCGCATGAGCCAGGTGGACGGCGGGAGGCCGGTGAGCCCGAAGCGCGCGAGGGTGACCGGGTCGCGGGGCAGCGCGGTGAGCGGCAGCTGCATGAAGTCCCGCGCCAGGGTGTCCCACTTGCCGGCGAACGGGGCGACGAGTCTGCGGTACGTCCCCGCGTCGCGCGGCCCGAAGGAGGCGGCGGTCTCGGCGACGGAACGGGCGAGGACCGCGGCGGTGCCGTCGTCCCAGGGGTGGGCCATGGGCAGTTCGGGGTGGAGCCACTCGAGTCCGTACCGCTTCAGCGGCATCGTCCCGAAGACCGGCGAACCCGCGCCTAGGGGGTGCACGGCCGAGCAGGGGTCGTGGCGGAAGCCGGGGAGGGTGAGCTCCTGGGTCCTGGCGCCCCCGCCGACGGTCGGCTTCGCCTCGAAGACGGCCACGGAGAGGCCGCGGCGGGCCAGTTCGACGGCGGCGGTCAGTCCGTTGGGCCCCGCGCCCACGACGACGGCATCGAGCATGGACGTCACCTTCGACACCTTCGGACTCCTTCGTCGTCAGCCGATGGCCAAGGCTCCCAGGATAGGCCGGGGCGGTCGCCGCCCGGGGTGCGGGCCGGGCGCCGTGACGGGGCCGGGCCGGCGTGCCCGCCGAGGCGGCCCCGGGGCACTGCCGTCACCGTCCCCCGAGGAGGCCGCGGACGCGTTCGGCGGTCGCCGCGTCCCGGGCCGCCGTGAACGGCAGCGCGTTCCCCCCGGTGATGCGGAAGGGCTCGCCCGCGAGGGTCGTGTGCGCGCCGCCCGCCTCGGTGACCAGGAGCAGTCCGGCGGCGTGGTCCCAGGCGTACTCCCAGGAGAAGGCGGTGGCGTCGAGGGTGCCGCGCGCGACGGCCAGGTACTCCAGGCCGGCGGAGCCGCACGGCCTGGGGTTCACCCCCTCGGTGACCAGGCCGAGCAGGGCGGCCTTCTGGTCCGGGGTGGTGTAGTCGGGGTGGGAGGTGGCGACCTCGATCGGCGCGCCCGCGGCGGGTGAACCGGAGCGCAGGGGAAGGCCGTTGAGCGTGGCGCCGCGGCCGCGGACCGCGGTGGCGAACGCGTCGAGCGCGGGCGCGAACGTCCAGGAGGCGAGCAGCTCGCCGTGCCGGGCGAGGGCGACGAGGGTGCAGAAGGCGGGGTCGCCGTGGACGAACTGGCGGGTGCCGTCGACGGGGTCGACGATCCAGACGGGCGCGTCGCCGCGCAGCGCGTCGTACACGGCGGGGTCGGCGTGGACGGCCTCCTCCCCGACGACCACCGAACCGGGCAGCAGCGCGGTCAGGGAGGCCGTGAGGTGGGCCTCGGCGGCCCGGTCGGCGACGGTGACCAGGTCGTGCGGGCCGTTCTTCTCGACGATGTCGTCGGCGGCGAGCTGCCGGAAGCGCGGCATGATCTCGACGGCCGCCGCCTTGCGGACCGCCTCCTCCACCTCGGTCGTACGGCCGCCGAGGACGTGCTCAAGGAACTCTTCGCTCATGTGTCCAGCTAAGCACGCGGGGCTGACAACCGGACCTTCGCTTTCGTCACCGTCCGTTTCCCCGGGGAGTACCCTTTGGCCGAGTTCACCCCTTACATGCAGGGAGGGTTCCGTGCACGGCGCGTACCACGGTGAGTACAAGGTCCCGGGCGGAAAGCTCGTGGTCGTCGACCTCGACGCGGAGGACGGGGTCCTGCGGAACGTCCGGGTCGCGGGCGACTTCTTCCTGGAGCCGGACGAGGCGATCCTGGCGATCGACCGCGCCCTGGAAGGCGCGCCCGTCGACACGGACGCCGCCGGGCTCGCGGCGCGGATCGACGCGGCGCTGCCGCCGGGCACTCGGATGTTCGGCCTGACCGCGGAGGGCGTCGGGGTCGCGGTCCGCCGGGCGCTCGCCCACGCCACCGACTGGACCGACTACGACTGGCAGCTGATCCACGAGCCGCCGCAGTCCCCCGCCCTGCACATGGCGCTCGACGAGGTCGTCACGGCCGAGGTCGCCGCCGGCCGCCGGCCGCCGACCCTGCGGGTCTGGGAGTGGGGCGCCCCCGCCGTGGTCATCGGCAGCTTCCAGTCCCTGCGCAACGAGGTCGACGCGGAGGCGGCGGAGCGGCACGGCATCCAGGTGGTGCGGCGGATCAGCGGCGGCGGGGCGATGTTCATCGAACCGGGCAACACGATCACGTACTCGCTCTCCGTGCCCGACGCCCTCGTGCAGGGCCTGTCGTTCACCGACAGCTACGCCTATCTCGACGACTGGGTGCTCGGCGCCCTCGGCGACATGGGCGTCCGGGCCTGGTACCAGCCGCTCAACGACATCGCCACCGACGCCGGGAAGATCGCGGGCGCGGCGCAGAAGCGGATCGTGACGGGCGCCGGGGCGGTGCTGCACCACGTGACGATGGCGTACGACATCGACGCGGACAAGATGACGGAGGTGCTGCGGATCGGCCGCGAGAAGCTGTCCGACAAGGGCACGAAGAGCGCGAAGAAGCGGGTGGACCCGCTGCGGCGGCAGACGGGCCTGCCGCGCGAGACGGTGATCGAGCGGATGATCGCCTCCTTCCGGGGCCGGTACGGCCTGTCCGAGGGCCATCTCACGGAGGACGAGCTGACGCGGGCGAAGCAGCTGGCGGTGTCGAAGTTCGGCACGGCGGAGTGGACTGCGCGGGTGCCGTAGCCGGCGCCCGGGGGCCAGGGGCTGGCTAGGGTTGCCCCATGCGTGTCGAGGGGCCGGTGAAGCCGGGGTTGCGGATGGAGTGCGCCGACGGGCGGCGGCTGGTCCTGATGCAGGGTCACGCCCCCGTGCTCTTCGCCCGGCAGCGGGCCACCCACTGTGGCCTGCACTACGCGCGCACCGGCCGGTACGTCTCCCCGCTCGCCCCGCTCCGGGCCGAACGGGCGCGTGCGGTCGCGGAGTTCGCGGAGCCGGGAGAGGCGGAGTGGTGGAAGCGCTGGGCCGCGCACGCGGAGGCGGAGCTGCGCGGGGCCGCCGAGGGGCCGCTCCACGCGGGCGACTGGCTGCTGCTCCCGGACGTCCACCGGTGGTTCAAGGCCGTCAACTGGCCCACACTCCTGGCCCACGACCCGGACCGGGGGCATCTGACCTGGTTCGGATACGGGGATCCGGTGGAGGACGCGCGGGATCTGCTGCCGCTGCGGGCGCTGTCGGTCCCTGAGGCGCCGCGGGTGAAGGCGTACCGCCGGCAGTACCGGGAGGGTGTGCTGCCGCCGGTGTTCGCCTGGTGGATCAGCGGGCTCCACTCCCCCGTCGTGCTCGACGGTCACGACCGCGTGACGGCGGCGCTCGCGGAGGGCGGGCGCCCCAAGGTGCTGATCCTTGCGCGGGCGGTCGTGGACGACCCGTGGGTGGCGCGGCTCTCCGCCCGTCCCGTGGAGGAGTATCAGAAGCGGGTCGCCGCCCTGGAGGGGCCGCTCGCCGCGTCGCGGATCGCGCACCTGAGCCGCAGTCTCGCCGACGACCTGACCGCGATCATCGGCGGGTACGACCGCACCCTGGCCTGGCCGTTCCCGGGCGGCGCCGGCGCCTGGGACGCGGCGGCGGCCTCGTACGTCTCCGGCTGGGCGCCGGACGTCGACCGCTGATCGCCCGTCGGTCACCGGTCCGGCCGCGGGGTCAGGTGACCGTATCCCGTCGGCGTCGTTGAGCCCACGCGGGCCGGGACCGGCGCGGGAGGACGTGCGGAAACGTCTCCGCACCCCTCGGCCGGGAACCCGGCGTCGACAGTACGGAGATCAGGTGGGACGGGCGAACAGGCTCATGGCGACGGTCGCGGGCGCGGTGCTCGCGGTGAGCCCCCTCGGGGTCGCGCCGCCCGCGGGGGCGGTCGTCGGCGGGCAGGAGGCGCGGCCCCACCAGTACCCCTTCATGGCGGGCCTCGTGGACGTGCTGGAGCGGCGGGTCATGTGCGGCGGGGCACTGATCGGCGACCGGTACGTGCTTACCGCGGCGCACTGCCTGACCGGCTCGTACAGCAGCCCGTCGCGCGTGGGCGTGCTGCTCGGCGACCACGACCTGACGACCGGGTCCGACAGCCCGCACGCGGTCCTCGCCCCACCCGCCCGGTTCTTCCCGCACCCGGAGTACGACCCGGAGACCCAGCGCAACGACATCGCCCTCGTCGAGCTCGCCGCCCCCGTCGCCCTCAACCGTGACGTGCGCCCGATCGGCCTGCCCACCCCCGCCGCCCCCGGCGGCTCCGAGCCCGCCCGGGTGGAGGCACCGGGCTGGGGCACGACCTCGTTCGGCGGCCGCACCTCCGACGTCCTGCGGACCGTGGCGCTCACCACCATGAGCAACTCGGCCTGCGCGAGCCGGGGCATGGCGCAGGTCGTGCCCAGCCAGATCTGCACGTACGCCCCCGGCCGGGACACCTGTCAGTACGACTCCGGCGGCCCCCTGGTCCGGACGCTGCGGGGACGGCCCTACGTCGTCGGTCTGGTGTCCTACGGCAAGGAGTGCGCCACCGACACTCCCGCCGTGAACACCCGCGTGCGCTCCTACCTCAGCTGGATCGAGCGGACCGCCGGCCGGCTCCCCCGCGCTTCATGAGGGCCGTGTAGAGGAGCAGCGCGGCGGCCAGGCCCACCGCCCAGCCGTAGTCGGACAGGGGTTTCAGGACGGGGATCAGTCCGTCCTCGGGGAAGGGGCCGGTGCCCGGGGCGGAGTGGGAGCCGCCGACGGCGAGGACCCCGCCGACCGCGAAGGCGAGCACGGCCGCCGGGTTCCAGCCGCGCCGGTACCAGTAGGGTCCGTCGGCCCGGTAGAGCCCGGCCAGGTCGAGGACGGTGCGGCGGACGAGCCAGTAGTCGGCGATGAGGATGCCGGCGACCGTCCCGAGGAGACCGCCGACGAGGCCGAGCCAGGTGAAGATGTACAGCTCGGGGGTGGCGGTCAGCTTCCACGGCATGACGAGGACGCCGACGACGCCGGTGATCAGCGCGCCCGTACGGAAGTCGATCAGTCTCGGGGCGAGGTTGGCGAGGTCGTACGCCGGGGAGACGACGTTGGCGGCGATGTTCACCGAGAGGGTCGCCACGAGCACCGTCACCAGGGCGAAGAGCAGACCGAAGACGTTGTCCGTCTTCGCCGCGAGCGCCACCGGGTCCCAGACGGGCGCCCCGTACACGGCCTGCGAACCGGAGGTGACCAGCACCGAGAGGAGCGCGAACAAGGTCATGGTGGTGGGCAACCCCAGGCTCTGCCCCAGGACTTGGGAACGCTGTCCGGCGCCGAAGCGGGTGAAGTCCGGGATGTTGAGGCTGAGGGTCGCCCAGAAGGCGATCATGCCCATGAGGGCGGGGAAGAAGACCGGCCAGAAGTCGGCGCCCCAGCCGAGCTTCGACGGCTGGTCGAGCAGCGGCCCGAGGCCGCCCGCCTTGGCGGCGACCCAGCCGAGCAGGACGAGCGCGCCGACGATGACGAACGGCGCCGCCCAGTTCTCGAAGCGGCGCAGCGCCTCCATCCCCCGGTAGATGATGGCGAGTTCGAGCGCCCAGAACAGGACGAAACAGAGCCAGAGCGTCCACGGCTGGCCGCCGACCCTCGGCACGTCCGCCCAGCCGCCGCCGAAGACCTTGTCGAGCAGGACGAAGACGCCCTGGCCGCCGATCCACGTCTGGATGCCGAACCAGGCGCAGGCGACCCCGGCCCGCACGAGGGCGGGCAGGTTCGCGCCGCGCAGCCCGAAGGAGGCGCGGGCGAGCACGGGGAAGGGGATGCCGTACTTGGGTCCCGCGTGCCCGGTGAGCAGCATCGGGAACAGCACGACGACGTTCGCGAGGGCGATGGTGAGGACCGCCTGCTTCCAGTCCATGCCCAGGGCGACGAGACCGGAAGCGAGCATCCACGACGGGATGTTGTGGGCCATGCCGACCCAGAGGGCGGCGAAGTTGTACGTGGTCCAGCGGCGTCCGGCGAGCGGGACGGGGAGCAGGTCCTCGTTCACGAAGCGGGGGTCGCCGGGAGTGGCGCCGGGGGGCAGTTCGACCCGTCCGGCGGGGGAGGCGGGTCCGGTGGGTCTTCCTGGAGGGACGGTCGCGGTCATACGGGGCAGCCCTTCGTTCGTTCGGCGGGGAGGACGGAACGGGGCCCGGTCACTGCCGTGGTGGCCGCCGTGACACCACCTCCCCTGTCTCCCCGGCGAAGCGCGGCCGCATGCGTCGCAGCGGCGACGCGGTGGCCGATATCGCCCCCTCCGGGGCCGGTTCGCTCGGCGATATCGGCCCGATAAGGCGGCCGATTACTTTCCGGAGTCCAGAACGGACGCGTGTGCCAGGAGAGGGGGGCTCATGGACTTCCGGCTTCTCGGGCCGATCGAGGCCGAACGGGCGGGCGGCGGCACGGTCCCGCTCTCCGGCAGCAAGGTCCACACCGTGCTGGCGGCGCTGCTGCTCGCGGAGGGCCGGGTGGTCTCCGACACCCGGCTCGCCGCGCTCCTGTGGGCCTTCGACCCGCCGGCCACGGCGGACGCGCAGATCTACACGTACATGTCGAGGCTGCGCAAGCACCTCGGCGAGGAGGTCGAGATCGTGCGGCGCCGGCCGGGCTACGTGCTGCGGGCGCCCGGCGCGCGGATCGACCTGGCCGAGTTCACCCGGCTCTCCGCGCTGGGCCGCGCGGCCCTCGCCGAGCGGCGCTTCGAGGACGCGGCGGCGCTGCTGCGCGAGGCGCTCGGGCTGTGGCGGGGCACGGCGCTGGCCAACGCCACGGAGGAGCTGATCGACGCGGAGCTGCCGCGGCTGGAAGAGGCGCGGATGATCGCCCTGGAGAGCCGGATCGAGGCGGAGCTGGCCCTCGGCCGGCCGGAGGAGACCGTCGCCGAGCTGACCGGCCTGGTGGCCGAGCACCCCGTACGGGAGCGGCTGCGGGCCCAGTTGATGACGGCGCTCTACCGCTGCGGCCGGCAGGCCGACGCGCTGCACACCTACCACGAGGGCCGCGCGCTCCTCGCGGACCGGCTGGGGGTGGACCCCGGCGAGGCGCTCGGCTCGGCGTACCGGTCGGTGCTGAAGGGGGACGGGCAGGGCGACGCCCGGGCGCCCCGGGCGGCGGCCGGGGTCGCCGCGGCCCGGGACGCGGGCGGTCGGGGCGCGGGTGGGCGGGACGTGGGAGGTCGGGGCACGGGCGGGCGGGGCACGGGCGACCGGGGCAGTGGCGGTCGGGACGTGGGCGACCGGGGCACGGGCGGTTGGGGCGTGGGCGGTCGCGGGACGGGCGGTCGGGGCACGGTGGTCCGCTCCTCGGCGGTCCCGTCCTCGGCGTCCGACGCCTCGGGGGCCGGGGCCTCGCCGGCCTGGGCCTCGACCGTCCAGTCCTCGGCAGTCCGCTCCTCGGCGGTCCCGTCCTCGGCGGCCGACGCCTCGGCGGTCCGGGCCTCGGCGGCCGGGGCCTCGCCGGCCTGGGCCTCGACCGTCCAGTCCTCGGCGGTCCCAGGCGCGGTGGCGGGGGCCTCGACGGGCCCGTCCTCGGTGGTCCGCTCCTCGGCGGTCCCGGGCGCGGTGGCCGGGGCCTCGACGGGCCCGTCCTCGGCGGTCCGCTCCTCGGCGGTCCCGTCCTCGACGGCCAGGGCCTCGGTGGTTCGCTCCTCGGCGGTTCCGTACTCGGCGGCCGGGGCCTCGTTGGTCCCGGGCGCGGGCCATCGGGGTGGCGCGTCGTCGGTCGTCGTGGCCGGTGTCGGGTGGGTCGTGCCGGCCGGGTTGCCTTCCTCCTACGGGGAGTTCGTCGGGCGGCGGTCCGAACTCGCCGTGCTGCACGAGCGGTTGGGGCGGGAGGACCGCCGGCCGCGGCGCCTCCTGATCGCCGGGCCGCCCGGGGCCGGCAAGACCGCGCTCGCGGTGCGCGCGGCGCACGACCGCGCCGCCCGCTTCCCCGACGGTCAGCTGTACGTGGAGCTCTGCCGGCCGGACGGCACTCCGCGCGACCCCGCCGAGGTGCTGGTCCGGCTGCTGCGGGCCCTCGGGGACGCACCGCCCGCCGCGCCCGACGACCTGGAGGAACTGGTACGGCGCTACCGGACCCGCACCTCGGGTGCCCGGCTGCTGCTGGTGCTCGACGGCGCGGTGGACGACCGGCAGCTGGCTCCGCTGCTGCCGGGCGCCGCCGAGGCCGCGGTCCTGGTCACCGGCCAGACCCGGCTGGCCCGGGTGGCGGGCGCGGACACCCTCGCGCTGCCCCTCCTGGACGACCCGGAGGCCCGGGAGCTGCTCGGCTCGCTGGCCGGCGGGGACCGCCTCGCCGCCGAACCGGACGCCACCCGCGCGCTGGTGACGTACTGCGCGGGACTCCCGCTGGCGCTGTCCGCCGCGGGGGCCCGGCTCGCCGCCCGGCCGCACTGGCCGGTGGCACGGCTGGCGGCCCGGCTCGCCGATCCGGACGACCGGCTGGACGAGCTGGCCTACGGCGACGTCAGCGTCCGCGAGTCGCTGCTGCGCTCGGTGCGCCGCATGGACCGTACGACCCTGGACACGGTGACCGCGCTGGCCGGCCCTGCCGCGCCCTTCCGGGCCGCGGAGGCCTTCTCGGCGCGCGAGGCGGCGGAGGTTCTCGGCGCGCCGGAGGACGAGGTGGAGGACGCCCTGGAGGCCCTGGTGGAGCGCGCGCTGCTCCCGCAGCCGGGGCTCGACGGGGACGGCAGGCCGCTGTACCGCCGCGGGGAGCTCGTACGACTGCTCGCGGCCGCGCTGACGCCGCGTGAGCCGGTGGTCCGGGCCGCCGCGCGCTGAGCTACGTGCGGTCGTCGCCGTAGGCGTGGTGGTGGACAGGTCCGTGGCCCGCCGGGCCCTCCGGGCGGGCCAGCGCGGCCACGACGCCCTCGACGAGGTGCAGGTCCTCCACGGTCCAGGTGGCGATCCGGACCGGGCCCCGGTCGGCGGGACGGGTGTCGAGCCGCCCGAGCGCGGTGCCGGACAGGCCGAGACCGGTGGCCTTGGCCACGGCCTCCTTGCGGGTCCAGATCCGGAGGTAGGCCCTGTCCCGGTCGGGGCCCGGCGGCAGCCCCCTGAGGTGCCGCCGCTCCCCCGGGGTGAGGTCCGGATCGGCGAACCGCCGGTCCGTGACCGGCCGCAGGGCTTCGGCGTCGACGCCGATCGAGGCGCCCGCGCCGAGGGCGAGCAGCCCGTGTCCCGCCGTACGGCTCACGCTGAGGACGAGCGGTACGCCCGGTACGACGAGCCGCGGCGGTCCGTGGCCGGTGTCCGCGCAGCCGGGGCAGGCGCGGCGGCCCAGGGCGAGGTCCCGGGGGTCGAGGCCGAACAGCTCGCCGAGTGCCCGGCGTACGATCGCGCGGGAACGCACGAAGGCGGCCGCGTCCCGCTCTGCGGGGATGGCGAGCGCCCGCCGGAACTCCTCGGTGTCCAGCAGGGGCAGGTCCTCCGGGTCGGTGCACTCCGGCGCCGTCCACCACCAGACGTGGGCCTCTCCCCGCTCCCCGAGCACCCGGACGACGTCCGCCGCGCGGTCCGGCTCCCGGTCGGCCGGGTGTTCCGGCTCCCGGTCCGGCCCGTGCCGCCTTCCCCGCGCGGATTCCTCGTCCGACGCCATGGGTGGTCCTCCTTCCCGCCCCCGGGTCGGGGGCCTACGGCGGAACGGCCGGGGGCGGTCGCCCCCAGCCGTTCCGCCCCGCTACTGGCGTGCGCCGATCACGTCGGCCGGCCGGCCCGTCAGGGCCAGGCGGCCCGGCAGCAGCGTCGCCAGGAACGTCAGGACCGCGGCGAAGGCCACCACCCCCGCGTACGTCGCGGCGTCGAAGGACGGCGAGGCCGAGCCCGTCATGCCGAGGCTGAACGCGGTGAGCACCGCGTACGCGATGCCCGTGCCGAGGGCCGCCGCGACCAGCAGGACCACTGCGGCCTCGATGCGGAGCATGCCCATCACCTGGCGGCGCGTGGTGCCGACGAGGCGGAGCAGGGCGAACTCGCGGGTGCGGTCGGAGACCGACACGGCCAGGGTGTTGACCACGGCGATGGCGGTGAAGGCGATGATCAGGCCCATGGCGACGTAGTTGACCTCGGCGTTGGACTGCTGGACCTCCGCCTGGAGTTCGGCCACCTGGCCGGGGTCGAGCACGACGGCGCCGGGCAGGCCGCCGAGCGCCGCGCGGAGCTCGTCCCGGCCGGGTCCGGCGGTCCCGTCGGTCGTGACGAGGAGCGAGGAGGCCAGTGGGTTGTCGACGTGCCGCGAGACGAGCGCGTGGGACATCGTCAGGTCACCGAAGCCGAGGCCGCGTGCGTAGACGGCCACGACGGTCAGTTCGGTCTCCGTCCCGTCGCCGAGGGTCAGCTTCAGCGGGTCGCCCGGCTTCTTGCCGAGGCTGTCGGCCGCGACCTCGCTGAGCGCGACGCTCCGCGCCCCGAAGCCGTCGAGAGCGCCGCCGGTGACGCCCGGGTCCCAGGTGCGGCTCAGGCCGTCCGTGGAGACGCCCTGGGCGGCGTACTTCTCCAGGCCCACCCGGACGGAGGTGCGGACGACCTCCGTCACCGCCGTGACGCCGGGGAGCCCGCGGAGCCGCTCGGCGGCCCCTGCGGGCACGCCGGGGCCGGCGGAGGCGACGATCCAGTCGGCCTTGTTGCCCGCCCGGGCCTGCGCGGTGGCCGCCCCGCCCATCGTGGTCTGGACGAAGAGCACCGTGCAGGCCATGCCGACGAGCAGGGCCAGCGGGGTGACGGCCGAGGCCAGGCGCCCGGTGTGGGCGCGGGCGTTGGCGGTGGCCAGGTGGCCGCGGACCCGGGAGGCCCGGAGCGGGACGCCCAGGACCGTCACCGCGACGCGTGCGATCAGCGGGCCGAGCAGCGCGACCGCGACGGCGAGCACCACGACCGACAGGAAGGTCACCGGGGTGGAGGCGGGTTCGGTGCGCAGTGCGGTGAGGACCGCGAGGAGCACCGCGCCGCCCGCGAGGAAGGCGACGCCGGCGCCGAGGCGGCCCCAGCCGGTGTTCCGCCGCTCCACCGCCGCTTCGGCGAGGGCCTCGGCGGGGCGGATGCGGGCGGTGCGGCGGGCGGTGATCCTGGCCGCGGTCCAGGCGCCGATCAGGGCGGCGCCGAGGGCGGCGAAGAGCGGGAAGACGCTGAGGGTGACTCCGAGGGTCTCCGGGATCGCCCCGAGGGCGACGAACCTGCCGTGCAGCCAGTACGCGAGGGGCAGGCCGGCGACGGAGCCGAGCACACCGGCGAGGAAGCCGACGATGAGCGCCTCGCGGCCGATGAGCCGGCGCACCTGCCTGGGTGTCGCGGCGACGGCCCGCAGCAGGGCGAGTTCGCGGTGGCGCTGCTGGACGGTGAGGGCGAAGGTGCCGACGACCACGAGGACCGCGACGAGCAGCGAGGTGCCGCCGATGGCGCCGCCCATGGAGACCAGCTTGATCCGGGCCTTGGCGGCGTCGAGGAACTCGACCGGGCCGCGCTCGCCGCCGGTGACGACCTGGGCGGTGGTGCCGGCGAGGGCCTGGGTGACCCGGGCCTCGATGTCGGTCGTGGACACGCCCGGTTCGGGCAGCACGCCGACGGCGGCGACGAGGCCGGGGCGGCCGGAGAGCCGTTCGGCCTCGGCGTCCGAGAAGAACAGCGAGGTCTGCTGCGCGAGGTCGCCGCCGGCGGGCGCGGCGATGCCGGACACCCGGTAGGCGCGGGGGGCGCCGGTGGACTGGACGGTCAGCCGTGCTCCGATGTCGATCCGGGCCCGGGTGGCGAGTTCGCGGTCGACGACGACCTCGTCGGCGCGGGCCGGGGCGACGCCGCCGGTCAGAGTGAACGGGGTCAGCGGGGCGGAGGTCCAGGAGTGGCCGTACGAGGGTTTGCCGTCGACGCCCGGGACGATCCCGCCCCGCGGGGTGACCGCGTACGCCGGGAAGGTGGTCTCGGGCAGCGCGGAGCGTACGCCGGGGAGCGCGCCGAGGGTGCGGGCCGTGTCGGCGGGGAGCCACACCCGCTCGCCGAGCGGCTTGGACTTCTCCTTGGTCTTGGTCTTCCCGCCCTTGTTCTTGACGGTGACCTGGTGGACGTTCTGGTCGGCGGCGACGATCACGGGGGTGCCCGCGTACCGCTCGGTGCCGATGGTGCCCCTGAGGCCGGTCTCCAGGAGGACGCCGCAGGCGGTGACGAGCGCGGCCGCGCAGAAGAGGGCGAGGAAGGCGCCGATGAACCCGCCTTTGCGGGCGCTCAGGGTCCGGAAGGCGTACCGCAGCATCAGGCCCACGCTCCCAGGTGGGTCATGCGGTCGGCGACGCGGTCGGCGGTCGGTGCCCGCATCGTGTCGGCGATCCGGCCGTCGGCGAGGAAGAGGACGGTGTCGGCGTACGAGGCGGCGACGGGATCGTGGGTGACCATGACGACGGTCTGGCCGGTGGTGTCGACGCAGGACCGCAGCAGGGAGAGGATCTCCTTCGCGGTGACGGTGTCGAGGGCGCCGGTGGGTTCGTCGCCGAAGATGACGTCGGGGCGGGTGATCAGGGCGCGGGCGATGGCCACGCGCTGCTGCTGGCCGCCGGAGAGTTCGGCGGGACGGTGGCCGGCCCGGCCGGCCAGGCCCACCCGGGTCAGGATCTCCTCCAGCCAGGCGGGGTCGAGCCGTTCGCCGGCCAGCCGGAGCGGCAGCTCCACGTTCTCCCGCACGGACAGGGCCGGGATCAGGTTGAAGGCCTGGAAGACGAAGCCGACGCGCTTGCGGCGCAGCTCGGTCAGCCGGGTCTCGTTCATCCCCGCCAGCGCGGTGTCACCGATGTGGGCGGCGCCGCCGGTGGGCCGGTCGAGGCCGGCGGCGCAGTGCAGGAAGGTCGACTTGCCGGAGCCGGAGGGGCCCATGACGGCCGTGAAGGAGCCGCGCTCGATGCCGACCGTGACCCCGTCGAGTGCCCGTACGGCGCGCCCGCCCTTGCCGTACTCCTTCACGACGGCTTCCAGGCGCAGGGCGGGTCCGGGAGATCCGGTGCCGTCTTGGCGGCGGAGGGTGTTCGTCTCGGTGCTCATGTGCGGCCGGTCCTTCCAGGACTTCGTGAGAGGGGGACGTCGGATGCCCTTCCGCCCGTGGCGGCGGGAACGTTCCCCATGCTCGGCCGCGCGTCCATATCGCCCCCATACGGAAGGACGATCGTCGCCCGGAGATCTATACCGGCCCTATACGGGAGCTCCGGCGGGCCCGGAGCCGCCCGCGCGCAGCGTCCGGAGCGCGTCGGCGGCGCGCTCCTCCCAGGGCGGGGCGCCGATCTCCCGGAAGAGGGTGAGCGCCTCGGCGAGCAGGTCCTCGCCCTCCTCGGGGCGTCCCCATCCGCCGCGTGCCCGGCCGAGGGCGAGCAGGATCTGGCCTTCGATCATCGGGCTCCAGCTGCCCCGGGCCACGTCCAGGGCCTCCAGGAACGTGCGCTCCGCCGCGGTGTCGTGTCCGGCCCGCTCGCGGGTCTCCGCGAGTCCCAGGAGGGCGTAGGAGAGACCGACGAAGTCCGACTTCTGCCTGACGAGTGTCGCGGTCCGGAGGAACTGGCTCTCGGCCTCCGGCAGTTGACCCAGGGCCAGGTGGACGCGGCCCATGCGGTGATGGGCCTGGGCGAGGCCTCGCTGGTTGCCCGTCGACTCCTGGTGGAGGCTCAGAGCCTCCCGGCTGAGCTCCAGGGCCTCCTGCGGCTTCCCCAGGTCGAGGTAGGTCTGGGCCATGCTCTGGAGGGCGTGTGCCTCGCAGCAGCGCCCCTTCGACTCCCGGTAGAGCGCGATGGCCTCCCGCAGCCGTTCGAGTCCCTTCTCGTAGTCCCCCCGGAACCGGTCGACGAGCGCGAGGATGCTCAGGGCCTGCGCGCGGCCGTGCGGGACCCCCGCCTCGGTGTACAGCGCGAGGGCCGTCTCCTGGCGGGCGGCGCACGCGTCGAACCTGCGCTGCCGCATGTCGACCACGCCCAGCTGCTGCTCCATCGCCGCCATGCCGCGCACGTTGCCCGCGCGCCGCGCCGCCTCCAGCGCGGTCTCGCCGCAACGGACCCAGTCCGCCATGTAGTTGCGCGACTCGAAGAGCACCTCCATGTACATGACCAGCTCCCAGGCGGTCTCGTCCGCTCCCGCTCCCGCCGCCTGCTCCACCACGGCGATCAGCGAGAGCCGCTCGGCCTCGAACCAGCGCATCGGGTCCGCGAGCAGCTCCTCGACGAACCCGGGATCGAGCGCCCTGCGGGGCGTGTCGCCGCACACGATGTCCCGGGCCGATCCGTACTCGCGCCGGGACGCCTCCTCGGCGATCGTCAGAAACGCGCGGAAGACGCGGTCGCAGGCCGCCCGCCGGTCCTCATCGGACTCCTCGGCGCGGGCTCGTTCGGCCGCGTACAGCCGCATCAGGTCGTGCGGCCGGTAGCGCAGCTGCCCGGTGCCGTCGACGCCCGCGACCTGGAGGAACTGGGCGTCGACGAGGTGCTCCATGAGGCGTTCGGCCTCCGGCGGCGCCACGTCGAGCAGGGCCGCCCCGACCCAGGCCGTGTAGTCGGGCACGCCGAGCAGTCCGAGGCGGCGGAAGAGCCGGGCGGCGTTCCGGTCGAGGTGGCGGTAGCTCAGGCCGAAGCCGGCCCGCACCTGGGAGTCGCCCTGGCTGAGTTCGTCGAGGCGGCGCTGCTCGTCACTGAGCCGGGTCACCATGTGCCGTACCGACCAGTGGGGTTTGGACGCCAGCCGGGCGGCGGCGATCCGCACGGCGAGCGGCAGCCGGTCGCACAGCTCCACGAGACGGGCCGAGTCCTCTGGCGCGGCGCGGACCCGGTCCTCGCCGGCGATGTGTCCGAGGAGTTCGACGGAGCGGTCCTCGGGGAGGAGCCCCAGGTGGATGCGGGCGGCCGGGGGCCAGGTGACCAGCCGCTCCAGCTGCTCGCGGCTGGTGACCAGGACGGTGGAGCCGCCGCTGCCCGGCAGGAGGGGTTCGATCTGCGCGTACGTACGGGCGTTGTCGAGGACCAGCAGGACGCGGCGCTCGGCGAGCACGCTGCGGTAGAGGGCGGTCCGCTCCTCCAGACCGCTCGGCACGTCGTCGCTCGGCACCCCGAGCGCGCGCAGGAAGCGGCCGAGGACGTCGTCGGCGTCGGTCGGCGCGTGCTGTTCGTCGTACCCCCGCAGGTCGACGAAAAGCCGCCCGTCCGGGAAGCGTTCGGCCACGCGGTGGGCCCAGCGGACGGCCAGTCCGGTCTTGCCGACCCCGGCGACCCCCGTGATCAGTCCTACCGTGGGTGCGCTCCGGGTCCCGGTCCGCTCTTCCAGCAGGCTGTCCAGGCAGGCGAGTTCGTCGTCACGGCCGGAGAACCCCGGCACGTCCGAGGGGAGTTCGGACGGGACGAGGCGCGCTCGCCGGCGCGGGGACGCGGCCGGGGACACGGCCTCGGCGGCGCCGCCGGGGCGCCTGGTGGCCGGACCCGCGGCGTCGACGGCGAGAGCCGGGTCGTCCTTCAGGATCGCGTCGTGCAGGCCGCGCAGCTCCGGGCCGGGGTCCATGCCCAGCTCGTCGACGAAGCGGCGGCGCGCGGCGCGGTAGCTCTCCAGCGCCTCGGCCCGCCGCCCGGACCGGTACTGGGCCAGGACGAGGTGGTACCAGGCACGCTCGCGCAGGGGGTGTTCCTGGACGGCGGCGGCCAGTTCGGGCAGCAGCGACCTGTGCCGGCCCAGGTCGAGCCGGACCGCGGTCAGGGCCTCGCGGGCGTGGACGCGGCTCTCCTCCCAGCGGGCCGCCTCCTCCTCCACGAGCCGTCCGGCGACCCCGGCGAGCGCGGGCCCGCGCCACAGGGCGAGCGCCTGGGCGTAGCGGCGCTCCGCCTCCTCGGGGCGCCGCTCGCGGACGGCCGCCTCGGCGTCGGCGAGCAGCTCGGTGAAGGTGGCGGTGTCCAGGGCGTGGCCCTCGGCGCGCAGCAGATAGCCGGGGTGCGCGGTGACGATGACGTCCTCGGGCGCCGTCTCGCCCGTGCCCCTGGGGGACTCGCCCTTGAGCGCCTTCCGCAGGGCGGCGACGACGATGGCGACCTGGGTGCGGGCGGTGGCCGGGGGGCTGCCGCCCCACACCTCCTCCACGAGGGTGTCGACCGGCACGATCCGGCCGGGGCTCAGGAGCAGCAGGGCGAGCACCGTGCGCTGGCGCGCACCGCGTACCTGCACGGTCCGCTCCCCCGCGGTGACCGCCAGGGGCCCGAGTATGCCGAAACCGAGTCGCTCGCCCATCGTTCTCCCCCCGTCGCTGACCGGGCAGGACAGCGTGATCACTCTATCCGCGCCGGTCCCCTCCCGGCGTGGCCTTATGTGCGGCCCACAGTTCGCCGGGGCGCCTGCGCGACCGTGCGGCGGTGGCACAATCGCGGCGTGATCGAGGAGCTGATACCCGCGCCCGCGAGCGCCGCGCACACCCGGGTCGACTCCGCGGCGGCCGTGCGCGCCCTGTTCCCGGAGGAGGCCGCGGCCGTCGCGCGCGCCGTGCCGAAGCGGCGGCAGGAGTACGCGAGCGTCCGCATGTGCGCCCGGCTCGCGATGGGCGCGCTGGGCGTCCCCTCGGTGGCGCTGCTCTCGGGGCGGCGGGGGGCGCCGCGCTGGCCCGAAGGTCTGGTGGGGAGCATGACGCACTGCGCGGGGTACCGGGCGGCCGTCGTCGGCCGGGTCTCCGACTACCGGGGGCTCGGCATCGACGCCGAGCCGAACTCCCCGCTGCCCGAGGACGTCCTGGAGTACGTCTCGCTGCCTCAGGAGCGGGACCGGCTCCGCGCCCTGGGCGCGGCCGCCCCTGACGTGTGCTGGGACCGGCTGCTGTTCAGCGCCAAGGAGGCGGTGTTCAAGGTCTGGTACCCGCTGACGGGGCGTGAGCTGGACTTCGGGGAGGCCGACGTCCGCATCGACGCGGGGGCGGGCACCTCGGCCCCGGGACCGTACGCCTCCGGCACCTTCTCCGCCGACGTGCTGATCCCCGCCGGCGGGCCTGACGGGGCGCATCTGAAGCTGCTCGAAGGCCGCTGGCTCTGCCGTGACGGTCTCGTCGTGACGGCGATCGCCCTGCGGCGGCGGACGGACGGTCCGCCGCCGGGGCGCTGACCGGCACCTCCGGGCCCGCGGCGGGACGACGCGCGGGGGATGGATGCGTCGCCGTCGGGGCCCGGAGGGGCCGGGGTCATTCCGCGGGCTTGCCCGTCAGATGCGCGAACACATCGTCCAGGGTCGGCCTGCGGACGGTGAAGTCGCTGACCTCGACTCCCGCGTCCCGCAGCGCGATCGCGACGTCGGCGACGCTGCCGAGGCCGTCGTCCAGCTGGACGGCGACCGTGCCCTTCTCCGCGTCCACCGACGGCACCGTGGTGAGGGCGGGCCCGAGGGCCGCGAGGACCGCGGGCACGTCCGACGGCGCCGGCACCGTCACGTCGAGCCACTCCCGGCCCACCTTCCGCTTGAGGGCGTCGGGGGTGCCGTCGGCGATCACCCGGCCGGAGTCCACGACCGCGATCTGGTCGGCGAGGAAGTCCGCCTCCTCCAGGTACTGCGTCGTCAGGAGCAGGGTCACACCGTTGGCCACCAGCTCGCGCACCAGCTCCCACAACGCCATCCGGCTGACCGGGTCGAGACCGGTGGTCGGCTCGTCGAGGAACAGCACGGGGGGCGAGGTGATCAGGCAGCTCGCGAGGTCGAGGCGCCTGCGCATGCCGCCGGAGTAGGTACGGGCCGGCCGGTGCGCGACGGCCGTGAGGCCGAAGCGCTCCAGGAGCTCGTCCGCGCGCCGCCGCGCGGTCCGGCGGCCGAGGTGCAGCAGCCGGCCGAGCAGCACCAGGTTCTGGTGCCCGGTGAGGACCTCGTCGACGGCCGCGTACTGGCCCGCGAGGCCGATGCGCCGGCGTACCTCGTGCGGCTGCCGGGCGACGTCGAAGCCGGCCACCTCCGCGTGTCCGCCGTCCGGTGCCACGAGGGTCGTGAGCACCTGCACGGTGGTCGTCTTGCCCGCCCCGTTGGGTCCGAGCAGGCCGAGGACCGTGCCGGAGCGTACCTGGAGGTCGATGCCGGAGAGCGCCTCGACGTCCCGGTACCGCTTCCGCAGGCCCTCGGCCCGGATGGCCGTCTCCACCTCTGCCGTCCCCACCGGGCTCAGCCGACCGGGTCGGCGGCCCGCTCGCGCAGGCTGCGCGGGCGCATGTCCGTCCAGTGCTCCTCGACGTACGCGAGGGCCGCGTCGTGGCTGCTCTCGCCGAGGGCCACGGTCCAGCCGTCCGGGGTCCGCGCGAAGGCGGGCCAGAGGCTGTACTGCTCCTCGTCGTTCACCAGGACGAGGAACGTGCCGTTCTGGTCGTCGAAGGGGTTCGGCATGTGGTCACTTCCCATCTGTCGCGGACTCGCGGGTCCGGTCGACTGTGGCAGGGGGCGCTGACACCGGGCTGATGCCGCTGGTGCCGGACGCGGCGGGGCGGTCGATGCGGACCGGGAGGCTGGTGTACCCGTACACGAAGTTCGAGTGGAGCAGCCGCGGTCTGCCGAGGAGTTCGAGGTGTCCGGCCTTGTCCCGGAGGGCGCGGAGCATCGCCTCGACGTGGGTGCGGCCGAGGAACGCGCCGATGCAGAAGTGCGGCCCGTGGCCGAACGCCACGTGTTTGTTGGGCGTACGGGCCAGGTCGAAGCGCTCCGGGTCGGCGAAGACCTCCTCGTCGAAGTTGGCCGAGCTGTTCCACAGCGTGACCACGTCGCCCGAGGCGATCGTGCGGCCGCGGATCTCGACGTCGGTGAGCGCGCGCCGGCCGAAGTGCATGGCCGGGGTCGTCCAGCGCAGCACCTCCTCCGTGGCGGTGGCGGTGTCGACGAGGCCCTCCTTCAACGCCTTCCACTGGTCGGGGTGTTCGGCCAGGGCGATCACGGCGCCGACGGAGGACATCCGGCTGGACTCGTCGCCGCCGAGGATGAGGCTGTAGCAGTTGAAGACGATCTCGTCCTCGGTCAGCGGCCGTCCGTCGACGGTGCCGGTGGCCAGGGCGCTGATGACGTCCTCGCCGGGGTCCCGGCGGCGCTTGGCGGCGAGCTCGGAGAAGTACAGGAGGATCTCGTTGCGCGCGAGCCACTCCTCCTCCGCCCCGTGCTCCGCGCTCGTACGGGAGAGGGTCATGGTGTTCCAGTGGACGAGCTGCTCGCGGTCCGCGACCGGGACGCCCATGAGGTCGCCGATGGTGTTGATCGGGATGTGGTCCGCAAGGTCGACGACGAAGTCGAACGCGCCGCGCTCCAGGGCCTCGTCGAGGAGCGCGACGGTACGGCGGTTCACGCCCTCCACGACCGGGGCGAGGACCCGGGGGGAGAAGGACTTGAGCATGAGGTTGCGGATCTCGCGGTGGCGGGGCCCGTCGGTGACGGCGAGCATCTTCCCGGACGCCGAGTCCTCGCCCTGGAGCAGGGTGGCGAGGACGTTGCCGCGTTCGGAGGTGAAGCGTTTGTCGTCCCGGTAGACGGCGACGACGTCGGCGTGCCGGGACAGCACCCAGAACGGGGGCGCGCCCGGGGTGGCGCGGTGCCGGTGGACCGGGCTCTCGGCGCGGAACCGGGCCCACATCGCGCGGAGTTCGGGGCGGGTGAAGGTGAGCGGATCGGTGAGGTCGACGCTGTCGGGGTGCGGGGCCTGCGGTCCGTGAGGGCCGGGGGCCGGCGGTCTGTCGGACTCGGCGTCGGTGGGCTGCGGTGCGATGGGTCGCATGGCGGGTGCTCCCTTCGGAACACGGCGGAGAGGGGACGTGGACCGCGGCGCACGGCGAAGGTGGGCAGATGGGTGGAGGGTTGTTCCGGTCGGTGGGGCGGGTTGCTGTCGTGCGGTGGAGCGGGGTCGTGGGGCGGGTGTGGTCGTGTCGTGCGGTGAGCGGTCCGGTGGACGTGTGGTGCGGTGTGGAGCGGACGTGCGGTCTTGCGGACTTGCGGTGGAGCGGGGGCCGCGGCGCCGGCCGGCGCCGCGGCCCCGGTCTCACGAGGCCGCTGTGCGGAAGCGGCGCAGGCTGAGCAGCACGGTGACGACGAAGACGGCGCTCAGCGAGATCGCGACGGCTAGGGACGCGTGCTCGCCCGGGAAACTCCCGCCGGTGGCCGTGGGGTTGCCCCACAGCTCGCGGGTCCGGGTGACGACGGCGCTCACCGGGTTCCAGTCGGCGATCGGACGCAGCCAGGACGGCAGCCGGTCGACGGACTGGAAGGCGTTGGACAGGAAGGAGAGCAGGACGGTGACGAGCCCCGCGACCACGTTGATGGTCTCCATGTTGCGGGAGAACAGGCCCAGCAGGACGCCGACCCAGAGCATGGCGTACATGAACACGGCGAGCAGCGCGAAGCCGGCGAACACGGCGAGCGGGCCGCGCTCGGGCCGCCAGCCGAAGAGCACGCCGAGGGCCGTGACGACGGCGAGCCCGATGAGCCCGACGGCGAGGTCGCCGAGGGTGTGGCCGAGCAGGACCGACGGCCGGGCGATCGGCAGGCTGCGGAACCGGTCCACGAGCCCGCCGCGGAGGTCGGCGGCGACGGCCACGGCGGTGGGGCCGATGCCGGCGAGCCCGACCTGGGCGGCCACGCCGGCGAACATGTACGTCTGGTAGTCGGAGCCGCCGGTGACCGACAGGGACCCCTGGAAGAGGTAGCCGAGCACGATCATCGAGACGAGCGGGTTCATGATGATGCCGATGAGCCGGCCGGGGGCCTGGCGCAGCCGGTTGAGTCGCCGGCCCGCGACCGCGAGGGACTCCACGGCCAGCGCGACGGGCGGCGCGGGCCTGCGCGGCGGGACGAGGGTCGTCGCCATCACCGGTCACCGCCCCGGGTGCCCTCGTCGCCGCCGGACGCCCCGTCGCGCGCCGCGTCGAGCCGGGCCAGCGCGGCGTCGACGGCACGGCCGACGACGGCCTGCGGGCCGGGGTGCATGAGGTACTCGTGGCCGCAGTCGACCGGATGGATCCGGAGGTGTCCGTCCACGTGGGGCTCCCATCGTCGGGTCTGGTCGTCGAGTCGGTCCGCCGTCCACTCCCGGGTGGCGGTGAAGAGGTGCATGTCGCCGGTGAACCGGCCGGCGGTGAACCGCTCCATCAGCTCCCCGTGGGTGCGGGAGAGGCGCAGGAGCCTCGGGATGCCCCGCTCGCCGAGCTCGGCCAGCGGGTGGTTCTCCCGCCGCAGGACGTCGAGGAGGCCGGCCGGGGTGAGCGGCTGGTCGGCGAAGGCGGCCCGGCTGTGACCGAGCGACTCCAGGGCCCTGAGCAGCAGCTCCTGCTCGTCGTCCGTGTCCTCGCGGCCGGTGCTGCCGAGGTAGCCGTCGAGGTTGGCGAGGAAGTCGACCTCCTCGCCGGCCTGCTGCAGCTGTACGGCGATCTCGTGGGCGAGCACGCCGCCGTACGACCAGCCGAGGAGGCGGTACGGGCCGTGCGGGCTGATCCGCCGGATGTGCCCGATGTACTCGGCGGCCACGGCCCGGATGTCGTCCGGGGCCGGGGCGGCGCCGCCGACGGCCGGTGACTGGAGGCCGTACAGGGGGTGGCGCCGGTCGAGGTACCGGGCGAGTCCGACGTACGGGAGGCTGAAGCCGAGCCCGCTGTGCACGAGGAAGACGGGCGGCGCGTCTCCGCCCGGCCGGACGGGGAGCACGATGGAGAACGGGTCGAGCAGGTTCTCCTGGTCCGGTCCGGTCTTCTCGGCCCGGGTGGCGAGCGCGGCGACGGTGCGGTGCAGGACCACGTCGGCGACGCTGAGCCGCAGTCCGGCGGCCTGCGCCCGGCTGACGAGCCGGACGGCGAGGAGGGAGTGGCCGCCGAGGTCGAAGAAACTGTCGTCGACCCCGACCCGTTCCAGACCGAGGACCTGCGCGAACAGCGCGCACAGCGACTCCTCGACCGGGTCGCGGGGCATCCGCGAGGACACCGCGGCGCCCAGGTCGGGGGCGGGCAGGGCCTTGCGGTCGACCTTGCCGCTCGGGTTCAGCGGCAGGGTGTCGAGGACCACCAGCACCGGCACCATGTACTCGGGGAGCGCGCGGGCCACGAAGGCGCGGACCGCGGCCGTGTCGACGGACTCACCGGGCGCCGGGACGACGTAGCCGACGAGAACGCCGGACCCCGGCCCGTCGGCACGTGCGACGACGACCGCTCGTGCCACCGACGGGTGTCCCAGGAGGACCTCCTCGACCTCGCCGGGCTCCACGCGGAAGCCGCGCACCTTCACCTGGTCGTCGGCCCGGCCGAGGAACACCAGCCTGCCGTCCGCGGACCAGCGCACCACGTCACCCGTGCGGTACATCCGGCCGCCGTCGGTGCCGAAGGGGCACGCCACGAACCGCGAGGCCGTCAGACCCGCCCGGCCCACGTACCCCCGGGCCACGCCCGCGCCCGAGAGGTACAGCTCACCGGCGACACCCGCCGGAACCGGGCGCAGCCCGGCGTCCAGCACGTACACACCCGTGTTCCGGATCGGACGCCCGAGGGTCACCGGCTCGTCCGCGACGAGCTGGACGGCGGTGGACCAGATGGTGGTCTCGGTCGGGCCGTAGAGGTTGGTCACCTCGGCGGCGTGCGCGGTCAGCGCCTCGGCGAGCGCCGGCGGCACGGCCTCGCCGCCGACGAGGACCCGCAGGCCGCGGACGGCCTCGGGCTCGCGGGTCACCAGTTCCTGCCAGAGCGCGGGGGTGGCCTGCATGACCGTGACCCCGGCCCGCCGGACCAGCGCGGTGAGGGCCTCGGGGTCGAGGACGAGGCCGTCCTCGCCGACGACGACGCCGGCACCCGAGAGCAGCGGTACGTACACCTCGAGGCCCGCGATGTCGAAGGACCAGGTGGTGACGGCGAGCAGCCGGTCACCGGCGTCCATCGGGAACCGCTCGGCCATGGAGAGCAGGAAGTTCATCAGGTTCCGGTGCTCGATGGCCACGCCCTTGGGCCGGCCCGTGGAGCCGGAGGTGTACAGCACGTACGCCTTGTGCTCCGGGTGGAGCGGGGCGGCCCGTTCGGCGTCGCCGATGTCGGCGGCGTCGCGCGCGGCGACGGCGGCGACGGTCCCGGGATCGTCGAGGACGAGCCGGGGCACTCCCGTGTCGGGGAGCCGGCCCGCGGTCGCCGTGTCGGTCACCAGGAGGGCCGGGCGGGCGTCGCCGAGGACCAGTTCGATCCGCTCGGCGGGGTGCGCGGGGTCGACGGGCAGGTAGGCGGCGCCGGACTTGAGGACGGCGAGGAGCGCGACGACCATCTGCTCGGTCCTCGGCAGCCCCAGCGCCACCAGGCGCTCGGGACCTGCCCCCCGCTCGATCAGCTCCCGGGCCAGCCGGTTGGCCCGCGCGTTCAGTTCGGCGTACGACAGCTCCGTACCGCCGGAGACGACCGCGACCGCTTCCGGGGACCGGGCGGCCTGCCGCTGGAAGGCCTCGGGGAGCGTGACCGGCGACTGGGGCTGCGCGGTGTCGTTCCACTCGGTGAGGATGCGGTGGCGCTCGTCCGCGGTGAGCAGTTCGATGCCGCTGACGGGGACGTCGGGGTCGCCGGCGACCTGCTGGAGGAGGCGGGCGAGCCGGGCGGCGACCGAGGCCGCCGTCGACTCCTCGAAGACGTCGGCGCTGAACTCCAGGAAGCCTTCGAGGCCGCCGGGGGCGCCCTGGGCGTCCTGCCGCTCCATGAGGGTGAGGGACAGGTCGAACTTGGCGGTGTCGGCGCCGACGGGTTCCTGGGTGACGGTCAGGCCGGGGAGTTCGAGGTCGGCGTGCTCGTTGTTCTGCAGGGAGAGCATGACCTGGAAGAGCGGGTTGCGGCCCATGGACCGCACCGGGTCGAGGACTTCGACGAGCCGCTCGAAGGGCACGTCCTGGTGCTCGAACGCGCCGAGCGCGGTCTCGCGGGCGCGGTCGAGGAGCTGGCGGAAGGTCGGGTCCCCGGACACGTCGGTCCGGAGCACCAGCGTGTTCATGAAGCAGCCCACGAGCTCGTCCAGGGCCTCGTCCAGACGGCCCGCCACGGGCGAACCGATCGGCACGTCCTCCCCCGCCCCGAGCCGCGACAACAGCGCGGCGAGAGCGGCCTGCAGGACCATGAACACCGAGCCGCCCGACTCGCGCGCCAACCGGACCAGCGCGGCGTGCGCGCCGGCGTCCAGCGTGAACGGAACCGTCCCGCCCCGGTGCGACATCACCACCGGACGCGGCCGGTCGAACGGCAGCGCCAGTTCCTCGGGCATGCCGGCCAAGCGCTGCCGCCAGAAGTCCAGCTGACGGGCGACCGCGCTCGACGGGTCCGCCTCGTCGCCCAGCAACTCCCGCTGCCAGACGGCGAAGTCGGCGTACTGCACGGGCAGCACCGACCACTCCGGGGCCGCTCCCCCGCACCGGGCCGCGTAGGCGCGCGACACGTCACGGGCGAGCGGGGCCACGGACCAGCCGTCGGCCGCGATGTGGTGGACGACGAGCAGCAGCAGGTGCTCGTCGTCGGCCGTGCGGAACAGGTGGGCGCGGAGCGGGATCTCGGTCGTCAGGTCGAAACCGCGACCCGCCGGGACCGACACCGCGTCCCCGGCGTCCGTGTCCCTTGCGTCCCTGGCGTCCCTGGTGTCCCGCACGACCAGACCCGGCCACACCTCGGCCGCGTCCAGGACGACCTGGCGGGGCTCGCCGTCGACCTCCGGGAACACCGTCCGCAGGCTCTCGTGCCGCCCCACCACGTCGGCGAGGGCCGCGTCGAGCGCCGGCACGTCCAGGGCGCCCGAGAGCCGGACCGCGAAGCGCATGTTGTACGCGGCGGACTCGGGGCCTTCGAGCCGGTTGAGGAACCACAGGCGGCGCTGTGCCGAGGAGGTCGGCAGGGCGCCGGTGCGCGGGACGGCGGCGAGCGGGGGCCTGTCCCGCTCGCCGGTGCGGGCCCGGTCGGCGAGCGCGGCCACGGTGGGCGCCTCGAACACGTCCCGGATGGAGAGGGCCGTGGAGAGCGCGGAGCGGGCCCGGCTGACGAGGCGGGTGGCGAGGAGGGAGTGGCCGCCGAGGTCGAAGAAGCTGTCGTCGATGCCGACCCGTTCGAGGCCGAGGACCTGCGCGTACAGGGCGCACAGCACCTCCTCGACCGGGTCGCGGGGCGTCCGCGAGGAGACGACCGCGCCCAGGTCGGGGGCGGGCAGGGCCTTGCGGTCGACCTTGCCGCTGGGGGTCAGCGGCAGCTCGTCGAGCGCCACGACGATCGGCACCATGTACTCGGGCAGGGACCGGGCCACGAAGGCGCGGACCGCGGCCGTGTCGAGCGACACCCCGGGCGTCGGGACGACGTAGCCGACCAGGACGCCGGCACCGGGACCGTCGGCACGTGCGACGACGACCGTGCGGGCCACCGACGGGTGTCCAAGGAGGACCTCCTCGACCTCGCCGGGCTCCACGCGGAAGCCGCGTACCTTCACCTGGTCGTCGGCCCGGCCGAGGAACACCAGCCGGCCGTCCGCGGACCAGCGCACCACGTCACCCGTGCGGTACATCCGGCCGCCGTCGGTGCCGAAGGGGCAGGCCACGAACCGCGAGGCCGTCAGGCCGGCCCGGTCCACGTACCCCCGGGCCAGTCCCGCGCCCGAGAGGTACAGCTCACCGGCGACACCGGCCGGAACGGGTCGCAGCCCGGCGTCCAGCACGTACACGCCCGTGTTCCGGATCGGACGCCCGATCAGGGTGGCCGGGCCGAGGTTCACCTCGTCCCGGGCGCCGTGGGTGGCGACCGCGCCGACCTCGGAGGCGCCGTAGAAGTTCACCAGGCGGGCCGAGGGCAGGGCGGCGCGGAAGCGGTCCACGGTGGCGGCGGGCAGCTGCTCGCCGCTGCAGATCCAGACCGCGCAGCCGGCCATGCGCGGCAGTTCGCCGCTGTCGATGAAGGCGTTCAGGAGGCTGGGCACGACGGTCAGCCGGGCGATGCCGTGCCGGACCACCGCGTCCGCGAGATCGGGGACGCTGCGGGCGGTGTGGGCGTCGACCAGGACCGTCGACCCGCCGGACAGCAGCGGGGCGAGGAGCTCGGTGATGCCGTCGATGACGCTGACCGGCGACTTGGCGAGGACGGCGGCCGTGCGCTGCTCGGGGAACTCCTCCGCGAACCAGGTCAGCCGGTTGACCAGGGCCCGGTGGAGACCGGTGACGCCCTTGGGCCGGCCGGTCGAGCCGGAGGTGTAGATGACGAAGGCGGGACGGTACGGCCCCGCCGGGGCCGGCCGCTCCTCGTCGGTCACGTCGGTCGTGGGCAGGTCCGCCCGGGCGGCCGTGGTGGCGGGGTCGTCAAGCAGCAGCGTCGGCAGCTCCGTCGGCGGCAGCGTCGCGGCGGTCGGGCCGTCGGTCAGCAGGAGCGCGGGCCGGGCGTCGTCGAGCATGAGCGCGATCCGGTCCGCCGGGTAGGCGAGGTCGAGGGGGAGGTAGGCGGCGCCGGACTTGAGGACGGCGAGGAGCGCGACGACCATCTGCTCGGTCCTCGGCAGCCCCAGCGCCACCAGGCGCTCGGGGCCGGCCCCCCGCTCGATCAGCTGCCGGGCCAACCGGTTGGCCCGCGCGTTCAGTTCGGTGTACGACAGCTCCGTACCGTCGCAGACGACGGCGACCGCTTCGGGGGATCGCGCGGCCTGGTCCTCGAAGAGGGCGGCGACGGTGGTGTCGGGGTTGCCGCCGGTGGTGCCGCTCCAGTCGGTGAGGATGCGCTCGCGCTCGGACGCGGCGAGGACCTCGATGCCGCCGACCGGGAGGTCGGGGTCGCCGGCGACCTGGTGGAGGAGCCGGACGAACCGGGCGGCGACGGAGGCCGCGGTCGACTCGTCGAAGACGTCGGCGCTGAACTCCAGGAAGCCGTCGAGCCCGTCGGCGGTGCCGTCGGCGTGCTGCTGCTCGACGACGAAGAAGTTCAGGTCGAACTTGACCGAGTCGACGGACGGCGGCTCGAACGCGGCGCGCACGCCGGGGAGTTCGAGGTGCGCCTGCTCGTTGTTCTGGAGCACCAGCATGACCTGGAAGAGCGGGTTGCGGCCCATGGACCGCACCGGGTCGAGGACTTCGACGAGCCGCTCGAAGGGCACGTCCTGGTGGGCGAACGCGGACAGGGAGGTCTCGCGGGCGCGGTCGAGGAGCTGCCGGAAGGTCGGGTCGCCTGACACGTCGGTCCGGAGCACCAGCGTGTTCATGAAGCAGCCCACGAGCTCGTCCAGGGCGTCGTCCAGGCGGCCGGCGACCGGCGAACCGATCGGCACGTCCTCCCCCGCCCCGAGCCGCGACAACAGCGCGGCGAGAGCGGCCTGCAGGACCATGAACACGGAGGCGCCCGACTCACGCGCGAGCCGCACCAGCGCGGCGTGCGCGTCGGCGTCCAGGCGGAACGGAACCGTCCCGCCCCGGTGGGACATGACGGCGGGCCGGGCCCGGTCGAAGGGCAGCTCCAGTTCCTCCGGCATGCCGGCCAGACGCTCGCGCCAGAAGTCCAGCTGGCGGGCGACCGCGCTCGACGCGTCGGTCTCGTCGCCCAGCAGCTCCCGCTGCCAGACGGCGAAGTCGGCGTACTGCACCGGCAGCACCGACCACTCCGGCGCCCCGCCGGAGTGGCGCGCCGCGTAGGCCCGCGACAGGTCGCGGACCAGGGGGGCGACGGACCAGCCGTCCCAGGCGATGTGGTGGACGACGAGCTGGAGGAGCTGCTCGCCGGGGGCGGTGCGGTACAGGTGGGCGCGGACCGGGATCTCGGTCGTGAGGTCGAAGCCGCGCGCCGCGCGGGCCGCCGAGAGCGACGCCGCGCCGGCGGCGTCCAGGTCCGTCACCTCAAGACCGGACCAGACGTCGGCCGCGTCCAGGACGACCTGCCGGGGCTCGCCGTCGACCTCGGGGAACACCGTCCGCAGGCTCTCGTGCCGCCCCACCACGTCGGCGAGGGCCGCGTCGAGCGCGGGCACGTCCACCGCGCCCGACAGGCGCACGGCGAAGGACACGTTGTAGGCGGCCGACTCGGGGTCGAGCCGGTTGAGGAACCACAGCCGGGTCTGGGTGAAGGAGAGCGGGAGGTGGCCGGCCGGGTCCTCACGGGGGGTGCGGCGCAGCGCGGGCCGGACGGTGTCGCCGGTGCCGAGGCGGGCGACGACTCCGGCCACGGTGCGGGCCTCGAAGAGGGTACGGATCGGCATCTCGACGTCGAGCGCGGTCCGGGCCCTGCTGACCACCCGGGTGGCGAGCAGGGAGTGGCCGCCCAGCTCGAAGAAGTCGTCGTCGATGCCGACGTCGGAGATCTGGAGCAGCTCGGCGAAGATCCCGCAGAGGATCTCCTCGACCGGGGTGCGGGGCGCGCGGCCGCGCCGGGTGCGGGTCTCCTCGGGGTCGGGCAGTGCCTTGCGGTCCAGCTTGCCCTGCGGGGTGAGCGGGAGTTCATCAAGGCTGACGATCGCCGCGGGCACCATGTACTCGGGCAGGACGGCGGCGAGGGCCTCGCGCAGGACGGCGGCGTCGGCGCCGCCGGGGGTCGCGGGGACCACGTAGGCGACGAGCCGGTCCTCCTGGCCGTCGGCGCTCCGCACGACGGCGGCGGCCTGGCGGACCTCCGGCCGGGCGGCGAGTTCGGTCTCGATCTCGCCGAGTTCGACCCGGAAGCCGCGCAGCTGCACCTGGTCGTCGGCGCGGCCGACGTAGTGGAGCTGTCCGTCGGGGCGCCAGTTCGCGAGGTCGCCGGTGCGGTACATGCGGGCGCCGGCGGGACCGTACGGGTCGGCCACGAAGCGCTTCGCGGTCAGGTCGGGCCGGTGCTGGTAGCCGCGGGCGAGGTTGCCGCCGACGTACAGCTCGCCGACGGCTCCGGCCGGGACCGGGCGCAGCGCCTCGTCGAGGACGTAGACGCGGTGGGCGCCGGTCGGGCGGCCGATGGGCGGGTGGCCGGCGCCGCGCAGCGGGTCGCTGACGGTGGAGGCGAGCACGGCCTCGGTGGGTCCGTAGCCGTTGAACATGCGGACCTGTCCGGCCCAGCGTTCCACGACGTGCGGCGGGCAGGCCTCGCCTGCGACGATCAGGGTGAGGTCCTCGGGCAGCCGGGAGCCCTCCGGCAGGGCGCCGACGACGACGGGCGGCAGTCCCGCGAGGTTGACCCGGTGCCGCTGCAGCAGGTCGACGAGGGGCTTGCCGGGGACCCGGCAGTCCTCGTCGGCGACGACGAGGGTGCCGCCGGCGAGCAGGGAGAGGCTGAGCTCCCACACGGAGGCGTCGAAGCTGAACGAGGCGAACTTGAGGACGCGGGCCCGGTGGTCGACGCCGAACTTCTCGACGAGGCTGGCCACCATGGCGGCGAATCCGGCGTGGTCGACGGTGACGCCCTTGGGCCGGCCGGTGGAGCCGGAGGTGTAGATGACGTACGCGGGGTGGCGGGGGTCCAGGGGCTGGGGGCGGTCGCCGTCCTCGGGTGCGTGGTCGGGCAGGGCGGCGAGTTCGGCGGTGGTCCGCTCCTCGTCGAGGAGGAGGACGGCGCATTCGGCGTCGGGCAGCCGCCCGGCGAGTTCCGTGGTGGTGACGAGGGTGGCCGGGCCGCTGTCGGAGAGCATGTAGGCGATGCGGTCGGCGGGGTACTTGGGGTCGATGGGCAGGTAGGCGGCGCCCGCCTTGAGGACGGCGAGGAGGGCGGCGGTCATGTCGACCGGGTCGGAGAGGGCGAGGGCGACGGTCCGCTCGGGTCCCGCGCCGCGGGCGAGGAGCAGCCGGGCGAGCCGGTTGGCGCGCCGGTCGAGCTCCTCGTACGTGACCTCGGTGGCGCCCGAGACGATGGCGACGGCCCGCGGGTTCTCGGCGACGCGGGACTGGAAGAGGGCGGGGATGACGGGCCGGGCGGTGTCGTCGGCCCGGCCGCCCCATTCCCTGACGAGCCGCCGGTGCTCGGCGGTGTCGTCGAGGGTGAGCCGTCCCACGGGGGTCGCGGGGCGGGTCACCACGGTGCCGACGACCTCGACGAGCTGCCGGAGGGTCTCCTCGACGGCGGTCCGCTGGTGGGCGGCGGGCCGGTACTGGAGGGTGAGGGTGAGCCGGGGGCCGGGGTGGACGAGGACGGCGAGGCCGCGTTCGGCGGCGAGCCGGGTGGTGCCGTTGCCCAGGCGCAGCGCGGGCACGAGGGCGTTCAGCTCGTCCAGGTCGGCGCGCGGCTGGTTCTGGAAGCTGAAGACGGTGTCGAAGAGGTCGCCGGCGCCGGCGAGCCGCTGCACTTCGCCCAGGCCGATGTGCTGGTGCTCCAGGAGGTCGGTCTGCTGGGCGTAGAGGCGCTGGACGAGGTCGGTGAAGGGCTCCGCCGGGTCGAGGGTGACCCGCTGCGGCAGCATGTTGAGGAAGAGGCCGACCATGCCCTCGACGCCGGGGAGCTCGGGCGGCCGGGCCGAGCTGACGGTGCCGAAGACGAGGTCGCCGCGGCCGGTGCGGCGGCCGAGGACGACGGCCCAGCAGGCCTGGAGGACCGTGTTCAGGGTGACGTTGCGGGCGCGGGCGAAGGCGGTGAGGTCGGCGGTCAGGTCCTCGGGGAGTTCGTGGACGAGGGACTCGGGCGGCCGGGTGCTCTCGGCGTGTTCGCCGGTGGACAGGACGGTGGGTTCGGTGACCCCGGCGAGCGCGGTCCGCCAGGCGGCCTTGGCGGCCTCGGTGTCCTGGGCGGCGAGCCAGCCGAAGTAGTCGCGGTAGGAGGGTGCCGGGGGCAGGGCTGAGGCGTCGCCGCCGGCCGCGTAGAGGGTGAAGAGTTCGCGGGCGAGGATGCCCATGGACCAGCCGTCGGCGAGGAGGTGGTGCAGGGTCCACAGCAGCCGGACGCGTCCGCCAGGCAGCCGGATCGCGGTGAAGCGGAGCAGCGGCGCGGCCGTCAGGTCGAAGCCGCGTTCCCAGTCGGCCTCGGTGATGCGGGCGGTCTCGGCCTCGCGTGCGGCCTCGGACGCGGTGCCGGTGAGGTCGACGTCCGTCCAGGGGGCGGTGACCCGGCCGGCGACGGACTGGACGCGCTGCTCGTCCGGGGCGGCCTCGGGGAAGGAGACGCGCAGTCCGGGGTGGCGTGCGAGGAGGGCGTCGGCGGCGGCGCGGAAGGCGTCGGTGTCGAAGGGGCCCTCGATGTCGAGGACGGTCTGGAGGAGGTAGCTGTCGGTGCCGTGCCGTTCCAGTTCGGCCTGGATGAGCAGGCCCTGCTGGAGCGGGGAGAGCGGCAGGGTCTCGTCGCGGGGGCCGCGCTCGGCGGCCCGCGCGGTGTGCCCGGCGAGGGCCTTGAGGGCGCGGAACCAGGTGCGGGCGATGTCCTCGGCGTCGGCGTCGGGGAAGAGGTCGGCGGCCCAGATCCAGTCCGCGACCAGGTAGGGCCCGTCGGCGCGGTCCTCGGTCACCGGGGTGACGGCGAGGACGTGCCGCAGCGGCATGCGGGGGTGGACCCCGGTGCCGATGACGGCGTCCTCGGTCACCAGCGACCAGTCTCCGCTGGGGGCTTCGGTCTGGAAGCGGCCGAGGTAGTTGAAGCCGATCTCGGGGACGCCGTGGCGGGCGAGCGAGGCGAGGGTCTGCGGGTTGAGGTGGCGCAGCAGGCCGTAGCCGAGGCCGTGGTCGGGCAGGCGGCGCAGCCGGCCGCGGGTGTCCTGGAGGGCGGTGCCCGCGGTGTCGCCGCCGGCCCACAGGTCGTCCCAGTCCACGAGCGGGCCGGGGCCGAGGAGGACGGGGTAGACGCTGGTGAACCAGCCGACGGTGCGGGACAGGTCGACCTCGTCGGTGAACTGCTCGCGGCCGTGGCCCTCCAGTTCGACGGTGGTGCCGTCGCAGTCGCCTCGGCCGTTGCGGCGGCGCCAGTCGGCGACGGCCATGCCGAGGGCGGTGAGCAGCAGGTCGTTGATCTCGCCGTCCTCGATGCCGCGGACGCCGGCGAGGACGGCGGCGGTCGTCTCGGAGTCCAGTTCGAGGCGCAGCCGGCGCGCGGTGCCGTAGACGTCGCGGAGCGGGTCGAGGACGCGGTCGCCGAGCGGGGCGGCGCCGCTGCCGAACTGCTCGTTCCACAGGGGGAATTCGGAGACCCGGTCGGTGGTACGGGCATGCGCGCCGAGGAGTTTCGTCCAGGCGCGGTACGGGGTGGGGACCGGGTCCGGGCTGTCGCCTGCGACGGCGGCGGCGAGGTCGCCGGTGAGGACGCGCCAGGAGACGCCGTCCACGCACAGGTGGTGGGTGAGCCAGAGCAGCCGGCCGGTGCGGCCGGGGCCCCGGTCGAGCAGGACGAGCTGGGTCACCCGGCCGGTGTCCGGGGAGAGCCGGGCGCGGGCGAGGCCGGTCTGTTCGCGGACGGCGTCGGCCAGCGCGCGGGGGTCGTCGGCGAGGTGCGACACGTCGACGTGGTGGACGACGTCGGCGGCGGTCACCGCGCCCGGCGGGAGGGCTTCGAGGGACCAGAGTCCTTCGACGGGGACGGTGAGCCGGGTGCGCAGGGCGGCGTGCCGGTCGAGGAGTGCGTCGACGGCGGAGGCGAGGACGTCGGGGCCGAGGTCCGCGGGGGTGCGCAGGACGACGAACTGGCTGTACTCGCGGGAGCGTTCGTCGAGGGAGGCCAGGTCCTCGCGCAACTGGTGCGCGATCGGAGCGAGTTCGATCTCGCCGGTGTCGTCGTGGCCGCCGGCGGCCGGGCGGGCGGGCCCGTCGGCCGGGGTGGCGGCGGCGACGGCGCGCGGGGTGCCGTGCTTGCGGATCAGCAGCGGGGTGACGGCCAGGCCCGCCTTGCGGGCGTGGCTGACGGCCTGGATGGCGGTGATGCTGTCGCCGCCGAGTTCGAAGAAGTTGTCGTCGGCGCCGGCGGGGACGCCGAGGACCTCGGTGAAGACGGCGCAGAGGATCTCCTCGCCCCGGGAGCGGGGCGTGGCGGGGTCCTGTGCGGCGCTCGCCCGGCCGGTGGCCGGCCTCGGCAGGGCCTTGCGGTCGACCTTGCCGTGCGCGGTCAGCGGGAGCGCGTCGAGGACGAGGAGGTGCTGCGGCACCATGTACGCGGGCAGGGTCGCCGCGAGGTGGCCGCGGAGCGCGCCGGTGTCGGGGCGGGTGTGCTCGCGGGGGACGCAGTGGGCGACCAGGTGCTTGCCGCCGGAGGCGTCGTCGACGACGGTGACGACGGCGTCGGCGAGGTCGGGGTGGCGGCGCAGGGCGGTCTCGATCTCGCCGAGTTCGATGCGGTGGCCGCGGATCTTCACCTGGTGGTCGCGGCGCTCCAGGAAGACGAGTGCGCCGTCGTCGTCGCGGCGGACGCGGTCGCCGGTGCGGTACATGCGGGAGCCGGCGGCGCCGTACGGGTCGGGGACGAAGGTGCCGGCCGTGCGGGCCGGGTCGCCGAGGTAGCCGCGGCCGACGCCGGTGCCCGCGACGTACAGCTCGCCGGGGGTGCCGTCGGGCAGCGGCCGCAGGTCGTCGCCGAGCACGTACAGGCGGGTGTTGCGGACGGGGACGCCGATGGGGACGGGCCCGTCGGCCGCGGGGGCCCGCCGGATGTGGGCGTGGGTGACGTCGTCGGAGCACTCGGTGGGCCCGTAGGCGTTGACGAGCGGGGTTCCGGGGTGGCGGGCCAGCCAGCGGTGGCACAGGTCGGCGGGCAGCGCCTCGCCGGTGACCATGAGGTGGCGCAGGCCCGGCAGGTCGACGCCGGTGCCGGTGAGGTCCCAGGCGTCGAGGGCGGCGCGCAGCAGGGAGGGCACGACCTCCAGGACGGTGACGCCGTCCTCGGCGGTGAGCGCGAAGAGGAGGTCCGGGTCGGCGGCGGTGTCCCGGCCGACGACGCGGACGCGTCCGCCGACGACGAGCGGGGCGAGCATCTGCCAGACGGAGATGTCGAAGGTGACGGGGGCGTTCTGCACGAGCGTGTCGCGCTCGGTGAGGGCCAGGTCGTCGACCTTGGCGAGCAGGTGGTTGACCATGCCGGCGCGGTGCACCATGGCGCCCTTGGGCTGCCCGGTGGAGCCGGAGGTGAAGATCACGTACGCCAGGTCCTGCGGGGTCCCGGCGAGCGGCGCGAGGGCGGCCAGCGGGTCCTCGGCGTCGTCGGGGGTGACGATCCGCACGGGCCGTCCGGCGGCTGCGGCGGCCTGTTCGGCGAGGGCGTGGTGCGGGGCGTCGGCGATCAGCCGGTCGATGCCGTGGTCGGCGATCAGGGCGGCGGTGCGGGCGACGGGCGCGTGCGGGTCGAGCGGCACGTAGGCGGCGCCCGCGCCGATGACGGCGAGCACCGAGGTCACGTAGCCGACGCCGGGGGTGACGAGGACGCCGACGAGTCCGCCGCCGGGCAGGGCGCGGGACAGCGCGGAGGCGCGGCCGACCAGGGAGGCGTACGTGACGCGAGCGTCGTCGTCCTCGACGGCGATCGCGTCGGGGCGGCGGGCGGCCTGCTCGCGGACCCGCTCGACGAGGCTGTCGAACTCCGCGGGGCGCTCGGGGCCGAGGGCGGTGCGCAGCCAGTCGGCGTGGCCGTCGGCGGTGGCGCCTGCCGGGTCGCCGGGGGCGTCGAGGCCGCCGAGGCGCTCCTCGCCGGCGGCGGTGGCGAACCGTCCGAGGAAGGCGGCGAGCCGGTCGAGGTGCCGCTCGGTCTCGGCCTCGGTGTAGCGGTCGGGGTTGCCGTTGAGGTGGATCTCGATTCCGCCGCCGGGGGTCTCGACGAGGGTGACCATGACGTCGTCGACGAGTCCGGTGGACAGGTTGTGCACCTCGGCCGTGCACGGCCCGAGGTCGAGGCCGGTCTGCTGCGGCAGCAGGTTGACGAAGGGGCCGAAGGGCCGGCGGTCGTCGCTGCGCAGCCCCATGCCGCGGCGGATGGCGCTGACGCGGTGCCGCTGGTGCCGGAGCACCTGGGCGAGCTCTCGGGAGGTGGCCCGGAGCAGGTCCGCCTTGGTGAGGGTGGGCCGCACGGGGACGCGCAGCGGCAGGTAGTTGGCCATCATGCCGGGCACGGCCCGCTGCTGGGCGGTCATGCGGGCGGTGACGGGCAGGGTGAGCAGCACCTCGTCGGTGCCGGAGGTGCGCTGGGTGTACAGGGCGACGGCGGCCATGGCCACGGTGGGCCAGGTGACGTCCGCGCGGCCGGCGCTCTCGCGCAGGGCGCGGGCCGTCTCCTCGGGCAGCACGACGGAGCGGCGCAGGGAGCCGTCGGGGAGTCCGGCGGTGGGGGCCCGGCGGGAGAGCGTGGCGAGTTCCGGCGGCTCGGGGAAGCGCCGCTGCCAGAACTCGGCGTCGCGGCGGGCCGCTCGGGAGGCCTGGTAGGCGGTCTCGGCGGCGGCCAGTTCGCCCAGCGGCGGCAGCGCCCCGGCGGGGGCGGGGGCGGCGGGATCGGCCGCGTACAGCTCGGCGAGCCGGTGCCACAGCACGGTCTGGCTGAAGCCGTCGCACAGCAGGTGGTGCACGCACAGGTAGAACAGGGTGCGGTCGGGGGCGACGGTGAGGAGCGCGGTCCGCATCAGCGGGAAGTCCTCGATGCGCAGGGGGACGGCGAGGTCCCGCCGCATCCAGTCCTGGGCGGCGGCCGCGGGGTCGTCGGTGTGCCGCAGGTCGACCTCGGTGAGCGGCGGCTCGGGGAGCGGTTCGACGCTCTGGCGCGGCTCGCCGTCGTGGTCGGTGAAGCGGGCCCGCAGGCACTGGGCCTCGTCGACGAGGCGGCGCAGGGCGGTGCGGAAGCGGCCGGTGTCGAGCGGGCCGCGGATGTCGAGGTAGCCGGCCGAGTTGTACGCGCTGGCGGGTCCGGCGTCCCGGGCGTCGAGCCAGATCTCCACCTGGCCCGCGGTGAGCGCCGGTCCGGCGCCCGGAGTCGATGTCATCACAGGCTCCCAGTGGTGGTCGGGCCGACCCGGGCGGGATCGGCGGAGTGGTGCGGGGCGGGCTGCGGGTGGGGCGGGGAGGGCCGGCTGCCGGGGTCGGCGGGGGTGGGCCCGCCGGCGGGTCCGGCCGGGGCCGGCGGTGGGGTGAAGGGCTCGCCGGTGAGGGCGTCCGGGCCGAAGGACTCGTCCACCCAGCCGTCGTCGTAGACGGTGTCCAGGTAGCGCTCGCCGAGGTCGGGGGCGATGGCGACGGCCGTCAGGTCGCCGTCGGGACGGTGTTCGCGCAGCCAGCGGACGGCGCCGCTGAGCACGGTGCCGGTGGAGCCGCCGAGCAGGAAGCCCTCGCGCAGCAGCGCCCGGCAGGCGCGCACGGTGTCCTGTTCGGGGACGATGACGACGTCGTCGACGACGGAGGCGTCGAGGATGGCGGGCCTGACGCTGGTGCCGAGGCCGGGGATGAGCCGGGGGGACGGTTCGCCGCCGAAGTTGACGGAGCCGACCGCGTCGACGGCGACGATGGTCACCGCCGGGTGGTGTTCGCGGAAGTAGCGGGCGCAGCCCATCAGGGTGCCGGTGGTGCCCGCGCCGACGAAGAGGATGTCCAGGTCGGGGAAGGCCTTGGCGATCTGCGGGGCCGTCGACTGGTAGTGCGCCGTCCAGTTGCCGTTGTTGGCGTACTGGTTGAGCCAGTGGAAGTCGTCGTGCTCCTCGCACAGCCGGCGGACCAGGTCGAGGCGGGCGCCGAGCAGCCCCCGCTCCGGGTGCGGCCGGGAGACCACCCGTACGTCGGCGCCGAACCGCTGCATGAGCCGGCGGGACGCCTGGGTGCAGCGGGAGTCGGTGACGCAGACGAAGCGGTAGCCCCGGCTGACGGCGACCAGGCTGAGGGCCACTCCGAGGTTTCCGGAGGAGCTCTCGACGATGGTCATGCCGGGGCGGAGCGCCCCGGCGCGCTCGGCGGACTCCACCATCTCGTTCGCGGCGCGGAGTTTCACCGAGCCCGCGAAGTTGAAGCCCTCGCATTTCAGATAGAGGGGATATCCGGTGACCCGCCGGACGTCGACGAAAAGGTCGTCGACGTCGAATTCCTGCGGCGTCGTGATGACTGGCATGCGTCTACTCCCGCCCGATGCGCGCGTGTTCAGCCCGTGGTGGTCCGCCGCTGTCCGTAGCGGTCCAATTCGTGGAAGAAGTCGTCGACGACGTGCAGTTCGCCTGCGTCGCGGACGAGGTCGTGGACGTACTTGCCGACGGCGAGGTCGAGCACGCCGAGCCCGAACGGGGAGAACACCAGCGGCTGCGCGGGATCGGGCCGGACGGCGCCGGTGATCACGTCGTACAGAGTGCCGGTGAGGAACTCCCGGTTGCCGGTGCGCTGTTCGGCGAGGTGGACCGAGGTGTCGGCCTTGAGGCAGTGCTCGACGTCGTCGACGATGTTGGCCGAGGCCAGGATGATCTCGGGTGCCAGGTCGCGCAGCGAGACGTGCAGCACGAGCGGGCGGTGGGCGAAGAGCCCGGGGTCGGTGACGTGCGGCTTCCCGGC
Organism: Streptomyces venezuelae ATCC 10712; assembly: GCF_008639165.1. NCBI lineage: Bacteria > Bacillati > Actinomycetota > Actinomycetes > Kitasatosporales > Streptomycetaceae > Streptomyces > Streptomyces venezuelae. Next base: position 6,817,975 of record NZ_CP029197.1, on the reverse strand, counting down.
GACGGTGGCGAAGACGACGAGGTCGCAGGAGCGCAGCAGGTCGTCGGCGGTCTCGTGGACGGTGACCGGGGCCCGCTCGCCGGTCTGCTCCAGGTAGACGCGGAAGTCGCGCGCGTACTCGGGGTTCAGGTCGTGGACGCCCACGTGCTCGAACTCCCAGCCGGTGGCGGCCAGGAAGGTGTGGACGTAGCGGGCGATGAGTCCGGTGCCCACGATGCCGAGCCGCCGCGGCCGGGGCCGGCCCTCGGAGAGCCGGTCGGCGGCGAGCGCGGCGGACGCGGCGGTCCGCACGGCGCTGATGATGGAGGCCTCCATGCAGGCGAACGGGTAGCCCGTGGCGGGGTCGTTCAGGAGGAGGGCCGCCGAGGCGCGCGGCAGACCGGAGGTGATGTTGGCGGGGAAGCTCGAGATCCACTTGATGCCGTCGACGCCGATGTCGCCGCCGCAGGAGGCGGGCAGCGCGATGATCCGCGCGTCGGGCCGGTCGGGGAAGCGCAGGAAGTACGAGGGCGGGTTGACGGTCCGGCCCGCTCCGTGGAGCCGGTAGGCGGCCTCCACGATCTCGACGACCTGTTTCTCGCGGCCGGCGAGGGCGGCCTGGACCTGCCCGCCCGGTATCACTGCGAAGGCCGGGGACGGCTTCACCATGACGTGTCCACCTTTTCAGACTCTCGGACGATGACGTCCCGGTTCGGCCGGGGACGATGGGTGCATGCTTGCGCCGGGCCCTGACGCCGGGCTGATCCGCCTCTGACGGGCGCCCTCAGCGGACGGCGAGGGGCGGCGCGGCGCGGTCGATCTTGCCGCCGAGCAGGCCCTGGAAGAGGGTGAGGCGCTGCATGTTGGCGGTGCCTTCGAGGAACTCCATCGCCCGGGCGTCCCGGGCGAGTTTGTCGAGCAGCGGGTGGTCGAGGCGCGCGCCGGGCCCGAAGAACGAGCAGGCCGCGAGGGTGGCGTCCTCGGCGAGCCGGGCGGTGCGGAGTTTGGCGGCCGAGGCGAGGTGGCCGTCGGTGCCGCGGGCGTCGACGGCGGCCGCGGCGTGGTGCACCAGGAGGCGGGCCGCGTCGACGCGCCGGACGAGGTCGTCGAGGCGTTCGCGTTCGGCGGCGCGCAGGGTGCCGCGGTGGTCGGCGACGTACTCGAGGGCGGCGCGGGCGATGCCGACGGAGATGGCGGCGACGCCCGGGCGCAGCAGGTTGAACGTCTGCACGAAGGCCCAGACGCCCCGCCGGGTGGCGGGCAGGTGCCGGCCGAGGAAGTGCTCCTCGGGGACGGCGACGCCGTCCATGGCGATGGAGCTGATCCGGGCGCCGCGCAGTCCGATCATGTCGAGCGGTGCGGCGCGGAAGCCGGGGTCGGTGGTGTCGACGAGGACGGCGCTGATGCCGAGCGGCCCGGGGCCGCTGCGGGCGAACACCACGCCGAGCTGGGCGCGCGAGGCGTTGCCGACGTAGCGTTTCTCCCCGCTGAGCAGGGCGCCGTCGGCGGTGCGGGTGAGGGTGCTGCGGAGGGCCGCGGCGTCCGAGCCGCCGTCCGGTTCGGTCAGGGCGAAGCAGGTCCACAGCGGCTCGCTGAGCATCCGGCCGTAGAACCACTTCTTCTGGGCCTCGTCGGCGAAGAGGCCGACGGCGACGCCGGCGAGCAGCGGGCCGGGCGAGGCGACCAGGGTGCCGACGTCGGCGCAGGCCAACTCCTCCATGACGACGGCCCGTTCGAGGGCGGAGTCGCCGTAGAAGCGGTGCCCGTCGATCTTCTCCGGCTCGTGGCCGTAGGCGGCGGGGATGCCCATGGTGGCAAGGTGGCGTACGGCCGGGAGGTCGAAGTGGTGCCGGATCGCCTCCGGGTCGCGGTCGATCTCCAGGGCGAGCGGGCGCAGTTGCTCCCCCCACTCGCGCAGCCGGGCGCGCAGCACGGCGAGGCGGGCGTCCACGTGGGTCACGGTGTGACCTCCTCGCCGGTGTGGGCCTCGGCGAGGAGCTCCGAGGCGTACGCGGTCAGGCCGGGGCTGTCCATGAGGTAGCCCGAGGCGCCGAGCAGCCGTACCTGTTCGCGGTCGGCGGCGGTGATCCGGCGGTGCAGGTGGCCCAGCATGCCGGTGTCGAGGTCGCCGGGGGCGGTCCCGGTGAGGACGGCGCGGACCTCCAGGTGCTCGACCAGGACGTCGGCGACGGTGCCTTTGACCAGCTGCTGCTGGAGGACGGTGGTGTCGCCGGTGCGCCGGTGGGCGAGGTGGGCGACGCAGGCGGACCGCAGGCCTTCGGAGAGGCCGAGGCGCAGCCAGACGAGCCCGCGGGCGTACGCGGCGGCCGCGGCCTCGTCGGCGGTGTCCGGGCGGCGGTCGCCGTCCGGTGCCGGGCGGGTGACGCGGGTGGTGACGACCGTGCCGCCCGGCAGGGGCGTCTCGGTGAGGACGGTCTCCCGCCGGCGGTCGCGCGGCCGGCGCCGGCCGCCGGCCCAGATCTCCCCGGCCTCCGCGTGGGTCCGCGCGTCCACCACGGCGTGCCCGGCGGGGCCGCAGGGCAGCAGGCCGGGCAGCGCGGCGGAGCCCAGCGCGGCCAGCGCGGGGGCGAGGCCCTCGCGCCGGGCCACGCCGTGGACGTGCTCCGCCGCGCCGTGTTCGTGTTCCGGCGGTGCCTGGCCGCCGGGGGCGAGGGTGGTCATGCGTCTCTCCGGAGGAGGCAGGCGCTGAGTTCGCCGGTCTCCGGGTCGTGGTCGAGCAGGGCGAGACGGTCCTCGTGCGGGGCCCGCTCCGCCTCGGCGAGCAGCTCCGTGAGCGTGGCGGAGGCCGGGAGTCCGGCGGGGGCCGGGAGCCGCCGGCCGGTGTGGCCGGGCAGCGCCGGGCCCGCGCCGAGGGCCGGGCCGAGGACGAGGGGCGTGTCCGGGCCGCAGCCCAGTTCGGCGAGGAGCCGCGGGGCGAGGGCGGCGACGTCCTCGGCGGTGGCGCCGGAGGCGCGGCGCACCGCGAGCTCACCGGCGCCGCCGTCGGCGGTGAACAGCAGGGCGGCGCCCGCGTCCCCGGCGAGGTCGCGGCCCGTCTCGTACGGCAGGGTGGCCTGGTCGAGGACGAACACGGCGGCCGAGCGGTAGCCGTGCCGCCTGACGTACCGGCCGGCCACCTCCAGCGCGACGAAGGGCGCCGCGGAGCCGCAGTCGGCGACGGTGAGCACCTGGGGGTCGCCGGGGACGAGCACGGACAGCGCGGTGACGGCGGCGAGCCGGCAGTCCAGGTCCGGGGTGGTGTGGGCGACGACGACGAGCTCGGTCTCCACGGGCTCGGGGGACAGTTCCGCGAGGAGCGCCGCGGACATTCCGGCGAAGCTGTTGCCGGTGCCGCGGGCGGCGACCTCCGGGCGGGGCTCGACCCCGTACAGCGTGGTGAGGTCGGCGAAGTGGCGTACGGAGAAGGCGTCGTCGATCCGGGCCGTACCCTCCGGGAACGTGCGGTGCACGGCCCCGGCGAGCCGGAGCGGGAACGCTCCGGCGGCCGCGGCCGCGGCGGCGCGGGGGGCGAGGGCGGGCTGCACGGTCATCCCCGGGCACCCGATTCGGCCGCGATGAAGTCGGTCAGCGAGCGCACGCTGGCGAAGTGCGCCATCTCCAGCGAGTCCGTGTCGAACTCGATGTCCAGCGACTCCTCCAGGCGCATCAGCATCTCGAAGACGCCGGTGGAGTCCAGGCCCAGCTCGTCGAAGAGCCGGGAGTCCTCGGTGAGTTCCGGCAGGTCGTAGTCGAGGACGTCGTGCAGGGCCGCGGAGATCTCGGCGACGATCCGGGCACGGTCGGTGGTGGTCGTTCCGGGCATGGTGGGAGTCCTTCCGGCGGTGGTCGGGGTCAGTTGGCGGCGGTGGCGCGGGCGTGCAGCACGGCCTGCGGGAGCCGCTGCTTGCTCAGCAGGTCGGCGGGGCGGTCGGGCTCGCGGACGAGGTGGGCCCGCCCGTCGACGACGAGCACCTCGGCGGGGTAGCCGTGGCTGAGGAAGTTCACGGGGGACGCGGTGGGGCCGTAGGCGCCGGAGCGGTCCACGCCGAGCAGGTCGCCGGGGGCGAGCGGCGGCAGCTGGATCTTCTTGGCCAGGGTGTCGTTGGGGGTGCACAGCGGGCCCGTGACGTTCCACGTCTCGGTGCCGGTCTCCTCGCCGGCGCCGCTGAGCAGCCGCATCGGGAAGTTCCGCTTGACGAACGAGCCGATGCCGACCGCCGCCATGTGGTGGTGGGTGCCGCCGTCGGTGACGGCGAAGTTCTCGCCGAGCGAGGTCTTCACGTACCGGACGCGCAGGACGTACGTCCCGGCCTCGGCGGTGAGGTAGCGGCCGAGCTCCATGACGAGCCGGGTGCTCGGGTGGCGGTCGGCGAAGCCGGCCAGGACCGGGTTGAGGTCGGTGGCCAGGACCGACAGGTCGAGGTCGTTCTCGCCGTCGAAGTAGGCGACGCCGAGTCCGCCGCCGATGTCGACGAGTTCGAGCGGGAAGCCGAGGGCGGCGGAGAGCCGTTCGGCGAGGTCGAAGATGCGCGTGGAGTTCTCGACGACGGACTGCTCGCTGAGGATGCGGGTGCCCATGTAGACCTGCACGCCCATCAGGCGGACGTGCGGGTGGCGCGCGGCGAGGTCGGGGTCGGCGAGCAGCTGTGCCTCGTCGATGCCGAACTGGCGGGGCTTGCCGCCCATGGTGAGGCCGGAGCCCTTCACCGAGAAGGCGGGGTTGACGCGCAGCGCGACGGGGGCGCGCACTCCGCGCTCCCGGGCCAGTTCGTCGATGAGGGCGAGCTCCTGCGTCGACTCGCAGACGAGGGCGGAGATGCCCTCGTCCAGGCAGGCGGCGATCTCGTCGCGGCTCTTGCCCGGGCCGAGGAAGATGATGTCCTCGGGGGCGACGCCGGCCTGCCGGGCGGTGAGGAGCTCGGTCATCGAGCAGACCTCGGCGCGGGCGCCGTGGGCGTGCAGCAGGGCGCAGACGGCGATGTTGGGGTTGGACTTGAGGGAGAAGAAGAACTCCAGGCGCGGGTCGAAGGCCTCGCGGAGCGCCCGCATGCGGCCTTCCAGCGCGTCCCCGTCGTACAGGTAGAACGGGGTGCCGTAGGTCTCGGCGAGTTCGGCGACGGGTATGCCCTGGACCTCGTGTCGTGTGCTCATGCCGCGTTGTCCTTCCGTGCCGCGAGTCGCGCGGCGATCTCCGTGTCGAGGGCCCCGACGCGGTCGTCGGACTCCGCGACGAGGACCCCGTACAGGCGTCCGTCGACGGTGTGTCCGGCCGTCTCCGCCGTCTCGGCGAAGCCCGCGTTGACCGTGGCGTGGTTGTTGACGAGCAGGCCGCTGCCCCGGGCCGGGTCGAAGAGGAGCCCGTCGAGCAGGGTCCGGGTCTCGGCGAACGACAGGGGCGTGGTGAGCCGCAGCGGGTAGTGGCGGGCGACGGCGATGCGTCCTTCCCCGACGAACCGCTCCTCCAGGCCGACCTGATAGGTCGACATGTTGTGCCGGGCGTTGATCTCCACGACCGGGTAGAGGCCGCCCTCGGGGTCGAGCATGGCGTCGACGCCGACGACCCCGAAGTAGCCGTCGCCGGCGAGGCGCTTGCCGAGCCGCTCGGCGGCGTCGACGACCGCGTCCCGCTGGGCGGGGGTGAGCCGGGCGGGCATCCGGTGTCCCTTGTGGACGCCGCCCTCGGTGAGCTGTTCCTTGACGAAGTCGAAGTGCGTGCCGCCGTCGCGGCCGACCGTGAACTGGTAGTTCAGGTCGGTCTCCTTGGCCACCCACTCCTCGACGACGAAGGCGAGGGAGCCGTTCCCGGAGCGCTCGGCCTGCTTGCGCACCATGCCGAGGATCCGGTCGGCCCTGCGCGGGCTCTCCAGGACGGCGATGCCCTTGCCGGAGACGCCGAACGCCTCCTTCACCACGTACCGCGAGCCGGTGTCGGCCGTGGCGGCGGCGAACGCGGCGGCGAGTTCGTCGAGGGTCTCGCAGGCCCAGCCGCGGGGCTGGCGCAGGCCGAGCTCGTCGGCGACGCGGCGGCTGTACACCTTGCTGTTGACCGCCTTGCAGGTCTCCGGGCCGGGTCCGGCGAGCGGCAGACCCGCGGTCTTCGCGAACCGTCGCTCGTCGGCGGAGATGCCGTGCGCGGTGACCTGGCAGCCCTGCCCCGACGGCCCCGCCAGGGCGGAGAGGGCGGCGAGCAGCGCCGGGTCGTCGAGGGCGTCCTCGGTGACGGTGCGCTGCGGGTCCTGCCGGCCGGGCACGTGGATCCGGGGCAGGTCGACGCCGAGTCCGGCGAGGAAGTCGAGGTAGTCGTCGTCCGGCCGGGTCTTGAGGACGACGTGGTCGGCGCCGCCGCCGAGGAACAGGGCGAACTCGTCCATGTGGTTGACCACGGCGTTGGCCGTCGCGGCCGACAGACGTGGCAGGGTGTGCTCGCCCTTCGCCCACTGCTGCTCCACCTCGAAGTTGCCGAGGAACAGCAGCGGGGTGTCGGGCGCCCCGGTCAGGGCCGTCGCGAGGCGCGCTCGGAAGCCCGGAAGTGTGCCGCTCATGTGCCGTCCTCTCGGGGTCAGTGCTGGAGGACCGCCGCCGCGAACGACTGGCCGAGGCCCGCGGAGGTCATCAGGTAGAAGCCTCCGGGCCGCAGCAGGCCGAGTTCGCGCGCGGACTGGTAGTTGACGAAGGGGTCGGCGCAGAAGCAGTGACCGGTCTTCGCGATGTTCTCCAGGAAGATGCGGTCCTGCGGAATGCCGAGGTTCTTGCCGGCGACCGTCCAGGAGACGCGGTTGACGTTGTGCGGGAGCACGAGGTCGAGATCGCCGACACCGATTCCGGCGTCGGCGAGCGCGTCGTGGATGACGTCGGCCATGACGTCCTGGTAGATGCGCTTGGCCTCCCTGGCACCCTCGGGGTCCAGGTCGATCACACCGTCGTCCCGGCCGATGATGCGGGCCCGATAGCCCAGCACCCGGTCACGGGGGCCGTTCGCGCTGACGAGCAGGGCCGTCATGCCCTCGCCCATGATGGAGACGTCCTCGACCCACTGGGAGAACGGGGTGAACGTCTTGTCGCCGGCCAGGACCAGGGCGAGGGCGTCCGGGTCGGGGTCGGCGGCCAGCAGGGTGCCCGCCACGTCGAGGGCGAGCAGTCCGGTCGCGCAGCCGTGGTCGGCCACGGAGAACACGGTCGCGTGGCGCAGTCCGAGCGCCTCGCGCACCTGCTGGAGGGGGCTGACGGGATAGGGCGCGGTGGTGCGCAGCCCCTTGGCACGCACCACGTAGCGCACGCGGTCTTCCTGGCCTGCGAGGGCCTCCAGCTTCCCGGCCGCCGCGAGCAGCAGTTCGGCCTCGGACTGGTCGGGCGCCTGGCAGATCCGTTCCAGGCCGTAGAGCCTGGTGAACCTGCGTACCTGCTGGTCCGTGAGGCCCAGCGGTTCACGCAGTTCTTCCACGGGTATGGCGGGTGGCAGGTAACTCGACACCGCTTCGAGCGAGGTCATGCGCCGGGCCTCCTTGAGTGGTCGGAGCCACTCAAGACTCTTCAGAGGCGCTGACAGCGGGCTGACGCCGCGCTGATCGCCGCCTCCGCCGGGGCCCTGCCGGCATTCGGAGCGGGGCCTTCCGGCGGGCGGCGCGGGGCCCTGCCGGCGTTCGGAGCGGGCCTTTCCGGCGGGCGGGGCGGGGCCTTTCCGGCGGGCGGGGCGGGCCGGGGCCCGCCCGGGCTCAGCTGTTCCTGACGGTGATGTCGCCGTTGCTGGTGCGCACGCCGAGCTCGTACTTGCCGGCCGGGTCGCTGGGCACGTCGACGGTCCGGTCGCCGTTGTTCGAGTCGACGGTCACCTTGTAGCTGGCCTTGGGCACGGTGAGGGTGACGTCGCCGTTGGAGGTCTGGGCGCGGACGTCGGCGGGGGTGTCCGGGGTCAGGTTGATCTTGCCGTTGGAGGTCTGGGCCTGGATCCGGTCGCCCTTGATGCCGGTGCCGTTGATCTGGCCGTTGGTGGTGCGGACCTGGACGGTGCCGGTGACGCCGTTCATCTCGATGCGGCCGGAGCTGGTCGTCACCGCGACCGAGCCGACCTGGGCCAGGCGGATCGCTCCGCTGGAGACCTCGCCGTTGACCGGGATGCCGGCCGGGACGTCGACGGTGTAGTTGACCGAGCAGCGGTTGCCGCAGCCGCCGAGGATCAGGACGCCGTTCTCGATCCGGTGGGTGGCGCCGGTGGGCTGCTCGCCCTGGAACTCGATCTTGCGGTGCAGCGCGAAGGGGCCGTCCTTGACGCCGTTGACCGTGACGCCGCCCGAGCCGTTGTCGAGGCGGACCGAGGTGAACTTGCCGGAGAGGGTGCTGTCGTCCTCGTAGGTCTCGCCCTGCACCATGCCGCAGGAGGTGAGCGAGCCGACGGCGATGCCGGAAACCGCGATGATCCCGAGGCCGCGGAGTAACTGACGCATGAGGTCCCTCAGTTCTGGAGAGTGGCCCGAACGGGCACGGGGGGGGAAACCGGTCCGGACCCCTGGTGGGCCCGGCGCTCTGCGACGCTATCGCACCTGCAACCGAGCGACCATGGGGCAAACCCCCGGGTCCCGACGTGGGCTGACCGTACCCCCGAAGCGGTGACCGGGGCGGTCGCGGCGGCGCCCCCTCGGCGCGGCCCGGCCGGTGTCAGCGGGGTGTCAGCGGGGCATCAGCGGCGGGGCCCAGCATCGTCCCATGACTGCGGCGACGACCCTGCCCCCAGGCAGAACGCTGGGCGTACTCGGCGGAATGGGGCCCGCGGCGACCGCGGAGTTCCTGCGGCTGCTCGCCCTCGACGTGCCGGCGTCCCGGGACCAGGACCACCCCCGGATCGTCATGCTCTCCGACCCCGGCATCCCCGATCGCACCGCGGCCGTCCTCGGTGACGACACCGAGGCCGCGCGCCGCATTCGCAAACATCTGTTCACCCTCGTCGAATGGGGGGCCGATCTGCTGGCGATCCCCTGCAACACCGCGCACGCGCTGCTCGACGACATCGCCTCCGAACTCCCCGCCCCGCTCGTCGACATCGTCGACGCGACCCTCGACGAGGCGGTCCGCCTGAGTCCGGAGGGGGGCTGGCTCACGGCGACCACCGGGACCGTCGCCAGCGGCGTCTACCAGAAGCGGGCGGCGGCCCGGGGATACCCGCTGCACGTGCCCCGCGACGCCGAGCAGGAGCGCGTCCACGCGGCCGCCGGCCTGGTGAAGGCGGGGCGGACCGAGGAGGCAGCCGGCGCCTTCCAGGACGTCGTGACCTCCCTGCTGCGGCGGCGCCCGCTGCCGGTGCTCGCCGCCTGCACCGAACTCCCGCTCGCCCACCGGGCCTCCGCGCTGCCGCCGGAGTCCATGGTCTCCAGTCTGCACGCGCTGTCCCGCGCCTGCGTCGCCGCACTGCTCTGAGGAGGGCCCCATGCCGTGGACCCGTACGACCGCACCGCGGGCCTCGGCCCCGGTGCGGCTCTTCTGTTTCCCGCACGCCGGCGGCTCCCCCCTGTTCTTCCGGGGGTGGGCCGCCGCGCTCGACGGGACCGAGCTGTACACCGTCTGCTACCCGGGCCGCGCCGAACGCCTCGGTGAGGAACCGTCACGGGACCTGCGCGCGATGGCCCGCCGGATCGGCGAGGAGATCGCCGCCCAGGACGACGGCCGGCGGGTCGTCCTCTTCGGGCACAGCATGGGCGCGCTCGTGGCGTACGAGACGGCCGCCGACCTCCAGGAGCGCGGGGCGCCGGTGGCCGGGCTCGTCGTCTCCGGGGCGCGGGCACCGCACCTGCCGCGCGCCGACGCGCCCGAGGGCCCGGAGGGCGCGCTGCGGACGCTGGCCGAACTGGGCGGCACCGACCCGGAGTTGCTGGCCGACCCGGGTTTCCGCGACCTGATCCTGCCCGCCCTCACCGCCGACTTCGCCATGCTCGGCGACTACCGGCAGCCGGACCGGCCGCCGCTGTCCTGTCCCGTCACCGCGCTCGTCGGCGACTCCGATCCCCGGGTGGCGCCCGAGCAGGCCGCCGCCTGGCAGGAGGCGACCCGCGGGGAGTTCCGGCTGCGGACGGTGGCCGGCGGCCATTTCTACCTGGCCGCCGAGCCTCCGTTCGACGTGCTCAGGGACGGCTGCCGGGTGTGAGCGTCGCCGGACGCTCGCGGTACATCTCGGCGAGGAGGAAGGCCAGGTCCAGGGACTGGTCGTGGTTGAGCCTCGGGTCGCAGGCGGTCTCGTAGCGCTGGGCCAGGTCCTCGGTGCGAACGGCGTTGCCGCCGCCCACGCACTCGGTGACGTCGTCGCCGGTGAGTTCCACGTGGACGCCGCCGGGGTGGGTGCCGAGGGCGTGGTGCACCTCCATGAAGCCGCGGACCTCGTCGAGGACGGCGTCGAAGCGGCGGGTCTTGTGGCCGCTCGGCGCCGTGAACGTGTTGCCGTGCATCGGGTCGCTGACCCAGCACACCCGCGCCCCCTCCGCGGTCACCTTCTCCACCAGGGTGGGCAGCACGTCACGGACCCGGTCGGCGCCGGCCCGGACCACCAGGGTCAGCCGGCCCGGTTCGCGGGCCGGGTCGAGGCGGTCGATGAGGCCGAGGACGTCGTCGGCGGAGGCGGTGGGACCGAGCTTGACCGCGATCGGGTTGGCGATCCGCGAGAAGTACTCGACGTGCGCGCCGTCCAGGTCCCGGGTCCGCTCCCCGATCCACAGCAGGTGCCCGCTGGCGGCGTACGAGCGGCCGGTCTCCCCCTCGGGTCGGGTGAGGGCGGCCTCGTAGTCGAGGAGCAGGCCCTCGTGGCCGACGAAGAACTCGGCGCTCGTCAGTTCGCCGAGGCCGACCCCGCAGGCCTGCATGAAGGCGAGGGTGCGGTCGATCTCGTCGGCGATCCGCTCGTAGCGCCGGCCGGCCGCCGAACCCGCCACGAATCCCTTGTTCCAGTCGTGCACCTGCCGCAGGTCGGCGAAGCCGCCGGTGGTGAGCGCGCGGACCAGGTTGAGGGTGGTCGCGGACGCCTCGTACATCCGCCGCATGCGCCACGGGTCGGGGGTGCGGGCCTCCTCGGTGAAGGCGGCCCCGTTGACCGCGTCCCCCCGGTAGGAGGGCAGGGTCAGGCCGTCCCTCGACTCGACGGGGCTGGAGCGGGGCTTGGCGTACTGCCCCGCCATCCGGCCCACCTTCACCACCGGCAGGGCGGTCGCGTGGGTGAGGACGACGGCCATCTGGAGCAGGGTCCGCAGCTTGCCGCGCACCCCCTGGGAGGTCGCCTCGCCGAAGGTCTCCGCGCAGTCGCCGCCCTGGAGGAGGACGGCCTCGCCCCGGGCGACGGCGGCCATCCGCTCGCGCAGCCGGTCGCACTCGGCGGCCAGGACCAGCGGCGGCGCCTGGGTCAGCCAGCGCGTCGCGGCGGCCGCCTCGCGCCGGTCGGGCCAATCGGGCTGCTGGGCGGCGGCGAGCGTCCGCCAGGAGTCGCCCGGCCCGCCGGCCGCCCAGGTCTCTCCGGATTCGCCGGGCTGTCCGGTCTCGCTGGATTCGTTTTCCATGGTCCGAGCTCCCTTTCCGTGCGCAGGTCCGAACGAAAACCATGGAAAGCACAGTGCATTACGGCGGCCGGGGTCAAGGAATTCGGAAGTGGTCCGTATCGGCGCCGGGGAATTGGTCTGGCACGCCGGGGTGGTCACGCGGTTCTCTTTTCATCGTCGGGAGGGATCGACCGCTGCCCGAGGACGATTTCGAGAATGCGACGGGAGTTCACCGTGACGGAGATGACGGAGCATGGATCCATCGAGGTACGGGTCGTGGCCGACGCGTTGCCGTGGCACGACCCGCTCGATCTGTACACCGGGTTGGGGGAGGCGCTCGGCAGCTCGGAGATCTTTCTCTTCGAGGACCTGAGCGGGGACGGTCCGCGGCAGCGGCGCTCCGCCACCGTGGGCGTGGGCCGGATCGCGGAGATCCGCGGGTTCGCCGGCCATGTCGAGATCGACGGCGCGCCGGAGGTGGTGCGCGCGCTCGTGGCCGCCGCCGAGGCCGCCGGGCTCCGGCCGGAGGCGGGCGGGGAGGGTGGTGCGCACCGGCTGCGGCTCGGCTCCTCCGACGAGCTGTGGGAGCTGGCGGCCCGCGCCCAGCGGCTGTTCGTCCTCGACACCGCGCTCCCCGCGGACGAGTACGCCTTCGGGTTCCTGACCACGTTCGCGTACGAGTCCGCCTGGCACATGGACGAACTGCCGCCCCGGACCAAGGAGTCGGCCGGGCCCGACGTGACCCTGACGCTGTTCCGGGACACCGTCCGGTACGGGCCGGGGGGCGTGCGTCTGCTCAGCGCCGACAGTCCGGCCTTCCCGGCGCGCCCGGCCGGCCTGGACGTCGCCGTGGAGGTGTGGGCCGCGGCCCAGCGCCCGGAGGACGACCCCCGGTCCGCCGTGCCGCAGGCCCCGGCGCCCCGCGAGGTGCGCGACAGCGTCAGCCGCTCGACGTTCCTCGACTGGGCCGGGCGCTGCCTCGACCACATCGCGGTCGGTGACATCTACCAGATCCAGATCGGCCACCGCATCGACGTCCGGACCGCGCTGGGCCCCGTCGACGTCTACCGCCGGCTGCGCGGCCGCAACCCCTCGCCGCACATGTACCTCCTGCCGCGCGCCGGCCGGACGCTGATCGGCGCAAGCCCCGAGCTGTTCTTCCGGATCGAGGACGGCGCCATCGTGATGCGCCCCATCGCGGGCACGGCCCGGCGCCACCCGGACGACCACGAGGAGAACGAGCGGCGGGTGAAGGAGATGCGCGAGAGCGAGAAGGAGCGCGCCGAGCACATCATGCTGGTCGACCTCTGCCGCAACGACATCGGACGGGTCTGCCGGCCGAGCGTCCAGCCGGTCGACCGGCTGATGGCGGTGGAGACCTTCTCGCACGTGTTCCACCTGGTCTCGACCGTCTCCGGCGAGCTGGAGCCGGAGGTCGACCCGTGGCAGGCGGTCCGGGCCACGTTCCCGGCCGGCACCATGACCGGCGCCCCCAAGCTCCGCGCGATGGAGATCATCGACGGTCTGGAGCAGGAGCACCGCGGCGCCTACGCGGGGGCCGTGGGCGTGGTCGACGTGCGCGGCTGGAGCGAACTGGCCCTGTGCATCCGCACGATCGAGTACGACGGCGCCGTCTACTCCACGCAGAGCTCGGCCGGCCTGGTGGCGCAGTCCGACCCCGAGGCCGAGTGGCGCGAGACCCTGGCCAAGATGGGCGCCGCCTACTGGGCGCTCACCGGCGCCGAACTCCTGGCATGACCGGCGCGCCGCCGCGTCGGCCGCCGCAGCCGCCGCCTTCCCGGCCGAGCCACCCGACCCGTCCGACCCACCCGAACGCCCCGACGCCGCACTGGAGACGCCCGGTATGAAGGTCCTGCTGATCGACGCGTACGACAGCTTCGTCCACATCATCGACCAGTACCTCCGCACCCTCGGGGCCGACACGGAGGTCGTACGGTCGCGCACCCGCTCCCCCGAGGAGCTCGCCGCCGCGCGCCCCGACGCGGTGGTGCTCGGCCCCGGCCCGGGGCACCCCGCGGACTCCGGTCACGTCGAGCTCGTCCACCGCTTCGCCGGCCGGGTGCCGCTGCTCGGCGTCTGCCTCGGCCACCAGGCCATCGCCCTGGCGTACGGCGGCCGGGTCGACGTCGCCGACGAGCTCATGCACGGCCGGACGAGCACGGTGCGCCACGACGGCGCCGGCATCTACCGGGGCCTCGGCAACTCCCTCGAAGCCACCCGCTACCACTCGCTGGTGGTCGCCGAGCCGCTGCCCGAGGAGCTCCTGGTCACCGCCGTCGCCGCCGACCACGGCTATGTGATGGGTCTGCGGCACCGCTCGCTCGCCGTCGAGGGCGTGCAGTTCCACCCGGAGAGCATCATGACGACGGCGGGCCTCACCCTCCTGGAGAACTTCCTCTCCACGGCCGGGTCCCCGACGCCCGGAGGGGCCGCAGCGCACGAGGACGCCGGGCTCACCGGCGCACGGCCGCGCTGATCTCCCGTACGGCCTCGGCCACGCCCGAGCGCGGCAGATGGGTGTGCCCGACGACGAGCGCGGGCGCGCCGCGGAGCGGCCGGGCGTGGTAGGCCGCCGCGCCCCGCACCAGCACCGACCGGCCCAGGGCGGCGCTCACCAGCGCCGCCTCGTCGGCGTGCCGGGGCAGCCGGAGGTACGCGTGATGGCCGGCGGCCCGGCCGGTGACCACCGCGCCGGGCAGATGGCGGCGCACCGCCTCGTCCAGGGCCTCGCGGCGGCCCCGGCAGTGGGCGTTGAGCCGGCGCAGGTGCCGGTCGAACATCCCGCCGCGGAGCAGTTCCGCGAAGGCCAGCTGGGTCAGCGTCTCGGTGCCCAGGTCGTGCCGGGCCCGGCCGCGCAGCAGCGGCTCGACGAGCTCGCCGGGGACGGCGAGCCAGCCGAGTCTGAGCCCGGGCGCGAGCGTCTTGCTGGCGGTCCCGGCGTAGAGGACGCGGTCCGGGGCGAGGCGCTGGAGCGCCGGCGGGCGGGGCGTGCGCTCGTACCAGAGGCCGCCGTCGTAGTCGTCCTCGATCACCCAGCCGCCGACGGCCCTGGCCCACCGGACCAGGGCCTCGCGCCGTCGTGCGCTCAGGGTCACCCCGGTGGGGAACTGGTGGGCGGGGGTCACGAGGACGGCCCTGGCGCCGGTCGCGGCCAGCGCCTCGACGTCGATGCCCTCCTCGTCGACGGGGACGGGCACGGGCGTCAGCCCGCTCTCCCCCAGGAACCTGCGCTGCCCCGGGTGGCCGGGGTCCTCGATGGCGAGCCGGTCCACGCCGTGCCAGGGCAGTACGGAGCAGAGCAGGCCGAGGGCGTGCCCGAAGCCGGCGACGACCATGATGGTGCCGGCGTCCGCGCGCACCCCGCGCGATCGGCCCAGGTAGTGGGCGAGTTCGGTGCGCAGGGCGGGTTCGCCCGCCGGCGGCGGGTAGTCGTGGTCGGCGGGTGTGGCCGCGTCGAGGACGCGCTGGTAGCAGGAGAGCCACTCCCGCCGGGGGAAGGCGGGCAGGTTGCGTCCGCCGGCCCGCAGGTCCCAGCGGGTCTCCGGGCCGCTCCCGGCGTCCAGCAGCGCCGGCACGACGGCCGGCTCGGCCAGGTGCGGGCCCACCCGGGTGCCGGCGCCCCGGGTCGCCTCCAGATAGCCCTCGGCGACGAGCTGGCCGTAGGCCTCGACGACGACGCTGCGCGAGACGTCGAGGTCGTCGGCGAGGGCGCGGCTGGACGGCAGCCGGGTGCCGGGATGGAGGACTCCCTCGGATATCTCGTTCTTGATGAACCGCTGGATCTGCGCCGTCAGGGAAACCTCGGAATCCCTCACGATGTCCATGGACATGTGCAGTGCCACAGCACTTCCCTCCCTCTGGCGGGCTCGCGTGGAAATTGGACCGTACGGCTCGTCGGACAGTGGTCTGGAATACCGTTCGGGCGGTCAGCAGACTGGCAGTCGACACGTATTCGTATTCGGATATCGGGCTGAGGAGAATTCCATGAGCGTGAGCGCCGAACCGCTGACGCCCGGCTGGCCGGATCTGCTGGACGCCCTGCTGAACGGCCGGAGCCTTTCCGCGCGGGACACGGAATGGGCGATGGACGACGTCATGTCGGGCCGGGCCGGACCGGTGCGGCTGGCCGGGCTGATGGTGGCGTTACGGGCCAAGGGCGAGACGGTCGAGGAGATCGAGGGCCTGGTACGGGCCCTGTACCGGCACGCGGTACGCCTTGAGGTGCCGGGTCCCACCCTGGACATCGTGGGCACCGGCGGCGACGGATCGAACAGCGTCAACATCTCGACGATGTCCGCGATCGTGGCCGCCGGCGCCGGGGCCCGGGTCGTCAAGCACGGCAACCGCTCGGCGTCCTCGGCCTGCGGCTCGGCCGACGTGCTGGAGGAACTGGGGGTCGCGCTGCGCCTGGAGCCGGACGCGATCGCCGCGGTCGCGGAGGAGGCCGGCATCACCTTCTGCTTCGCGCCCGAGTTCCATCCGGCGCTGCGGCACGCGGCCGGACCGCGCCGGGAGCTGGGCATCCGCACCGTCTTCAACGCGCTGGGCCCGCTGGTCAATCCGGCCGCGCCGACCGCCTGCGCGGTGGGCGTCGCCGACGCGCGGCTCGCCCCGCTGCTCGCCGGGGTCCTCGCCCGGCGGGGTGTGTCGGCGCTGGTCTTCCGTGGTGACGACGGCATGGACGAGCTGACGGTCACCACGACCTCCACGGTCTGGTCGGTGCACGAGGGCGCGGTCCGCGCGGAGCGCTTCGACCCGTGGGACGTCGGCATCGCGCGGGCGGAACCGGCCGCGCTGCGCGGCGGGGACCGCGCGCACAACGCGCGGGTGGCCCGCGAGGTCCTGGCCGGCGCCCGGGGTCCGGTACGGGACGCGGTGCTGCTGTCGGCGGCGGCGGGCCTGGTCGCCCTCGAGCCGTCCCCGCGCCCGTTCACCGAGCGGCTGCGTCCGGCCCTCGGCCGGGCCGCCGCCTCCATCGACTCGGGCGCGGCGGCCGCGGTCCTGGACCGCTGGCGCACCCTCACCACCAAGCACGCCGACGAGGGGTGATGCCGAAACCGGACCGCCCGTCCTCCCGCCCGGGGAAAGCTCGGGCGGGAGGACGGGCGGTCCGGCGAAGCGGATCACGGGTGCGGACGCCCGGCCGTGGTCGTGGCCGCGGCCGGGTTCGGGTCTCCGGACGGGACCGTGGCCGTGCTCGGGTCCCCGGGCGCGGGCGCGACCGAAGTGAGGGCTCCCGGTGCGGTCGTCGTCGGCCGGGCGGTCCGGTCGCGGCCCGCCGCCGTCAGGGCGCGGACCGCCTCGCGCGGTGCGCCGCCCGTCACCAGGCAGGTGCCGACCAGGACCGCGTGCGCGCCCTGGCGGGCGTACGCGGTGACGTCGTCCGGGCCCCGGACGCCCGACTCGGCGATGGTGACGACGTCCTCGGGGATCAGCGGCGCGACGCGGCCGAAGGCCGACCGGTCCACCTCCAGGGTGCGCAGGTCACGGGCGTTGACGCCGATCACCCGGGCGCCCGCCGCGAGGGCCCGCTCGGCCTCGCCTGCGTCGTGGACCTCCACCAGCGGGGTGAGGCCGATCTCGGCGGCCTGGGCCACGAGGTCGGCGAGCAGGGGCTGTTCGAGCGCGGCGACGATGAGCAGCACGAGGTCCGCGCCGTGGGCGCGCGCCTCCCACAGCTGGTAGTCGCCGAGGACGAAGTCCTTGCGCAGCACCGGCACCCGGACCCGGGCGCGTACGGCGTCCAGGTCGGCGAGGGTGCCGCCGAACCGGCGCCGCTCGGTGAGCACGCTGACGGCGCGGGCGCCGCCCGCCTCGTACGCGGCGGCGAGGGAGGCCGGCGAGGGGATGTCGGCGAGCCGCCCCTGGGACGGGCTCGACCGCTTGACCTCGGCGATCACCCCGGTGCCCGCGTCGCCGCGCAGCAGCGCCGCGCAGTCCCTCGCGGGACCGGCGGCGGAGGCCCGGTCCCGCAACTCCCGCACGGGGAGCCGGCGTCGGCGTTCGTCCAGGTCCTCGCGGACCCCCGCGACGATGTCGTCGAGCACGGTCACAGCGCTCTCCTCCCGGCCGGCGCGGTCACCGGTCCGGTGGTACGCCCGCTCACCGGCATCGCCACACCGTCGGCCGGGGGGAGCCGCCGGTCGTCGTCCTGCTCCAGCCCGCGACGGAACCGTCGTCGGCGGAGACGTTCAGTCCGGCGTTCGGCAGGGTGGTGACCCGGCGGTCGAGCTGCCAGACGCCGTCGTCGCCGGAGGTCCAGCCGAGGGACTGACCGGTGCGGTTGACCGACAGGAGGCTCAGACTTCCTTCGGGGCGCAGGGGCGTCCCGTTCGTGTCCCAGAGCACGCCGCGTTCCTCGGTGCCGGACCGGCCGTAGGTCGTGCCGGCCACCCGGCCGGCGGCGATCGAGGCGGCCCGTACCGTGACCGTGCCCGAGGGCAGGGTCAGCTTGCGGGCGGTTCCGGCGCGCCAGAGGTGGACGGCGGTGCCGTCGAAGGCGTCGGTGGTCACGGGGGTGTGCTCGACGAGCACGGTGCCGTCCTGGTCGATGCCGGTCGCCCGGGTCTGCCCGGCGGGCAGGCCGGTGAGGGCGACGACGGTGCCGGGTGCGGCGGCGGGCCAGATGACCGCCTGGTCGACGGTGTACACGTACGTTCCGGAGGTCCGTTTCCGGCCGACGTGGCCGACGATGTCGCCGGCGTCGTTGATGCCGGTGGCCGCGGAGCTGGTGGTGCCGGCAGGTTCGGGAAGGCGTTCCAGCGCGCCGCCCCGCGAGCGGAAGGCGTGCTCCTCGCCGAGCGGGCCGCCGTGGCCGACCATCGTCCCCGTCCGGTCGACGCCGGTCACCTCGGGGTCGTGGAGGTCCGCGGGGACGGGGTACGCGGTGGCGGCGCCGTTCTTCCAGCGCAGGACCGTGCGGTCCGAACCGCCCCAGGGCGAGACGAACTCGCCGTGTCCGGCGTGGCCGCCCGCGCTGTCGGCGGCCGTGACGACGCCGCCGCCGTTGAGGTCGGCCGGTACCGGCAGCACGGTCGCGGTCCAGGCGCAGGCCGCCGCGCGCGGGGCGGCCGCCTGGGCGGCCGGGAGCGGGGCGAGGGCGGTCGCCAGGAGGGCGAGCGCGGCTCCGGCGACCCGCGGGCCGGTGACCGCCCGCCGGGTGCGCCGGGCTCTTCGGGGGTCCGGTGTCAGGGACTTCTCGGGGGTGTTCATCCGCAGCCTCCCGCGTGGCCGTCGTCGACGGACCGTGGTCCGAGTCCTACCGCGGCGCCGACCGGTTCCGGCAGCCGTCCTGCGGGCGCCGTGCGCTGCCGGAGGTGGCCGACGAAGTCGCCTAGGCGGTCCAGGCCCCAGAACCGGCTGTAGCCGTGGACGAAGAAGGGGACGCCGAAGACGCCGTCCCTGTCGATGTCGTGGAGCAGCCGCAGTCCCTCGCGGCGCAGTTCGGGGTCGTCGGCGGCGCCGGCGGCGGCCCGGGCGTCGATGCCGATGCCGGTGGCGATGTCGGCGACGACGGCCGGGTCGCAGATGTCGCGGCCCTCCTCCCAGCGCGCCCGGTAGGCCGCCGCGATGTACTCGGGGCCGCGTCCTTCGCGCAGCGCGACGAGGTACGCGAGGTGCGGGACCTCCCACACCGGCGCCCGGTCGACCGGCCAGGTCAGGCGCAGTCCCCGGGCCTTGGCGAGCCGCCCGACGTCCTGGAGGACGTACAGGTGCTTGGCGCGGGACATCGGCGTGTAGGGGAAGCTGCCGCCGGTCTCGGTGAGCATCTCCTCGCTGAGTTGGTCGGGTTCGAAGAACGGCCGCCACTCGACGGCGGCCGCGATGTCGGGGTATTCGTCGAGCAGCGTGCGGTAGGCGAGCCAGGAGTAGGGGCTGCGCAGCGAGAAGTAGAACCGCGGGGTCCTGTCGGCCGCCATGTCAGATCACCAGGCCGCCGTCGACGCCGAAGACCTGCCCGGTGATGTACGAGGCGCGGTCCGAGGCCAGGAAGGACACCAGGTCGGCGACCTCCTCGGGGCGGCCGAAGCGGCCGAGCGGGACGCGCGCGGCGAGCCGTTCGCCGGCGTCCTCGCCGAGCGCCGAGGTCATGTCGGTCTCGATGAAGCCGGGGGCGACGCTGTTGACGCGGATGCCGCGCGGCGCGACCTCCTTGGCCAGGGCCTTGGAGAAGCCGATGATGCCGGCCTTGGACGCCGAGTAGTTGGTCTGGGTGGCGTTGCCGTACACCCCGGCCACCGAGGACATGGTGATGACGACCCCGGTGCGGCGCTTGAGCATGGCGAAGACGGCGGCGCGGCAGATGTGGTACGTGCCGTCGAGGTTGACGCGCAGCACCTCCTGCCAGGACTGGCCGTTCATCATGATGAGCGGGTTGTCGCGGACGATGCCCGCCGAGGAGACGACGACGTGGATCGGGCCGAGCTCGTGCTCGGTCGCCCGGACGAAGTCCTCGGCGTCGAACTGCTCGGCCACGTCGACCTGGCGGACCAGCACCTTCGCGCCGGCCGCCTCGGCCTCCTTGGCCACGGTCAGCGCCTCCTCCTCGCGCGAGCGGTAGCAGAAGGCGATGTCGTAGCCGTCGGCGGCGAGGCGCTGGACGACGCTGCGGCCGATGCCCCGGGAGCCTCCCGTGACCAGGGCGACGCGGTTGTCTGCGGACATCATGACCTCTCGTCGGTTGTCGTTGCGGTGGTCCCGGCCGCCGGGTCGAGGACCTCGGCGGGGCGCAGGGCGAGCGTCAGCTGCCCCACTTCCAGGACCGTCCGGTCCCCCACGGTGGTGGTGCCGGTGGTGAGGACGGTGGCGCCGAGGTCGCGGACCATGCGGACCTCGTGGACGAGGAGCGACCCGGGCGGTACGGGGGCCAGGACGCGCACGTCGCGGACCCCGGCCAGCAGGGCGACGTCGCCCGCGAGGACGTCCGGGTTGGGCCGCTCCCAGCAGGCCAGCAGGACCGCGCTCTGGGCCCAGGACTCCAGCAGTGCCCCGAGCGGGAGGCCCGGTGGGCGGTCCCCGTCGCCGGGGCCCGGGTGGAAGCCGGGCCCCGTGGTGTCGGCGGTGCGGTGGGCGACGAGCCGGCGGCCCGGTTCCACCGTCACCACCCGGTCCACGAGCAGCGCCGGAGGGCGGTGCGGGATGACCGAGGTGATGCGGGCGGTCGTCGCGGAGTCTCCCGCCGACGTGGTCACGGGTTCTCCAGGGTGCGTGTTCACGGGTTCTCCTGCGGGTCGTCGCTCTCCCGCGGGTAGTGGAGGGTGATCTCGGCGGCGGGCCGGGTGTCCGCGCTGACGGAGGCGACGGCGCGGACCCCGTCGGCGGCCCGCTCGACGCGTGCCTCGACGACGATCTCCTCGCCCGGCCGGACCGGGCTGAGGAACTTCGCCTTGCGCACGACGACCGGATGGTCCCGGGGTGCTCCGGCGCCGGCGGCCAGCTCGTACACGTACTGGACGAGGCTGAAGCCGGGCACCAGCGGGAAGCCGGGGTAGTGGCCCGCCAGGAACGGGTCGTCGGCGGGCACGGCGAAGGAGGTCCGTACGGTCTCCTCCGCCGGGCCGGTCCGCTCGGGGCCGTCCGCCGTGCGCGGCCGGTCCACCAGGCCGAGGGCTTCTTCGAGGGTCATGGTCGTCTCCTCATCCGCTCAGCAGCGCGCAGCCGACCGTGCCGTCCCGGTCGATGCCGGTGACGAGCGCGAGCTGCCCCGCGGGCAGTCCGCCGCCGGCCGCGCGGGCGAGGACGGCCGCGGTCTGGAAGCCGGTCGCGGCGGCGGAGGTGTCGCCGAGCAGCGGCCGGCAGCGGATCCATTCGGGTTCCCGGCCGGCCGGCAGGGCCCGCCGCACGGCGTCCTCCTCGCCTTCGGTGCCGAGCGGCACCACGAGCCGGACGTCGTCCGGGTCGGCGCCCGCCTCGTCCAGGAGGGCGCGCACACAGGTGGTCAGGGCGTCCGCCGCCTCGTCGGGCCGGTGGTAGGCGCGGAAGCGGGTGCCGAGGAGCCGGGCGAGCGGGGTGCGGCCCGCGTCCCGCGCGGCCTCGGCGGATTCCAGCAGCCAGGCCGCGCCGCCCTCGCCGAGCGGGGGACGGGTGCCTTCTTCGGCGGCGTGCCACTCCAGCCAGGCCCGCTGCTCGGAGTACTCCTCGGCGACGCCGCACAGCACCCGTTCGCAGTGTCCGCCCCGGTGGAGCCGGCCGGCGTAGCCGAGCACGAGCAGCCCGGTCAGCCAGCCGCCCGCGACGGTGGTGTTGGGTCCCTTGATGCCGTGCCAGATGGCGCTCTGGCCGGCCGCGCGGTTCATCACCGTGTTGGGGAAGCGGGCCGGGTCGACGAGGTAGGGCCGGTCCCCGGTGAGGGAGTCGCGGGTGAAGTCCATGATGCTCTGGACGCTGCCGGACCCGGTGCCCAGGACGAGGGCGACGCTCTCCGGCCGCTCGACGAGGGCGGGGCCGCACTCGTCGAGGAGGTGGCCGAAGGTGGAGACGGCGAGGGCGGTGACCCGGTCCATCGTCCGGGTCCCCTTCTTGCCGAGGGCGCCGGCCGCGGTGAACTCCGGTACGACGGCGCCCTGCCGGTACGGCCCGGGGAAGGCCTCCGGGTCGAGGTCGGCGAGCGCGCCGGAGGCCGAGCCGATGCCCTCGGCGTAGGCGGCGGCCTCCATGCCGTACGGCGAGACCGACGACCAGGCGGTGAAGACGAGTTCGTCGGTGGCCGGGGCCCCGGTCCCGGCCGCCCGGCTCGCCACCCCGGTGGCGGTCATGCCGTCCCCCGGCCGACCGCCTTGCCCGCCTTGCCGCTGAGCGCGTTGATCAGGCGGTCGTCGAAGTCGACCAGGCTCCAGTCGGCGCGGTTCTGGATGACGGCCCAGCCGTGGGTGATCCGGCCGGTGGTGGTGGGCACCAGCACGCCGTCGCGCAGCACGTAGGTGTCCATGCGGGCGGTGTAGGTGTAGCGCTTGAAGATGTTCTCGACGGTGAAGACGGTGTAGAGCGTCTCCTCCATGCGGGCCTCGTCGAGGACGGTGATCCGCGAGTGCGGCACGACCGGGATCCAGTCCTGCTCGTCGAGCAGGGTCTTGATGGAGACGCCGCGGTCCTCCAGGAAGAGGTCGACGACCTCCTCCATCTGCCGCAGGTAGCCGGACATCTGCACGCGCTCGGTGAAGTGGCAGTAGAAGTACGGCATCCGCCAGGCCCAGCCGAAGGCGTTGCGGCCCGCGGTCAGCTGCTCCAGCGGGTCCGTGCCCGGCTGGACGGGGATGGCCTCGGCCCCGGCGCCGAGCCGGTCGACGACGTACCCGGCGAGCTCGGCCGGCGCCTCCTCGGCCTCGTGGCCCCGCGGGTCGAAGCGCAGCTGGACGGCGACCTTCGAGACGACGGCCTTCACCTGCTCGCCGCCGCGCTCGGTCGTCATCTCGACGACGAGGCGGAGCCCGTCGCCCTTGTCGGGGGCGGGCCGGACGACGGCGGTGGCGACGGAGTCGATGTGGAAGGCGGTGAGGATCTTGGTGTCGAGGTCGGTGATGTCGACGCCCAGGCCGCACCGCTCGTACAGCTCGCCGGCCGGGAAGCCGCGCTGCCGCAGGTGGTCGTAGACGGCCTCCTCGACCATGTAGTTGACGTGCTTGAAGCCGATCCAGGTGCAGATGTTCGACCCCTCGTAGCGGGGCCGGATCTCCAGGCTGGTGCTGCCGTCCGTGGCGGCTGCCGTGCTGCTGCTCATGTCATCTCCAGTCGGGGAACGGGGGCGGCGGCGGAGTGCCGCGCCGGACGGGGACCTACGGCGAGGAAGTCGTGCACGAGGCGGGTGACCCGGTCGGGGTCCTCCACCATGGGGAAGTGCCTGCACCCGTCGAGGAGTTCGAAGCGGGCGCCGGGCACGGCCGCCGCGAGGGCGCGGCCGTCGTCCGCGCGCGCCGCGATGTCCTTCTCGCCGGACAGCACGAGGAGCGGGGAGCGGACGGCGGCCAGGTCCAGGAAGGGCGTGCGCAGATACGACTCGAAGAACCGCATCCAGCCGTAGGGCCCGATCTGGTCGCGCAGCCGCAGGGCCATCCAGTCCCGGTGCGTCTTGGCGTACCGCTGGGTCTCGCCGACCTCCAGCGCCTCCTCGAAGACGCGGTGGAAGTCGTTGAGGTAGTACGAGATCACCGACCAGTCGAAGTCCTGCGGACTCGACCGGTAGAAGGGGCTGATCAGCACCGTGGGCCGGGGGGCGACGAGTCCCGCCGCGCCGGCCTCGGTGAGCAGGTTGGCCGCGTACGAGTGGGCCACCACGGCGTCGTACGGCTCCTGGAGCAGTTCGACGAGGCAGTCGGCGGGCCGGGGCAGGGAGCCCCAGCCCTCGCTGTGGGCCATGGCCCGCCAGGGCAGGTCCACGTCCCACAGTTCGAGGCGTCCGTCGGCCCGGGCCGCGAACGGGTCCCAGACCGAGGGCCGGCCGCCGAGCCCGTGCAGCAGGAGCACCCGCAGCGGGTCGTCGCGCGTGGCGGGCCGGCGCAGCCGCGGGGTCACGGCTGTCATGCGGCCGTTCCCGTGGCGTGGCCGTCGGCGGTGTCCGGGGCGGACCGGACGGTGCCGCCGGACGGGCCGGTGGTGTCCGGCTCGTACCGGGCGAGGATCACCACGGCGTTGTTGCCGGCGAAGGCGAGTGCGTTGTTCTGCACGATGCGCACGTCGGCGGGGCGTGCCTCGTTGGGCACCGGGTCCAGGCCGCACTCGGGGTCCGTCCGACGGTGGTTGATCGTCGGTGGGATGAACCCCTCGGTGATGGCGAGGGCGCAGGCGGCCGAGGCGAGGGCGCTGGCGGCGCCCATGGTGTGGCCGAGCATCGCCTTGATGGACACCGTCGGCGGGGGGTCGGCGAACACCTGGCGGATGGCTCCCGCCTCGGTGACGTCGTTGGCCTTCGTCCCGGTGCCGTGCGCCGAGATGAAGTCGATGTCCTCGGGCTTGACCCCGGCGTTGCGGTGGGCCAGCTCGATGCAGGCGGCGAGGCTGTCCCGGTCCGGGGCGACCGGGTGGTGGGCGTCGCAGTTCAGACCGTAGCCGAGGATCTCGGCGTAGATCCGGGCACCGCGGGCGAGGGCCGATTCCAGGCTCTCCAGGAACAGGATGCCGGCCCCCTCCCCGGTGAGGATGCCCTGGCGGTCGACGTCGAACGGCTGGCACACCTCGGGGGCGATGGTGCCGAGCCGGTAGAAGCCGGTGAAGGTCTTGCGGCACACGGCGTCGGCCCCGCCGGACAGGGCGACGTCGACCTCGCCGGACCGGATCGCGTCGAATCCGGAGCCGATGGCGTAGTTGCCGGCGGCGCAGGCGGTGGGGATGGTCACCGCCTCCACGTCCCGCAGCTCCAGCTCGCGGACGATGCTGCTGGACAGCATCCCCGCGGAGGAGCGGCGGGCCACCACCGGGTCCAGGTGCTCGGGCCCGGAGGCGAGCTGGCTCTCCATCAGGCCGTCGAGGTCGTGCGACTCGCCGTCGGTGGTGCCGACGGAGACGAGCACCCGGCGGGAGCGCAGCTCCTCCAGGGCCATGCCGGCGTCGGACACGGCCATCCTGGCCGCGGCGACCGAGAACTGGCCGGCCCGGCCCAGCTCTCCGGGATCGACGCGCTCGATCCACTCCGACGGGTCGAAGCCTTCGATCTCACAGCCGTTGGCGTACGCGTATCCGGTCGTGTCGAAGGCCGTGATCGGCTTGACCCCGCTGCGGCCGGTGCGCAGCCCGGTCAGGAACTCGGTGGCCGAGGTACCGATGCTGGTCACCGTCCCCAGGCCGGTGACGACGACCCGGTGCGGTCGCCGGCGCTCAGTGCTCATCGCTGTCCCCTCTGTCGGCTCTGTCGAATCCGTGCGGGGCGGCTAGGCGGAGAGGCCTTCCTGGACGACGGCGACGACGCCGTCCAGGTTCACCATCCGGACGAGCTCGGTCTGGTCGATCTCGATCTGGAAGGTGCGCTCCAGGGAGGAGAGGATCTCGATCGAGCCGAGCGAGTCGGCGTTGTGGTCCTCCTTGAAGAGACTCGTGTCCGTGACCTCGGCCGGCTCGATCTCGAGGATCTCGCAGACGATCTCCTTGATCTGGGCACGCTGTTCGGCGCTGATCGCGACCGTGCTGGTCATGTTGGCCTCCACGTTGGTTGACGCAGCTGTTGACGAGGAGTCTTCTCGGGGGCGCTGACACGGAACTGACGAGCAACTGACTCCGGCCCGGGGGGCGTTCCGGCAGCCCCGTGGGCTGCGTTGTTCGGCGTCCGCTGAAACACCTGGCCGCGCGTGGGCGGGGGCGTCAAGGTGATCGATGGACACCTCCGAGCCGCCCCCGCCCCCGCCTGGAGAATGGATTGAACCCCCGCCTCGCACCCCGCCGGATCACCGTCGTCGTCACGCCCACGCCGGGCCTCGACGCCGCGGCCTCGCGCGCCGCGGTGCTGGGCGCCGCCACCCGCGTCTGCGGGATGGCCCCGGGCTCGCTGCGGCTCGGCCACGACGAAGCCGGCCGTCCGCTGCTGTCCGGTCTGGGCGACGGGCTGTGGGTGAGCCTCAGCCACGGCCGTGGCCTCGCCGCCCTGGCCCTGTCGGACGTGGGACCCGTCGGCGTGGACGTCGAGGTCCCCCGCCGGGTGGCCGCCGAGCAGCTCGCCCACCGGTGGTTCGGCCCGGCGGAGGCCGCCTGGGTGTCGGCACGCCCCGGGGCCGAGCGGGACCTGGCGTTCTTCTGGCTGTGGACGCACAAGGAAGCGATGGGCAAGGCGTACGGCACGGGGCTGGACACGGGCGGCCTGGAACGGCCCGGCCCGCTGCCGCGCCACTGGCCGCCGGTCCCGGGCCGCCGGCTCCACCCGCTGCCCGGGCCGGAATCCGCACCGGGCACCGCCCCGGGGCCGCACTCCGTGGCGGCGCCGTTGGCCGGGCCCCGTGCGGTGCTCGCCGTGGCGGCGCTGGGCCCGGAGGCGCCCGGCACCCCGGTGGAGCTGCGGCTGTGCCCGGCGCCGCCGCTGCGCGCCGGGCACCTCACCAGTCGAAGGGAAGCGACGCCATGAGCGGCGGACTCATCGCCATCCTGATCACGTTCATCGTGGTGCTCGGTCTCAGTACGAGCACGGTCGCCTACTTCGTCCTCCAGCGACATCGCGCGGACGGGGTCGCGATGGCCCAGTACCGGCTGCTCGCCGAGGAGGCCGTGGCACGGCAGGAGTCGCTGCACCGGACCCTCAGAGAGCTCGCCGACCGGCTCTGCGCCGTCGAGTTCATGCTGCGCAGCGTCGACGAGGGCTGAGCCGCGGGCCGGACCGGCCGGGCACCTCACGTACCCACGCAAGAACCAGCACCAGCACCAAGGAGACCCATCCATGAACAGCACGCCGCAGCGCGGTGCCGACGAGGTCGTCGTACTCAGCAGGGTGCGCCGCGCCTACGGCGCCGAACACACCGGTGTGGTGGCGCTCGACGGCGTGTCGATCGGATTCCGGCGCGGCACCTTCACCGCCGTGATGGGGCCCTCGGGATCGGGGAAGACCACCCTGCTCCAGTGCGCGGCCGGCCTGGACCGGCCCACCTCCGGGTCGGTCCTGCTGGACGGCGTCGAGCTGACCGGCATGAGCGAGCGGAAGCTGACGAAGCTCCGGCGCGAGCGCATCGGTTTCGTCTTCCAGTCGTACAACCTGCTGCCCGCGCTGACCGTCGAGGACAACGTCACCCTGCCCCTGCGGCTCGCCAGTCGCAAGGCCGAACCGGGCAGCGTGGCGCGGGTGCTGGAGCAGGTGGGTCTCGCCGGCCGCGGCAAGCGCCGGCCGGACGAGCTCTCCGGAGGCCAGCGCCAGCGGGTCGCCATCGCCCGCGCCCTCATCACGGAGCCCGCCGTCATCTTCGGCGACGAGCCCACCGGAGCGCTCGACACCCACACCGCCCTCGAAGTGCTGCGGCTGCTGCGCTCGGCGGTGCGGGACGGCGGGCGGACGGCGGTGATCGTGACGCACGACCCGGTGGCCGCCTCCCATGCCGACCGGGTCGTCTTCCTGGCCGACGGCCGGATCGTGGACGAGGTGTACGGCGCGTCCGCGGAGACGATCGCCGAGCGCATGACCCATCTCGGCGCCTGGGCCGAGCACCCCGCCGTTCACGTCCCCGGAGGATCGGTCTGATGTTCGGCCTGGCTCTGCAAACCCTGCGCCACCGCAAGAGCGGTTTCGTCGCCTCCTTCCTCGCCCTCTTCCTCGGAGCCGTGATCGTCGCCGCGTGCGGGGGTCTGATGGAGACCGGCATCCGGGCCTCCGCCCCGCCCCCGAGGACCGGCACCGGCCACGCCGTGGTCCTGTTCTCGCCGATCGAGCACGAGGCGACCCGACTGGTCTCGCTCTCCGCCGTGTTCGGCGGGATCGCCGCCATGGTCGTGGTGTTCGTCGTCGGTTCCACGCTCGCCGTGCTCGTCCAGCAGCGCATGCGCGAGATGGCCCTGTTACGGGCGGTGGGCTCGCTGCCCGGCCAGATCCGCCTTCTGGTGGTGTCCGAGACGCTGGTGATCGGCGCGCTCGCGACGGCGCTGGCCCTGGCGCCGGGGCACTACGCGGGCCGGCTGATGCTGGAGCGGTTCGCCGAGGGCGGCATGGTCTCACCCGAGATCCCGTACCGCGCGGGCTGGATCCCGCTGGTCACGGCCGCCGGAGCGGCCCTGCTCGCGGCCGTGGCCGCCGCCTGGATCGCCTCGCGCCGCGCCGCGCTGATCCGGCCCGCCGCCGCGCTCGCCGAGTCGGGGCTGCAGCGCCGCTGGATCAGTGCGCCGCGGCTGGTGTTCGCGCTGCTCTGCCTCGCCGGCGGTACGGCCCTGGCGCTGGTCACCGCGCTGGTGATGCCGGGGTCCGTCGCCGCGAGCACCGCGGGTCCCACCGCGATGCTCTGGGCCTCCGGCGTGGCCCTGGTGTGCCCGGGGCTCACCGGGGCGCTGATCGCGGTGCTGCGGCCGCCGCTGCGTCTGCTGCCAGGACCGGCCTGCGGCCTGGCCGCCGACAACGTCCGCGCCCGGGCGGTCAGGACGGCCGGGGCGGTCACTCCGGTGATGCTGGCGACGGGGCTCGCCGCGGGGCTGCTCTACCTCCAGACGACCACGGACGCCTCGGCCCGTGACGCCGCGCGGGACGCCCGTACGCGTGCGGCCGTGAGCGCGCCCGTGGCCGTGGCACCGGCCGGCCTCGCGGACCGGACCACCGTCCACGGCCCGGCCGCCGTCACGGTGAGCACGGCAGGCGCGGCTGGCAGGGCAGGCTCGGCTGGCGCGGCGGACGACCGTGCCGAGCGCGTCGTCACCGTCGCGGCCGCGCCTGTCGCGGCTGCACCCGTCGTGGCCGCGCCCGTCGCTCCCGTCATGGCCGCCCCCGGCGGGGGCGCGCGGGCGGCGTCGTCCGGCGGTGGGTCGGCCGATGCCTGGATCAACTTCCTGCTGGCCGGCACCATCATCGGCTACGCCATGATCTCGCTGGTCAACACCCTGGTGGTGGCCGCGTCCGAGCGCCGTGAGGAGTTCGCCCTGCAGCGTCTGGTGGGCGCCACCACGGGCCAGGTGATGCGGATGATGTCGGTCGAGGCGCTGCTGGTGGCCGTGATGGGAACCGTCCTCGGCTCCCTGGTCGCCGCCGCGACGCTGGTGCCCTTCCGGCTGGCGCTCGACGGGCGGTGGCTGCCCGGCGGGCCGGTGTGGATCTATCTCGCGATCGTCGGCCTCGTCACCGCGCTGACCGTGGTGGCCACCCTGGTGCCGGTCCGGCTCGCCCTGCGCGTCCCGCCCGCGGGGGCGCCCGCCGCGCCGTGACCCGTCCTCAGGGCGCGGGGAAGGGCCCGAGCTCGGTGAACTCCTCCGGATGGTCGACGATCCACGGCCAGTACCGGGGGATGGTCCGGGCGTAGTCGCGGTAGTAGCGGCGGACCGTCTCCAGGAGGCCGCGCCGCATGGACTCGGCCAGTGCGTCCCCGCGCCACACCAGGAGCAGTTCGGTGCGCTCGGTGTCCCGGATCGGCACCAGCGTCACCTCCTTGGTGGCGCCGGTGGGGGTGGTGAGGGCGGCCGCGTCGGCGTCCCTGACCCAGTTCATCGCCTCGTGGTGGCCGTCGACGTGGTGCAGCACCTCGGGGTCGGTGCCCGCGACCCTGGCGAACAGCTGCTTCTCGATGGGGTGGAACCAGTGCTCCCTGGCGTACCGGATCCACCGCAGGCCGGTCAGGTCGCGGACGTCCACGACGCTCCGGCCGGCCAGCGGGTGCCCGGGCGGTACGGCCAGCCAGACCGGTTCCCGTACGACGACGGCGCCGGCCAGCGGCGGTTCGAGGCCGGTGGTGGCGGTGCCCGGCCTGCCGGTCACCAGGGCCGCGTCGAGCGCCCCGGCGCGCGCCGCCGCCACGGCGGCGGCCGGGGCGAGGGTCTCGGTCCGCACCTCGACGACGGGCAGCGCCTCCTGGAGCACGGCGCGCAGGGACGGCGGCGTCCATTCCGTGTTCCCGAACCGGAAGACGTCCGAGGTGTACGCGGTGGCTTCGGCGATCACGAGGTCGGCCTGGCGCACCAGGTCGGCGAGCATGGGGGTGAGCCGCTCCCCGAGCGGGGTGGGGGTCACGCCGGAGCGGGTTCTGACGAACAGTTCGCCGCCGAGGGCCTTCTCGATGCGCCGCAGTTGCGCGGTGAGGCTCGACTGCGGGAGGCCCAGTTCGGCCGCGGCCTTCGAGATGCTCCCCGCGCGGTCGATGGCCGTCACGACTCTCGCGTGGCGTAACTCGACGTTCACCTGTCCCCCGTGTCTGGCCGGCCCCTGTGGACGTCCCCCTGACGGACACCCCGGGAGGATCGCCACGCTAACAGGGGGGACTGACACCGTCCATGTCGGCGGGGCGGGGCCGCGGGGGCGCCCCGGGAGGGGCGGCGGGGAAGGGGGACGCCCCCCTAGGCCAGGGCGGGGGCGGAGTGCGCGAGGGCGCGGCGCGGCTCGCCGAGCGTCTCGTCCTGCCGGAGGATCGCCTCGTAGGCGTGGTGGAGCGCGCGGCCGGGTTCGAGTCCGAGGTCGCCGGCGAGTCGGGCGCGGGCCCCGTGGAAGACCTCGAGGGCCTCGGCCTGGCGGCCGTCGCGGTAGAGCGCGAGCATCAGCAGTTCGCTCAGCCTCTCCCGGCCGGAGTGCTCGGCGGCGAGCTGGCGCAGTTCGGAGACGGGGACCCGGGCGGCGTCGACCGAGAGCCGGGCGGCGGTGAGGTCCTCGTAGGCCGTGATGCGGCGCTCCTCCAGGTGGGCCGCCTGGATCCGGCAGCGCAGTCCTTCGCTGGTGTCGAGGAGTGCGGGTCCGCGCCACAGGGCGAGGGCGGCCTCCAGGGTGTCGATGGCGCGCGCCGGGTCGGGTCCCGTCAGGCCGGCGCCGGTGCCGGCGAGTTCGAGGAAGCGGTGGGCGTCCACGGCCTCGGCCGGGGTGTCGAGCACGTATCCGTTGCTCGCGGTCCGGAGGATCTCGGCGCCGTCCTGGCCCGTCACGGTCTGGAGCAGCTTGCGGAGTCTGCGGACGTTCGCCTGGAGCGCGTTGCGCGCGTTGGCCATGGGCTGATCGGCCCACAGTTCGTCCACCAGCTGATCGGCGGTGACCGGTATTCCGGGGGACAGGGCGAGCATGGTGAGGACGACGCTCGCGCGCTGCGAGGCCATCGTGTAGCGCTTCCCTCCGTGCGAGAGGAAAAGCGAGCCGAGAACATTGATTTCCACAGTCGGAACCCCCATGTCAACACGCGGACATGGAGCATCATGCGCGAAGTCGGGGAGCTCCGGGAAATACCACCTCGCGCGCCGGGACATCGCTCTCGGGTATGCCCCAGCACCCGCTGCCACCTGCGGCTTTCACCTGAAAGAAAAAACCTACAGGTGTTTCCACGGGCTTTCTCAGGCCTCCTGAGAAGCATTCCCGCGGAGTGTCCCGCACATACCTGACACCGTACTGACATCCCGTCAATTGCGTTTCCTGATCGGGACTTCCGACGGGTCTCAACTGCGATATTCGGCGGGTACTGAAAGACCTCGTGCTCGTTTCACGTCCGGCCTAGAGTCGTTCTTCGGTGGCGCCATCCCAAACTTCCCACCGAAGGAGTCGTCGTGCTCAACCGAGTTGTGATCGTGGGCGGCGGAACGGCCGGCTGGATGACCGCCTCGTACTTCAAGGCCGCGTTCGGGGAACGAATCGACATCACCCTCGTCGAATCGGGCTCCGTCGGAGCGGTCGGTGTAGGCGAGGCCACGTTCAGCGACATCCGCCACTTCTTCGAGTTCCTCGGACTCAAGGAGAAGGACTGGATGCCGGCGTGCAACGCCACGTACAAGCTGGCCGTGCGCTTCGAGAACTGGCGGCAGCCGGGACACTACTTCTACCACCCGTTCGAGCAGATGCGTTCGGTCAACGGCTTCCCGCTGACCGACTGGTGGCTCAAGAACGGGCCGACCGACCGCTTCGACAAGGACTGCTTCGTCATGGCGTCGGTCATCGACGCCGGACTGAGCCCCCGGCACCGCGACGGCACCCTCATCGACCAGGCCTTCGACGAGGACGGGAACGAGATGCAGGGCCTGACGATGTCGGAGCACCAGGGGAAGACCCAGTTCCCCTACGCCTACCAGTTCGAGGCCGCGCTCCTCGCCAAGTACCTCACGCGGTACTCCGTGGAGCGGGGCGTGAAGCACATCGTCGACGACGTGACGAAGGTCGAGCTCGACGAGCGCGGCTGGATCTCCGCCGTGAAGACCGCCGAGCACGGCGACATCACCGGCGACGTGTACATCGACTGCACCGGCTTCCGCGGCGTGCTGATCAACCAGGCCCTGGAGGAGCCGTTCATCTCCTACCAGGACACGCTGCCCAACGACAGCGCGGTCGCCCTCCAGGTGCCCATGGACATGGAGCGGCGCGGCATCCGGCCGTGCACGACCGCCACGGCCCAGGACGCCGGGTGGATCTGGACGATTCCGCTCACCGGGCGGGTCGGCACCGGGTACGTGTACGCGAAGGACTACCTGTCCCCGGAGGACGCCGAGCGCACCCTGCGCGAGTTCGTGGGGCCGGCCGCGGCGGACGTCGAGGCCAACCACATCAAGATGCGCATCGGCCGCACCCGTAACTCCTGGGTGAAGAACTGCGTGGCCATCGGCCTGTCCAGCGGCTTCGTGGAGCCCCTGGAGTCCACCGGCATCTTCTTCATCCACCACGCCATCGAGCAGCTCGCCAAGAACTTCCCCGGCGAGGACTGGAACCCGGCCCACCGCGACCTCTACAACAACGCCATCGCCCACGTCATGGACGGCGTACGGGAGTTCCTGGTGCTGCACTACGTCGCGGCCAAGCGCTCGGACACCCAGTACTGGCGCGACACCAAGACCCGCGCGATACCGGACTCGCTCGCCGAGCGCATCGAGAAGTGGAAGGTGCAGCTGCCGGACAGCGAGTCGATCTTCCCGTACTACCACGGGCTGCCGGCGTACTCGTACATGTGCATCCTGCTCGGCATGGGCGGCATCGACCTCGCGCCCTCCCCGGCCCTCGCGCTGTCCGACCCGTCGGCCGCCCTCCAGGAGTTCGAGCTCATCAGGGAGAAGACCGAGCGTCTGGTCAAGGTGCTGCCGAAGGCCTACGACTACTTCACCCAGCTGGGCTGACGGCGCCCCCGGCCGGAAAGGACCCCCCACCATGGACGTCCTCAACTCGTGGCCCCGGATCCCGCACGCCGTCGCGGTCCTGTGCGTGGTGGCGGTCATCGCCTTCGCGGGCCGGTGGGCCGCACGGCTGGCGCGCCAGCCCGTGGTCGTCGGGGAGGTGACCCTGGGGCTGCTGGCCGGACCCGCCGCGCTCGCGCTGGTGGGCCGGCCGGCCTTCGAGGCCGCGCTCCCCGACCAGGTCCTCCACCTCGTCGCCTTCGTCGCCGAGGCCGGTCTGGTCTTCTACCTGGTCGGCCTGGCCCATGAACTGCGGGCCGGGCCCCCCGGGGCCTCCGGGCCCGACCGTCGCGGGGCGACCGCGCTGACCGTGGGCGCCCTGGCGTTACCGCTGCTCACCGGTCTGCTGCTGGTCGGCTGGGTGCAGCTCACGGACGACGCGGCGGCCCGCGGCACCGCGCCGCTGCCCGCCTTCGCCCTGATGGTCTCGGTGGCGATGTCGGTCACGGCGGTGCCCGTGCTCGCCCGGATCCTGACCGAGCGCGGGATGTCCCGCACCACGGCGGGCCGCCTGGCGATGACCTCGGCCCTCGTCATCGACGCCGTCGCCTGGCTGCTGTTCACCGCCTCGGTCGCCCTGGCGTCCGGCGAGGCCGCCGGTCTCGTCCGCAGTCTCGCGGCGGTCGCCCTGGGCATCGGGTGCGCGACGGCCCTCGGCCTGGCCCTGCGCACCGGGACCGCCCGCCGTGCGGCGAAGCGTTTCCCCGCTGTCGCCGCCCTCCTTCTCGGCGCCGCCGCCCTCGCGGTCGCGCTCACCATGAAGGACCTCGGCATGACCGCCATCCTCGGGGCGGCGATGGTCGGCTTCGCGGTCCCCGGGGGCGAGTCCGAGCCCTGGACGCGCACGGTCTCGGCCGTGTCGCGGACCGGGCGGGCACTGGTCCCCACGTTCTTCGTGGTCTCGGGGATCGCGCTGCTCGACGACGTCTCCCCCGCGGCGTCCTGGACGCTGATCGCCTGGACGGTCGCGCTGGGCTGCCTCGGCAAGGGCCTCGGCTCGTACGCGGGCGCCCGGCTCGACGGCCGGCCGCCCCGGCTGGCCGTGCGGATCGCGGTCCTCATGAACACCCGCGGCCTGACCGAACTCGTCGTCGTCCAGGCCGGATACGCGGCGGGCATCCTGTCCGCGGCGATGATGCTGGCGCTCACCGTGATGGCCCTGGTGACGACGGCCATGACCGGCCCGCTGCTCGACCTCCTCGACCGCGGGAGCGACCCGCCCCGGGTCGAGCCGGTTCCCCTCACCACGACAGAAAGCGGAAGACGATGACCGAACCCGCGGTCCGGACCCCGCCCGCCCCGCAGTCCACCACCGCCGGCGGATTCCGGACGATGATGAGCGGCTTTCCCACCGGCGTCTGCATCGTCACCTGTGTGGACCCCGACGGGACCCCGCGCGGGATGACGTGCTCCTCACTGTGCAGCGTCTCCCTCGACCCGCCGACCCTGCTGGTGTGCCTGCGCGCCGGCAGCCCCACCCTCCAGGCGGTCCTCGACAGCGGCGGGTTCACCGTGAACCTGCTGCACGACGGAGCGCGGGAGGCCGCCGAGCTGTTCGCCTCCGGCGACCCGGAGCGCTTCCGGCTGCTGCCCTGGGAGCGGGCGCCGGGAGCGCCGGGACCGCATCTGGTCCGGGACGCCCACACGATCGCGGACTGCAAGGTGACCCTGACCCAGCGGACCGGCGACCACGTCACCGTCTTCGGCGAGACCCTCGCCATCCGGCGGCAGCAGGAGCGCCCGCCGCTCCTGTACGGGCTGCGGGAGTTCCGCTCCTGGTCGGCGGCGTGACCCGGGAGGCCCGCCGCTCCCCCTGACCGTCCGGCGCACACGGGAACCCGCCCGGCCCTCGCGGCCGGGCGGGTTCCTGTGCGTGGCGGGGCGGGCGGGTGCCCGCGTGGGGCGGGCGAGTTGTCCGCGCGGGGGCCGGGAGCCGGGATTCAGGCCGTGGGCCGGACGGCGCCGCGGGCCAGCGGCTCGCGGCGCGGGCCGCGCGGGCCGCCGGCCGGGCGGGCGGGCCGCCCGTCGAGCAGGGCGAGGCCGAGCGGGGAGACCGAGTGCAGCATGGAGTTGCGGACCCGGCGGCTGGTGATGAGGCCGGTGCTCCGGAGCACGGCGGCGTGCTGACTGGCTCCGGCCCGTGAGATGCCGAGCCGGTCGGCGAGTTCGGAGGTGGTGCAGGCGGCCCGCAGCACCCGCAGGGCGGCCGCCCGGGTCTGGCCGACGAGCGCGCCGAGCGCCTCGGGGGTCTCGTCGGGCTCCGCCCACAGGACGGCGGCCTCGTGGGCGCGGGGCGGGGCGGAGACCACGAGGGTCGGCCGCCCGGTGCCGTCCTGGAGCCAGATGAGCTGCCCTGGACGGTGGTTGAGGAAGACGGAGGGGGCGAGCACCAGGCCCCGGCCGCCGAGCACGACGTCGCCTTCGGGGCCGTCGGGGATCTCCAGGACGGGGGACGTCCAGGTGATCCTGGGGTGCGCCGTGGAGAGCAGCTGTTCCACTCCGCCGGCCATCACGGCCCGGCCGCGCGCCTCGCAGTCCGCCTCCAGGTACTCCAGGATCTTGTCCCAGTACGGGGCGACGGCCGCGCGCCAGATGTCGGGCAGGTCGGGCCGGTTGGCCGTTCCGGGGGCGGGTGGCGGGACGGCGCCGGGGGGTGTCGCACGGCCGGGGTCCGCGCCGCATTCGAGGGCGCGGCGGACCAGGTCGTCGAGTTCGGCGCCGGGCCCCTTCCCCGGCCGGGGCGGTGGCGGCGGCAGCCGTGTGCCGACCTGTCTGCGCCATCCCGCGTACGGGGCGCCGACGCCGCGGCCGAGGAGGAACGCGGCGAACGCGGTCTCGACGAGCGGCCCGGCGCTGGTCCTCAGCCGGGTGCGGGCCAGGTCGACGCTGGAGAAGTGAATGCGTTGCACGGTGAAGGCCCCCGAATCTCCACGACGGAAAGGTGGACGAGCTCGTCCGTCCGCCGGGACGGTTGCGGCGCGCGGGGCCGTGACGCGCCTGCGAGCCGGACCCGGGTGGTGCGCGCGGACGACGGACCGCCCGGCCCTTCGGACCGGGCGCGTCGCTTCATGCTCGGTTCATCCGCTGACGCCCCGCTGACCACGCTCTGACGCCAGGGCGTACTCGCCGCGGAGCGCGCTGTCGCCCTGGACGGCGGCGAGGACGCCGGCCACGTTCAGCCGCACGTCGAAGGGGACCAGCTCGAAATACCGCAACGCCTTGCCGTCCTCGGACAGTTCGAGGGTGCCGACCACGATGCCGGCCTTTTCCAGCCGCTCCAGGTGCATGTAGAGGAGGGGCCGTGAGATCACCAGGCACCGGGCGAGCTCGCTGACGTACCGCCGTCCCCTGGACAGCTCGGCGACGATCCGGAGGCGCTGCGGGTGTCCGACGGCAGAGAGAACAACAAGGAGTTCCTCACCGGTCATGACCCATCTCCCACCGTTCGGAACGTATCCGGCGAGCCGTTCTCGCCTCGGCAACTGTAAGCGATTCGCACGTCAGGAGGTATCTCTGATTCTCACGGCTAGGGGGTGAGGGATTCATACGCGCGGCCTGGTGAATTCACGTGGTCAAGCCACGGACCGGCCATCCATGGCCGGTCACGGCCTGGCACGATCGAAACGGAATTCAGGAATCCGATCGGACGGCACATTTCCGATTGTATGGTCCGCGTGAAATGTGGAACTCCCCCGAAGCCATGAGAACTTCACACCCGCACAGTGATTACCACACTGTTCCGTTCCGCCCGTCCGGTGAAGAATTACCCCCGAGATTGGCCGCCGAACACTGGAGAGTGGAAGAGATGACGATCGCCGTCGCACCACCCGCCCGCCGTCCCGAGCCGACCGTCGCGGGCGCGCCCCGGTCCGCCGTGCGCCACCTCGTCATCGAGGACCTCGACGCGCTGCCCGAGCAGCAGGGCGCCGCGATGCTCAGCATCTGCATCGTCTCCGTCCCCGTCGACGGCCCCACCGCTCCCGCCCCGGCCGCGTAGGCGCCGAGACGGGGGCGGCATGCTCAGCGAGGGAGACGGCGGGGCGCCCGCCGACGACCGCACACGACTCGGCTTCCGACGGCACCTGCGGGCGACCGTCGTACCCGGCGAGGCGGTGTACCTCGTCTCGCACCGCGGGGTCACCGCGCTCCACGGAGACCCCGCGGAGGTCTTGGCGCCGCTGCTCGACGGAAGCCGCAGCCCCGCCGAGGTACTGGGGGAGGCCGCTGCCGCCCTCGGCCCCGAGGAGGCGCTGCGGGCGCTGCGGGCCCTGGAGGCCGCCGGCCTGCTGACGCTCCGCGCCGCGCCCGCCGGGCCCCCGGCCGCCCCCCACCGGCCGGACGCCGCCGCCG
The DNA here is from genome assembly GCF_008639165.1 of Streptomyces venezuelae ATCC 10712. Lineage (NCBI taxonomy): Bacteria > Bacillati > Actinomycetota > Actinomycetes > Kitasatosporales > Streptomycetaceae > Streptomyces > Streptomyces venezuelae. The sequence goes on along the minus strand of NZ_CP029197.1, from coordinate 6,780,401 downwards.
AGGCGTACTGGGACCTGGCGGGCCTGGACGGCGCGCGGGCCGGAGCGGCCGTCGCCCGGGGCGCCGTACGGGTCGTCGGGGCCGGCGGCGTCGGCACCGACGAGGTGCGGGACGCCTGCCGCGCTTCCGGGCTCGGCCTCGCGGGTGACGGCGAGGAGGCGGCCCTCACGCTCGTGGTCTGCGACGACTACCTGTCCCCCGCCCTGTGCGAGATCGACGTCGCCCAGCGGGCCGCCCGCCGCCCCTGGCTGCTGGCCGGGGTGGGCTCCGCCGCCGGCTGGATCGGTCCGTTCTTCCGGCCGTACGAAGGCCCCTGCTGGCACTGTCTCGCGCACCGGCTCCGGGGGCACCGCCGCTCCGAGGAGCCGCTGCGGCGCGCCCTCGGCCTGGCGGGCCCGCCGGCCCGGCCGCAGGCGACGCTGCCCGCGGTGCGCGCCCTCACCGCGCAGCTCGCGGTGGTGGAGGCGGCGCAGTGGCTCGCGGGCCGGCGCCACGCCGGCCAGGACTCCGTGTACGTCCACGACACCCTCGGCCCGCACGGCCCGCGCGGCTCCGCGCACCCGGTCGTCCGGCTGCCGCAGTGCGCCGCGTGCGGCGATCCGGAGCTGGTGGCCCGGCGGATCTCCCGCCCGTTCGTCGCCCGGCCGCGCCCCAAGACCACCGAGGACCTCAACGGCCACCGGGCGCTCACCCCGGCCCGGATGCTGGAGCGCTACGGGCCCCTGGTGGACCCGGTGACCGGGATCGTCAAGGAGATCCGCAGCGCCCCGGGCAGCCCCGACTTCGTGCACGCCTACCTCTCCGGCCACAACCTGGCCATGCGGAGCACGACCCTCGGCGGACTGCGCGCCGGACTGCGGTCGCTCAGCGGCGGCAAGGGGCTGACCGAGACGGAGGCCCGGGTCAGCGCCCTGGGCGAGGCGGTCGAGCGCTACAGCGGCACCCGGCAGGGCGACGAGCCGGTGGTGCGCGACTCCTACCGCGGGCTCGGCCCGGCCGCCGTGCACCCCAACGCGAGCCAGCTCTACCACGAGCGCCAGCTGCGCGACCGGCACGGCTGGAACGCGCGTGGCTCCCGACTCCAGTACGTACCACCGCCGTTCGACGAGGCGGCGGCCACCGAGTGGACGCCCGTGTGGTCGCTCACCGGGGGCGAGCAGCGGCTGCTGCCCACGTCGATGCTGTACTTCAGCGAGGAGCCGTCCCCGGACGGGATGTGCGCCGACTCCAACGGCAACGCCGCGGGCAGCAGCCCCGAGGACGCCCTAGTGCAGGGCTTCCTCGAACTGGTCGAGCGCGACGCGGTGGCCCTGTGGTGGTACAACCGCACCCGGCAACCGGCGCTCGACCTCGACGCGTTCGCGGAGCCGTACCTCGACCGGACGATCGACGGCTACGCGGCGCTGCACCGCGAGGTCTGGGCCCTGGACCTCACCTCGGACTTCGGCATCCCGGTGATCGCGGCCCTGTCCCGGCGCACCGACAAGCCGGCCGAGGACGTGCTCTTCGGCTTCGGCGCCCACTTCGACCCCCGGGTCGCGCTGCGCCGGGCCGTCACGGAGATGGGCCAACTCCTGCCCCTCGTCGCCGAGGTGACCCCGGAGGGCAGCGGCTACCGGATCGACGACCCCGACGCGCTCGACTGGTGGCGGCACGCCACCCGGGCCGGGCGGCCGTACCTGGCCCCCGCGCCGGGGCTGCCCGCGCGCGGCCCGGCCGCCTGGGCCTACCGGCCCACCGCCGACCTCCGCGAGGACGTCACGGCGATCACCGAGACGGTACGGGCGCGGGGCATGGAGCTGCTCGTCCTGGACCAGACCCGGCCGGACCTGGAACTCCCCGTGGTGAAGGTCGTCGTCCCGGGGCTGCGGCACTTCTGGGCCAGGTTCGCCCCCGGCCGGCTCTACGACGTCCCCGTCACCCTCGGCCGGCTCACCGCCCCTACCCCGTATGACCAGTTGAACCCGGTCCCGCTGTTCGTCTGACCTCTACACCGGCCCCGCTTAATCGCGCCGGTGTTCGTGCGGAACGCATACACTCGGCTCCGCATGCCCGCACCACGGGAGCATCAGAGGCCACGGACAGGGCACCAACGGGCGGACGGACCAATGCCACGTCACGATGAACACAGCGCGCACCAGGACGGGTTACCGGACGCGGGCACGACGAGGTCACCCCTCGACGCCCACGACCTGCCCGCCCCACGGCTTGCCCGGAACATCCTCACGGTGGCCCTGCTCGGCTATCTGAGCGTGACGGCACTGAACCTCGCGGGCGAACAGCACCGTCTCCCCGAGCTGATCACCTCGGGCGTCTGCCTGGTCCTCATCTTCTTCCTCCAGCTGAGCCACTCCCGGCCCGGAGCCCGCCACGCCCCCGTGCGGCGGTGGGCGACGACGCTGTCCGCGCAGGCACTGCTCACGTATCTGCCGATCGCCGTGTTCCACTCCCAGTGGGGAGCCATGGCCGGCTTCCTTGCGGGCTCCTTGCTGCTGCTCCTGCCCAGCCGCTGGGCCTGGCCCGCGTACGGCGTCGTCGGACTCACCATGCTGGGCCCGCCGACCCTCGACGGCCTGACCTTCCAGGAGACCTTCTACCTCTGCCTGTCCACGCTGCTGACCGGCCTCGTCGTCTTCGGCCTGTCCCGCATGACGGAGCTCGTGCAGGCCCTGCACGCCACCCGGGGCCAGCTCGCGGGCCTCGCCGTCACCAAGGAGCGGCTCCGCTTCGCCCGCGACCTGCACGACCTCCTCGGCTACACGCTCTCCGCGATCACGCTGAAGAGCGAGCTCATCCACCGGCTGATCCCCACCCATCCGGAGCGGGCGATGCACGAGGTGAGCGAAGTCCTCGTCATCTCCCGCCAGTCGCTCGCCGACGTCCGCTCCGTCTCCAGCGGACTGCGCCGGATGTCGCTCGAACAGGAGCTGGGAGCGGCCCGGTCGCTGCTCCAGGCCGCCGACGTCGACGTGCGCACCGACATCCGGCTGGCCGGGCTCGACGGGCAGGTGGACTCGATGCTCGCCGCCGTGCTCCGCGAGGCGGTGACGAACCTGCTGCGCCACTCCGACGTCCGTACGTGCACGCTGGAGGCCGTCCAGGAGCACGGCTGGGTCCGGCTCACCGTCATCAACGACGGGGTGGATCCCGCGTACCGTGACGAGTCGCCCGACAGCGGCAGCGGTCTCGGCAACCTCAGGGCGCGGCTCCTGAACGCCTCCGGCCGGCTCACGGTCGCACGGGGTCCGGCAGGAACGTTCAGCCTGACGGCCGAGGCACCGGCCCGCCCCGCCGGGGGCCCCGCCTCCGCGGCGGACCCCCTCTGCCCGGAGCCCGCCGCCCCGGCGGGCCCGGCCTCTCCGGCCTCACCCGCCTCCCCCGCCTCCCCCGCCTCACCCGCCTCACCCGACGACGACCCGCGGCCCCTTCCGGACCCGGCGGTCTGACCGCGCACCCTGCCCCCGACGGCCGCGATCCGGCCGGGAAGGACCTTCATCATGCCGATCCGCATTCTGCTGGCCGAGGACATGAACATGGTGCGCGGTGCGCTCGTGGCCCTGCTCGACCTGGAGGACGACCTCGAAGTGGTCTGCGAGCTCGAACGCGGCGACCAGATCGTGCCGTCCGCCCTGGAGCACCGCCCGGACGTCGCCATCATCGACATCGACCTGCCCGGCACGGACGGCCTCACCGCCGCCGCCGAGCTGCGTGAACAGCTGCCGGAGTGCCGGGCCCTCATCCTCACCAGTCTCGGCCGCCCCGGAGCGCTCCGCCGCGCGCTGTCCGCCCAGGTCGCCGGCTTCCTGCTCAAGGACGCCCCGCCGAACGAACTGGCCGAGGCCGTACGGAACGTGGCCGCCGGCCGACGGGTGATCAACTCCCAGCTGGCGCTCTCCGCGTGGAACAGCTCGCAGAGCCCGCTGACGACCCGGGAGACGGAAGTGCTGCGGCTGGCGGCGGAGGGCCTCGAGCCGATCGAGATCGCGGGCCGGCTGAGACTCTCGCTGGGGACTGTGCGCAACTACCTGACGTCCGTGGTGACCAAGCTGAACGCGCGCAACCGGGTGGACGCCATCAAGATCGCGATGGACGCCGACTGGCTGCTCTGACCGGGACGGGCGTCAGCGCGAAGAGCCGCACCGGCCCGACGGGCGAGGCCCGCACCGGACCTCCGGGCAAGGCCCGCGCCGACCGTCACAGCGAAGGCTCCTCCGCCTGGCCCTCCCGTACGAGCATCCCCGCCGCCGCCAGGTACTCCAGGATCTCCCTGGTCACCGAGAGCGGCAGCGGCAGGGCACGCGCCACCGCCTCGGGCGTGACGGAGACGGCCAGCATCGCGACCACCCACATCGGCTCCGGGCGGTGCAGCTGCACCCGGTACTCCGCGCCGCCCCGTTCGAGCCGGAAGCCCTTGGACTCCAGGAGCAGCGTGACGCCCTGGCGCAGCCGGACCTGGTCCGTCTCGCCCAGCCGCGGCAGCACGAACACCGCGGGCCGGGTGAGCGGCAGTACCGAGAGGAGCGGGCCCCGCAGGTCCGCGAGGCCCAGGGTGCGCACGACCAGGTGGGAGAGCCGCTGCAGCGCGGGGAGGAGCACCAGGTACACGCCGGCCCGGTAGACCGGGCCGTCGGGCGCGGGGCCGACGTTGCTCAGCAGGACGGGCCCGAGCTCCATCCGGTAGAGGGCCTCGCGCAGCACCGGATGGGCATCACCGATGCGCTCGCCGCCCCAGGGGCCGACGAGCAGAAGACCGCCGTCGCCCTCCCGCTCGACAGCGACGTCCTCTCGCAGGGACCAGAGGTGCACGGTCCCGGGTTCACCCATACTCCGCACGAGTATTCCTCGACTTGACACCACGATCGCATCGAGTATCCGGCCTGGCGCGGTGTCCGCGGTAGCCAAGAATTCACGGATCGGTCATGAATTTCTCATACGGCCCTTCCGGGGGAATCGCCCCGGCTCGTGTCGTTCGCACTGGCTTCGATGTACTCGACGCAGGAGTCCCGGAGGGAAACGCCGTAGACGGACTTCCAGCCCTGCGGAACGTCGATCCCGCCGGGCCACAGCGAATGCTGTCCCTTGTCGTTCACGAGCACGAGGAAGCGGCCCTCCGGGTCGTCGAACGGGTTCGTCATCGCAGGTCATCCCCGTCGCCGGGGGCGGGTTCCACGGTGAAGATCTGCCCGGCGCGGGTCCTCGCGAGCTCGTCCACCTCGGCGCGGAAGGCCCGCGGATCGTGGTCGGGACCGTCCGCGAAACACTCCAGGATTCCGGCGCGGGCCATGTAGGAACCGTCGCTGCGCGAGCGGTCACCGGCTTTGGCGGTGGGGTGGAGGGTGATTTCCCGGTGCGTGGTGTCGGGCAGCGGCCGCACTTCGGTGACGGTGCCGGGCGGTGTCTTGAGAAAGGCCGTCGCACCGATCCCCAGAGGTACGGTGGGGAATTCCGGGAGCCGGTCGATCGAACCGTGGTAAGAGGCGATGTGGACGTCGTACGGACTGTAGCCGTAGACCCGCTCGACCAGGTCCATGATGCCGTCGCCGCCGGGACGGGCGGCGACCTCGACCACGCTGAGCCGGTCCCCGTCGACCAGGACCTCGACGTGGGCGACGCCCCGGTCGATGAGCAGGGCCTCGCAGGCGTCGAGCGCGACCTGGCGCAGGGCCTCGTTGTGCGTCTCGGCGCTGGGCACCAGCTGGCCCATCTCGGAGAAGTAGGGGGCCCCGGCCTTGGACTTGTCCGTGACGGCGAGGACGGCGCGCTCCCCACCGAGGTTGGCGACCTCGACGGAGACCTCGTACGGGGCGTCGACGAACTCCTCGGCCTGGTAGCGGCCGTCGGCGAAGTCGTAGGTGGGGGCGACCTCCAGGAGTCCGTCGCGGCAGTAGTCGAAGGCCGCGGGGAGGTCCTCCGCCGAGGACACCAGGACGGTGCCGACGTTGCCGGCGAAGTCCCGGGGCTTCAGGACCAGCGGGAGGCCGAGTTCGTCGGCGGCCGCGCGCAGTTCGTCGAGGGTGCCGAAGGTCCGGTGCCGCGCGCAGGGGACGCCGGCCCGCTCGAAGGCCAGCTTCATCGCGTGCTTGTCCCGGGCCAGGGCCAGGCAGTCGTCGGAGAGGGTGGGCAGGTCGTAGTGGCGGGCGATCGCCACGGAGACGTGCACGGTCATCTCGATGACGGGCACCACGGCGTCCGGCCGCAGGCCGGTCTCCTTCTCGAACTCCCGGACGGCCGCGAGGGCCTGTTCGGCGTTGTAGTAGTCGGCCTTGAGCACATGGTCGAAGAACCGGTTCGCCAGCGGGGCCGCCGGACGGGTGCTCATGCCGAGGACGGGGCCGGGGTAGCTGCGCAGGGCGGAGACGACGGCCCGCTCGCGCAGCGGGATGTCGGCGCCGAGCAGCAGCAGGTAGCGGCCGCCGTTGCGCTCGGCGGCGGTGCGGTTCAGCATTCGTCGTCCGCCAGGCCACCGCGTCCGCTGACGTCGTAGGTGGTGACGACCACGTCGCGGTAGGCCGGCCGGCCCGGCACCTTCGGGGTGATGGGCGTGACGTAGTGGACGACGTGCTCGTCGGCGAAGTAGAGGGTCTCGCCGGGTGCCATCACCCGCTCGAACAGCATGTCCCCCTCGTCGCTCTCGACGCCGTCGACCTTGGCCTCGCGGACCAGGGAGATGCCGCCGGACATGTTGTCGTGCGCGATGCAGGTGGCGGAGACCAGGTCGTAGCCGTCGCGGTGGAAGCCCTCGGGGACCGGGAGGCCGACCTCGTCGTCGGTGGCGACGATGCGGATCTGGTGACAGTTGATCTCGAACTCTTCGGCGTTGAGCAGCTCACGGGTCCGCGGGTCGCGCACGAGCCGCTCGGTGAATTCCTGGGCGGCCGGGCCCAGCGGGATGGCCTGCCGGGTGAATCCGCCGGCGTAGTGGTTGATCTTCTTGGCCTGGAAGAAGGAGAGATCGGTGAGCCATTCGATCGAGTCACCCTTGATCGCGGCCCGCCCGAAAGCGCGGTAGCGGAATCGGTCGCCGTCCTTCAGGAATTGATCGAGCGGCAATTCTGCATAACTCTCGATCATGGCGTCCGTTATGTGACCGATCGAGCTGTGCAGGCAATAACGCATTCTTTCCTCCTCGACGCCCGCTGGGGGCGGCACACGACTTATCGATCAGCAAAGCACGCGCCCGGAGCGCAGGTCAATACGTGTCTTACCCGGCGCGACTCAGCCTCTCGGAAGTAAATCTTCCGCTTTTTGCCTGCCTATGGGAAACCCCTCGAAGGGGGAGAACAGGACAGGAATGCATTCGATTATCGGCATCGCGCATCCGGTAGTCGGAGCAGGAAAGCCCCACAAACGGATGTACCAGGTGGCGGCGGATCTTCCGATTGCCGAAAACCGGCCACGGCTTCACCTCCCGGCACCTATGGATCTTGGCCAGAATGCGCCGCCCCCCACCGGCCGCAGGCCCGTATGATCTCAGCCAAGACCTTCTCGGGGCGTGCCGTGAAACCGCCCCTCCCGCCTGCAATTCAGTGCATCCGCGGCAGGCCGCGGAAAAGCGAAAGGATCGCATCCGCCTTGGATGGTTACGAGCCCGGAAAACCCCCGCTCTGCATCCACGAAAAGGTGGCCCGGCAGGCTGCCGCGCATCCGCACCGGCCGGCCGTCGTGTGCGGCACCGAAACCCTGACGTACACCCAGCTGGAGAACCGGGCCGAGGACTTCGCCCGGCGGCTGCGTGACGCGGGCGTGGGGCACGGCGACGTCGTCGGCGTGCTCGCCCACCGCTCCACCGCGCTCATCGTCACCCTGCTCGCCGTCCTCAAGGCCGGCGCCGCCTATCTGGTCGTCGACCCCGGCGAGCCGGACGGCCGGTGCGCCCGCCTCCTGGAGGACGCGGGGGCCGGCGTGGTCGTGGCCGAGGAGGAACGGGCGGGCCGGGTCCCGCCGCACTGCCGGCTGCTCGGCATGCCCGGTCCCGACGAGCCGGCCGCGCGCCCCGAGGCCGCCGCGCTGCCCGCGGGCCACCCGGACCAGCTCGCCTACGTGAGCTACACCTCCGGCTCCACCGGCGAGCCCAAGGGCGTCGGCGTCCCGCACCGGGCCGTCGCCCGGCTGCTGTACGCGCCGGACTGGATGGAGATCCACGGCGACGACGTCTTCCTCGAACTCGCCCCGGTCGCCTTCGACGCCTCCACCATCGAGATCTGGGGCCCGCTGGTGAACGGCGCCCGGCTGGTGGTCCACGCCGGCCGGACCGTCGAACTCGACCAGCTCGCCAAGGAGATCCAGCAGGAAGGCGTCACCGTCCTGCTGCTCACCACCGGTCTCTTCAACCAGATGGTGACCCAGCACCTCGAAGCCTTCGAGGGCGTGCGCCACGTCCTGACCGGCGGCGACGTCGCCTCGGCCAGTCATGTGCGCCGGCTGATGGACGCGTACCCCGGGCTGCTGTTCACCAACGGCTACGGGCCCACCGAGAACACCTCCTTCACCACCTGCTGGACCACGGACACACCGCCGGCGGCGGACGAGTCCGTGCCGATCGGCCGGCCGATCAAGGGCACCCGCATCGCGATCCTCGACGCGGAACTGCGCCCCGTGCCGGACGGCGAGACCGGCGAGCTCTACACCTCCGGCGACGGGCTCGCCCGCGGTTACGTCGGACGGCCGGGAGCCACCGCCGAACGGTTCGTGGCCGACCCCTACGCTCCCGAGCCCGGCGCCCGCATGTACCGCACCGGGGACCTGGTCCGGCGGCGGCCCGACGGCCTCGTCGAGTTCCTCGGCCGCGCCGACCAGCAGGTGAAGATCCGGGGCTTCCGGGTCGAACCCGGCCATGTCGAGGCGGTCCTCACCCGCTACCCGGAGGTGCGCGACGCGGTCGTCGTCCCGCAGGCCGACGCCTCCGGGAACAAGCGCCTCCTCGCCTACGTCCTCCCCGAGCCCGAAGCGGCCGAGGCCGCCACGGCCGCACCGGACGGCGCGGCCGGTCTCGCCGCACGGCTCCGCGAGGCCCTGAGCGCCGAACTGCCGCCCCACCTGGTGCCCTGGGCCGTGCTCCTGCGGCCCGAACTCCCGCTGAACCGCAACGGCAAGGTCGACCGCAAGGCCCTGCCCGCCACCACCCGCGTCGCCCGCGGCCTCGGCACCCCCCTGGTCCTGCCGCGCACCCCGCTCGAAGAGCGCCTGGCGGCACTGTGGGGCGAGGTCCTCGGCGTGGAACCCGTGGGCGTGCGGGACGACTTCTTCGCGCTGGGCGGGCACTCCCTGCTCGCCGCGCAGCTCATCGCCGCGCTCCGGCGGGAGACCGGCCAGGACGTCTCCGCCCGCACGCTCTACCTGCGGCCCACGATCGAAGAACTGGCCGCCGAGCTCTCCTAGCTCCGGCCGTACCTCCAGAGAGGACGAGAAACGTGACCTTCGACAAGACCACCCAGCGCAGCCTTGAGGCCGAGATCGAGGCCAGTGGCCCCGCCCCCGCCCTGGCCGCCGCGGCCGCCCTGATGGAGATGGGCGACCGGCTCGGCATCACCGACGCCATCACCGTGGGCGAGGAGTTCACCGTGGGGGAGATAGCGGCCGTCACCGACCTCCCCGAGGACGGCGTGGCCGGCTACCTGGAGGCCCTGGAGTCGGCCGGCATCATCGACGCCGTGCCCGGTGCCGCCACCACCGGCGCGTCCGCCCGCTTCCGTACCGCGGCCGACTACGCCCGCATCCAGCACCAGGCGGGCTACCTGTCCTGGACCATGAACGCGAACCGCCCCTTCATCGAGAACGCCCGCGCGTACCTCACCGAGCCGGGCAGGCCCACCGGCGCCTACACCCGGGACGGCCGGCAGGTCGCCATCAGCTCGCAGTGGATGGGCGCCGAGGCGTTCTACCCGGCCGCGCTCGACGCCATCTTCCGCCTCGAACCGGGCCACATCGTGGACCTGGGCGCGGGCACCTGCCGGCTGCTCATCGAGGTGCTCCAGGCCTTCCCCGACTCCACCGCCGTCGGCCTCGACCTCGACCCGGCGTCCTGTCGCGCCGCCGAGAAGGCGGCCGTCCAGGAGGGCGTCGGCAGCCGTCTCACCGTGGTCGAGGCGCCCATCCAGTCCGTCGCCACGGACCCGGGCCCGCTCGCCGGAGCCGACGTCATCCACGCCGGGTTCGTCTTCCACGACATGATGCCGGAGGAGGAGCACGTCGCCGACCAGGTGCTCGCCCAGTGCCGCGAGGCGCTGCGCCCCGGCGGCGTCATGGCCATCACGGACGCCGTCCCGTACCTGCGCAACCCCCGCGAGCGGGCCTTCAGCGCCATCGTCACCTACTACCACCGGCAGTTCATGAAGCGGAAGCTGCTCACCGAGCAGGAGTGGCAGGACAAGCTGCTCGCCGCCGGCTTCAGCTCGGTCGAGGTCGTCGAGCTCGGCTTCCCCACCGGCCGCCTGTTCCTCGCGAGCCGCTGATGGCCGCGGACGGATCCGGCGCCTGGTTCCCGTATCCCGCCCAGGGCGCCGACGAGGGCTCGCCGCTGCTGTTCTGCCTCCACCACGGCGGCGGCGGGGCCTCCGCCTTCCGCGACTGGCAGCGGCTCCTCGGCCCGGGCGTCGAGATCGTCCCCGTCCAGCTGCCGGGGCGTGAGGGGCGGCTGGCCGAGCCCGCCGAGCGGTCGATCACGGCGCTCACCGAGCGGCTCACCGGGCCCCTGCTCGAACGGGCCGGCGAGCGGCCGTACGCCTTCTTCGGCCACAGCATGGGCGCGCTCCTGGCCTACGACCTCAGCCACGCGCTCGGCGCGGCCGGACGGCCGCCGGCGCACCTGGCCGTCTCCGGCTACGTGCCGCCGCACGTGCGCCCCGCGACCTCGGTGCACACCCTGTCCGAGGAGGCGTTCCTCGCCCACGTCACCGGCCTCGAGGGCACTCCGGCCGCGATCCTGGAGAACCCGACCCTGCTCGAACTGGTGCTGCCGGTGCTGCGGGACGACTTCGCGGCCTGCGAGACGTACGCGTACGTCGACCGCGGTCCGCTGGACGTGCCGATCGCCGTCTTCGCCGGCGAGTCCGACCCCAGCGCGCCGTCCGCGCTGACGGCCCGCTGGGCGGAGCTCACCGGCGCCGGCGCGAGCGTGGACGTCTTCCCGGGCGGCCACTTCTACCTCCAGGACCGGCTGCCGGAGCTGCTCCAGGCGCTCCGGACCCGGCTCGCGCTGTTCCCCGTCGCGTCCCAGGACGGGGGTGGCACGCCGTGATCCCGGCCACGGAGGAGAACCCGGCCGCGGCGCCGCGGGTGCCGGACCTGTCCGACCCGCTGCTCCACCAGCGCGGCGAGGCCGGACCGGTCCTGGCGCGACTGCGGCGCGAGGAACCGGTCTGCCAGGTCACCCGGGCGGACGGCTCGACGTTCTGGGCCGTCCTGTCGTACGAGCTGATCACCCAGGTCCTCGCCGACGCCGCCACCTTCAGCTCCACCGGCGGGATGCGGCTCGACGCCGATCCGGTGGCGACCGCCGCCGCGACCGGCAAGATGATGGTCATCACCGACCCGCCGCTGCACGGCATGATCCGCCGGGTCGTCAGCTCGGCGTTCACCCCCCGCATGGTGCTCCGCCTCGAGGAGACCATGCGGACCATCTCGGTCGAGGTCATCGAGGCCGCCCTCGGGCAGGACTCGATCGACTTCACCGAGGTGGCGGCCCGGCTGCCGCTGTCGGTCATCTGCGACATGCTCGGCGTGCCGCGCGCCGACTGGGACTTCATGCTGTCCCGCACGATGACGGCCTTCGGGGTGAACGGCGACGACGGGCCCGAGCAGCAGCAGCGGGTGGCGACGGCCCACACCGACATCTTCCTGTACTACGACGAGCTGATGCGGCTGCGCAGGAAGGAGCCGCAGGAGGACATCATCAGCGCCCTCGTGCACGGCCGGATCGACGGCAGGCCGCTGACCGAGGAGGAGATCATCCTCAACTGCAACGGGCTGATCTCCGGCGGCAACGAGACCACCCGGCACGCCACCATCGGCGGACTGCTCGCGCTCATCGAGCACCCCGAGCAGTGGCGCCGGCTCCAGGAGGAGCCGGAGGTGCTGCCGACCGCGGTGCAGGAGATCCTGCGGTTCACGACGCCCGCCATGCACGTGCTGCGCACCGCCACCCGGGAAACGGAACTGGCGGGGCGCCGGATCAAGGCGGGCGACATGGTCGCGCTCTGGCTGGCCTCGGGCAACCGGGACGAGACCGTCTTCGCGGACCCGGACCGCTTTGACATCGGGCGGCGCGAGGTGAACCGCAACCTCACCTTCGCGTACGGCAGTCACTTCTGCATCGGTTCGGCGCTCGCCACCACGGAGCTGAACACCTTCTTCGACGTCCTCAGACAGCGGGTCGCACGGCCCGAACTGACCGGAGAGGTACGGCGCATGCGCTCCAACCTCATCGGCGGCATCGAGCACCTGCCGGTCCGCCTGGTCCCCCGGGACCGCTGACGCGGCGGTGGAGTTCCTGTGTTTCCCCGGGCGGTGACGCCCGGTCGCAAGACCGCTCGGAACGTCTCCGCGCGGATGGGTGAGGGGGGAAGGTCGTGTCGGAGCGTCCCGTGATCGTCATCGGCTTCGTGCCGGCGGCGCTGGAGTCGCTGGCGGAATTCCGGCCGGACGGTTCGGTGATCCTGATCGAGGAACCGGACGTGATCCGCAAGCGCGACGTGCGGGCCGCGACGGCCGGCGTGCCGGTGGTCGGGGAACTCGTCGAGTGGGAGTACCAGACCGCCGGCGCCGCCGACGAGTTCTTCGCCCTGCACGGCGACCTGGAGCCCGCCGCGGTGGCCGCCATCCAGGAGTACGGCACCCCGTTCGCGGCCCGGCTCGCCGAGCGGTACGGGCTGCCCGGCGCCGGACTCGGGGCGGTCCAGCTCTTCCGGGACAAGGCGCTGCTGCGCAAGGTGACCCGGGCGGCCGGTGTCGCCAATCCCGCCTCGACCGAGGTCGAGGGCCCGGCGGAGGTCGGCGCGTTCATGGCCGGCCACCCCGGTCCGGTGATCCTCAAGCCCGCCAACCGGCAGGCCTCCGTGGGGACCAGGGTCCTGCACTCCCCCGCGGAGATCGAGGCGGCCTGGGAGGAGTGCCTCCGCCAGGACGAGGGCGTGTACGTCCCCGACCGCCCGGTCCCGCTGCGCATGCTGGTCGAGGAGTACGTCAGCGGCAGCGAGTACAGCGTGGAGCTGCTGGTCGACGACGGCCTCCCGGTCTTCGGGAACGTCACGGCCAAGAGCCTCTTCCCGGGGCCGCGGCCGGTGGAGATCGGCCATGTGGTCCCCGCCGACGTCCCGGACGCGCTGGCGGCCCTGCTCCGCGAGCGGACCGCACGCGTGCTGCGGGCCGTCGGATTCGGCACCGGCATCGTGCACTGCGAGTGGATCGTCAGGGACGGCACGCCCTATCTGGTGGAGTGCGCCGGACGGTGGGCGGGCGACGGCATCATGGACGCGATCGAGCGGGCGTACCGCACGGCGTTCGTCCGCGGCTTCTGGTCCCTGATGCTGGGCGAGAGCGCCGTCGGCCCCTTCCCCGACCGTGCCGAACAAGCCGTCGCCATCCGGTTCCTGAGCGTGGACGCCGGAGTGGTCGAGAGCGTCCACGGCGTCGAGGAGGCCGCCGCGCTGCCGGGGGTCGTCCTCTGCCGGGTCACCGTGGCCCCCGGCGACGAGACCCGTGAGGTGCGCAGCTCGTGGGACCGCGTCGGGGTCGCCATGGCCGTCGCGCCCACGGCCGCCGAGGCCGGCCGGCTGGCGGAGGAGGCGCTCGGCCTCGTCGAAGTCAAGGTACGTCCCTCCCGCTGAGGCCCGACGCCTCCTTGCGTACGTGAAAGGCAGGAAGCCCATGTCCGCGCCGGACGAGAAGGGCCCCAAGGTCCTCCCGGCCCTGAGGGCCGCGCCGTTGGCGGCCCGCTACCTCCTCGGTGGCGCCCTGCTCAACCAGATGGGGGCCTTCCTCCAGACGTTCCTGGTGCTCTATCTGGTGCACAAGGGCCTGGGGGCGTCGCTGGCCGGTATCGCCCTCGGCGCGTACAGCCTGGGCGCGGTGGTGGGGACGCTGGCGGGCGGGGAGCTGACCCACCGGCTCGGCGCGCGCACCACCATCGCCGCGTCGATGGCCGGCTCGGCGCTCCTGGTGAGCTGTGTGCCGCTGCTGAGCCGGCCGGGCCAGGGTCCCGTGCTGATCGCCGTGACGGCCCTGACGGGTGCCATCACCCAGGCGTACCGGCCGGCCGCCTCGACCATGCTGAGCGATCTGATGCCGGACGAGCACCGGGTGATGGCGTTCTCCATGTTCCGCATCGCCATCAACGTCGGTGCCGCGCTCGGGCCGCTGATCGCCTTCTGGCTGATCACGGTCGACTGGGACCTGCTGTTCTGGTTCGACGGGGCGACGGCGCTGCTGTACGCGCTCCTCGCCCTGGCCGTGCTGCCGCGGCGGACCCGCTCCACGGCCGGCCCGCGGCCCGCCGCGGACGCCCCGGAGGACCCGGGCGCCGGGGCGTCGCGCTCCGTCTACGGCGGCATGGTCCGCGATATCCGGTTCGTCCTCTATCTGGCGGCGATGGCCCTGATGGCGATCGTCTACGTGCAGTACACGGTCGCCCTTCCGCTGGAGCTCGACGCCGCCGGGCTGACCTCCACGTACAGCATCGCCCTCACCCTCTCCTCGACGGTCCTGATCACCTGCGAGCTGGCGGTCACCGCCCGGGTGAAGGGGTGGCCTGCCCACCGGGTCGCCGCCGCCGGGACGGTGCTCATGACGCTCGGCATGGCCGGGTACGGCCTGGCCTCGGGGTCGACGGTCGTCGTCCTGCTGTGCACGGTGGTCTTCGTCAGCGGTCTCATGACCAACGGGCCGACGATGTTCGCCTACCCGGCGACGGCCCCGCTGCGGGTGAAGGGCCGGTACATCGGCACCTCCCAGGCCGTGTTCGGGCTCGGTTCGGCGCTGGGGACGGTCCTCGGCGAGGCCGTCTGGCGCCACTACGGCGGCGGCGTGTGGCTGATGTGCGCCGCCGCCGGTGTGGGGTCCGCCGTCTGCTGCCACCTCGGCATGCGCGGTCTCGGCCCCGCCGCCGGGGAGGCGGAGCCCGCCGCCGCGCTCGCTCCGGCCGGCGGGCCCCGGTCAGCGGACGAGGACCCGCGCGTCGACGGCTGACGGTCCCCGGACCGTGACGACCAGCGCGGTCCGCCGGGACTCGGCGCGGAGCAGCGCCTCGGCGTACCGGACGGGCGTGTCGGCGGGGGCTCCGGCGGCCACCGTGAGGCCGATCGGCACGGCGTGCGTGAGGCCCGTCCGCTCGTCGAACTCCCGCAGGACGGCGGCGTTGAACGCCCCGTCGAGGAGGGCGTGCCCGCCGGAGGGGTGCGCGTCGTAGGCGGGGAACGCGTCGGTCGCGACGAGCAGCAGCTCGACGTCGGCCGGCGCGATTCCCGCGTCGCTCAGCGCGTCGGCGGCCGCCGAGGCGGCCCGGGCGAAGGGGCCGTCGCCCGGCGGCCGGGGTTCCGGGTGCGCGGGTCCCGTGGCGCTCATCCGGCGGATTCCCGGAAGCCCAGGTCGAGGGAGGCGAAGCCCCTCAGCATCGGGTTGGGGATGCGCTCGGGCTCGTGCGTCCGGAGTTCCAGGCCGGGGAGGCGGTCGAGCAGGGTCCGGAAGGACACCTGGCCCTCGAGCTCGGCCAGGGCGGCGCCGACGCAGACGTGCGGGCCCCACCCGAAGGCGAGATGGCCCGTGGGGTTGCGGGTGAGGTCGAAGGTGTCGGGGTCGTCGAAGGCCTCGGGGTCGCGGTTCGCCGAGCCCAGCATCAGGACGAGCCCGTCGCCCTCGCGCACCTCGGCGCCGCCGAACTCGAAGTCCTCGCGGGCCACCCGCCGGATGAACTGGAGCGGGCTCTCGAAGCGCATGATCTCGCGGACCGCGCTCGGCATCAGCTCCGGGCGGGATTCCAGGAGGGCGCGCTGCTCCGGGTAGCGGAGGAGGAGTTCGACGCCGTTGGCCACGAGGTTGCGGGTGGTCTCGTGTCCGGCGACGATGATCTGGGTGCAGTTCGCCAGGACCTGCTCGGCGGTCATCCACTCGCCCTCGCTCTCGGCGCTGAGCAGCAGGCTGACCAGGTCGTCGCCGGGGTTCTCCCGCCGCTCGGGCAGGAGTCGGGCGAAGTAGTCCATCATCGCGAGGAGCCCGTCCTGCGCGGCCCGGAACATCTCCAGGGTGGGGCGCAGCGAGCCGGCGAAGTTGAGCAGGTCCTCGGACCAGACGACGAAGGCCGGGTAGTCCTCCGGGTTCACGCCGAGCATCTCGGCGATCACCTTGGCGGGGAAGGGGTGTGCGTACTCCGTCATGAACTCGGTGCTGCCGCGTTTGACGAAGGCGTCGATCAGGTCGTCGCAGACCCGCTGGATCTTGGGCTCCATGGTGGTGATGAGCCGGCGGGTGAAGCCCTGCTGCATCAGCTGGCGCAGCTGGCGGTGCTCGGGCTGGTCGTGCAGCACGATCCAGCGGCTGATGGCCTCGTTGAAGCGGGCGAACTCGGGGCGCACCTCGGCCGGGAACTGGTTGACGAACCCGCCGGCCTTGCGGGACGCGGAGAACCGTTCGTCGCGCAGCGCGGTACGGATGTCGGCGTGGTGCGGAAGGAACCAGGTGCGCCCGGTGTTGGCCGAGCTCAGGTGCATTCGGCCGGTCTCCCGCATCCGCTGGTACACGGGGTAGGGGTCGCGGAGGAACTCCGGCGTGATCTCCATGGGCGGTGAACTCCTGTCGGTACGGGAAGACTTCACGGGCTCTGCGGCTAAGCGGTTCAGCGGGCGCTGACCGCGGTCAGGCCCCAGGTGGACGGGCCCGTGGTGAGCATCAGGACGGCCTCCCCCGGCCCGATCCGCCCCGCGCGGTGCAGATCGGCGAGGTCGATGAGCGTGTCGGCCGCGAAGCAGTGCCCGAGGCGGGCGGTGTTGGCGGTGAACAGCCGGTCCCGGGGCACGTCCGCCAGGGCGGCGAACTCGGTCAGGACCTGGTCCGAGTAGTGGTTGGAGAGCAGCCAGGCGAACCCGTCCCGGGGCGTGTCGAGGGCGGCGCGGCAGGCCCGGACGCCCTTGACGATCTCCAGGTGCTTGCGCAGCCCCTGCCCTTTGGCGAGGCCGCGCATGGCGGCGCTCGACTGCTGGACGGTGGTGTCGAGGCGGAACTCCCCCGGCAGTGCGGAGGAGACCAGGCAGGAGGCGGCGGCGTCGCCGTTGACGGTGACCGCGTTGGGCATCGCCCGGTACTCGCCGGGCAGCGGCGGGACGGCGTCGCTGCTGACGCACAGCACGGTGCGGTGGACCCCGGCGGCGACCAGGGCCCGCGCGAGCCGGAGGACCGAGCCGGTGTTGCCGGACTCGGCGAGCCAGACCAGGGTCAGCGCCGCGTGGCCGAGGCCGAGGGGTTCGAGGACGGTACGGGCGATCGTGCCGGTCAGCTCCGCCGGGTCGCCCGGCGGGGGCCGGCCCTCGCCCCAGTAGCTGCACGTGCCGTAGAGCACGGCGTCGACCCGGGCCGGGTCGGCGCCGGAGACGGCGAGCGACTCGGCGACCGAGCGGGCCGCGAGCGCGGCCGGGGTCTCCTGGGCGACCGAGCAGTTGACGAAGCCGTGGGCGCGCAGCCGGTCGAGCAGGTCGGCGGGGGTGTCCTCCGGTACGGCCTTGTCGAGGGGGACGGAGTCGCCGACGGCGTAGCCGAGCCCGCCGAGACCGATGCCGGGTTCGGCGCGGGAGGGGGAGCGGGTCATTCAGGCCTCGCAGCGGACGAAGGAGGTGGCGCTGTAGAGGTAGTTGGCGCCCACGCCGATGGCGAGGACGGCGTCGCCGGGCGTGGTGCCGCCCTGCTCGGCGAGGTCGCCGAGGGTGATCAGCTGGTCGTAGGCGAAGCAGTGTCCGAGCGTGCCGATGCCCTCGGTCGGCACCCGGTCGAAGGGGATGCCGAGGGTGGCGGCGAAGTTGCGGAGGACGGGCCGGGCGTGGTTGGCCAGGACCAGCTTGGCGTACGCGTCGGGGGCCCGGCCGGTCGCCTTGGTGAGCCCCTCGACGACTCCGGCGAGGGCGCCCGTGAAGCCGTCGATGTAGGGCAGCAGGTCGCGCTGCGGGTGGAGGGCGTGCAGTTCCGGCCGGTAGCGGTGTTCGACCCGCTCGACCAGGTAGCCGTCGGTCCGCGCGCGGGAGACCAGGCAGCAGACGGCGGTGTCGCTGAAGACGGACACCTCGCCCGGCAGGACGCGAGCGGCCCGCCGGTCGTCGAGCACGTCGACGCCGATCAGCAGCACGTTGTCGAGGTCCTGGGTGGCGGCGAGTCCCTGGGCGACGGTGAGCGCCGAGGAGAAGTTGGTGCACTGGCCGAGGTACATGCCGAGCGGGAAGGCGTCGCGGATGCCGAACCGGGCGCAGAGCGCGGCGAGGTCGGCGTGGTCCTCGTACGCGGAGAAGGTGGACGAGAAGAACAGCACCCCGTCGACGGCGGAGGGCGCGAGTCCGGTGCGGTCCAGGGTCTCGCCGAGGCAGTCGGCGTAGAGGCCGGTGGCCGGGCCGTCGTGGACCGCGTAGCGGGCGAGGCCGCCGCGGCGCAGCCGGGTGACGGCGGCGGCGTCGGCCGCCCCGGCGTCGACGAGTGCGTCCAGGTCGTGCCAGCGGCCGTGCCGGCGGCTGAGTCCGCTCAGGTGGACGGCGGTCATCTGCCCTCCCAACGTCGTGCCATCTCGTGGCGGTCCGTCTTTCCGTTGCTGGTCAGGGGGATCTCGTCGACGATGCGGAACCGGCTGGGCACCATGTACCGGGGCAGGTGCCGGACGGCGTGCCGGCGCAGTTCGTCGGCGAGCCCGCCGGGCGCCGGGGCGCTGGGGCGGACGAAGGTCACGATCGACCCGCCGGTCCCGCTGACGATGGTCGCCGAGAGGTCGACGGCGGGGTGGCCGAGCAGGCAGGCGTCGATCTCCTCCAGCTCGACGCGGTTGCCGCGGATCTTCACCTGGCTGTCCTTGCGGGCGTGGAAGTAGAACTCCCCCCGCTCGTCCCGGGAGGCGAGGTCTCCGGAGCGGAAGGCGCGGCGGCCGGTGCCCAGCGGGCTCGGCACGAGGGCCGCCCCGGTGGTCTCCGGGTCCTGCCAGTAGCCGTCGAAGAGCGCGTCGCCCTCCACGTACAGCTCGGCGACCTCCCCCGGCCGGTCCTCCGGTGTGCCGTCGGGGCGGACGAGGTACATCCGCATGCCGTCGATGGCGCGGCTGCCGAAGGGCACCCGGCCTTCGCGGTGGGGGATCTCGCCGGGGAGCACCTTCCACGCGCAGGCGATCGACTCGGAGTGGCCGAAGCCGTTGACGATCCGGGCCGCGGGCAGGGCGCGGCGCAGTTCCTGGAGACCGTGCAGGGGGAAGCCCTCCCCGGCGTACAGGATGGTGTCGAGCGGGGTGTCGGCGAGCAGGTCCGCGGCCCCGGCGTCCAGGACGCCGCGCCAGATGGACGGCACCCCGTTCATCTGCTCGACCCCGTGGTGCCGCAGGTGCCGGACGAGCCCCTGGGGCTGCTGGAGGAGCAGGGCGGGGACCTGGACGAGGCAGCCGCCGGCGCCGAGGGCGAGGCCGAGGTCGAGCAGCGAGAAGTCGAACTGGAGGGGCGAGGTGCTGCCCAGGCGGACTCCGGGCCGTACGCCGAAGCCGCTGAAGCCCCGGTAGAACGAGACGACGGCGCCGTGGCTCATCACGATGCCCTTGGGTTCGCCGGTGGAGCCCGAGGTGAAGATGATGTACAGCGGGTCGGACGGCGCCGGGGTGTGCCGCTCCCCCGGGGCCCGGCCGGCGCCGGTCAGCTCCAGCCGGCCGTCCGGGCCGAGCGTCCCGGTGGCCCTGCCGGGGGCCTGCGGCGGGGTGCGGCCGGGCGGGGTGACGTGCGCGCGGGGCGTGGTCCTGCGCAGGATGTTGGCCTTGCGTTCGGCCGGGAGGTCCGGGCCGACGGGGACGAAGACCAGGCCGAGGGAGGCCGCGGCGATCTGCAGGGCCACGGCCTCGGGGCAGGGGCTGAACTCCAGCGCGATCCGCTCGCCGGCCCGCAGTCCGTGCGCGTGCAGGGTGTCGGCGAGGGCCGCCACCCGCTCGGCGAGCAGGCCGTGGCTCCACTCCTGGTCGCGGCAGACGAGGGCGGGCGCGTCCGGGGTGTGCCGGGCGGCGCTCAGCAGGTAGGTGTGGAAGAGGGCGGGGTCCGGCGCCGGTCCGCCGGGTCTCACGCGGAGCCGGAGGCCGCGGCCTCCGCCGCGCGGGCGGCCTCCTGCTGCTGGCGGGACAGTTCGTCGCGGAAGGCCTCGGCCGCCTCGCTGCTGCTGAGGTAGCTGGTGTCGGGCGCGCCGGGGCGGCCCAGTTCGACGGCGACGGAGTTGGGGCGGGCGAGGGTGGCCAGGAGCACGGAGCGGTTCAGGGCCGCGGTGAGGACGGCGGTCAGCTCGGCCGCGTCGGCGTCGCTCGTGAGGGCCAGGTCGAAGCCGAGGTCGTGGAAGCGGCTGGGGACCTCGCGGAGCACGTTCTGCATGCCGCGGATGTCGAGCCGGCCGCCGCTGCTGACGTGCAGCTCGTCGATCGGCGTGCCCGTGGCGCCGGTCTCCTCGCGGACGAGGCCGAGGAGTTCGCCGCAGACGGCGGAGAGGAGCAGTTCCTGCGGGTTGGGGCCCTTGCCGATGCCGAGCATCTGCTTGGACTGGTCGACGACGAGGACCGAGGTGGCCTCGCGGCGGGTCCCGTCGTGCTCCAGGGAGGTGCGGGCGTGGACCTCGGTGCCGTACTCCCAGCGCAGGTGGACCTCGAACAGCGCCCGGCCGGCGGGGGCGCCCTCCGGGGCGGGGGCCGGGGTGTGGGGCAGGGTGAGGATCTCCTGGCTGCCGTCGCCGCGGGTGACGAGCGCCCGGAGGGTGAGGTCGGCCTCGTCGAGGAAGACCCGGTGGTTCGGACTGAACGCGGTGACCAGGCGGTTGACGCCCTGGACCACGTCGTCGGCGGCGCCGCAGGTCACGGTGCAGCGCCAGGCGAGGCCGGTGAGGCCGGCCCCGGCGGCGGGCTGTCCCGAGGCGTCGAGGGGCAGTTCGGCCCGGGCGGTCAGCTCGACCTCGTCGAGGGCCACGCCGCGCCCGGTGAAGCCGTTGATGTGGGTGATCAGCGCGCAGGCGCCGAGGGCGGCGAGCGCGGACTCGTACGGGCTGGTGAGCGGGTCGAGCCGGCCGGCGGCGGGGACCGCCGGGTCGTCGGCCCGCGTACGGTGGGAGAGCTGGTCGACGCGGAAGCCGCGGGCCATCCGGACGGAGCCGTGCCGGGCGGTGCGTACGTGGGTGGCGACACCGTCCCGGGCCGGGTGCCCGGTGACCCGGAAGTCGATCAGTGCCTCCGCGGGCTTCTCCCGGATCTCGTGGATGAGTTCCGACACTCCGCTGATGTTCAGTCCGTTGCGCATGCTGGTCTCCTGGTCGCCGTCGCTGCGGGGGTGGTGGGGGTGGTCACAGACCGGTCAGTGCCTGGTCCAGGTCGGCGATCAGGTCGGCGGCGTCCTCGATGCCGACGGAGAACCGGACGAGACCGGGCTCGATGCCCACCTCCCGGCGCTGACGCTCGGTCAGGACGCTGTGGGAGGTGTTGAACGGCAGGCTGACGAGGGACTCCACGCCGCCGAGGCTGGTGGCCACCACGGGCACCCGGAGCCGGTCGAGGAGCCGCAGGGCGCCCTCGTCCCCGGAGACCACCTCGAAGCTGACCATGCCGCCCCAGGCGTCGGGGCTGTAGGCGAACAGGTCCTTGTAGGGGTAGTCGGGCAGCGAGGGGTGGTGGACCCGGCGCACGGCGGGGTGCTGGGCGAGGAACGCGGCGACGGCGGCGGCGTTCTCGGAGTGCGCCCGCATCCTGGGCACCAGGGTCTTCAGGCCGCGCTCGAGGAGGAAGCACATCATCGCGTCGAGGGAGCCGCCGAACTTCAGCATCTGGCTCCACAGCCGGTCCACGTACTTGCGCGGTCCGGTGGCCACGCCGGCGGTGACGTCGCTGTGGCCGTTGAGGTACTTCGTACAGCTGTGGATGACGATGTGCGCGCCGTGTTCGAGCGGGCGGACGTACAGCGGGGTGAGGAAGGTGTTGTCGATGACGAGCAACAGGTCGAGCTCCTCCGCCAGTTGGCCGAGCTCGACCAGCGGGATCGCCTTGAGCAGCGGGTTCGTCAGGGTCTCGAAGAACAGCACCTGCGTCTCGTCGCGGACCGCCGCCCGGATCTCCGCGATGTCCGTGGGGTCGACGAACGTCACGGTGCGGCCCAGCTGGTGCATGTCCTCGCGCAGCAGGTTGTACGTGCCGCCGTACACGTCACGGGAGCTGACGATGTGTCCGCCGTGGTTGGTCAGGGCGAGCAGGGCGGTGGTGATGGCCGCCATGCCGGACGAGAAGAGCAGCGCGCTCTCGCCGTTCTCCAGCGCGGCGATCTTCTCCTGGACGGCCCACTGGTTCGGCGAGCCGTAGCGGCCGTAGATCGCCACGTCCCGGATGTGGCCCTGGTCGAAGGCCTTGTAGGTGTCCTCGGAGAAGACGAAGGTGCTGCTCTGGAAGATCGGGGTGCCGACGGCGCCCGTGACCGGGTCCACGTACGTCCCCGCGTGGACGCTGCGGGTGCTCGGCCCGGTCCCGTCCACCACGGTCTGCTGGGGCAGCCGGGGGCCGGGGACGCGGCCGCGCTCCAGGCTGTTCGTCCACTGGTGCTCCTCGCTGGAGCCCGGGGTGTTGCCTATCGCCCTTGCCATGAGGGTGCCCTTTCGTTGTTCCGTGCGCTGGTCAGTCCCATGACGACGCGGTCCGCGTCGGTGCCGTGGAAGAGGTTGATGCCGACCCGGCCGACGCCGTCGTCGCCGGTGCGCGGGTAGCCGAGACCGAGGGCGAACACCCCGGGGACCGGGCCGCCGTGCCGGGACAGCACGCGGCAACCGTCGTCCACGACCGTGGTGCCGCGCCGGACCCGCACCGGGATCGGCTCGCCGGCGGCCGTGCGCAGCGGCACCTCGGCCGTCCGGTAGCCGGAGGCGTGCACGAGGAGCGCGGAGTCGGCGGTCGCCCGCCGGGCCTCCGGACTGCCGGCCGCGCAGAGCCGCACCCGGGGTTC
Source organism: Streptomyces venezuelae ATCC 10712 (assembly GCF_008639165.1). Lineage (NCBI taxonomy): Bacteria > Bacillati > Actinomycetota > Actinomycetes > Kitasatosporales > Streptomycetaceae > Streptomyces > Streptomyces venezuelae. The sequence goes on along the minus strand of NZ_CP029197.1, from coordinate 6,757,242 downwards.
GAGGCCGCGGACGACCCGCTGGCACATCTGCCGGCTGCGGCCCCGCAGTCCGCTGAAGCGGTTGACCCGGCCGCTGTCCGGACAGACCGTCAGGGTCTGTCCCGGCAGGGAGCCTTCGGCGCGGGCCCGCGTCATGCTGTCGTACGACAGGGCCAGCGAGCGGTGCACGACGGTGATGGCCCCGGCCGTGACCCGGTGGCCGAGCTTCTCCAGGAGCAGTTCCACCGTGGCGAACCCGCTGTGCGAGGCGCCGATCACGACGATCCGGCCGCCGCCGCGCAGCACTCCGGCGGCCCGGTCGAGCGATCCGGTGAGGAGTTCGGCCGAGCCGACCACCCGCTCCGGGTCCACGTCGAGGTCCCGCGCGGTACGGGCGGTGTCCTCCCACGCTCCGGTGGCCAGGACGACCGTGGCCGAGGTCGCCAGTTCCCGGCCGTCGGCGCCGAGGCTCGTCCAGCCGCCGTCCTCGTCGTGGCGGAGCTCCGCGACGCGCGCGCCGAGCAGCACGGCCGGGTCCGGGAGCACCTCCTGTTCGAGGACGGTGGAGACGTCGTTGAGGAACCGGCCCACCAGCCGCAGCGGGACCGGCTGTTCGGCGGAGAGGGACAGTTCGCGGCCGGCCGGCATCCGCAGGGCGGGGCCGAGTGCCCCGTCCGGCCTCACCCCTTCGAGGAAGTCACCGGCCCGGGAGTTGGAGTGGATGGCGTACGGGAAGCGGGAGTCCAGCAGCCGCGCCCGGTCCGGCGCCGCGTCCAGGAAGCACAGTCCGGCGTCGGACAGCCACCCGAGGCGTCCGGCCCGGTCGGCCGCGAGCGGGACGCCGAGGGCCGCGGCGCCGAAGCCGACGACCTGACAGTGGTACCCCCTCACCGGTCGCTCACGCTCCCGAGGATCAGCCCCGCGACCAGGTCGGCCCGCTCCTCGGCGACGATCGAGAAGTGGTCGCCGGGGACGTGCAGGAAGCTGGGCGCCCCGGGCCCGGCGTGCGCGGCCGGCACCCGGCTCAGCGGTCGCAGGTACCGCCCGGCGGGGCCGCCGAGCCCCTGCTCCGATTCCAGGACGTGGGTGCGCACCGCCCCGTGGGGGGTGAACCGATGGCCGGCGAGCGCCTGGCTGTGGGCCCGGTAGAGGGCGTACAGGGTGCGCAGGCTGCCGGCGGTCAGCGAGCCGAGCGCCGGGTGGGCGGCGGTGGCGAGCTCCAGGGCGCGGGCGAGGGCCGCCTCGCCGGTGAGCCCGGCGAGTGGCCGCGCCGGTACGGCCGCCCGGCCGCCGGAGAGGTTGACGAAGAAGGACCTGATCAGTTCGTCCTCTCCGGCCGTGGTGTCGCCGTCGGCGAGCCACGGGTCCAGCATCACGACGTCGGCCCGGGCCGCGACCGCGTCCGCGCCCGTGGTGAGCAGCCGGGCGGTCTCGTGGGCGACGACCGAGCCGAAGGACCAACCGGCCAGCCGCACCGGTGATCCGTCGGCGAACAGCGGGCGCAGCTCGGTGGCGTACTCCCGGGCGAGCGCGGCGACGGAGTCGAGCGGGGGGCGCTCGCCGAGGGTGCCGGGCGCGCGCAGCCCCCAGACCGTGTACGTACGGGTGAGGCGGGTCAGCAGCGGGCGGTAGCACAGGACGTCGCCGCCGACCGGGTGGACCAGGACGAGGGGTGGTCCTCCGGCGGCCGAGAGCCTGCTCAGGCAGGGGACGGCGGCGGGCGCGGCCTCCGTGAGGAGCGTCGTGAGCCCGGCGGGGGTGGCGGCCTCGTACAGGGCGGTGAGCGGGAGGCGGATGCCGAGTTCGGCTTCGAGCCGGTTCATCATGCGGGCGGCGGTCAGCGAGTCGCCGCCCTGGTCGAAGAAGTCGGAGTCGGGGGTGGCCGGGCCGAGCAGCTCCGCCCAGAGGCGGAGCACCACGGCCCCGGCCCCGGCGGCGGCCGGGAGCACGGCGGGGCGCCCGTCGGCGGGGCGGTCGGTGCCGGTGTCCGGGCTGATGCCCGAGGCGGTGTCCGCGCCGACGCCCGGGGCGCTGTACGGGGTGTTGTACGGGGCGCTGTCACCGGCCAGCGCGGCCCGGTCGACCTTGCCGTTGCCGGTCAGCGGGAAGCGCGAGTGCACCCGGTAGCCGCGCGGCACAAGCTGGGGCGGGAGGGTGTCCCGCAGGTGCCGCCGGGCGAGGGCGGGGAGGTCCGCGCCGTCGGTGCCGGGCCGCGGGACCAGGTGGGCGACGAGGGCGCTGCCGCCGGCCGAGGGCTGGGCCAGGACGATCGCCTCGGCGACGCCGGGGCAGCCGAGGAGGTGGGTCTCGATCTCGCCGAGTTCGACCCGGAAGCCGTTCACCTTGGTCTGCTGGTCCTCGCGGCCGAGGAACTCCAGGGTGCCGTCCGGCCAGTAGCGGCCCCGGTCGCCGGTGCGGTACAGCCGCTCTCCGGTGCCGGGCCGGGTGAGGAACGCCCGCGCGGTGGTCTCCGGGGCGTTCAGATAGCCGTCGGCCAGGCCCCGGCCGCCGATGTACAGCTCGCCTGGCACCCAGTCGGGCCGGTCGGCGAACTCCTCGTCCAGGACGGCGTAGTACTGGTTCTCCAGGGGTCTTCCGTAGGGGACGGAGGTCCAGTCCGCCGGGACACCGCCGCGCGGCACCTCCTGGACGTTGGACCAGACGGACGCCTCGGTGGCGCCGCCGAGCGCCAGGCAGCGGGCCCCCGGCGCGACGACGGCCAGGTCGTCCGTGACGTTCAGCGGCACCCAGTCCCCGCTGAGGAGCACGTGCCGGAGCGAGCCGAGCGGAGCGTGGCCGCCGCTGCGCACGTAGTCGGCGAGGAGGCCGAAGTAGGCGGGCACGCTGTTCCAGACCGTGGCGCCGTGGTCGGCCGCGAGGCGGTACAGGTCGCCGATCTCGCCCCGGGGGACATCGGCGGCGATGACGGCCGCGCCGGCCGCGAGCGCCCCGAACACGTCGTACACGGAGAGGTCGAAGGTGTACTCGGAGACCATCAGGAGCCGGTCGCCGGGGCCGACGCCACACCGCCGGCCGATGTCCCTGAGGGTGTTCGCCGCGCTTTCGTGGCGGATCATCACCCCCTTCGGCACACCAGTGGTGCCCGAGGTGAACAGGACGTACGCCAGGGCTTCCGGGTCCTCCGCCACGGGGAGCGGCGCTCCGCTCCGGTCGCCCGGCGCGGGCACGAGCGCCGCCGCCAGGTCGATGACGGCGGGCCGGCCGGGGCCGTCGGCGAGGAAGCCGGGAGCCGCGAGCACGGTGCGCAGTCCGGCCCGCTCGATCACCTGCCGGTGCCGGCGCTCGGGCCAGTCGGGGGCGAGCGGGACGTAGGCGCCGCCGTGGTAGAGGACGCCGAGCAGCGCGGCCACCTGCCGCCAGTCCCTGGCCGCCACCACGCCGACGGGCTCTCCGGGCGCGTGCCCCGCGGCGGCGAGCGCGTCGGCCACGGACCGGGCGTGGGCGTCCAGTTCGGCGTAGCTGACGGTGCGCTCCCCGCCGAGGACGGCGGGCCGCTCGGGGTGCTCGGCGAGCCGCTCGCGGAACAGCCCGTGCAGGGTGGCGGGGGCGCGCGGGACGCGGGTGGCGTTGGCGCTGCGCCGGGCGGCCGGGCCGCCGGGCGGAGTGAGGTCGAAGGAGGTGCGCTTCCAGGCCTGCGGGGAGGCGGCGAGCTCGGTGAGGAGCTCCCGGTAGGCGGTGAACATCTCCTCCACCAGACCGTCGGGGAAGCGGCCGTCGAGGGTGTCCCAGTTGACGAGCAGACCGGTGGCCAGCTCGAAGACCTGGTGGTCGAAGGCGACCTGGGGGGTGTGGACGCCGCCCTGGATCCGCCGCCAGCCGAGCCGCTCCAGGAAGACGCCGCCCCGGGTGCCGGGGCCGAGGACGGGGGCGAAGACGACCGCCGCCACGCCGTCGAGCCTGCGGGAGCTGCGGTTGGCCTCCCGGAGCACCTCGACGCCGCTGAGGATGCCGTGCTCCAGGCCCTCGTGGAGCCGGTCGCGCAGCTCGGCGGCCCGCTCGGCGAACGTACCGCCGGGCGTGCGCGGTCCGCGCTCCAGGAGCAGGGTGCTGGAGAAGTTGCCCACCACCCGGTCCACGTGCGGGTGGTACGGCCGGCGCTCGCCGTACATGACGTTCAGGACGAAGTGCTGGTCCTTGGACCAGTGGCCCAGGATCTCGCAGAAGGCGGCGCCGAGGGCGGTCGCCGGGGTGAGGCCCTGGGCGCGGACCAGGGCGCCGAAGCACTCCCAGACGTCGGCGGGCAGCAGGAACGAGCGGCGGGTGACCGGGCCGTCGTCCGTGCCGCCCCGGCCGGGACGCGACGGGAGGACGGGAGAGGCGGGCAGCCGGCCGGCCCGCTCGGTCCAGTACGCGCGGGCCGCGGCGTGGGCCCTGCTGCCCCGCTCGGCCTCCACCGCGTGCCGGTAGGCGGCGTAGTCGTACTCCAGCGGCTGAAGGGACCCGCCGTCGAGCAGGGTCCGCAGTTCGTCGGCGAAGACGGTGCCGGACTGGCCGTCGAAGACCAGCAGGCGGCCCCACACCTGGACGCGGTAGAACGGGCCGAGGTCGAGGACCCGCAGCCGGAGGTTGATCCCGGACTCCGGCGCGGGCCGCTCGGCGCGCAGCTCCGCGAGGCTTGCCCGCAGGGCCTGTTCGGCCTCCTCGGGCGACAGTCCCGTGAGGTCCCGGAACTCCACGGGGCAGGCGCCGGCCACCGGGCCGGCGCTCTGGGTGCCGTCCTCGTGGAAGCGGGCCCGCAGCATGGGGTGTCGCTCGGCGAGGGCCGTCAGCGCGGTGCGCAGCGCGGCCACGTCGAACGGGTCGCAGTCGTACTCCTCGTGGAAGACGGCGGGCCCGGAGAGGGGCAGCCCGCTGTGCTCCCCGACGAGGTACGCCTGCTGGAGCTGACTGAGCGGAAAACGCACGGGGGCGCTCCCCGCGGCCGATGGGCCGGCCCCGGGCTCGGTACGCGCGTCTTCCGGACCAGGTCCCGCTTCGGGGCCGGGTCCGGCCGGGGGCGCGGTCGGCGGCGCGTCCCCGGTCGGTTCCGCCGCCGCCGTCTCCAGCCACTCCACGAGACGGTCGAGCGAGTCGTGCTCGAACACCAGGGTGCGCGGTGCCTCGACGCCGAACTCCCGGCCGATCCGCTCGGCGAGGGAGAGCGCGAGCAGCGAGTAGCCGCCGAGCTCGAAGAAGGAGCCCGCGGTGTCGCCGTCCGCGTCGATCTCGAGTGCCGCGCGCCAGAGTCCGGCCAGTCGCCGGGTGCGGTCGACGGCGGCCTCGGGTGCTCCGAGAACAGTCATGACTCTCCTTTGGGTCCCAGCCGCATCCGCAGGGCCTGGGGCCTGCGGAAGGTCGAGCCGGTGATCGGCGGCAGCGGGTCGTCCACCGCGCGCAGCCCGGGGAAGCGGGCCAGCAGGGCCCCGACGAAGGCCTCGGCCACATCGAGCGCGATGTGGGTGCCGAGGCAGGAATGGGCGCCGTGCCCGAAGGTCAGCGAGCCGTGGGTGGACCGCTCCGGGCGGAACTCCTCGGCGTGCTCGAAGACTTCGGCGTCCCGGTTGCCACTGGCCAGCATGAGTTTGAGCGCGCTGCCCGCCGGTACGGGTACGCCGGCCAGCGTGGTGTCCCGCCGGGCGAACCGCACGGTGTCGTGCTGCGGCGGCTCCCAGCGGAGCGTCTCCTTGACGAACGCCCGCAGCCGGCCGGGGTCGGCGGCCGCCGCGGCCGCGTGCCCGGGGTGACGGGCCAGGCAGTGCAGGGTGTTGGAGATGAGGCCGGTCGAGGTCTCGAAGCCCGCGGCGAGGGTGAGGGTGGCGAGACCGACCGCCTCCCGGGCGGTGATCTCGCCGTCACGCACCCAGCCGTGCACCTCGCCGAGCATGGAGCGGGGCGGCGCTCCCGAGGTGATCAGCCCGAGCAGGTACTCCTCGAGCTCGGCCCGGAGCGCGGAGGCACGGCCGAAGTCCCCGCTGCTGCCGTCCAGATGGCCGACCAGGTACTCCACGGTGTGCAGCAGCCAGTCGTGCCGTTCGGCGGGGACGCCGAGGAAGGTGGCGGTCGCGGTGAGCGGGACGGCGCGGGCCGGTCCGGCCACCATGTCGAGCACGGTGTCCGCCGGGAGCGCCGCCACGGCGGTCCTGGCCCGTTCTCCGGCGGCCGCGCGGAACGCGATGTTGTCGCGCTGTCCGAGCAGCAGCCCGGCGAGCGGGCGGCGCAGCCGCTGGTGGCGGGGGCCGTCGAGGTCGAGCAGGGTCTCGCCGAAGACCTGGCGGCTGACCCGGAAGGGGTACTCGACGGTGTAGTCCGCTCCGGTGAGGCAGGCGCGGATGTCCCGGTGGCGGAAGACGCAGAACATCCGGATCTCGTCGGACCACCAGACCGGCTGCTCGGCGCGGAAGCGGGCGTACCGGGGCCAGGGGTTGGCGAGGAAGTCGGGGGCGAGAAACGCGATGCTCCTCATGCCGCCCCCTCGGGCTCGACGCGGTGACAGCCCATCAGCGGGCGATGAAGCTCTCGTAGATGGTCGAGATCGAGGCGAAGGACTCGATCCCGGCGTTCTCCAGGTCGACGGGTTCGCCGCGCAGCCGCTCCACGAGGACGATCACTTTCAGGACGCTGAAGGAGTCCAGCACTCCCTGGTCGAAGAGGTTGTCGTCGGCCGTGACGGTGGTCAGGTCGACGTCGAGCTCGAAGGTCGACAGGAAGGTGCGGAACTCCTGGTCGAAGGTGTCCCGGGTGATCGCGTTCATGGCACTCCAAACCGTCTGCGGGCGCCGGCGCGCCGGTCTACTAGTGGTTTTTCGGACGAGTCGGATGGCTGGAACAGCTGCGTTTGACTGAGTCCCGGCGGGTTAACCGGGGTTTACCCTGGCCAGGAGACGACTACCAGTCAAGATCGAAGTCAATTCGCGTGTCATTTTCGGCTGAACGCCGACGCATTTTGATCACTGGATTCCCCGGCGCAGAATATCCGGCTCCGCCACCGGTCAAATCGACGGAACTCACACCTCCAGCCCGCCAGACGGCATTTCTTGCGCCGCCGGACAGGTGACCGCTGAGTAGCATCCACCTGTTGGACAGGGGCCCCGGTTCTCAGAGATGACCGTTTACTCCCGATTTGATCTCCTGGTAAATGCCGCATTGTCCGCATTCTTCGGCAGGTTCACTCCGGCGAAACGTTACAGCTGGATTTCAACGCCGCCTTTGAGACAAGACTTGCCAGCCGGTCGATTCCGGCCGAAGGATTGCTGCGTCCTGCCCCCCGGGCCGACCCCGCACGGCACCTCAGCCGGCCCTCGCCACCTATTCAGAACGAGGTGAAGATCCCCATGGGCATGTCCCTTTTGGATGACGAAGCGGTAGTTGTGCGAACTCCGGACGAATTCCTCGCCATGCCGGAGGAATACCGCGAGATCGCGCTCCGCCAGATCATGGTCAACACCGAAGGAGAGCTCTCCGGGGGCGACGACTACATCCAGGTCTTCCTGCCGCTCGCCCCCAACGCCGAGGAGCGCCAGGTCTGCGCCGAGCGCGCGGTCGAGGAGTACGACCACTACAAGCTGGGCAAGGCGGTGCTCGCCAACATCGGCGTGGACACCGGCTACATGGAGACCCAGACGCTGGCCGAGCGGACCATGTTCGCCGACCAGACCCTGCACACCTGTACCACCTGGGCCGAGCGCGGCATCTTCTCGTACATCGGCGAGGAGACCGCGATGGTCATGATCTCCGAGTTCGCGGAGAGCAGCTACAAGCCCTGGGCCGAGGCCGTCCGGACCATCATCCTCGACGAGAAGGTGCACATCGCCCACGGCGCCCGCGTCTGCCGCAACCTCGCGCAGACCGAGGAGGGCCGCGTGGAGCTCCAGCAGGCCCTCGACCGCCTCTGGCCGACGTTCGTGAAGATCTTCGGCAGCCCCCGTTCCGAGCGGGCCCGGCTCGCCGTCAAGTTCGGGCTGCGCAAGACGACCAACGGCGAGGCCTGCGACCTGTGGCGGGAGAAGGTCACCCCGCGCATCCAGAAGCTCGGTCTGACGCTGCCCGAGTGACCGCCCATCAGGTCCCCCACGACAGAGGAGCCACGTCCATGGCAACGACCGTCACCATCACGGAGCGTCCACCGAGCCGCAGAGAGGCCAAGGAGCGCACCGCTGCCCTGCTGGCGGCCCGTCCGGACCTGGCCGACCGGCTGCACCGGGTCCGCCGGCTCGGCCGCACCGTCCGCTCCTGCGAGGTGCACCTGACCAACGCGTGCAACATCCGCTGCAAGGGGTGCTGGTACTTCGAGGGCGGCTTCGACACCGCCGTGAGCGAGCTGTCGGACCTCGACAAGATCCGCGCGTTCGCGACCCGGCTCCGCGAGGAGGGCGTCAACCAGGCCACCCTGATCGGCGGCGAGCCCACCCTCGTACCGCGCCGCGTCGAGGCGTTCGTCGAGCACCTGCCGTACATCACGATCTCCACCAACGGGCTCCGCCCGATGCCCCGGCAGGGCTTCGAGGAGATCGCCATCGCCGTCAGCATCTTCGGCGGCGGCCCCCTCGACGACGACCTGCGGGCGATCCGCGTCAACGGCTCCAAGTTCACCGGTCTGTTCGACACCGCGCTGTCGCACTACAAGGACGACCCGCGGGTCATGTTCATCTTCGCCCTCTCCGAGGACGGGGTGGCGCACATCGAGCCGACCGTGCGGAAGATCGCCGAGAACGGCAACATCGTCACCTTCAACTTCTACAGCGAGCACGGCACCGAGAACCCGATCCGGATCGCGAACGAGCGGCGCATCCTCGACGAGGCCCTGCGCGTCCGGGACCTGTACCCGCACGCCGTGGTCAGCCACCCGTACTTCATCCGCACGCTGATCACCGGCACCACGCACTGGGGCGGCCGCTTCGGCTACGACGTCTGCCCCAGCATCAGCGTCGACCTGCCCGCGCACGCCGACCGGGTGGCCAACGGCAACCCGGTGATCCCCGGCTTCGCCGCCTGGGGCGCCGACTACGAGACGCTGCAGTTCTGCTGTACCTCCGGCGACTGCAACGGCTGCCGCGACAGCCAGGCCGTCTACAGCTGGCTGATGGTGAGCGCCTCCCGGTTCCTGCAGAGCGAGCAGCGCCTGGAGGAGTGGCTGGACATCTCCGAGAGCTACTGGCGGCAGTGGCACTGGTCGCCGCTCCACGCAAGCAAGGCCGGCACGGTCTCGTCCTGATCCGCCGTACGCCCCCCGTCCCGCCCCGCCCCTCCTGTTCCCGACGAGGAGTCACATGTCCGACGTGATCGACCGCACCGCCATCGCCACCTTCGTCACCGACGCCCTGATCGAGCTGGGCGTCGACCGCTCCGACATCGTCGCCGACGCCGCGCTCGACGACCTGGAGGTCGACTCGCTCGACATGGTCGAGCTGAGCCAGTCCATCAAGCGGGAACTGGGCGTGCCCGTGAAGCCCAAGGACTTCGACGACGTCGAGACCTTCGAGCAGCTCCTGAACGTCTGCTGTACCCGAGCCGGCCTCGCATGACCACAGCGGTGATCACCGGCGTCGGGGCGGTCACCCCCCTCGGCGTCGGTGCCGGCGTGCTGCACCGGCGGGCGGTGGCCGGCGAGAGCGGCGTGTCCGGCGGTACGGGACACTGCGCGGGCTTCCACCCCGGCGATCACCTCTCCCGCAAGGAGCTCCGCCGCACCGACCGGTTCACCCAGCTCGCCCTCGTCGCGGCCCAGGAGGCGCTGACGCAGGCCGGCTGGAAGGCCGGAGCACTGCCGTACGACCCCGGGCGGATCGCCACCGTCATCGGCTGCGGCCTCGGCGGCACGGCCAGCTTCGAGGCACAGCAGGAGGTGCTCGCCGCCCAGGGCGCCGAGTACGTCTCCCCGTTCATGGTGCCGGCGATGATGGCGAACGCGGCCGCCGCCCACCTCTCGATGGTCCACGGCCTCACCGGCGAGTCCCTCTGCGTGACCTCCGCGTGCAGCAGCGGCGCCCAGGCCGTCGGCACCGGGATGCGGCTGCTCGCCTCGGGCGCGGCGGACGCCGTCGTCGTCGGCGGCGCCGAGTCCGCCGCGTCCCCGCTCATCGCCGCCGCGTTCCGCAACGCCGGTGCCCTCTCCCCCACCGGCACCTCCGTGCCCTTCGACCGCGACCGCGACGGGTTCCTGCTGGGCGAGGGTGCCGGGGTGCTGGTCCTGGAGACCGCCGAGGGCGCCGCCCGCCGCGGCGCCGAAGTACTCGGCTCGGTGCTCGGCTACGGCGCGAGCTCGGACGCCCACCACCTCACCGCCCCCGAGCCCAGCGGCAGGAGCGCGGCGACGGCCGTCGTCCGGGCCATGACCGCGGCCGGCGCGGAGCCGGGCGACCTCGCCTACATCAACGCGCACGGCACCGGCACCCTCCTCAACGACCAGCTGGAGAGCGAGGCGCTGCGCTCGGCGCTCGGCGCGGCCCTGCCGGCCATCCCGATCTCGTCGAGCAAGGCCGCGATCGGCCATCTGCTCGGCGCCGCGGGCGCGGTGGAGGCCGTCGCCACCCTCCAGGCGCTCCGCCACGCGACCGCGCCGCCCACGGCCGGGCTGCGCGAACCGGACGAGCGTCTCGGCCCGCTGGACCTGGTCCGCACGGCCCGGCCGCTGCCGATGGACCGGCCGGACCGGGCACTGCTCGGCCTCTCCACCTCCTTCGGGTTCGGCGGCCACAACGCCGCTCTCGTGCTCGCCTCCCCCGGCGTGCGGAAAGGCCAGGACTGATGCTCGACTTCGAGGGACGCCGCTATCTCGTCACCGGGGTGCTCAACGAGGACTCCATCGCCTGGCACACCGCCGCGGCGCTCCAGGAGGCCGGGGCGGACGTGCTGCTGACCGGCTTCGGCCGGTCCCGCCGGATCACCGAGGCGGCGGCCGCGTCGCTGCCCTCGCCGCCCGAGGTGCTGGAGCTCGACGTGACCCGGCCGGAGGACTTCACCGCCCTGGCCGGGGAGCTCGAGAAGCGCTGGGACTCCCTCGACGGGGTCCTCCACGCCGTCGCGGCCGCGCCCCAAAGCGCCATCAGCGGGAACTTCCTCACCACGGACGCCGAGAGCGCGGCCTTCGCCTTCCACACCAGCGCCTATTCGCTGCACGCCCTTGCCACCTCCCTGGCGCCGCTGCTCGGCAAGGGCTCGGGCAGCGTCGTCGGACTCGACTTCGACTCCTCGGCCGCCTGGCCCGGTTACGACTGGATGGGCGTCAGCAAGGCGGCGCTCGGCGCGGTCTGCCGCTATCTCGCCCTCTACCTGGGCCCGTCCGGCATCCGCGTCAACCTCGTCGCGGCCGGCCCGGTGGAGACCGTCGCCGGACGCGGCATCAGCACCTTCGACCGGATCGCGGACCGCTGGGAGGCCGAGGCTCCGCTCGGCTGGGACCGGGCCGACGTGGCCCGGCTCACCGGGCCCGTGCTGTTCCTGCTGTCGGGGCTCTCCGCCACCGTCACCGGGGAGATCGTGCACGCCGACGGCGGCATGCACGCCGTCCACATGGGGAACCCCCGAGCGGTCCCGCCGGCCGCCGGGTCGACACAGGAGGCCCAGCGATGACAGTCGCGATCGTCGGCATCGGTGCCGCGCTACCCGAACGGACCGTGCCCAACAGCCACTTCACCCACCTGGACACCTCGGACGAGTGGATCACCCGGCGGACCGGCATCAAGGAGCGGCGGTTCATGGCCGAGGACGGGCACCTCGCCGACCTCGCGCTCGACGCCTGCCGCGACGCCCTGCGCTCCGCGGGCCGGGAGCCCGGCGACGTCCCGCGGCTGATCGTCGCCACCACCACCCCGGACCGGGTCACGCCCGGACTCGCGGTCGAGGTGGCCTCCCGGCTCGGCATGCCGTACGCCGCGGCCTTCGACCTGCACGCCGCCTGCGCCGGCTTCGTCTACGCGCTCGACCACGCGACCGCGCTGATCGAGTCGGGGCGCGCCGCGTCCGTCCTGGTGTGCGGCGCCGAGGCGCTGACCAGGATCACCGACCGCGACGACCGCTCCACCGCGGTCCTGCTCGGCGACGGCGCCGGGGCGGTGCTGCTGGCCGACGTGCCCGGCGCCCCGGCCCCACGGTTCGTCCTCGGCTCCGACGGCGACCTGATCCCCGCGCTCTACGCGGACCGTCGGGACCGGGTGCTGCGGATGGACGGCCGGGAGATCTTCGTGCACGCGGTGGCGCGGATGAGCGAGGCCACCCGGGAGGTGCTGGCCCTCCAGGAGCTGACCGGCGACGACCTGGACCTGTTCATCCCGCACCAGGCGAACGCCCGGATCATCCACGCCGTCGCCAAGGAGATCGGCTTCCCCGAGGACCGGCTGTTCCTCAATGTGCACCGGGTGGCCAACACCTCCTCGGCGTCCATCCCGATCGCGCTGGCGCACGCCCGGGACGAGGGCCGGCTCGGCGCGTCCGGGCTGCTCGGGGTGGCCGCCTTCGGGGCGGGGATCACCTGGGGCGCCGGGGTGGTCGGCTGGCGCCTGGAGGACGCGTGAGGCACTCCCGTATCCCGGTGCTCGCGAAGATCACCGCCCGGGACGCCGCGACGTCGACGCTCCGGGCGCTGGCGCAGCCCGACCCCGCGGCGCCCGTGGTGGTGGTGCTGCCCGCGATGGGCATGTCCGCGCGGAACTACACCCCGCTCGTCCGGGCACTGCACCGGGCCGGCCTGACCGTGGTCACCACCGACCTGCGCGGGCACGGCGAGAGCCTGCCCGTACCGGCGCGCGGAGTCGGGTTCGGCTACCGGGAGATCGTCGAGGAGGACATCGGCGCCGTCCTGCGCGAGACCGCGGCCGCGTTCCCCCACGCGCCCGTCCTGCTGCTCGGCCACAGCCTGGGCGGCCAGCTCGGCCTGATCCACTGCGGGCTGCGGCAACCGCGGCTCTCCGGTGTCGTCCTGGTCGCCTCCGGCTCGGCCTGGTACCGCTGCTTCGGCCCGCTCGCCGGCCCGCGCCGGCTCCTGCTCAGCCAGGTGTACGCGGCGGTCGCCGCCCTGCTCGGCCACTGGCCGGGCGAGCGTCTCGGCTTCGCCGGACGGGAGTCGGCCCGGCTGATCCGGGACTGGTCCCGGCAGGTGCGCACGGGCCGTTACGAGGTCCCCGGCGCGGCCGGTGACTACGAGCGGGCCCTGCGGCGGGTGGCACTGCCGGTCCTCGCGGTGGACGTGGCGGGCGACGCGCTCGCGCCGCCCGCCGCCGTGGACCATCTGTGCGCCAAAATGCCCCGGGCCGACATCACTCGCTGGCACTACGGCCGCGACGACGCGGAAGGCCGTCCCCTGGACCACTTCCGCTGGATCCGGCACCACCACGGACTGATCGAGAGGATCACCGCATGGGCGTCCCAGGTCGTGGCGGCTCAGCCGTCCGCGCGGTAGGCGCGAAGGGGGGCAGGGGCCCCTCCGGGGCCGCCCTCGGGGTCGCGACCGCCTGTCTGGGCTTCTTCCTCATCATGCTGGACAGCACCGTGGTGAACGTCGCCGCACCGGTGATCGGCGACGAGGTCGGCGGCGGCATCAGCGGCATCCAGTGGGTCATCAACGCCTACGTGCTGGTCTTCGCCTCCTCGCTGCTCACCTCGGGGGCGGTCGCCGACCGGATCGGCGCGGTCCGGGCGCTCGGCGGCGGCCTCGCGCTGTTCGCCGCCGCGTCCCTGGCCTGCGCGCTCGCTCCCTCGCTGCCCTGGCTGGTCGCGGCCCGGGCCGTCCAGGGTCTGGGCGCGGCGCTGATCCTGCCGTCCTCGCTGTCCCTCGTACAGGAATCGGCCGAGGACGGCGCCGCCCGCGCGCGCCGGATCACCCTCTGGGCGATGAGCGGCGGGGTCGCCGTCTCCGCCGGGCCCGTCGTCGGCGGGGTGCTGACCAGCGGCCTCGGCTGGCAGGCCGTCTTCTGGGTCAACCTGCCGCTGTGCGCCCTCGGTCTGGCGCTGCGCCGGGCCCCGGCGTCCCCGCCCCGGCCGGCCCCGCTGGACCTCGCCGGGCAGGCGGCCGCCGTGGTCGCGCTGGCCTCGCTCACGTACGCCATCGTCGAGGACGGACCGCTCAGCCGCTGGGCCCTACCGGTCTTCGGGCTGGCGGCGGCCGGCTTCGTCCTCGCCGAGATCAGGGCGCCGCACCCGGTGGTCCCCGCGACGCTCGCCCGGTCGGCGCGGGCGCTGACGGCGGTGGGCACCGGCTTCGTGATGAACGCCTCGTTCTTCGGGATCGTGTTCGTCTTCACCGTGTACTTCCAGCAGTTCCAGGACCACGGGCCGCTCGTCACCGGGCTGATGTTCGTCCCGCTGACCGCCCTCACCCTGGTCGGCAACCTGATCGCCGGAAAGCTGATGGCGTCCCTGGGCACCTGGCGCGTCCTGGCCGTGTCCCAGGGCGTCGAGGCCCTCGGCTGCCTGGCGCTGCTGGCGGCCGGTCCCGGCGCGCCGCCCGCCCTGGTCCTGCTGTGCTTCCTGCCGATCGGGCTGGGCGCCGGAGCGACCTCGCCCCCGATGACCACCGCCCTCCTCGACGCCGTCGACCCGGCCCACGCGGGCGCCGCCGGCGGGCTCCTGGGCGTCATGCGGCAGGTCGGCGGACTGCTCGGCGTGGCCGTCTTCGGGGCGGTGATCTCGGGACTCGGCGTGACCTCCGGGGCGCGGCTCGCGCTCGCGCTGTGTCTGACGATGCTGGCGGTGTCGGCCGCGCTGGCCCACGTACAGGCCCGGCGGCATCCCGTACGAGAGGGAGGGGACGGCTGATGCTGTCGACCCTGCTGCCGGACGGCGTCGCCTGCGCCGAAGCCTTCGACGACCTGGCACCGGCACCGCTCTTCCCCGAGGAGGAACTCCTCGTCGCCGCCGCCCGGCAGGGCCGCCGCAGCGAGTTCGGCACGGCCCGGCTCTGCGCCCGGCGGGCCCTCACCTCGCTGGGGCTCCCGGCCGGGCCGCTGCTCCGGGGGCGGCGCAGGGAGCCCCTGTGGCCGGCCGGGGCGGTCGGCAGCATCACCCACTGCGCCGGGTACCGGGCGGCGGCGGTCGCCCGCGACCGGGACATGCTGGCCCTGGGCATCGACGCCGAACCGAACGGGCCGCTGCCCGCCGACGTGCTGCGCGTGGTGGCCTTCGGCGCCGAGCGGGAGTGGCTGTCCGGGTACGCCGCCGCGCATCCCGGCGTCCACTGGGACCGGCTGCTGTTCAGCGCCAAGGAGTCCGTCTACAAGGTCTGGTACCCCCTGATGGGCAGCTGGCTGGGCTTCGAGGACGTCACGGTGGCCATGGCGCCGCCCGGACCGGCCGGGGGCCGGTTCCGCGCCCGGATCGCGAGGTCCACGGCGGGCAGCGCCCTCCCCGCCGAGCTGTCCGGCCGGTGGGCGGCCCGCGACGGCCTGCTGGTCTCCGCGGTCGCGGTGCCGGCCGGGTCCGGCGCCCGGGAGGCGGCATGACGCTCGACGAGCTGAACGCCCTGATCTGGGGCGAGTTCCCCGAGCACGCACCGCACCACCGGGTCATCGCGGCCGCCCCGGACGCGCTGTCCCTGGCGGTCGACTCCGCCGACCTGCGGCGCGGCCCCGGCGGCTCGGTGTCCGGCCCCGACCAGCTCCAGCTCGCCGACCTGGCGGGCTACGCCCTGCTCAAGTACCGCGCCGGGCCGCACAGTTCGATCCGGCTCCGGTCCGCGCACCTGAGCTGTCTGTACGCTCCCGCACCCGGCGTCCTCACCGCACGGGCCGCCCTCCTCAAGCACGCCAAGCGCAACGCCGAGGTCCGCGTCGACCTCCTCGACCAGGAAGCCCGGCTCGCCGCCTCGGCCTCCCTGCTGTTCTCCGTCCGCTGAGCCGGCGCCCCGCGCCCCGCCATCCCCTGGAGAGACCGACATGACCGCTGCCGTACCCGCCGCCGCCCAGGGCAACCTGGCCGCGATCCTGCCCGCCACGGCGGCGCTCCACCCGGACCGGCCGGCCGTCCGGCTCGACGACGAGGAGCTGGACTTCGCCGCCCTCGACGAGCTGAGCGCCCGCGCCGCCGGCTATCTGCGGGCCCTGGGCATGGCCCCCGGCGACCGCGTGGCGCTGCTGCTTCCCAACACCCCCGTGTTCGCCGTCCTCTACTACGGCATCCTGCGGGCGGGCGGCATCGTCGTCCCCATGAACCCGATGCTCAAGGCCGGCGAGGTGGAGCACTGCCTCAAGGACGCCGGGGCGACGCTGCTGTTCACCTGGCACGAGGGCTCCCGGGAGGCGGCGGAGGGGGCGCGGCGGGCCGGCACCCGCCACCTCGGGGTGGATCCCGGCCCCTTCACCGAGCTGCTGCGGGGCCATGAGCCGGCCCCCTTCAGCACCGACCGGTCGGCCGAGGACACGGCGGTCATCCTCTACACCTCGGGCACGACGGGGCAGCCGAAGGGCGCCGAGCTCACCCACACCAACGTCCGCCGCAACATCGACGAGGCCGTCAAGGTGCTGCGGCTCGGTCCGGACGACGTCACCTTCGGCGGGCTGCCGCTCTTCCACTCCTTCGGCCAGGTCGTCGGGCTCAACTGCGCCGTGGCCGTCGGCGCCTGCCTCACCCTGCTGCCCCGCTTCGACCCCGCCCGCGCCCTGTCGGTGATCGCGCAGGACCGGGTGACGGTCTTCCTCGGCGTACCGACCATGTACACCCTGATGCTGGGCCTGGAGGACCGGGCCCGCCACGACGTGTCCTCGCTGCGGGTGTGCGTGAGCGGCGGTTCGCCGCTGCCGGTGGAGGTCCTGAACGGCTTCCAGGCCGAGTTCGGCTGCGCCGTCCTGGAGGGCTACGGCCTCTCCGAGTCCTCGCCGCTCGCCTGCATCAACCGCATCGACCGCGCCCGCGTGCCCGGCACCATCGGCTGTCCCATCGACGGGGTGGAGATGCGGGTGGTCGACAAGGAGGGCAAGGAGGTGCCGGACGGCGAGATCGGCGAGATCGTGATCCGGGGCCACAACGTGATGAAGGGCTACTGGCGCCGCCCCGAGGCCACCGCCACCACGGTCCGCGACGGCTGGCTGCACACCGGCGACCTCGGGACGCGGGACGCGGCGGGTGACTTCCGGGTGGTGGACCGCAGCAAGGACGTCATCATCCGGGGCGGCTTCAACGTCTACCCGAGGGAGGTCGAGGAGGTCCTCTACCAGCACCCGGCGGTCGCCGAGGCCGCGGTGATCGGCGTCCCGCACCCCACGCACGGCGAGGAGGTGGCCGCCGCGGTCGTCCTCCGCCCCGGCACCGGTGCCACCCCCGACGACCTGCGCGACTTCGTCCGCACCCAGGTCGCCGCCTTCAAGTACCCCCGCATCGTCTGGACGACGGACGCCCTCCCGAAGGGAGCGACGGGCAAGATCCTCAAGCGCACGATCGAAACCCCGCCGCACCTCCTGCCGTGACGCTCAGCGGAGCCTCGGGCCGACCGGGGGCCGGCGGTCCGGGGTGTAGGCCCAGGGCCTGAGGCGCTCCAGGGCCTTGCCGACGCGGAAGACGGTCGGGTCGTCGTAGGTGTGGCCGACGATCTGAACCCCCGTGGGCACGCCCCAACTGGACCGGCCGCTCGGGACATTGAGCACCGGACAGCGATTGCTGATGTTGAAGGGGGCGGTCATCGCCGCCCACAGGGGCTCGCCGTGGTCCACACCGTTCACCACCAGGCGGCCCAGGAGGTCGTCTCCGGCGGGCAGGCCGGGGACGGCCGTCGTCGGGCAGATCAAGGCGTCGAAGGGCGCCATCGCCTCGGCCAGTTCGCGCTGCATCCTGGTCTCGACGCGCAGGCCGTCCAGGTACGAGACGCGCTCGCGGGCCTCCGCCATCGTGTCGGCGAAGGCCGCCGCGTACGCCGTCATCCGGTCGCGGTGCTTCGCCTCGACCTCGGAGACGAGGGCCCCGAAGACGGTGGAGAAGTGGGCCGCGAGACTGATCAGGAGGTCGTCCCTGGTCCACGGGAGTTCGATCTCCTCGACCACCGCACCGGCGTCGGTGAGGGCGCGCGCGACCGCCCGGGTGGCGGCCTCGACCTCCGGGTGCACGTCGTACGCGCCCAGCCGGAGGCACAGGGCGAGGCGCATCCCCGCGACCGGGGCGTACGCGGTCGGCAGGACGAGCTTCGGGCGCAGGGACACGTGGTCGCGCGGGTCGGGCCCGGCCAGGACGTTCGCGAAGGTGACGCAGTCGTCCACGGTCCGGGCCATGGGCCCGTCACCGCGGTAGTGGTCGGCGGAGAGCGGGGCGACGCCGGGGATCCGGCCGTACGGGGCCTTGAAACCGACGGTTCCCGTGAAGGCGGCGGGGATCCGGGTGGAGCCGCCGATGTCGGAGGCGGAGGCGAGGAGCGTGGAGCCCGCCGCGAGCGAGGCGCCCGCGCCGCCGGACGAGCCGCCGGGGGTGAGGTCGGGGTTCCAGGGATTGCGGGTGACACCCCACAGACGGCTGTGGGTGAAGGTGGCGATGGAGAACTCGGGGGTGGCGGTGCGGGCGTGGATGATGCCGCCCGCCTCCAGGATGCGGTCGATCACGGGGGCGTTCTCGGTCGCGGTGGCGCCGACGTTGACGAGCGAGCCCTCGGTGAGGGAACGCCCGGCGATGGCGTGCTTCTCCTTGGTGGCGACCGGGATGCCCTCCAGCGGGCGCGGTGTCAGACCGCCCTTGCCGAGGAATCGGTCCTCGGCGTGCCGGGCCTGTTCGAGCGCTTCCTCGAAGAGCCGCTCGGTGAAGGCGTTGACGACCGGTTCCGTCTGCTCGGCGCGGTCGATCACCGCGCGCATCAGCTCCACCGGGGACAGCTCGCGGGCGTCGAAGAGCCGTCGGGCCTCGGTGGCGCTGAGGTAGGCGAGATCGGATCCGGAGTCGTGGGTGTTCATGCGGAAGCCTTTCCGGGTGGCGTGAGGTGTCGGCGTCGTACGAGGCGAGGGTGTGCGCGTCAGTCCTCCTGGCCTCCGGGCGCGGGGGCGTCCTCGGGGCACAGCCACGCGGCGGCTGCGGCGAGCAGGGCCGTCACGCCGATCCCGATCGTGGGGTCGGGCACGGGAGCGAAGTACGGCGAGTGGTTGGCGGGGACGGTCTCGGGCAGGCCGTCCGTCAGCAGCGTCTCGGGGTCGATGTCGCGGAAGAGCTCGGGGTCGGCGCCGCCGAAGTGCCAGAAGACCGAGGGGACGCCGAGGGCCGTGCCGAAGACGCCGAAGTCCTCGCTTCCGGTGAGGGTCTGGGGCAGGGTGAAGACCCGTTCCTCGCCGAAGACCCCGGCGATCGCCGTCATGACGGTGCTCGTGGCCGGCCCGTCGTTGACGGTGAGCGGGAAGGAGTTGAGCCTGGTGATCTCGGGGTCCTTAGGGGCGTCGGACGCGGCGGCCTCGGCGCGGACGATCCGTTCGACGGCCGCGAGGGTTCGGTCCCGCACCACGGTCGCGGTGGAGCGGACGTTGATCCGGAGGTCCGCGGTGTCGGGGATGATGTTCTCCTTCGTACCCGCGTGCAGCGAGCCGACGGTCACCACCGCGGTCTGCGCCGCCCCCGTCTCACGGGAGACGATCGTCTGCAGCCGCATGACGACCGCGGCGGCCATGACGACCGGGTCGACGGTCGACTCGGGCGTCGAGCCGTGTCCTCCGCGGCCGTGGAGCCGGACCCGCAGGCTGTCGGACGCCGCCATCACCGGACCGGGACGGGTCCCGACGAAGCCCGCGGGTGCGGGCGCCACATGCTGGCCCAGGCACACGTCGGCACGCGGGAAGCGGTCGAGGAAGCCGTCCTCGATCATGGCCGGCGCACCGCCGACCTCCTCCGCCGGCTGGAACACGGCGACGACCGTGCCGCGCCACTCCCCCCGGGCGGCGGCGAGCTGGGCGGTGGCGCCGAGGAGGCACGTGACGTGCATGTCGTGGCCGCAGGCGTGCATCACGGGCACTTCGTTGCCCTCGCCGTCGACGGCGGTCGCCCGGGAGGCATACGCCAGCCCCGTCCGCTCCTGGACCGGGAGCCCGTCCATGTCGGCACGGAGCAGGACCACGGGGCCCTCACCGTTGGCCAGGACCCCGACGACGCCGGTGCCGCCGACGCCCTCGGAGACCTCCCAGCCCTGCCGCCGCAGCCGGTCGGCGACGATCCCGGCCGTGCGGAACTCCTGGAAGGACAGTTCCGGGTGGGCGTGCAGGTCCTCGTAGAGGGCGCGCAGCCCGGGCAGCCGGTCCGGGAGGGCGGCCAGCAGGCGGGTGACGGAGGCGGCGGTCACGAGAGCTCCTTTGCGGGGGCGTGCAGGCGGGACGCGCCGGTGGCGGTCCGGAAGGAGGCGGCGTCCTGCGGGGTCAGGACGGCCATGACGGCGGCGATGACGGCGCCGAGGACCAGGGAGGCGAAGGCCACCTGGAAGGAGAAGGCGTCGGCGAGCGCTCCGACGACGGGCGGGACGACGATGCCGGCCACCTGGCCGCCGAGGACGACCACCGCGCTGCCCACGCCGACCTGTTCCGGGGCCAGCCCGCTCAGCGGGACCGCGAGGATCGGCATGTAGCAGAGGGCGACGGCGATCGAGGCGAGCGTCCCGAAGACGACGAAGCCGGTGAGCGAGGACGAGAAGGCGACCAGGAGCAGCGCGGCGGCCGCCACCGTCATGGCGGGCAGGATCACCGTACGGTGGTGGCCGCCGAGCCGGTCCGAGATCCGGCCGCCGACGACGATCGCCCCGGCGGCGGCGAGGGCCGGGATCGCCATGAGGGCGCCGGCCGCGGAGAGGGAGACTCCGTACTCTTCGCCGAGGTAGGACGGGACCCAGGTGTTGAAGCCCCAGACGATCGCGCTGTAGCCGAACATCATGGCGCTGAAGCGCCAGATCACGCCAAGCCGCAGGACACCGCCCGCGCCGGGGCGGGGCGTGCCGGGCGCCGGTTCGGTACGGGGCAGGGGGGCGGGGAGCCGCATCCGTACCGCCACCAGGACGACGACTCCGAGCGCCGCCGTCGAGAAGAACGCCGATCGCCAGCCGAAGACCGCGATCAGGGGTGCGACGAGGAGCGGGGTGAGGACGCCGGCGACCGCGTTGGAACTCATGATCAGCCCGTTGGCGGCCATCCGCTCGTCCGGCGTGGTCCGTTCGACGAGGACCTTCAGCGAGGCGGGCGGGAAGACGCCTTCGGCGGCGCCGAACGCGAACCGCATGAGAAGCAGGACGGCGAACGACCAGGCGAGACCGGTCAGCGCGGTGAACACCGACCAGGTCAGCAGGGCCCAGAGCGTGACCCGCCGCGCACCGTACCGGTCGGCGAGCAGCCCGCCGGGTATCTGGGCGAGGGCGTAGGCGAGGAAGAAGGCGGAGACGATCAGGCCCTGCTGCCCGCGGCTGAGGTCGAACTCGGCACCGAGAGAGGGCAGGACCAGATTGATGACGAGCCGGTCGGCGTAGTCGACCAGCCAGGCGGCGAACAACAGGACGATCGTGATCCGGACGGTTCTCCGGGCGGACTGCGAGGACGGAGCAGACACGCGGCACTCCTCATCACCGTGGCCGAGACTGGGCATCGGCCGGAAGTGCCCCTACCATCCGGGCTGTGACGGGAACGCCGGGAGAATTGCAGGAAAGCATCATGGATGGACCCCTGGCACCTGATTCCCGCTCGGCCTGTGCGGACGTACGCTTCTCCGAACTGGACCTCGCCCTCGTCGACGCCCTCCAGGCCGCTCCCCGCGCGCCGTGGTCGCAGATCGGCCGGGCGCTCGGTGTGGACGCGACCACGGTGGCCCGGCGCTGGGAACGGCTGCGGGCCGGCGGTCTGGCCTGGGTCACCGCGTACGACGCGGCGAAGTCGGCCACGGTCGCCTATGTCGAGGTGCGGTGCAGGCCGCGGGCGCTCGAAGCGGTGAGCCGCGCCCTGGCCGACATGCCCTGGGTCTTCAGCGTCGACGAGACGGCCGGTGACTTCGACCTCCTGGCCTCCGTCGCCGCCGCCGACCTGCCCTCCCTCGGCCGCTCGGTCCACGGCCTGATCGGCGGACTGAAGGGCGTCCGGTCCACGCGGACCCGCCTCGGGATCACGCTGTACAGCGAGGGGGGCGACTGGCGGATGCGGGCCATGGAGCCCGCGGGGCATGCGGAGCTCGCCGCTCCGCGGACTTCGGGCTCGACCGTGTACAGCGCCCGCATGCACCACCCTCCCGCACCGGAGGACCAGGCTCTGCTCGCGGCGCTCGGCGTCGACGGACGCCTCGGCTACACCGAGCTCGGGGCGAAGGCGGGCATGAGCGAACACACCGCCCGCCGCCGGCTCCAGCGGATGGTCCGGGACGGCGACATCACCTTCCGGTGCGACCTGGCCCATCCCCTCGCGGGACTCTCGACGGTGGTGCTCTACCGCACCGCGGTCCCCCACAGCCATCTCGCGGCCACGGGCAGCGTGCTGGCCCGGATGGAGGAGGTCCGCCTCGCCGTCTCCGTCAGCGGCTCGGACAACCTCCTCGTCATGGTCTGGCTCCGGGGCCTGCACGCCATCGACCCCTTCGAGGCCCAACTCACGGAGCGCTTCCCCCAACTGAAGATCAGCGACCGCACCGTCTTCCTCCGCTCCCGCAAACGCATGGGCCGCCTCCTCTCCCCCACCGGCCTCGCCACCGGCCACATCCCCTTCGCGCTGCCACGCGTGTGACTCTCCGCGCACGGGAAGGGGCCTGGGCGATGGACGTTCACCGCGAAGGTGCCAGGCGCGCACCGTCCCATCGGGGGCTCAAGTCCGTTTCAGTCCCACCAGAGTGACCACATCGTCGAGCGGGCCATCGTGTCGCCGGCCTCCACCGAATCCTGCACGGTGTCCATGCAGTACGCGTGCAGCTCTGCGGCGGCCTGCGCGGCGCCCCGCGGATCCAGAGGTGACCGGTCGACGACCAGCTCCAGGCGAGGGCCCATGGCGAAGAAGAACTCGGCGCCCCACTGCTCATGCCAGCGACGCAGGAGCGCGGAGGCGTCGAGGGGGGTCAGGGCACGGTCGCCGTATCCGGGCCAGTTCCACGTCGTGTAGAGGAACGGCAGAAGCACCGGAAGCTCGTACCCGCCGCGCGCGGCCACGAAATGCACCCATCGCAGGTCCTCCGTGAAGAGGTCCCGGGTGCCGGTCGCCCAACGCGACACCCCTGGCAGCGGCCGATCCACCGGAGGTACAAGCAGCGGTGCCAGCTGGTCGGGGTCGTAGACGGACCGCCAGAGGTCCAGGTCGTCGTCCACGTCGGCGGCCTCTTCCACCGCCCACCGGCAGGCCGACACCAGTATGGACGCCGCCCTCGCGTCGTGGTCCTGGCAGACGGCTTCGCCGACCCACTGCTGCAGCACACCGTCGTCGCGCCCCGCGTCTGCGCGTTCCAGGGCCATATCGGTCGGCGAGATCAGTGTGACGTACGGCCACCAGCCGGTCTCGCCGTGCCGGCCGCGCCACTCCTCCCAGACATCCCGTGCCCGCCGGCGCGGCACGCGCACACCGAGGACCTCCACACCGGCCGCCGTCACGGACCGTTCGACCTCAGCTGTGGGAAAGCAGCCCCTCAAACGACGAAGGAGATCGTCGGAGGAATGGAGCGGCCTATGAAGGAACGATGTCATGAGACGAGGACCCTAAACTCGACTTGGCTGCCGTGCTGCGGATTCGGGTGGAGACCAGCTCGCTCAAGACACGAACGTGCTCAATCGGGGACCTGGACGGCAATATCCGTGCCGCTGCGGTCCGTCACAGCCTGCTGGAAATGGGCGCACTGGGTGACGTCTTCGTGATCACAGCCGAGGGCGCATTCGATGAGGTCGAGGGATGCCTGCGCGGCGGCGATACGGGAGCGGAGCGCCTCGGCCTCTGCGCGCAGGATGTTCCGCCGCTGCACGGCATCGGCGGTAGTGGTCAGCGAGCGGATGGTGTCGAGGGAGAGTCCCGCGTCTTTGGCGCGCAGGATGGCGGCGACGCGTGTGAGGTCGGTGATGCGGTAGCGGCGGCGCCCGGCGGCGTCGCGCGCGGGGGTCAGGAGCCCCATCGTCTCCCAGTGACGCAGGACGTGCGTGGCCAGACCGAAGCGTTCGGCGAGGGCCCCGATGACCATCGAGTCACGCTCGCCGCCGCCGGGCGCCCTTTGCTCGCTTGACTTCATGCCGACATTAAGTCGCAGTCTGGCGCTCATGACCAGGGAAACGAAACAGACACCGCAGCCGGCGAACGACCTCGTGGCACGGCTCGACGCCGCCGACCGACTGCCGGGCGCCGAATTCCTGAGGGAGCTTTCCTATGATCTGCTCGGCGCCGAACCCGGAACGTCCGTGGTGGACGTGGGCTGTGGCGCCGGACGGGCCGTGGCGGAACTGGCCGAACGGGGCGTGAAGGCCATCGGTGTGGACCCGAGCGAGCGAATGATCGCCGCCGCCCGTGGCCGGTGGCCCGAGGCGGACTTCCGGGTCGCGGGAGCGTACGAGCTGCCGCTGCCGGGCGCCTCGGTGGTCGGATACCGAGCCGACAAGGTCTTCCACGAACTCGACGATCCGGAGCGGGCGTTGGCGGAGGCCCGCAGGGTTCTTGTGCCTGGAGGGAGGATCGTGCTGCTTGGCCAGGACTGGGACACCATCGTCATCGACTCCGACGATCCGGCCCTCACCCGCACCATCGTGCACGCCCGCGCCGACCTGACCACCGCCCCGCGTGCTGCTCGCCGATACCGCAACCTGCTACTGAACAGCCGCTTCAGCGATGTGACGGTCGAGGTGCGCACCGGCGTCTTCACCGGGTCGGCGATGTTGCTCTTGCTCACCGGACTGGCCGAAGCGGCCTGTTCCACCGGGGCCATTACGCGCGAGCAGAAGGACACCTGGATCGTCGAGCAGCGCGCACGGGCCGAGACCGACCGCCTCTTCCTGGCACTGCCGATGTTCATGGCAGCGGCGACGGCACCCGAGTGAGGCCTGCTCGAAAGCGAGCGGAAGCCGCGCGTCCACGCCCCACCCCATGCAACGACTCCCCCCAGCGCCTCCAGACGCGGCCCGACGCTCGAGGGGTGGGTCACTGTTCAGGCACACCCTGGGGCGCGTAAGGGCTGCCCCCGCAAGGCCTGGCGGCACACACTCCAGAGCTTTCTGGCGGCGTCGACCGTGAGTTCGGCGAGGTCGACGAGGACGCGCGTTGGGCTCGGCAGGCGTCCGTGCCCTTCTGGAAGGACTTCCTCAGCTGAGATCGCCCCGGCTGGCGCTGGCCGTTGGTGTGATCACGGCCTTCGGTGCTGCTCGCTGTCTCCTCCGTCTCGGCTTCCACAGAATGTCCCCGCGCGAGCCTTCCCCGAGGAGCGATGCCGAAGGGCCGCAGCACCCCGCGGCCGGACGGCGACACCTCCCAAAGGCAGGGTCGCCCACCCCCAGCAACAACCCGCGAGGTCAGCAGCCTGAACATCGATGTCTCGCTTGCACGGCCGCGAGAGCCGGTGGGACCCTCTCCTCGCCGTGAACATGATCGGCACAGGGGGAGGGCACGTGCGACATCTGTTGCGGGCCGGCATCGCTATGACAGCGATGGCCACGGCTGCCTTGACCGGCTGTTCGGACGGCGCCGGCAAGTCTTCTGCCGCACCGCCGTCCGCCGCCGCGTCACCGTCCGTCGCCCAGTCCGCATCACCATCTCAGCGGGCCACCCGCGCGGAGGTCGCAGACCGGACACGCGCGGCCCTCTTCCACGCGACAAGGGCCCAGCCCGATGCACCCGGTCCGGCGGGGCCCATGCTGATCGAGGCATGGCCGAACGGCAACGCGGCCTACGCCTGGGAGACCGGCGACCATCGGCTCTGCATCGCTTCGGTGGCCGGCGACCGGGTCTTCCAGCGGGCCTGCGCGACGCACCCGAACGACCCGCCTGTGGCGAAGGGCCGGAAGATCAGCGACCTCTTCACCTCGTTCGCGAACGGCTGGGGCCGCATCTTCGCCGCCGACCACCAGGAGGTCACGTCCGCGTCATGCGACGGCACGCCCGTCGAGGTCGTACGGATCGGCACCATGGCGAATGGAGTGCGCACGTTGTACGCCGTGTGGTTCTCCGACTACACCAAGGGCGAGATCCTCCTGACACTACGGCACGGCACCACGACGTCCCCTACATCGTTCCACCTCGGCGACGCCGGCGACCTCTCGTGCACGGCGGCGCCCGCCCGCACACTGGGGACTGCCGCCGCGCCGTTGTCCGTCAGTACCGCCTCCTTACCGTGATCGACCTGGGCATCCAGCCGGGAACTCTCGAGTCCGGGGGACGTATCGGTTCCACGTTCACGCCTGCTTCCCGTGCGGCCGTGAGAACCTCTCGCAGCGTCCCCTTCTTGAGCGTGTCCGCGTGACACTCCCGGCACTCGCCCGAAGGCCGGTGTCGCGACTCGACGTCTTCGACGGACGCACGTACGTGGACAAAGGCGTCTGTGGAGGCGTCCGCGCGGATCGCGTACCACGTCCCGCTGTGCTCAGCTTCGGGAAGCCCGGCCGCAACCTCGGGGCGCTGGGGTGTGTACAGGGTGTCTGCGTCGTGGCGGATGAGGAAGACCCGGTCGAGATGATCACAGGTGTCGGACGTCGGCGGATTGCTGTCCAGCCACTGGAGTGCTTCCGCGCGGTTGCCTGGCCCCCAGAGCAGGTCGCAGGGGTACGTTGTGTGCTCGAAGAGGGCGTCGAAGTGGAAGATCGTAGGGTCTTCGGCTGTTCCAGGTTCGAAAACGGCCTGGACGATGACGTATTGCCATTCGTCTTCATCGGTGTCCGAGCGGAGGTTCTCCGCATGGCCGATAGCGACTGAGCCGGTGGCCGGGTTCCAGGCGATGGCGGTGGCGCGACGCTCCACCGGAGCGGGATAGAGGCGTCCGCCCGGGGTGTCCTGACCCCAGAGCCGGTTGATCACCTCGGCCAGGTTGGACAGGGTGCGAGCCGCCTCAACCGGGCCGTGGAGGTGGAAGCCGCTCGGGTGAGCCACCATGTTCCTCAAGTCGGTGAGGGCCTTCTCCCTGCCGCGGTTTCTCTGACCGCGGAGGAGTCCCTCACGGCGGGCCCACCGGTACAAGCCGTCGAGGGTCCCGTTGAAACCGGTCCAGCTCCGGTCCGGACCCATCTGGATCCTGGTGCCCTTGAGCCCCTTATACCTCTCGACGAAGTCGCCGTAGTCGGTTACGTCTTTCAGGACGTGCACCTCGCCCTCTTTCGACCGCAAGGGCACTGCACCTTCGTGAAAGTTGATGAATCGGTCGCGCAGGGCCTGCTCGAACGCCAGGAGTGCCGCGTCGCCAACCATGGTGAACAGGTCGTAGCAGAGCACGCCATAGCGGTAGACGTGGCGCAGTTGCTCGAAGCGCTGCCGGGTACCGTCCGCCACGTTGTCGGCGAGTTCGTACTGGGCGATCACGTGCTGCTGAAACTCCAGCGCATCCTCGGGACTCAGCCGTCCCCCGAACCCGTAGGGATTGAACGGAAGTACGCGCTCGTCCACCGCTCGCAGGTCGGCCAGTGACAACCGATCCATCTAGAACCTCCTCAGACATGTGAAGAACCTGCCACCGTACGGCCCTGCTTGAAACGGTGACCACCACCTGAAGCTGCCCTCACCCCGAACGGAAACGCTCCGCCAGAACCACGTGAAACACGGGACAGGCAAGGCCGTTCCATAAGGCTCCGCGCTTCCGGGTCAGGCGCCGCCAGTCGACGAGCGTGCGCCCGACGGTGTGCGCCGGCACATCCCGAGCAGCCTGTATCCCTCGCATGAAATTGCGGGACTCCCGCTCCTTTCAGGTTACTTCGTCACTGGTACACAGCACATCTCGAAAGACTGGTCGCTGAACCAGACCGGCCCCAGCGGCAGCTGGGCGATGCTGGCCCAGTGCCCCGAGCGGTGGGCGGAGCTCGCCGCACACCCACCCCCTGGACCGGGCCGAGACCCGGGCCCTCGAGGACGCCCGCCTCCCCGCCGCCGGCACCAACGGCGCGGATCTCCCCGCCGATCTGGCCCCCGCTCTCAGCGAGGACCTGCTGCTCGCCTGCCTCCCGGCACTGTGCCTGCCCAAGCCGGCCGACCTGCCCAACCCGCGAGCGACCGCCCGCAGGACCCTGCACTTCATCACCAACCGCGTCCACAACAACCCCCGCCTCGCGACCCTGGCCGCCGACTAGCTGCACACAGCCACCGACGCCCTCGGCCAGCTGGTCAGCCCGCCCGAGAAGCAGGACGGCGACCACGACATCGGCGGTCGCATCCTGCGCCTCGCCGAGGACCTGACCCTCCTCAGCGCCAACCCCGACCAACTCGCCGTGGCCTGCGCCCAGCTCGCCCGGCTGGAGCAGCCGGCCGTCGTATCCCCCGCGCCGAGCCGGACCGTGATCCGCATCATCGACGACGTCGATCCCGACCACGACCGCCCGGCCCAGCCCCAGGAACACCACCACGAGAACCGCCGCGTCCAGCCCTGGCCGCCCTCGCCGCCACCCCGCACACCCCGCACGCCGCCGTTACCGACGGCCTGGACGGCCTGCACCCCGCGGAGCTGGCCTGGATCGCCGAGAACGCTGAGGACGCCGACTGGCTCCTGGACGCGGCAGCGCCCGTCCCGGCCGACGAGGACGAAGACGACGGCGTGCTGCGCCTGGTGAGCGACGAGGAACTCGCCAAGCACCCCGGCCCGAGGCCGTCCTGAAGTCCTGGCTCGACTCCCCTCGACCGGCTCCCGCTCCGAGATCTACCGGGCCGTCGTCAAGTCCCGGCACCGCACCCTGGAACACCCGATCCAGATCCCCGCCGACGAAAGCCTCTCCCGCAGCGAACTCGAAGTCGCGCTGCAGATCCTGCTGGACCGCTGCGCCGGAAACACCGACCGGTGGGCGGCGCTCGCCGCGATGAGCTTCGGGTACGACAGGAAAAGATCACCTTCGGACAGCTCCTCGACTCCCTGGACCCCGTACCCGCCGAAACGCAGACCTCCTGAGGCCGGCGTCTAAGCTTTGGTCCGTTCGTGGCCCGACGGTCGTCCTCGAGGTGGGGCATGCCGTAGACGTGTCCGTCCGGATGCCGGGCCAGGCAGGCCATCATCCACGCGGTCCGGGCGTCCATCCCCTCGCCGAGGCCGACGGCCAGCATGTCCCGGACCAGGGCGTTCAGCTGCCCCGGATTCAGGCCGAGGGAGCAGTAGAGCTCTGACGTGTCCATGGGCGCACGGTCCCACACGCCTACGGCAGCGGGGTGCAGCCGGCGGCCCGGCCCAGGGCGCGCAGGAGCTCCGGCTCCCATCCGCTACGGAGCACTACGGCCCCAACGCCAAGTCGTCGAGCAGCTGCTCGATGCGTGCCACGGACAGCACGCCCTCAGCGCCCTCGCTCCCTCGCCCACCCCGGACATGGCCGCTCTCGCCGAGCGCCTGGTCGTTACCCTCGCCCGCCCCGGGGACCCGGCGCGTCGTTCTTGTCGCTCATCGCGCACTCATCCGGCACTCCCGTCGGGACCTCGTTCGGGCGGTCCTTTCCGCGGGGGCGTCCACGCAAAGGAATCAGGCCGACCTCCTCACCTACGGCTTCACGTCGAGACGCACGAGTGCGCCGATCTCCACGAGTTGGTCCGGCAGGGCCAAGTCGGAGACTCCCATGACCGTGCTGGTGGGCCGGTGCTCCCCGAAATACTCGGCGTGAAGGTGTGCTGTCGTGTCGAAGTTCTCCCGCAAGTTCCTCACCAGAACCGTGGTCTCCACTATCTGGCTACGCTCGGCTCCAAACTGCCTCAGCACCAGATCCAGATTCTCCAACGTGGTGCGGACCTGCAGTTCGAAGTCGCCTACACCCACGAAGTTGCCGTGACGGTCATGAGACAGCTGCCCCGACACGTAAACCGTCTCACCGACCTGGGTGGCCTGGCTGTACCCGTACAACGACTCCCACGGCATGCCGAACCCGAATGCCTTCACCTGAGAACTCATGACTCACTCCCTTGATACAGCGCGCGGGGCCGTAGTTGCAGGTAGGCCCCTTGCGTGTAGAAGTTACGGGTCCGTACAAGCGATGCTTGTCTGGTAGCGCCGCCCGAGTGTTCTCTGCGCGCACAGAATTGGCTGCAGCGGGCTCCTCTAGGCGCCGGTGTGATGAGTGGAACCACTACGCCGACGACGAGGGCTCTGCCTCCTCACCGCATCCGTCGGCCAGCTCGTTTCACCTTCCAGTAGAGGATGAAAGTGGCTTACTCACAGCAAGGCCCCCCGACGATTACCGGGGCCGATTCGTTGCTGCTCAGGCCCTGTTGACCGTGTTGGGCTCAACAGGCTGGGCGGCGTGCTGCGTGTGGGCCTGGGCCCAGGTGGTCTCGCGGGCGACGGCCAGGCCGGCGGGTGGGTCGAGGTCCAGGACGGTGATGCCGGGCAGGGCGGCCAGGTGCTCGGCGGTGCCGGGGCGTGCGCGGTCGGCTTCGACGAGGGCGCAGGCGGTGCGTAGAGGTGCCGGCGGGGTTCGGCGTGGGCGCGGTGGATGAGGCGGGAGACGAGGATGTTCCCGGAGCCGGCCGCGGACATGGCGGTCTCGTCCAGGACGATGTGCATGGCGTCGCTCACGGGCGCTGCACCTGGGCAAGGCGGCGGTCGAGCTCGTCGTCCAGGGCGGCTTCTCCGCCGGCCGTGGGGTGGTAGCCGGTCCATGCGTTCAGGGCGGCCTTGGCCTGGTCGGCCCGTTCGGCTCGTTCGGCGGGGGTCAGCACGGTCTCGGGGAGGCGGGCGAGGTAGGCGCGCAGGGACAGGCCCTCGGCGGCGGCCACGGCGGCCGGCCGGTCGCGGGCTTCTCGGGGATTCCACCTCCCGGACCTTTCCGGCGGCATGCGGCCCCTACGTGACAAGTACGCCATCGACGAATAGTGAGAGCCTCCCAGCGGGGGCGTTCCGCGTGGCGGATTCGTGCCGGGATCAGGACGCGGGGGCGGGCCAGGGAATGTCGGTGGCCACTGCGGCGGTGTAGTCGACGCCCGGGACGGAGAATCCGTACAGGCGTTGGACTTCGGCATGGAACCAGCCGAGGTCGGCGAGACCGGCGATGGTGTCGGTCGTGGCGGCCTCCCAGCGTTCGGCGACTGCCGCCTGGACGTCGTCAGTGAGTTCCCAGGCGTCCAGACGGATTCGGCCTTCGTCATCCAGGGCGAGCGGCGCGGCACCGGTGAGCTGGTCCCACAGGGCGGCGAGCTGATGTACCGGTGGAAGCAAGTCCCGTCCAAGGACGCCGCGCAGCAAGCCGGTGTACAGGGCGATGCCGGGGATGGCGGTGGAGGACTGGGTGACGGCGGCGCCGTTGACGGAGGTCACGGCCCGCCCGCCCACCGTTTTGTCGAGCCGCTCGTTCAGGGTGCGGGCGGTGGCCTCCAGGTGAGCCTTGGCCGCGCCGATGGTGCCCTGCCGGTAGATCGCCGCGGTCAGCGGCGATCCGATGTATGACAGCGCGGCGGTAGCGAAGCCCTTGCCGAGCAGTCCCCGACCGGCCAGGTGGTCGATCCAGCGTTCCCAGTCCGCACCGCCCATAACGGCCACAGTCTGCTCGACATCGTCGCCCTCGGCCGGCCCGGTCTCGACCTCGCGCACCTCGGGAACGCCCTGGTCGTCGAAGACAAGGGTCTTGGTGCGGTTCGCCTGGCCGATCGGCTTGAGGACGGAGGTGTACGTGGTGCCGGTGTCCGGGTCGGTGCGCCGTGGCGCGGCCACCGAGTAGATCAGGTAGTCCAGCCTGCCGCCGAAACGCTGCTCGATGAGGCCGGCGACCTGGTCCTTCATCGTGTCGGAGAACGCGTCGCCGTTGAGAAAGACCAGATCCCTCCCGGCGGCACGGGCGATGTCGGCGGTGGTGGCGGTGCGGTACCAGCCTGCCGTAGCGGTACGCCGTTCGGTGGGGGCCTTCTCAAAGGAGACCATGATGCCGCGGATGCCGGCGCGCTTGAGTCCGGCGACAGCGGCCGCCAAGCCATATCCGGCCGAGGAGCCGATGATCAGAGCCACCGGACCGTCACCCTGCGGCACGTCGGCAGAGTCGGGGCATGCCTGCCACATGTCGGCCACCAGCCGCTCGCAGCCCGCTGGGTGGGAGTCGAGGAAGAGGAAGCCCCGGTTGCGGGGGATGAGAACGCGCTCGCTCACGATTGCAGTCCTTGGGTCGACTGGGCCAAAGCCGCGGCAACCAGCCAGGGTCACCACGCCTTGCAAGTCTGCGACAGGACGGACACGGAAAGTGGCCCCACTGGGGACAAGGATCATCAGCCGATCTTGGTGTGTTTCACTACTTCCAGCAGAGCCTCAGCCCCACAGCATTGTCTCTGAAGCGGCCGTCGCTCCCACGCCCGTGGCTCGTGGGATGCAGTCGAACGTCCCCTTCACCGGCTGCACGGACGCCGGCCGGCTCTTCCGTGAAGTCCGTGAGCGTGGATTCGGTGGGACGGTTCAGACGGTCCGCAGATACGTCGCGACTCTTCGAGACGGCACTGCCATACCTGTGCCAGCACCGATCCCAAGCCCACGCGCGATCACGTCCTGGATCATGCGTCGCCGTGAGCCGTTGAGCGAAGAGGACGAGGTCCGGCTCGGCGAGGTCTGCCTGGCCTGCCCCGACACCGCACGCGCCCGCGAGATCGCGCAAGGGGGGGTTCGCCCGGTTCATGAAGTTCGACATCGACGCCGTCACCGCTGGCCTGACCCTGCCGTACAGCTCCGGCGTCGTAGAAGGCCATGTCGACCGCATCAAGAAACGATCAAACGGCAGATGTACGGCCGAGCTTCGTTCCACGTCCTGGCTCCTCGCCTCACCTGGTTGGTCCTTGATCCGCGTGGGGAGGGTGGGGAGCGAAGAGCGGGGCTTGATCACCTGCGGGTAGGTTCGGGCCATGACTGGTGACTGGCGGAGGGACCGGATCGGGGCGGCTCTGCGAGGCGAGAACCCCACGGTGCTGCGGCGCCTGCACTCGGGCTTCGCGGTGATCGGCGACGTCCAGTTCCTGCCGGGCTACTCGGTTCTCCTCGTGGACGAGCCAGGTGTTCACCGGCTGTCTGACCTGCCGAGGGCCAAGCGGTTGGCGTTTTTGTCCGACATGGACCAGCTCGGAGAAGCGGTTGAGCGGGCCTGTCGGCGCCTGGACCCCGATTTCCGCCGGGTCAACCTGGAGATCCTCGGCAACACGGATCCGTTCTTGCATGCCCATGTCTGGCCGCGGTTCGAGTGGGAGCCGGCCGAGCTGGTGGGTAAGCCGGTGTGGCTGTATCCGCGTGACCGGTGGAGTGACGAGCAGTTCAAGCTCGGCTCGCAGCACGATGTGCTGCGGGATGCCATCGGCAGCGAACTGGACCGGTTGAGTGCGATGGCCTGACCGTGTGGGCCCGCCGACCGTCAGGTCGGCGGGCTCGGTGATCAGTGACGGTCACCTGTGCAGCTGCTTCAGCCGCACGGCGAGCAGGTGCTCGACGGTGCGCGTCTGGGCCTGCGCGGCAGCCTCGGTCGCCGCGCGCAGAGCGTCGTGGGTTCGCGGACGGGCCGCCAGCTCCACCACGCCCGCGAGGGAAAGGTCACCCGCCGCCAGCCCGAGCAGCAGAGGCCCAGGCAAGGTGCCCAGGAGCCCGGACCCAGAGAGCCGCAGGGACTGGGTAGCGGAGGCCGGACAGCTGTGCGTGGCGGAGGGCCTTCATCGTGTACGCGGCCAGTATCTTCTCGATGCGCTCGTACAGCCGACGGTGACTTCTGCCTAAGATCGCGCAGGGTCTTGCTGGTCAGTGCGACCGCCGAGGTGACCGCCATGACGGATGCCGCAATCACGAACGAGGCCGTGAGCCAGCCAGCTTCGATGCTCCAGCCGGTGGACAGTTGTCCAAGGGGCTGGAGGCTGAGCCCTGCGAACTCGAGAAGTGACATGGCCCGACCCGGCATGGCGCTCGGAGCGGCTCGCTGGATGATGGACGCGGCCACGAAGCTGTCGGCCGTCGAGCTTCGGCTGAGGCAGCTCGCCTGGGCCGCCGAGGTGCCGGCCACCCCGGTGGAGCTCGCGGCCGTCATCAACTCCCTGCGCTCCACCGCCTCGACCGTGCGGGAGCACGTCGACCGAATGGGCCTGCTCGCCCGCATCCTCGACGGCGACGTCCCGCTCGCCACCATCTTCCCCACCGGTGACCCGTGGGGCGTGGCCGCACGGGCGAGCGAGCGGATCGACTTCGGCGGCCCGGCGATCGTGCCGACCGTCTGGCAGCTCATCAAGCCGTGCTCGCGCGACCTGTCGGCATGCAGCACGGGTGGGTCGTCGGGAACAGGTGGACGGCCGCCGTCCACCTGCGCCGATGCAGGACCCGAATCGCTTCGTCAGTGCAGCGACGGAATGATGTCGGTGCCGTACGCGTCGATGGTGGCCTCGCGGTTGTCGTGCATGTTGTAGACGGCGAACTGGTCGACTCCCAGGTCCCGCAGGTGCTTCAGCTTCTCTACGTGGGCCTCGGCCGGGCCGAGGAGGCAGAAGCGGTCGACGATTTCGTCGGGGACGAAGGTGGTGTCGGGGTTGTCGGCGCGGCCGTGGTGGGAGTAGTCGTAGCCGTGCCGGTCCTTGATGTAGGCCGTCAGCTCCTCCGGGACCATGGACGAGTGCTCGCCGTACTTCGCCACCAGGTCGGCCACGTGGTTGCCGACCATGCCGCCGAACCAGCGGCACTGGTCGCGGGCGTGGGCCAGGGACTGCGGGGAGTCGTCCGCCGTCACGTACGCCGGTGCGGCGACGCAGATCGTGAGCGCGTCGGGGTCACGGCCCGCGTCCTGGGCAGCCTGCCGCACCGCCTTCACCATCCACTCCGTCAGGAACGGGTCGGCGAGCTGGAGGATGAAGCCGTCGGCCTTCTGCCCGGCGAGGGCGAGGGCCTTGGGGCCGTACGCCGCCATCCAGACCGGCAGCTTGCCGTTCTTGATCCAGGGGATGCGGATCGGGTTGCCGTCCACCGACGCCTCCCGGCCCTCCGCCAGGTCGCGGATGACCTCGATGGCCTCGCCGAGCCGGGCCAGCGTGTTCGGCCTGCGGCCGGCGACCCGCATCGCGGAGTCGCCGCGGCCGATGCCGCAGACGGTCCGGTTGCCGTACATGTCGTTGAGGGTGGCGAAGGTGGAGGCCGTCACCTCCCAGGTCCGCGTCCCCGGGTTCGTCACCATCGGGCCGATGTGCAGCTTGGTGGTGTTGGCCAGGATCTGGCTGTAGATGACGAAGGGTTCCTGCCACAGCACGGCGGAGTCGAAGGTCCAGCCGTAGCGGAAGCCGTTGCGCTCCGCCCGGCGCATCAGTCCGACGACCTGCGAGGCGGGCGGGTCGGTCTGCAGGACGAGTCCGAAGTCCAACGTCGTTCTCCTAGTTCAGGTACTGGCAGGTGGCACGCGGCACGAACGTGCCGTGGCCGGCGTGGCCGACGAACTTGCGCTGGTCGATGACGAGTTCGCCGCGCGAGAGGACCGTCTCGACCTGGCCGGTGACCGTCTTCCCCTCGTACGCCGAGTAGTCGACGTTCATGTGGTGGGTCTCCGCCGACAGGGTCTGGGTGGTGTGCGGGTCGTAGATGACGACGTCCGCGTCCGCGCCGGGCGCGATCGTGCCCTTCTGCGGGTACAGGCCGAACATCCGGGCCGGGGTCGCACAGGCGATCTCGATCCAGCGGCGGCGCGAGATGTGCCCGTCGACGACCGCCTGGTGGAGGAGGTCCATCCTGTTCTCCACCCCGGGCAGTCCGTTGGGGATCTTGGAGAAGTCGCCCCGGCCCAGCTCCTTCTGCCCCACGAAGCAGAACGGGCAGTGGTCGGTGGAGACCACCTGGAGGTCGTTCGTCCGCAGGCCCCGCCAGAGGGCCGCCTGGTGCTCCTTCGGGCGCAGCGGGGTCGAGCACACGTACTTGGCGCCCTCGAAGCCCGGCTCCGCCAGGTTGTCCGTCGACAGGAACAGGTACTGCGGGCAGGTCTCGCCGAAGACCGGAAGGCCCTTGTCCCGCGCGGTGGCGATCTCGGCGACCGCCTCCTCGGCCGAGACGTGCACCACGTACAGCGGCGCCCCCGCGACCCGCGCGAGCTGGATCGCCCGGTGGGTCGCCTCCGCCTCCAGGAGCGCCTTGCGGACCTCCCCGTGGTAGCGGGGGTCGGTCTCGCCGCGGGCCAGGGCCTGTTCGACGAGGACGTCGATCGCGATGCCGTTCTCGGCGTGCATCATGATCAGCCCGCCGTTCTCGGCGGAGCGCTGCATGGCGCGCAGGATCTTGCCGTCGTCGCTGTAGAAGACGCCCGGGTAGGCCATGAAGAGCTTGAAGGAGGTGATGCCCTCCTGGACGAGCCGGTCCATCTCCTTGAGCGTGTGCTGGTTGACGTCGGAGAGGATCATGTGGAAGGCGTAGTCGATCGCGCAGTTGCCGTCGGCCTTGGCGTACCAGGTGTCGAGTCCGGCCCTGAGGCTGTGGCCGACGCTCTGCACGGCGAAGTCGACGATGGTGGTGGTGCCGCCCCAGGCGGCGGCCCGGGTGCCGGTCTCGAAGGTGTCGGAGGCGGAGGTGCCGCCGAACGGCAGTTCCATGTGGGTGTGGGCGTCGACGCCGCCGGGCAGCACGTAGCGGTCGGTGGCGTCGATCGTCCGGTCGGCGGTCCACGCCGCCGCCGCGTCGGAGCCATGGGCCGCGAGGGCGACCACGCGGCCGTCCTCGATCAGCACGTCGGCGTGGAGTTCGTCGGCGGCGGTGACGACCAGGCCGCCCCGGATGACGGTACGGGTGCTCACGGGGACTCTCCCTGCTCGATGCGGCGGGACGGTGGGACTACAGCTCTCGCAGGGCCTGTTCGAGCATCGCCGCGCCCTCCTCCGCCTCGGCGACGGTGAGCGAGAGCGGTGGGGCGACGCGGAGGGTGCTGGTGTTGTGGCCGCCGCCCTTGCCGATCAGCAGGCCGTTCTCACGGGCGGCCTCCAGGACCGCGGCGGCCGCGTCCGGATCGGCCCGGTCGGTGTCCGGTTCGGTGAGCTCGATGCCGATCATGAGACCGCGGCCGCGTACCTCGCGGACCGCGGGGATACCAGCGCACGCGGCCCTGATCCGCTCGATGAGCAGGCCGCCGACCCGGCGGGCGTTGCCCTGGAGGTCGTGCTCCAGGAGGTACGAGAGGTTGGCGAGCCCGGCGGCCATGGTGATGGGCGAACCGCCGAACGTGGAGATCGAGTTGGCGTCGAGGCAGTTCATGATCTCGGCGCGGGCGACGACCCCGCCGACGGACATGCCGTTGCCGATGCCCTTGGCGAAGGTGAGGATGTCGGGCGGCCCGGCCTGGCCGTGCGCCTGCCAGCCCCAGAAGTGGTCGCCGGTACGGCCCCAGCCGGTCTGCACCTCGTCGGAGATCCACAGGATGCCGTGCCGGTCGAGGACCCGGCGGAAGGCGGCGTACAGGCCGTCGGGCGGGGCGGTGAAGCCGCCGACTCCCTGGATGGGTTCGGCGATCAGCGCGGCGACGTCCCGGGTGTGGCCGAGGAGGTCTTCGAGGTCGTCGACGCAGGCGTCGATGAACCGTTCGTCGGTGTACTGCGCGTACGGGCCGCGGGTGCGGACGGCGCCGTGCACGTACAGGGTCTGCAGCGGCGAGAGGCCGGTCGGCGACCAGGCCCGGTTGCCGGTGATGCCGACGGTGGAGAAGGAACGGCCGTGGTAGCTGTTCCGCATCGCCAGGATCTGGTTCGAGCGGCGGTACGCGGTGGCGAGGAGCAGCGCCGCGTCGTTGGCCTCGGTGCCGGAGGTGGTGAAGAAGACCCGGGCGTCGGGGATGCCGGAGAGGCCGGCGATCCGCTCGGCGAGCTCCACCATGGGCCGGTTGAGGTAGAGCGTCGAGGAGTGGATGATCCGCCCGGCCTGCTCGGAGACGGCCTTGGTGACCTCGGGCAGGGCGTGGGCGGTCATGGTGGTGAGGATGCCGCCGAAGAAGTCCAGGTAGCGGCGTCCTTCGGCGTCCCAGACGTGGCGGCCCTCGCCGTGGGTGATCTCGATGGGGTCCCGGTAGTAGAGGGCGACCCAGTCGGGGATGACGGCCTTGTGCCGGTCGAAGAGCTCGCTCACGGGCGCACCAGCCCGTCGTAGGCGTCGGGGCGTCGGTCCCGGTAGAAGGCCCACTGCTGGCGGACCTGCTCGATCAGGCCGAAGTCGAGGTCGCGGACGAGGAGTTCCTCGGTCTTGTCGGAGGCGACCTCGCCGACGAACTGGCCGCGTGGGTCGACGAAGTAGCTGGTGCCGTAGAAGTCGTTGTCGCCGTACTCCTCGATGCCGACGCGGTTGATCGCGGCGACGAAGTACTCGTTGGCGACGGCCGCGGCGGGCTGCTCCAGCTGCCAGAGGTAGGAGGAGAGACCCCGGTGGGTGGCCGAGGGGTTGTAGACCAACTGTGCTCCATTGAGGCCGAGTTGGCGCCAGCCCTCGGGGAAGTGCCGGTCGTAGCAGATGTAGACGCCGACCCTTCCGACGGCCGTGTCGAAGACCGGCCAGCCGGCGTTCCCCGGGCGGAAGTAGTACTTCTCCCAGAAGCCCTTGACCTGGGGGATGTGGTGCTTGCGGTACTTGCCGAGGTAACTGCCGTCGGCGTCGATCACGGCGGCGGTGTTGTAGTAGAAGCCCTCGCCCTCGACCTCGAAGACGGGGACCACGATCACCATGCCGGTCTCCCGGGCGAGGTCCCGCATCCGGCTGACGGTGGGGCCGTCGGGGACGGGCTCGGCCCAGCGGTAGTGCTCGGGCTCCTGGACCTGGCAGAAGTAGGGGGCGTTGAACACCTCCTGGAAGCCGATCACCTTGGCACCCTGCCGGGCCGCCTCCCGGGCGTGCTCCTCGTGTTTGGCGATCATGGATTCGGTGTCGCCGGTCCAGGTCGCCTGGACGAGCGCGGCGCGTACGACGTCGGTCATGAGCTGCTCCTTCGGCACGGCGTCAGAGAGCCTCTACGCACGTAGACGCGGTGCGTAGGAGGAGAACGTAAGCCCCGTCACACCGCGGAGCAAGACCGCCGCCGGGAAGCGGCCGGGTCGATCATGTTTCATACCCGAGTGGTCCACGTCGGACACGTACCGACACGTCCG
Organism: Streptomyces venezuelae ATCC 10712; assembly: GCF_008639165.1. NCBI lineage: Bacteria > Bacillati > Actinomycetota > Actinomycetes > Kitasatosporales > Streptomycetaceae > Streptomyces > Streptomyces venezuelae. The sequence continues at coordinate 6,718,207 of NZ_CP029197.1, read as the reverse complement.
GGCATGCCGGGGACGTACACGCGAAACCGGCTCCGGCGGCCCGCGCGGTCGGCGGTGCGACGGCGGTGCGACGGACACGCGACAGCGGTGCGACGGCCACGCGACGGCGCGCTTGCGGCGCGCCGGACACGCGACGGCCGCGCGACGCGCCCCGCCCCGCCGTCAGACCCCCGCGAGGCCCGCCACCCGCAGCGCGTGGAGCAGATCGCGCTCCCGGGCGGCGGACACCGCGCGGGCCGCCTCAAGGAGTTGCGGGACGAACACCCGGGGGTCCACGGCCGCCAGCCGGGCCGCGTCCTCCGGCACCCGGACCCGGACCACCGCGGCGAGCAGCCCGCGCGCCTCCCGGTGATGACCCTCGGCCCGCAGCGCGGCGCACGCCCCGGCGACTTCCTCGACCGGGCGCGCCACGCCCTGGCGCAGCAGCTGCTCGCAGTCGGCGGCCCGGCCCGCGTCGGCGAGCACGCCCGCGACGGCGGCGAGCCGGGCGGGCGGCAGCGAGGCCGCCTCCCAGAGCAGTACGGACCAGTCGGCGCCGAGTCCGGCCCGGTGCAGCTCCTCCGCGAGGGCGGGCAGCCGGGCGAGAGGCCCGGCGAGCGCCTCGCAGAGCAGGCCGTGGGCCTCGCCGCTCCGGCCCTGGGCGCGGAGCCGCCGCAGGGCGTAGACAGCGTTGACGGCACAGCGAGCGGCTTCGGCGGGGTCGAAGGGGCCGGCGGGACCGGCGGGACCGGCTTCGCGGCCCTCCGCCGTGCCACGGCCGGACTCCCCGGCACCCCCGAACCGCGCCCCGCGCGGCGCAGCCGCCCCACCCGGCAGTACGGGCACGGGGGCGGGCACAGGGGCCGCCCCCTGCCCGTCGTCCCCGTCCTCAACCCAGGCGTACCGAGCCCCTCGGGCACGCCCCCGAACCTTCCCGGACCGCCCGGCCCGGGCGGCGACGTCCCGGACGGGAGCCGGGGTGAGGGCCGCGGTCTCCTGGCGGGGAGCTCCGGCGGCGGACGCGGCGTGCCCGGAGGCCGACGCGGGAGCCATCGCCTCGCCGGCCCCGGCGGCGGGCTCGGGGCCCACGCGGGCCTGGCCGGCCCCCTCCGGCTCGCCCCGGCGCGGCAGCGTCGACAGCCCCGCCAGGCGGGTGGTCAGGTCCGTCACCCGGGAGCTCGCCCGCTCGCGGTCGTCGCGCGTCCACGCGAGCTGGTGTTCGAGGCGGGCCCGCTCCTCCGGGTCCGGGGGCGGGGCCGCGCCGAGGCGGGCCGTCAGCTCGCGGGCGCGGGTCTCGGCGTGGCCGAGTTCGCGTTCCATCAGCGCGCGGCGTTCGGCGAGCGCCGCCGCTCCGCCGGGCCGGCGGTCATGGGCACGGGCGGCCGCCGCGTACAGGGTCCTGCCCCGGGCGGCGAGCGGACCGTCGGCGGGCTCCCCGGCGTCCTGGAGGAGGGACGCGACGACGTCCCAGGGCAGGATCTCGGCCCCGTCGAAGCAGGCCCGCATCCCCTCGGGGTCGCGCTCGGCGAAGAGTGCGTACCAGCCGCCCTCCGCCGGGAGCCGCCGCGCCAGCTCCGTCAGCCAGCGGCTGAACGCGGCGACTTCCCCCGGGATTTGATACACCGTCATGTGACACGCACCTGCCCGCCGTCGACTGGAACCTTCCGGTCCGCGGGGTATTGGACCGCAGTCGTGTTACGGGACGACTACGGACCGTTTTCCTGCGCGTGCCCCACGGCCCCATTCACCGGAATCGCACGACGATCCCGGTGTGCGGGCGCTTCCCGAGCCGGACGATCATGGCCGGCACGTCGGTCAGCCAGTACTGCCAGGTGTACTTGCGCGAGAGCAGCCCCCGGATCCGGCGCAGCTCCTCCCCCGTCACCAGCCGGCCCTCGCCGGCGAAGCGTCCGGCGCCCTCGTCGATGTTTCCGCGCAGGTCGCAGAGGGCGACCTCGACCCTCGGGTCGTTCCGCAGCCGCTTGACCTTCCAGGAGTCGGTGCGGGTCCAGGCGTACAGCTCGTCGCCGTCCACCGCGTACCAGACGGGCGTCGCGACTCCCGTGCCGTTCTTCCGGTAGGTGGTGAGGCTGACGTAGCGGCCGCGCCGCAGCTCTTCGGGCATCATGCCCGGGAGCCTATGCCGGGGTCGGGTTCGAGGCGTGGGTGAGGGTCTCCCAGGCGACGAACAGGTCGTCCGTGCCGCCGGGCCGCTGGCTGACGGCGAGCTTCGCGGTCTCGGGGAGCTTCATGCCCATCCGCCCTTCGAGGTGGTTGAGCGCGACCTCGACGTCGGGGCCCATCGTGCGCTCGACCTTGCCGCCGCACAGCCACTTGGGGGCGGTCGCGCCAAGCTGGTAGCGGGCGTGGAACTCCAGGGCCGCGCCGATCCGTTCGGCCTCCTCGCGGTAGAGGTCGAGGCCCTGGTGCCAGGCGGTCTCGGCGATGTGGGCGGTGGCGGCGAGCGAGTACCCGATGTGCATGAAGTTGCGGCAGGTCTCCTGGCCGAGCCCGTCGGCGTAGGTGCGCTGCCCGAACCAGTACGTGGCGAGTTCGTCGGCGGTGTCGATGGTGCCGCCGGGCGGCGGCTTGGGCAGGGCGCCGTCGGACGACAGGTAGAAGTAGGCGGGGACGCGGGCGCGGTAGCGCCGTACCGCGTCCTCGAAGACCGTGCGGTCCTCCAGGAACACCGCCATGCCGATGGCGGCGTCGGTCATCGCCAGCTCCCAGTTGCCGTTGTAGTCGGGCACCCGGGCGGTGACGGCGGGCAGGTAGGCCTTGCGCAGCATCCACTTGAACCGCTGGACGGCGGGGCCCCGCCACGCCGGGTAGCCCGCGTGCACGATCTCGGCGGCGCGCGCCCAGGAGGAGCCCGACCAGGCGGTCTGCAGGTCGGCGTCGTCCCGGGTGTGCTCCTTCACGGTCTTCGACCAGGCGTCCATGATCTCGACGGCCTTGGCGGCGTGCGCGGCCTTGCCGGAGACGGACCACATGAGGGCGTGGGTGTAGGCGGCGATGGCGTCCTCGCGCTCGGCGACGCAGGCGTCCGTCCCGGCGTTGGACGCGCAAGCGACGGTCCTGGCCGGGTGCGGCGTGTAGTCGAGCGCGGCGTACTCGCTCTCGCCCATCGCCTCGTACGCGGAGGTCCAGGGCTCTTCGCCGGCCTCGACGTGGCGGCGGACCGCCGCGAGCTGGGCCCCGCCGACGAGGACGCCGGGGTGGCGGAACCGCTCGGGGGCGACGGCGGCGGGCGCGGCCTCCGTCCCGGTCCCCGCGCCGGTGGTCCCGGCGCCGCAGGCGGTGCCGAGCAGGAGCGCCGGGCCGAGGAGGGCGGCGAGGAGGATCTTCGGGCGACGGTGCACGGGTCCACGCTCGCCGAGGCCGCCGGGCCACGCATCCGGGGCTAGGCCCCCCGGATGACCTGCCCGTACGCGCTCCTGGCCTCGGTGATCTCGGGGACGTGGGCGCGTGTCCACGCGCAGGCGGCGTCGAGGGGATCGATCAGCGAGCGGCCGAGGGCGGTCAGCTCGTACTCGACCCGGGGCGGGTTCTCGTCGTACGCGGTGCGGGTGAGGAAGCCGTCGCGCTCCATGGCGCGGAGGGTTTCGGCGAGGACCTTGGGAGTGATCCAGTGAAGCGGGACGCGCAACTCGGAGAAGCGGCGCGGCCGCCCGTCCTCCAGGCAGCGGAGCACCACGGCGGTCCACTTGCCGCCCACGCGGATGGGTCGGACGTGGTCGGAGCAGTCCGGGTCGTGGAAGAGGTCGGCGGGCAGCGGCTGGTTCATGCGCCCGAAGCTAGCCCAGTACCGTTGAAGTAACCAGGTACTCCGGTTCTACGCTCCCGCCATGATCAACGACACGGGCAATGGCACGAGCAACGGCACGAGCAAGAACATCGTCGTCTTCGGGGCGGGTGGACGGGTCGGCCGCGCGGCCGTCGCGGAAGCGGTGACCCGGGGTCACCGGGTGACCGCGGTGGTCCGCGATCCGTCGAAGTACCCGGATCTGGCCGGGGATTCGGTCACGCTGGTACGGGGTGATGTCACCGACCCGGCCTCGGTGGCCGCCGCCGCGGCCGGCCACGACGCCGCCGTGAGCACCTCGGTCCGCCTCGACGTCGCCTCGGAGGAGTACTTCACGTCGGCGGCGAAGGCGCTGATCGCGGGTCTCGAAGAGGTGGGCGTGCGACGGCTGTTGACCCTGGGCATCGCCACGACGCTGGAGACGGAACCCGGGGTACGGGTCATGGACGCGCCCGGGTTCCCGGAACAGTGGCGGGTGTTCGCACAGGGCCACGTGGCCGAGTTCGACCTGCTGTCCACCGAGTCGGGACCCGAGCTCGACTGGCTGATGGTCGTGCCGCCGCTCGACCTGAACGCGGAGGCCGAGGTGACCGGGGGCTACCGGACGGCCGTGGGCACGGTGATCGACGGGACCGGCCGGATCGCCCACGCGGACCTGGCCCGGGCGCTCGTCGACGAGATCGAGGACCCGCGCCACAGCCGCGTCCAGCTGGCGGTCTCGGTCTAGCGGACGCCCGCCGCCACCCCACTCACCTGGCCTTCGACCTACTGGCCGACCCTGCCGTCGACGCATTCGCGCAGCAGGTCGGCGTGTCCGCAGTGGCGGGCGTACTCGTCGATCCGGTGCACCATCAGTTCCCGGATGGCGATGCCGTCCTTCCCCACGCGGGCGCCGAGGTCGTCGGCGTACGCGGCGAGGGCGGCGTCGGTGGCGGCCTGCTCGCGCTCCAGGTCGGCGTACGAGGCGTCCACCACGGCCTGGTCCGCGACGGCGCCGTCGAAGTCCGCGTCCCGCTTGCCGTACAGCTTGGGCAGCGGGTCGCTGTCGGTGATCCAGTTGCGCCAGTCCCGCTCCACCTCGGCGAGGTGCCGGATCAGGCCGAGCAGCGACATGGTGGAGGGCGGGACCGAGCGGCGGGCGAGCTGCTCCGGGTCGAGGCCCTCGCACTTCATCCGCAGGGTCAGGCGGTAGTTGGTGACGAAGTCCTGGACGGTGGCGAGTTCGCCCTCGGGGCCCGGGCCGTCGTTCTCGCGGGGGTCCTTGTCCGGGTCGGTCCACATGTCGGCGTAGACGGTCGCTTCGGTCCATCGCGCGGGCTGGTCGGTCATGTGTCGCATGATCGTCCGTCGCGGCCCGACAGGCCACCGATTTCCCGCGCCCGGCGGTCCCGGCCGTCAGACGGGCACGAGTGCGCACCGGACGATGAGTTCGTCCATGGAGAGGCCGAGGACCCCGGCGAGGGCGGCGACGGTGAAGAACGCCGGGGTGGGGGCCCGGCCGGTCTCGATCTTGCGGAGGGTCTCGGCGGACAGTCCGGCGGCCGCGGCGATCTCGACCATGGACCGCTCGCCGCGCGCCTCGCGCAGGAACCGGCCGAGTCGCTCGCCGCGCTCGCGCTCTTCGGGGGTGAGGGGTGTGCGCACCATGACGCCATACTAATACCGGTATAGTAATTGGAATGGTGGAGATCAAGACGAACGAGAACCTGGCCGCGATGCGTGAGGCGGGCCGGGTCGTGGCCCGCGCCCTCGCGGCCGTACGGGAGAAGGCGGCGCCCGGTGTGCCGCTGACCGAGCTGGACCGGGCGGCCCGCGAGGTCCTGACCGAGGCGGGCGCCGGATCGCCCTTCCTCGGCTACCGCCCCGAGTGGGCGCCGGTGCCCTTCCCCGCCGTGCTGTGCCTCTCCGTGAACGACGCCATCGTCCACGGCATCCCGGACGGGACCCGGCTCGCGCCGGGCGACCTGGTCTCCGCCGACTGCGGCGCGCTCCTCGGCGGCTGGGCGGGCGACTCGGCGATCAGCTTCACGGTCGGGCCGGCCAGGCCGGAGGACACCCGGCTGATCGCCACGGCCGAGGAGGCCCTGCGGGCGGGCATCGCGGCCGCCGTCGTCGGCAACCGCATCGGTGACATCGCGCACGCGATCGGCCGCGTGTGCCGCGCCGCGGGGTACGGCGTCCCGGACGGCTTCGGCGGCCACGGCATCGGTCGCACGATGCACGAGGACCCGGGCGTCCCCAACGAGGGACGCCCGGGCCGGGGGATGAAACTGCGCCACGGGATGGTGCTCGCGATCGAGCCGATGCTCATCGGGGGCGGCACGGACGACCACTACACGGCGCGCGACGGCTGGACGATCCGCACGGCCGACGGCTCGCGCGCCGCGCACGCGGAGCACACGGTGGCGATCACGGACGCAGGCCCGCGCGTCCTGACGGCCCTGTAGCCGCCACCCGGCGACGCCGGGGCCCCGGGGAAGGGCCTCGGCGTTACCTCCCCGCCTCGCCACCGGCGACGGGTCTCGCGCTACTTCCCCGTCGGCCCCGCCACTCGGCGACGCCGGGACCCCGGGGGGCGGGGCCTCGCGGCCCGGCGCCGCCGGAACCCCCCGGGAAGCGCCTCGCGCTACTTCCCCGTCGGCCGGACCACCATCGCCGAGCCGCCGCCCCTGCGGACCGTCTCCGCGGCGGCGAGCCAGCGGCCGTCGGGCAGGCGCTGGACGCCGGTCGCGGCGCCGATCTCCGGGTTCTGCCGGAAGCCGTGCCCGATCGCCTCCAGTTCGGCCCGCACCGGGCTGTTCCACAGGGCGGGTTCGAGCTCGGTGGTCGCCTGGTTGCGCTGGCTGGCGCGCGGCGCGGCGATCGCGTCGACGAGCGGCAGTCCGCGGTCGACGACCCCGGTGAGCGTCTGCAGGACGGTGGTGATGATGGTCGCGCCGCCCGGCGACCCGAGGGCCAGCACGGGCCGGCCGTGCCCGTCGAGGACGATCGTCGGGGAGATGGAGGAGCGCGGTCGCTTGCCGGGTCCCGGCAGGTTCGGGTCGTGCACCGCCGGGTTCGCCGGGGCGAAGGAGAAGTCGGTCAGCTCGTTGTTGAGCAGGAAGCCCCGGCCGGGCACGGTGATGCCGCTGCCGCCGGTGGACTCGATGGTGAGGGTGTAGGCGACGACGTTGCCCCACTTGTCGGCCACCGTGAGATGGGTGGTGTTCTCCCCCTCGTAGGTGGTCGGGGCCGCCGTGCCGCCGCTCGCGCACGGCACCGGGCTGCTCGGGTCGCCGGGCGGGAGGGGGCTGGTCAGGGCGGCGTCGTCACGGATGAGGCAGGCGCGCGCGTCGGCGTACCGCTGGGAGAGCAGACCGCGCGTCGGTACGGGCTCGAAGGCGGGGTCGCCGACCCAGCGGCCCCGGTCGGCGAAGGCGATGCGGCTCGCCTCGATGTACCGGTGGAGATAGCGCGCCGGGCTCGCGCTCGCGAGGTCGGTGCCCTCCAGGATGTTGAGCGCCTCGCCGACGCTCGTACCGCCGGAGGAGGAGGGCGCCATGCCGTAGACGTCGAGTCCGCGGTAGGAGACCTTCGTGGGCTTGCGGAACTCGGTGCGGTACGCGGCGAGGTCACGCTCCGTCAGGTCGCCGGAGCGGACCTTGCGGGTGGCGCCCGGTCGGACCGGGGGCGTCCGGACGGTGTTCACGATGTCCCGGGCGAGCGGCCCGTGGTAGAGCGCGCCGACGCCCTCGCGGCCGAGCGTCTTGTACGTACGGGCCAGGTCGGGGTTCTTGAAGACGGAGCCGACGACCGGCAACTGCCCGCCGGGCAGGAACAGTTCGGAGCTCGCCGGGAAGTCGCGGAACCGCGCCTCGTTGCCCGCGGTCTGGGCGCGGAAGGTCGCGTCGACGGTGAAGCCGTCGCGGGCGAGCCGCTCGGCGGGTTCGAGCAGGGTGCCGAGCCGCTTGGTGCCCCAGGCGTCGAGCGCGGCCTTCCAGGTCGCGGGGGTGCCGGGGGTGCCGACGCCGCGGCCGCTGGTCATGCCCTCCTCGAAGGGGATCGGCGTGCCGTTCTCCACGAAGAGGTCGGCGCCGGCGGAGCGCGGGGCGGTCTCACGGCCGTCGACGGTGTGCACGGTGCGGCTCTTCGCGTCGTAGTAGACGAAGTACCCGCCGCCCCCGATTCCCGCCGAGTAGGGCTCGGTCACCCCGAGCGCGGCCGCGACGGCGACGGCGGCGTCCACCGCGTTGCCGCCCTTGCGGAGCACCTCGACGCCGGCGGCCGAGGCGTCGGCGTCGACGCTGGCGACGGCCCCGCCGTAGCCGACGGCGACGGGCTCCTTGACGGGGGGTGGCGGTGTGATGGGTGGGGCCGTGGGCGGGGCGGCGGCACCCATCGAGAGCACCGTCGCCGCGACGGCGAGAACGGAGATCTTCCCAGCGGCGGAGCGACGCATTCCCTACCTCCAGTCAAGGACCGTCCGCGCAGCGTAACTTCCCCCGGGCCCTCGCGTCAGGACCGCCTCGAACAGGAGGCCGTTTCCCCGCTAGCATGCGCGCCCATGAACGAAGACCTGCGCAACATCGTGCTCGGGGTGCTCGCGACCGGGGTCAGCGCGTCCTTCGGCTGGCTCGGCCGCACGTACTTCTGGCGGCGGAGGCTCCACCGCAAGCAGGACTTCTTCGGGCTGCCGCGGAACTCCGAGTGCCTGCTCGTGGTGAACCGCGAGTCGGGCGGGGACAGCGCGGTGCACCGGTACGACGTGTTCGCGCTGCTCGAACTCTGCGCGCTCATCAAGGACTGCGGGGCGCACTCGCGCATCCTGCCGCAGGACCAGACGCACCAGGGCATCGGCGACCGGACGGAGTTCTGCGTCGGCGGCCCCTATTCGAACAGACGTATGGCCGCGCACATAGCGACCCTGCTCCCGGGTCTGACGGTGAACATCGACGTGGAGCCGAGCGAGGACCGGGGCTCCTTCCTGATCGGCGCGGACCGCTATCGCATGGAGGCGGGGGTCGCCGAGTACGTGATCCTGGCCCGGCTCATGGCCGGCGAGGAGTGCCGGCCGGTGTTCCTTTTCTGCGGCCAGCGGGCCATCACCAACCAGGCGGCCACCCGTTATCTCGCCCGCCATTACGAGGAGTTGGCCCGCCGCCACCGCTCCGGCTCCTTCGTGCTGCTCCTGAAGGTGGTCAACTCCCAGGCGTACGGCCCCGATGTCGTCGAGCTGGTGGCCGACGTCACGCGGGCGGCGCGGACGGCTCCCGAAGCCGTACCGGCAGCGACTTGACGCCGTTGATGAAGTTCGAGACGAGGCGGCGGGGCGGTCCGGCGAGCTCCAGGCCGCCGCAGGCGCGGCGCAGTTCCTCGTGGAGCACCCGGAGCTGAAGCCGGGCGAAGTGGGCTCCGAGGCAGACGTGCGGGCCGTCGCCGAAGGAGACGTGCGGGTTCGGACCGCGGCTGAGGTCCAGCCGGTGCGGGTCGGGGAAGACGCGCTCGTCGTAATTGGCGGAGGCGTGGAAGACGACGACCTTGTCGCCCCGGCGGATCGGCCGGCCGGCGAGCTCGGTGTCGGTGGCGGCGGTGCGCCGGAAGGAGAGCACGGGCGGGTGCACCCGCAGGAGTTCGTCCACCGCCGTACCGGTGTCGACCTCGCCGCGCCACAACCTGCGCTGTTCGCCGGGGTGTTCGGCGAGGGCGAGGAGTCCGCCGGGGGCGGCGGCGCGGACCGTGTCGTTCCCGGCGACGGTCAGCAGGAAGAAGAACATCTCCAGTTCCGCGTCGGCGAGTGCGGAGCCGGCGAGCACGCTCATCACGTCGTCGGCGGGACGGGCCCGCTTGTGGGCGGCGAGCTCCTGGGCGTAGCCGAACATCTCGGCGAGCATGGCGGGCGAGCGCGGGTTGACCGGCCGCCCCCGCTCGTCGAGGGCGGGCGGCTCGTCGGGGTCCTGGTACGCGATGACGCGCTCGGTCCAGGCGTGCAGCAGGCCCCGGTCGCTCGCGGGCACCCCGAGCAGGTCGGTCAGGTTGAGCAGGGCGTAGTCGTCGGTGACGGCCCGGACGAGGTCGACCTCGCCCGCGTCGACGGCCCCGGCGAGCAGCTGCCGGGCCCGTTTCCGCACGGTGGCCTCGAAGCGCTCGATCCGCCCCGGGGTGAAGGCCCGGCTCACGAGGCGCCGCAGCCTGCCGTGGGCGGGAGGGTCCTGATTGAGCATCATGCGCCGGATGAAGGGGAGGTCGGCGGGGTCGGGGTCGCGTATCTGGGTGGCGCCGAGACACGAGGAGTACGTGCCGGAGTCCTTGAGCACCCGGACGACGTCGGCGTGCCGGGTGACCGCCCAGAACCCGCTCCCGGCGGGCCACCCGAGGATCTCGGGCTCCTCCTGCCAGGCGACGGGGGCGTGATCGCGCAGGAGGCGGAAGCGGTCGTGCGGGATCCCGGTCGCGTAGATCCGGGGGTCGAAGACGTCGGGCACCTCGCTCGGCTCCGCCACCGTGCCTCCCGTCAGGGCTGAGGACGTCTCCATGATGGCAGGCCGGAGGCGGTTCCCGTAGGACGGAACGCACAGTTCGCGACCCTCGTCGGGGCCGCCCCTCGGGCGCCGCTCCGCCATCAATCGTTACCCCCACGTAACTTACCGACCGGTTACCCCAGGTAAGTGCCTGAGGTTACCGTCGGGTCACTTCACTGCCCCCCATTCAGTGCAGCCGTACTGCCTCCCCAGCAGTACCCCAGTGAGGAGTGACCCGTGCGCCGTACACCCCTGACCCTCGCCGTCTCGGCCGCCCTCGTGGCCGGCGCGGCCTTCGGGCTCGCCCCCGCCGCCCAGGCCGGAGAGGCCGGCCAGGCCGCCGGCACCGGCATCCGCTTCGTCGACATCACCGGCGAGGGCGGCACCGTCCTCAAGGCGAACGTCGTCTCCCCCGCCGGGTCCGCCGCCGGCGCCCGGCACCCCCTCATCGTGCTGCCCACCAGCTGGGCCATGCCCCAGATCGAGTACCTCGCCCAGGCCCAGCAGCTCGCCGACTCCGGCTACATCGTGCTGAGTTACAACTCGCGCGGCTTCTGGCAGTCCGGCGGCGAGATCGAGACGGCGGGTCCCAAGGACATCGCCGACGCCTCCAAGGTGATCGACTGGGCCCTGGCCCACACCGCCGCCGACCCCGCGAACATCGGCATGGCAGGCGTCTCCTACGGCGCCGGGATCAGCCTGCTCGCCGCCGCCCACGACCCCCGGATCAAGGCCGTCGCCGCGCTCAGCGGCTGGGCCGACCTCATCGAGTCCATCTACAGCGGCCGCACCCAGCACCTCCAGGCCGCCGCCCTGCTCGGCGGCGCCGGCTACCTCACCGGCCGTCCGGGGCCCGAACTCAAGCAGATCCTGGGCGACTTCCTCTCCTCCAACCTGGCCAAGGAGGAGGACATGATCGCCTGGGGGCGGCAGCGCTCCGCCGCCGAGCAGCTGGACCGGATCAACGCCAACGGCGCCGCGATCATGCTCGGCAACGCCTGGGGCGACACCATCTTCCCGCCCAACCAGTACGCGAGCTTCTTCGAGAAGCTCACCGGCCCCAAGCGCCTGGAGTTCCGCCCCGGCGACCACGCCACCGCCGAGGCGACCGGACTGCTCGGGCTGCCCAACGACACCTGGACCAGCGCCCACCGCTGGTTCGACCGCTACCTCAAGGGCGCCGACAACGGCATCGACCGCGAGCAGCCCGTCCAGCTCAAGTCCCGTTCCACGGGCGGCTACGAGGGCTACCCGGACTGGAAGTCCGTGCACGCCAACCAGCGCAAGTTCGGCCTCGACGGTACGCAGAAGGTCTGGGCGAACGTCGACTCCGGCGCCAACGGCGGCACCGTCCTGCTCACCAACGCCCTCGACCAGTTCCTCCGCACCCCGCCGATCGTCTCCGTCCCCCTCCTCCCCCGCGCCTTCGCCGGGGTGTGGCAGTCCGAGCGGTCCGACAGCCCCCAGCGGGTGCGCGGCACGGTGAAGGTGCACACCACGGTCACCTCCACCGAGGAGAGCGGCACCCTCGTCGCGTACCTCTACGACGTGGGCCCGCTCGGCGTGGGCAAGCTGGTCAGCAACGCGCCGTACACCTTCCACGACCGGACCCCGGGGAAGCCGTTCGGGGTCGATCTGGAGCTGTTCTCCACGGCGTACGACGTTCCGGCCGGGCACCGGCTCGCCCTCGTCGTCGACACCGTCGACCCGCTCTACGCGGAGCACAACCCGACCGGCGCGCAGCTGACCTTCTCCTCCCCGTCGGCCGACCCGTCGTACGTGTCGGTACCGCTGCGTTCGGAGTGATCACCGGCTGCTGCCGGGCGGGTGCGGCCCCTCGCTCGCTACTGCGGTCCCGGCAGCAGCGTCTGTGGTTCGGCCGGAGCGACGTCCACGGCCTTCGTCTTCGGGCTGTGGCGCTCTCTCCTGGCCACCCAGGTGGCGAACCAGGAGAGCAGCATGCACATCCCGATGTAGATCGGTGAGATGACCAGGACGACCGGGATGAACGGCAGGTCGTAGTCCAGGTTGGAGGCGATCAGCTTGCCCGCGTGCAGGAACTCCTCGTAGGTGATGAGGAATCCGAGCGAGGTGTCCTTGAGGGCGACCACCAGCTGGCTGATGATGGCCGGCAGCATGGCGCGGACGGCCTGCGGCGCCAGGACGTAGGTCATGACCTGGGTCTTGCGCATGCCGAGCGCGTACGCGGCCTCGCCCTGGCCGCGTGCGACGGCGTGGATGCCGGTGCGGAAGACCTCGGCGAGCACGGAGCCGTTGTAGAGGGTCAGTCCGGCGACGAGCGCGGGCAGCGCCTGCACCTTGAGCGCCACGAAGATGAAGAAGATCATCACGAGGACCGGCATGGCCCGGAAGAACTCGACGAGCAGCGTCGAGATCCAGCGCAGCGCCCGGTGCTCGGAGAGGCGCCCGGTGGCGAGGACCGCGCCCAGGGCCAGCGAGAGGACGGCGGCGTAGGCGAAGGCCTTCAGGGTGTTGCCGAGTCCTTCCAGCAGCAGCTCCTGGATGCCCTGGTAGAGGAAGGGCGACCACTTGGTGGAGGTGAACTGGTCGTTGTCGAAGAGGAGATAGAGGATCCAGCCGGCCAGCGCGAGGATCACCACGGTGGACGCGAGGCCGTAGAGGAGGTGGCGGCGCCGGGCGTGCGGGCCGGGGAGGTCGTAGAGGGCGGTGGACTCGGTCATCGGGCGACTCCCCAGCGCTTCTCCAGGACGTTGAACAGGGCGCTGATGCCGAGGGTGATGATCAGGTATCCGACGGCGATCCAGACGAAGGTCCAGACGATGTTGTAGCCGAGTTCGCTCAAGGTCTTGTAGGTGCCGAGGAGTTCGGTGACGCTGAAGGCGCCCGCGATGGCGGAGTTCTTGGCGAGCGCGATCAAGGTGGAGCCGATCGGCGGGATGACCGTGCGGAAGGCCTGTGGCAGCACGACCGTGCCGAGGGTCTGGCTGAAGGTCATCCCGAGGCTGCGGGCCGCCTCGCCCTGGCCGCGTGGCACGGTGTTGATGCCGGAGCGCAGCGCCTCGCAGATGAACGCCGAGGTGTAGCAGCCGAGCGCGAGGACCGCGAACAGCTCGAAGGGCAGCACGAGTCCGAAGCGGGGCAGGCCCAGCATGACGGCGAAGAAGAGCAGCGTCAGCGGGGTGTTGCGCAGCACGGTGACCCATACGGTGCCGAAGACGCGGAAGGATCCCACGGGCGCGACCCGGAACGAGGCCATGAGGAAGCCGAGGACCAGGGCCAGCGCGGAGGCGTAGACGGTGAGTTCGACGGTGCCGAGGAATCCCTCGCCGTAGAGCGAGAAGTTGTCGGTCAGGACGTCCATGTCGGGAGGCTCCTCCGGTCAGCTCGCCGGGTAGCGGTCGATGGCGGGCGGCTTCGGCGCGGGGACCCCGGAGAGGCCGAGGGTGGCGTCGTAGGCCTTCTTCCAGTCACCGTTCTTCTCGTGGGCGGCGAGGGCGTCGTCGAGGGCGAAGCGCAGGGCGTTGTCGTTCCGCGGGACGCCGATGCCGTACGGCTCCTTCGAGAACGGCTTGCCGACGACCTTGAGTTCGTCGGGGACCTTGGCCGCGTACCCCATGAGGATCGTGTCGTCGGTGGTGACGGCGTCGACCTGGTAGGTGAGCAGGTTGTCGACGCAGGCCGAGTACGTGTCGTAGGCGACGAGTTCGGCCTTCGGGTAGTCCTTCTGGATCCGCTGGTACGGGGTGGAGCCGGCGGCCGAGCAGACCCGCTTGCCCGCGAGGTCCTGGGGGCCGTGGATGTCGTTCTCGTCGGTGCGGACGAGCAGTGACTGGCCGGCCAGGTAGTAGGGGCCGGCGAAGCCGACGAGCTTCTTGCGGTTGTCGTTGATGGTGTAGGTGCCGACGTAGTAGTCGATCTGCCCGTTCTGCAGGGCGGTTTCGCGGTTGGCCGAGGCGATCGTACGGAAGGAGATGCCGGCCGGGTCGAAGCCGAGGGAGGCCGCCATCATCTTGGCGATCTCGATGTCGAAGCCGGAGTAGCGGCCGGTGGCCGGGTCCCGCTCGCCCATGTAGGGCTGGTCCTCCTTGGCGCCGACGACGAGGTGGCCGCGCTTCTTCGCCCGGTTCCAGGTGCTGGAGTCGGGCAGCGTGAAGCCCGACTGAACCTGGTAGACGGGGAGTTGGTCGGGCTGTGGGCCCTTGACCGGTGGGCTGCCCTCCCGGCCGCAGCCGCCGAGCGCCGCCGTCACGGCGAGCAGCAGGGCGAGCAGGGCCGGGGTGTGGTGCGTGCGCTGCATGGTTCCCACCCCGCTCAGTGCTTGAGGATCTTGGACAGGAAGTCCTTGGCGCGGTCGCTGCGCGGGGCGGTGAAGAAGTCCTCCGGCGCGCGGTCCTCGACGATCTTCCCGTCGGCCATGAAGACGACCCGGTTGGCGGCGGAGCGGGCGAAGCCCATCTCGTGGGTGACGACCACCATCGTCATTCCCTCGTGGGCGAGTTGCTGCATGACCTCAAGGACCTCGTTGATCATCTCGGGGTCGAGGGCGGAGGTCGGCTCGTCGAAGAGCAGCGCCTTGGGGTCCATGGCGAGGGCGCGGGCGATGGCGACGCGCTGCTGCTGGCCGCCGGAGAGCTGGGCGGGGTACTTGTCGGCGTGGGCGGCGAGGCCGACCCGGTCGAGGAGTTCGCGGGACCGCCGGTCGGCGTCCTCCTTCTTGCGCTTGCGGACCTTGATCTGTGCGAGGGAGACGTTCGCGAGGACGGTCTTGTGCGCGAAGAGGTTGAAGGACTGGAAGACCATGCCGACCTCGGCGCGCAGCCGGGCGAGCGCCTTGCCCTCCTCGGGGAGGGCCTGTCCGTCGATGACGATCTCGCCCGACTCCACGGTCTCCAGGCGGTTCATCGCCCGGCAGAGGGTGGACTTGCCGGAGCCGGACGGGCCGATGACGACGACCACCTCCCCCCGGCCGACGGTGAGATCGATGGACTGGAGGACGTGCAACGTGCCGTAGTGCTTGTTGACGCCACGCAGTTCGATCAGCGGATCGACGACGGCCATACGCTGCCCTGCCCCATTTCTCAGCGGTGTCGAGTCAGCGCAAACTATCCACCAGAAAAGGGACTTCACGCCCGACACGCATGAAACCGCAATAAGCCGTATTTACTGCAAAAGGGTGGCGTGAGCGGTCGTGCGGGCCCGCCGCGAGCGCGGCGACGTCATCAGTACTCGGCGGCCTCGGCGTACACCTGGGAGAGCTCGGGCGACCCCGTCATGGCCCAGTCGAGACCGGCCTCGACGACCTGGATCTCCCGGCCGGAGGCCAGCCGCACCACCGGGCCGCCGCCCGGCCACACCTGCCAGCGGGCACCCGGCACGTTCCGCACGACGACCGTGCCGAGGTACAGCCCGGCGTCGTTCCCGATCCAGGGCAGCTCCTCCGGGTCGTCGCGCCAGCGCGGCGGCAGCTGGTCCAGCTCCTGGAGGGAGCGCGGGGTGTCGTCGAGCTCCACCCCGGACTGCGCGACCCGGGCGCGCAGCAGCTCGCACTCGGCGAGCAGCTCGGCCACCCCGTCGGGGTCACGGTCGAAGGCAGCGGCCAGCGGGGAGTCGGCCGGCTCGGTTTCGTGCCGCTTGCGCCAGTTGTCCAGAAACGGGATGTTCATCCGACCAGCGTCGCACCGCCACCTCCTGGTCGACCACCCGGCGCGCGGAGATCGTTTCCGCCGCCGGGCGCCCCGTGCGCCCGCCGTGTCCGGCGGCTGCCCTTCGGATCAGGCCTTGACGTCGAGGTCGACGACGACGGGCGCGTGGTCCGAGGCGCCCTTGCCCTTGCGCTCCTCACGGTCCACATAGCTGTCCGTGACGGCCTCGGCGAAGGGCTTGTTGCCGTAGACCAGGTCGATGCGCATGCCCCGGTTCTTCGGGAAGCAGAGCTGGCGGTAGTCCCAGTACGTGAAGGGGTGGTCGTACTTCAGGGGGCGCGGGACCACGTCGGACAGACCGGCCTCGCGCAGGCCGGCGAGCGCGGCCCGCTCGGGCTCCGTCACGTGGGTGAGGCCCTCGAAGGCGGCCCGGTCCCAGACGTCGTCGTCGGTCGGCGCGATGTTGTAGTCACCCAGGACAGCGAAGGGACGGTCCCCCGCCGCGTCCTCCGCGACGGCCGCCTTCAGCGCCTCCAGCCAGCGCAGCTTGTACGCGTAGTGCTCGTGGGCGACCTCCCGGCCGTTCGGCACGTAGACCGACCAGACGCGGACCGGGCCGCAGGTCGCGGAGATCGCGCGGGGCTCGTCCATCCCGTCGTACTCCGGGCCGCCCGGCAGCCCCGTGACCACGTCGGCGAGGCCGACGCGGGAGACCAGGGCCACGCCGTTCCACCGGCCCGTGGCGTTGACCACCGACTCGTACCCGAGGGCGCGCAGCTCCTCGGTGGGGAACTGCTCGGCGGTGCACTTGGTCTCCTGGACGCACAGCACGTCCGTGCCGCTGCTCTCCAGCCAGGCGAGGAGCCGGGGCAGCCGGGCGGTGATCGAATTGACGTTCCAGGTGGCGATGCGCATGAGGGCAAGCCTACGTGCGGGGTCCGACAATCGACGCCGTGCCGGGCGCGGGCGGCGCCGGGCGGGCCGCCGCCCGGCTCAGAGCTCGGCGGAGGCGCCCGGGGCGAGCCGCTGGTGGTCGGTGCCGCCGAGCGCGCCGATCTGCCGGTCGTAGATGGGCCGGGCGAGGTCGGTGAGCAGGGCGTCGTGGATGTCGTACGCCCGGCGCGGCCCCAGTTCGCGGACGTAGTCGATGACCTCGGAGATCTTGCTCCACGGCGCCATGACGGGCAGCAGCAGCGTGTCCACCGCGTGGTCCGGCACGGTGAGCGCGTCCCCGGGGTGGAAGACGGCGCCGTCGTCGACCAGGTACCCCACGTTCGTGATGCGCGGGATGTCCGGGTGGATCACGGCGTGCAGCTCGCCGTGCACCTGCACGTCGAACCCGGCCGCCGTGAACGAGTCACCGTGACCGACCGTGTGCACCCGGCCGGGGAAGGCCGCCGAGAGCCGGTCGGCGACGCTCCGCAGCGTCCAGAGCTCGGCGGCCGGGTCGGCCTCCAGGGCCGCCCGCAGCCGGCCCTCGTCGAAGTGGTCGGGGTGCTCGTGCGTGACGAGCAGGACGTCCGCCCCGAGGGCCGCGTCCTCCTCGGTGAAATTGCCGGGGTCGATGACGAGCGTCCGCCCGTCCTTCTCCAGCCGGACGCACGCGTGGGACTTCTTCGTCAGCTTCACGCGGCCAGGCTACGCCGGAGGCCTTGTCTCCTCCTCGACGACCCGGCCCACCACCCGGAGGGCGGTCTCGGCGGCGGGAAAGCCGCAGTACACGCCCGCGTGGAGGACGATCTCGCGCAGCTCGTCGGGCGAGAGGCCGTTGCGGAGGGCGGCGCGGGTGTGGTCGGCGAGGGCCTCCCGGTGGCCCCCGGCGATGAGCGCCGTGAGGGTCACGACGCTGCGGGTGCGCCGGTCGAGCCCCTCCCGGCTCCAGACCTCGCCCCAGGCGTACCGGGTGACCAGCTCCTGGAAACCGCCCTCGGGGTCGTCCGCGAGGGCCTGGTCGACATGGGCGTCGCCGAGGACCTCGCGCCGCAGCCCGAGCCCCTTCTCGTACGGGTCGGGGCGACCCGCCTCGGCGGGCTCGGCGGCCGGGGCGGGCTCGGCCACCGGCACCGGCGCGGCCGGCATCGGCGGCACGGTCAGCGGGCCGCTGGTGTCGGGGGCCGTACCGGCGAAGTGGTCGACGAGCAGATCGGTGACGGCGGCGGGCTGCTCGACGGGCGCCAGGTGCGAGGCGCCGGGCACCACCGCGAGCCGCGCGTCGGCGATCCCGGCGACCAGGGTGCGGGCCTCGGCGGGCCCGGTGACCTGGTCCTCGGAGCCGACCAGGACGAGGGCCGGGACGGTGATCCGGTCCAGGGCCTCGCGTACGTCGAAGACGGCGAGGGCCTCGCAGGCGGCGACGTAGCAGGCGGGGTCCGTGGTGCGGACCATCTGTACGGCCCAGTCCACGATCGCGGGCTGCGCGCCGGCGAACACCGAGGTGAACCACTGCTCGGGCGCGGTGCGGGCCATCGGTTCGAGACCGTTGGCCCGGACGATGACTCCGCGCTGGCGGAACTCGTCGGCGCTGCCGAACCGGGGCGAGGTCGCGACCAGCGCGAGGGAGGCGACCCGGTGGGGCGCGCGCAGGGCCAGGTCGAGACCGACGGCCCCGCCGAGGGAGCAGCCCGCGTACCCGAAGCGCTGCACGCCGATGGCGTCGAGGGTGGCGAGCAGCCGGTCACCGAGCTCGGCGACGGAGGTGAAGGGCCGCGCGGGCGCCCCGCCGTGCCCGGGAAGGTCGAATCGGACGACCCGCCAGTCCCGGGTGAGCTCGGGTATCTGCCGGTCCCACATGTGCCACGTGGTCCCCAGCGAGGGTCCGAGTACCAGGACCGGAGCGTCTTCCCGCCCGTCGAGGCGGTATTGCAGGGTGTTCGTCGGTGTCTCGCTCACCCGCAAGACCCTCTCATCTCCCACGGAGCCCGCCGCAGCCGGGGCCCGGCGGCGCCGGTCGCGCACGCGGGGCGGGGGGCACGCGGCGGCGACGCGCGCGGCGCGGGTCACACCCCTCCACCAGGGCGTTCAAGGTCGGGGCAAGGTTTCCGCAGGGCCCGGTCGGCAGGGTGGTTCCCG
The DNA here is from genome assembly GCF_008639165.1 of Streptomyces venezuelae ATCC 10712. Classification (NCBI taxonomy): domain Bacteria; kingdom Bacillati; phylum Actinomycetota; class Actinomycetes; order Kitasatosporales; family Streptomycetaceae; genus Streptomyces; species Streptomyces venezuelae. Next base: position 6,699,233 of record NZ_CP029197.1, on the reverse strand, counting down.
GCGAAGGCGCACGGCCCTCGCCCGCCTCGTGCAACGGCGTCGAGAAGGGAAACCTCCATGAAGCGAACGCTTTCCGCACTGCTGGCCGCCACCGCCGCGGCCGCCGGTCTCATGATCATGCCGGGGTCGGCCGAAGCGGCCGGCGGCTGCAAGACCATGAGCGCCCCCGGTGGCGGCTCCGCCTATGTGTGCAAGCACTACTACTCGCAGGGCGGTGGTCTGTACTACGGCGACTTCTCGGTGGGCAGCGCCTCCTCCCGCGTGTACGCGCAGGCCTACTACGACGGCAGCGTAGTGACCGTCACCGACCGCGGCGGCAGCACCAGCGGAGGCTTCAGCGACCTCGCGAAGTTCCACGTCCGGGTCTGCAACAGCGGGTGCAGCGCCTGGTTCTGACCGGACGCCGGAGGCGTGGGCGCCCGCCGCGACGGGGGTCGGGGGCGCCCGGGCGGCGGCTACGCGTCGCCGAGCGCCTCCAGGCGGCCGCGGACGTCGTCGGCCTCGGCGGCGCGGTCCTGGGACCGGTACAGCTCAAGGGCCCTGAGCCAGGCGTCGCGCGCGTCCGCGTCCTGCCCCAGGGCGCGGTGGGTGTCACCGGCGTGGGCGAGGGTGTCGGCCTCGTTGGCGGTGTCGTGGACCTCCCGGAACAGTTCCAGGGCCTGCCCGTAGTGGTCCAGGGCGTCGCGGTACCGGCCGGTCCGGTGGGCTATGTAGCCCAGGCTGTCCAGGGTCGACGCGCCGTGGGCCGGCAGGCCCTCCGCGCGGAACAGCGCGAGGGCCCGCTCGCAGTGGGCGCGTGCCTCCGTGTGCCGGCCGAGCCGGGCGTGCATCCAGCCGACCGCGTTGAGCTGGTTCGCCTGCCAGAGCGGATGGTCGACCTCCTGGTACAGGCGCAGCGCGTGCGTCGCGTGGTCGAGGGCGCGCTCGTCGTCGCCCCGCTCCTCCCAGACGCGCCCGAGGGTGCGGTAGATGTGGGCCCGCGCCGCGAGGTCGTCGCTCCGCTCCGCCAGGGCGAGGGCGCGGTGCAGGTGGTCGAGGGCCCTCGGGTGGTCGCCGGCCCGGGCGTCGGCGAATCCCAGGCGCCAGTGGGCGAGCGTCCGCGCGCCGTCGCCGTCGTGTTCGGCCGCGGCCAGGGCGGCCCGCCACACCGTGCCGTACTCCTGCAGCCGGTGTCCGCCCAGGTGGTAGGAGATGAGCGTCCACGCCAGCTGCCAGACGACCCGGTGCCGTCCGAGGGCGGCGGCCTGCGACTGGGCGGCCAGCAGGCACTCGTGCTCGTCGTGGAACCACCGGAGCGCCGCCGCGGTGTCGTCGGGGGTGACGGGGCGGCTGCCGGCGGCGGGAGGTTCCGGTTCGGGCCGGAACGGCGTGTACGGGCCGTCCAGCAGGAGGTTGGCGGCGAACGCGGTGTGGAGGTAGTGGTCGAGGAGCCGGGCCCGGGCCGACGCGGCCTGCTCGGCGGGCAGGCCGTCGGCGAGCTCGGTCGCGTACAGGCGGACGAGGTCGTGCATCCGGTACCGCCCCGGGCGGTGCTGCCGCAGGAGGTGCGCGCCCTCCAGTTCGGTCAGCAGCACGCGGGTCCCGGCCGGCGGGAGTCCCGCGAGGCCGGCGGCGGCCGCGAGGCCGAGGTCCGGGCCCTGCGCCAGGCCGAGGAGGGAGAACAGCCGGGCCGCGTCGGGGGTGAGGGCCCGGTGGGAGGCGGCGAGGACGGCGCGCACGTTCACCGCCACGTCTCCGGGGTCGAGCGCGGTGAGGCGGTCGGCGGCCCTGACGAGTTCCTCGGCGAGGACGGCGAGCCGGAAGTCGGGGTACAGGGCGGCGCGGGCGGCCACGATGCCGAGGGCGAGCGGCAGACCGGCGCAGTGCTCCACGATCGCGGCGACGGCCGCGGGCTCCGCGGAGGTGCGCTCGGCACCCAGCCGGCCCTCCAGGAGTGCGTACGCCTCCGCGGGGCTGAGGACGTCCACCGGCAGCAGCCGGGCGCCGTGCGCGGCCACCAGCGCGGACAGGCGGTTGCGGCTGGTGACGAGCACCGTGCAGGAGGCGCTGCCGGGCAGCAGCGGGCGTACCTGTTCGGCGTCGCGGACGTCGTCCAGGACGACCAGCACGCGCCGGTCCGCGAGCAGGCTCCGGTACAGGGCGGACTGGGCCCCGGGGTCGGTGGGCACGCGGTCGCGGGCGACGCCGAGGGCTTCCAGAAAGCCGCGCAGGGCCACGTGCGGGGGCAGCGGCGGGGTGCTGGGGTCGAAGCCGTACAGGTTGGCGTACAGCTGCCCGTCGGGGAACCGCTGGATGTTCCGGTCGGCCCACTGGGCGGCCAGCCAGCTCTTGCCGACGCCGCCGGGGCCGCAGATCACCGAGAGCGCCAGGGTGCCTTCCGGCCGGTCCGCGAGGGACTTGGTGAGCTGTCCCAGCTCCTCGTCGCGGCCGGTGAACAGGGCGGGCGGGGCAGGGAGTTGACGCGGCACCGGGGTGGGGTTCGCGGGGGCCGCCCGGACGGGGGCGGCGAGGGAGGCGTCGGCGGCGAGGATGCGTCGCTGCAGTTCCCGGAGCGGCGGGCCCGGATCGATCCCGAGTTCTTCGGCGAGGGCGCGGCGGGTCCGCCGGTACTGCCGCAGCGCGTCGGCCGGGCGTCCGGAGTGGTGGAGGGCGAGCATGAGCTGGCCGGCCACGCGTTCGTCCAGGGGGTGGGCGGTGGCGTGCGCGGTGAGGCCGGGGAGGACGTGCGCGTGGTGACCGTGGCGCAGGGCGATGTCGTTGCGGTCGAGTTCGGCGGTGAAGCGCTCGTGGTGGAGGGTCTCGCGGAGGGCGGTGAACCAGGGCGTGTCCAGGGCGCCGAAGGCCGGTCCTCGCCATAACCGGAGGGCCTGGTCGAGCAGGTCGGCCGCGCCGTCGTCGTCCGGGCTCCGGCGGGCCTTTGCGACGAGCTCGCGGAACAGGTGCAGGTCGATCTCCGACGCCTCGCCGGCCAGCCGGTACCCGCCGGCTTCGCGGCGGATCCGGACTCCGTCGCCGTCGGCCGGCTCCAGGGCCTGGCGCAGCCGGGAGACGTAGCTGTAGAGCGTGGGGCGCCACCGCTGGGGCGGCCGCTCGCCCCAGACGCGGTCGCCGAGCCGGTCGACGGAGACGGTGCGGCCGGCGTCGACGAGCAGCGCGGCCAGTACGGACCGCTGGCGTGGGTGCCCGAGCCCGACGGGCCTGCCGTCGACGCGCGCCTCGATCTCGCCGAGTACTGCGAACTGTGTCCTCACCGCATCCCGCTCCGAAAGCCGCGCCCCAGTGATCGTTTCATCCCACTGTGACGCAGGCCTTCGTGAACCTTTCGCGGTTTGCCGCTAGTTGACCGGAAGCGACCGGCCCGCCGGTCCCGCACCGATCCTTCACGGACCCGTCGTCCCGCCGATCCGCCGAACGGCCCCCCATTACCGCCCCGAACCGGCCACGCGCAAGACATTCGCGGGAGAAACCGGGGGGTCGCACTAGACTGGCGGGCTGTGTTGGCGCCGGAACGGAACAACCTGGGCAGACCCGGGCTCCGCCGGCGACCCGGACGTTGCCGGGAACGAGACGCGAGGTCCGATGGCAGCCACACCTGAGCGCGGTGAGACCACTCTGCTCGACGACGGGGCCACGCGGGAGGAGTCCGGCAAGGCGGCCCGGTTCACCGCAGGACCCGCCGCCCCCGTGCGCACCCTCGTCGACGTCTTCGAGGCCTCCGTCCGGGACCACCCCGACGAGCTCGCCCTGGACGACGGCACCGCTCGGCTGACCTACCGGGCGCTGGCCGCCGAGGTCGAGCGGCGGCGCCGCGCCCTCGCCGCCGCCGGGGTGGGCCTCGGCGACCGGGTCGGCGTCCGGGTCCCCTCCGGGACGAACGAGCTGTACGTGGCCGTCCTCGCCGTCCTCGCCGCGGGCGCCGCCTATGTGCCGGTCGACGCCGAGGACCCCGACGAGCGCGCCGAACTGGTCTTCGGCGAGGCCGGGGTGCGGGCCGTGGTCGGCGCCGGGCAGCGGATCGACGCCACCGGCCGGGACGGGGAGGGCGCGCCCGCCGCGCGGCCCGGCCCCGAGCACGACGCCTGGATCATCTTCACCTCCGGCTCGACGGGCCGGCCCAAGGGCGTCGCCGTCAGCCACCGCAGCGCCGCCGCCTTCGTGGACGCCGAGGCCGCGCTCTTCCTCGTCGACGAGCCGATCGGCCCCGGCGACCGCGTCATGGCGGGCCTCTCCGTCGCCTTCGACGCCTCCTGCGAGGAGATGTGGCTCGCCTGGCGCCACGGCGCCTGCCTCGTCCCCGTACCCCGCTCGCAGGTGCGCAGCGGCGCCGACCTCGGGCCGTGGCTGGTCGAGCAGGAGATCACCGTGGTCTCCACGGTGCCGACCCTCGCCGCGCTGTGGGAGCCGGAGGCCCTGGCCGAGGTCCGGCTGCTGATCTTCGGCGGCGAGGCCTGCCCGCCCGAACTGACCCAGCGTCTGGTCACCGAGGGCCGCGAGGTGTGGAACACGTACGGCCCGACCGAGGCCACCGTCGTCGCCTGCGCCTCCCTCCTGACCGGCGAGGAGCCGATCAGGATCGGCCTCCCGCTGAACGGCTGGGAGCTGGCCGTCGTCGACGAGTCCGGCGAGCCCGTGCCGATGGGCGGCAGCGGCCAGCTGGTGATCGGCGGCGTCGGCCTCGCCCGCTACCTCGACCCGGAGAAGGACGCCGAGAAGTACGCCCCGCTGGAGTCGCTCGGCTGGGAGCGCGCGTACCGCAGCGGCGATCTCGTCCGCGCCGAGCCCGAGGGCCTGGTCTTCCTCGGCCGCGGCGACGAGCAGATCAAGCTCGGCGGCCGCCGCATCGAACTGGGCGAGGTGGACTCCGCCCTCCAGGCCCTGCCGGGCGTCGCCGGAGCGGCCGCCGCCGTCCGGACCGCGCGCGGCGGCAACCAGCTGCTCGTCGGCTATCTCGTCACCCAGGACGGCTGGGACCACGCGACCGCGGTCGAGCGGCTGCGCGCCGAACTCCCCGCCGCCCTCGTACCGCTGCTGGCGCCGGTCGCCGAGCTGCCGACCCGCACCTCGGGGAAGGTCGACCGGGACGCGCTGCCCTGGCCCCTGCCCGATCTGGAGACCGCGGGCCCCGCCGAGCAGCTGTACGGCACCGAGGCCTGGCTCGCCGAGCAGTGGGCCGAGACCCTCGGTGTGGCCGTCACCGGCGCCGCCGACGACTTCTTCGCCATCGGCGGCAACAGCCTCGCCGCCGCCCAGCTCACCACCCGGCTGCGCACCCGCTATCCGAGCGCGGCCGTCGTCGACATCTACCAGCAGCCCACCCTGCGCAAGCTGGCCCGGCGCCTGGAGAGGTCCGTCCAGGACGACGGGGCCGTACGGACCGTCGCACCGGTGCCGTTCCGGACGAAACTCCTCCAGAGCGTCCTGCTGCTCCCCCTGCTCACCGTGGTCGGGCTGCGCTGGACGGTGGCGCTGCTCGCCCTGGGCAACGTCCTGCACCGGTTCGGGGCGTACCCGTGGGCGCCGACCGCCTCGTGGTGGCTCGTCGCCGCCGGCGCGGCGCTGCTCTTCAGCCCGCCCGGCCGGCTCGCGATCGCGGCGGGCGGCGCCCGGCTGCTGCTGCGCGGGGTGAAGGCGGGCCGCCATCCGCGCGGCGGCAGCGTCCATCTGCGGCTGTGGACGGCCGAGCGGCTCGCCGAGTGCGTCGGCGCGACCTCGCTCACCGGTGCCTGGCTGGAACGTTACGCCCGGGCGCTGGGCGCCAAGGTCGGCCCCGAGGTGGACCTGCACGCGCTGCCGCCGGTCACCGGCATGCTCAAGCTCGGCCGTGGCTGCGCCGTGGAGTCCGAGGTGGACCTGTCCGGCTACTGGCTGGACGGCGACCGGCTGGAGATCGGGCCGGTCAAGGTCGGCGCGGGCGCGGTGGTCGGCACCCGCAGCATGCTGTTCCCCGGCGCGCGGGTCGGCAAGCGGGCCGAGGTGGCGCCCGGTTCCGCCGTGGCCGGACAGATCCCGACCGGCCAGCGCTGGGCCGGAGCCCCCGCGGGCAAGCTCGGCAAGGCCAAGCGGAACTGGCCCAAGGAGCGGCCGGCGCGCAGGGTCCGCTGGCGGGCCGTCTACGGTGCGACCGGATTCCTGCTCACCGCGCTGCCGGTGCTCGCGGCGCTGCCCGCGCTGCTGGTCGCGAGCCGCTTCGTGCCCGCCGGCGCCGGGCTCGCCGAGGCGCTGCGGGGCGCGCTGCTCGCCGTGGTGCCCGGGGCGCTCGCGTACGGCTTCGCGTACGCGGCGCTCGTCCTGGTCTCCGTACGGCTGCTGAGCCTCGGTCTGCGCACCGGCAGCCACCCCGCGCACAGCAGGGTCGCCTGGCAGGCGTGGACGGTGACGCAACTGATGGACCTGGCACGGGAGACGCTCTTCCCGCTGTACGCCGGGCTGATCACCCCGGTGTGGCTGCGGCTGCTGGGGATGCGGATCGGCCGGGGCGCCGAGGTGTCGACGGTGCTCGCGCTGCCGAGCCTGACGACCGTCGGCGAGGGCGCGTTCCTCGCCGACGACACGCTGACCGCCCCGTACGAGCTGGGCGGCGGCTGGGTGCGCATCGGGCACTCCGAGATCGGCCGCCGGGCCTTCCTCGGCAACTCCGGGATGACCGCGCCGGGCCGTACGGTGCCGGACGACGGTCTGGTCGGCGTGCTGTCCGCGACGCCGAAGAAGGCGAAGAAGGGCAGCTCGTATCTGGGCCTGCCGCCGGTCAGGCTGCCCCGGTCCGCCGCCGACACCGACGGCAGCAGGACGTACGAACCGCCCGCGCGGCTGCTGTGGGCGCGCGGACTCGTGGAGCTGTTCCGGCTCGTCCCGGTGTTCTGCTCGGCCGCCCTCGCCGTCCTGACGGTGGCGGCCCTGTGCGCCCTCGCCGCCGCCGGCCGGGGGGCCGGGGTCGCGGCGCTGCTGTCCGGCGCCGTGCTGCTCGCGGCCGGCGCCGCCGCGTGCCTGGTCTCGGTGGCGGCCAAGTGGCTGCTCGTCGGCCGGCACCGGACGGGCGAACACCCGCTGTGGAGCGGCTTCGTGTGGCGCAACGAGCTGGCCGACACGTTCGTCGAGGTCCTCGCCGTGCCGTGGCTGATCGGCGCGGTGCCCGGCACGCCGGTCATGTCCCTGTGGCTGCGCGGTCTCGGGGCGCGGATCGGCCGGGGCGTGTGGTGCGAGAGCTACTGGCTGCCCGAGGCCGACCTGGTCGTCCTCGGTGACGCGGTCAGCGTGAACCGGGGCTGTGTGTTGCAGACACACCTCTTCCACGACCGGATCTTGAGGACGGATACTGTGGTCCTCCGCGAGGGCGCCACGCTGGGCCCGGGCGGAATCGTCCTGCCCGGCAGTTCGGTCGGGGCCCGCAGCACGCTGGGGCCCGCGTCTCTCGTGATGGCCGGGGAATCGGTCCCCGCCGACACCCGCTGGCTGGGCAATCCGATCGAGGCGTGGCGGGCCTGAACGGGCCGCGCGAGCACAGCACAGGGCAGGGAGCGGCAGTGGGCGGCGAGCGGACAACGGCGACGGACCCGTACTTCCCGGACCACGGCGACTCCCGTTACCGAGTGCACCGGTACGAACTCGCCCTGGAGTACCGTCCCGGCCCCAACCGGCTCGCGGGGACGGCCCGGCTCAGCGCGATCGCCGGCCGGGCGCCGCTCAGCGAGTTCCACCTCAACCTCTCCGATTTCAGGGTCGGCCGGATCCTCGTGGACGGCCGGGCGCCGCACTACACCCACCGCGGCGGCAGGCTCCGGGTCCGCCCGGCCAAGCCGCTGCCCGCCGGCGCCGCCTTCACCGTGGAGGTGCACTACGCGGGCAACCCCAGGCCGGTGCGCAGCCCGTGGGGCGGGCTCGGCTGGGAGGAGCTGACCGACGGAGCGCTGGTGGCCAGCCAGCCCGTCGGCGCGCCCTCCTGGTACCCGTGCAACGACCGGCCCGCCGACAAGGCCTCGTACCAGATCTCGGTCAACACCCCCTCCGCGTACACCGTGGTGGCGGGCGGGCGGCTGCTGACCCGGACGACCAAGGCCAGCACGACCACATGGGTGTACGAGCAGTCCGCGCCCACCTCCAGCTACCTGGTCGGCCTCTCGATCGGCATGTACCAGACGGTGCTGCTCGGCGACCCGGGGCTCGGCGGGGTGCCGCAGAGCGCCCACGTACCGGCGCACCTCCTGCCGCGCTTCTCCCGCGACTTCGCCCGGCAGCCCGCCATGATGCAGCTGTTCGAGGAGCTCTTCGGGCCGTACCCGTTCGGCGAGTACGCGGTGGTCGTCGCCGACGAGGAGCTCGACGTCCCGGTGGAGGCCCAGGGGCTCTCCCTCTTCGGCGCCAACCACGTCGACGGGGCGCGCGGCTCCGAGCGGCTCGTCGCCCACGAGCTGGCGCACCAGTGGTTCGGGAACAGCGTGACCATCGCCGACTGGCGGCACATCTGGCTGAACGAGGGGCTCGCCAAGTACGCCGAGTGGCTCTGGTCGGAGCGTTCCGGCGGCCGGGGCGCGCAGGAACTGGCCGCCGCCGCGCACCGGATGCTGTCCGCCCAGCCGCAGGACCTGAAGCTCGCCGACCCCGGCCGCAAGCTGATGTTCGACGACCGGCTGTACGAGCGCGGCGGCCTCACCGTGCACGCGATCCGCTGCGCTCTCGGCGACCGCGCGTTCTTCCGCATGCTGCGCGACTGGGCGACGGTGCACCGCCACGGCGTGGTGACCACGGCGGTCTTCGCCGCGCACGTGGCCCGCTACGCGGACGAGCCGGTGGCCGAGCTCCTCTCGGCCTGGCTGCACCAGCCGTCCCTGCCGCCGCTGCCGTCACCGCAGGGTTCGCCGTCGATACCGCAGCGCCCAACGTATCCGCCGACGAACGGCGGCGGCGGGGGGCGGGGGCAGGCCTCGGCGTAGGGGCGCTTCCGCCCGCCGGCCGGCGGTGCACGCGGATCGCGTCGGCGTGCGGGTGGCTCGCCGGGTCGCGCCCCCAGCCCCGCCATGACCCGCCCAGCACATCCAGCACGCCAGTTCACGCCATCTGGCGCCACATTGCGCCACGTGATGCCATCTGGCGCCATGATGGCTTGCGATGGCGCCACATTGGTGTCACTATCGTGCACATGGACCTGACCCCGTACGTCGAACACCTCCGCGGCGAACTCACGGCCGCCGCCGACGCCGGCGGGGACGAGGCCCGCGCCCTGGCCGTACGGCTGACCGCCCCACTGGAGTCGGCCGCCCGGCTGACCCTGCTCGACGCGCTGTCGGCCGCGTCGGCGGAGATCACCCGCGAACTGGCCCCGGGGTCGGTGGACATGCGACTGCGGGGACTGGACCCCGAGTTCGTGGTGACGCCCCCGCAGCCGTCCGGCACGGACACGGCCACACCGCTGGCACCGCTGGCGCCATCCATGGCGCCACTGGCACCACTCCCGGGCGACGGTGACGAGGGCGGCACGGCCCGCATCAACTTCCGGCTCCCCACCCACCTCAAGGCCCGGGTGGACGACGCGGCGGGCCAGGAGGGCCTGTCGACCAACGCCTGGCTCGTACGGGCGGCGGCCCGGGCCCTCGAACCGGGCGACGGCACGCCCCGCCCCGCCGGCCCGGCCACCCGGGACGGCCTGAGCATCCGGGGCTGGGCCCGCTAGCCCCGGACCGAGACCGGCGGGGCTCCGGCCCCCCTTCACCCTTCACCCCACACCCACGCTCCCCCTGCGCCGACACCCATGAGGGCCAGGAGGACGGCACCGCCATGCCTCGACCCGGCGACCGCCCTCCGGCCCCGCCCCGGCCCGGCGTACAACCCGGCCGGGCTTCTCATCACGGAGGACAACGTGCAGAACGAACAGACCCCTGCCACCGCACCCGTCACGCTTCCCACCGGGCGAGCCGCCGGCTGCCCCTTCGACCCGCCCGCCGGACTCGCCGAGGTCCGCGCCACCGGCCCGCTGGCCCGGATGACGTACCCCGACGGACACATCGGCTGGCTGGCCACCGGCCACGCCGCGGTGCGCTCCGTCCTGGGCGACCCCCGGTTCAGCTCGCGGTACGAGCTGATGCACTACCCCTTCCCCGGCGGCCCCGAGGGCCCGCCGGCACCCGCCCCCGTCGGCGACATGACCGGGATGGACGCACCCGAGCACACCCGCTTCCGGCGGCTGCTCACCGGCAAGTTCACCGTCCGCCGGATGCGGCAGCTCACCGACCGGGTCGCGGAGCTCACCGCCGGGCACCTGGACGCGATGGAGCGCGGCGGCCCGGGCGTCGACCTGGTCGAGGCCTTCGCACGACCGCTGCCCGCGCTGATGATCTGCGAGCTGCTCGGCGTGCCGTACGCGGACCGCGAGCGCTTCCAGGAGCACGCTCAGACGATCATGTCGATGGACGTGTCGCCCGAGGAGATGGAGGCCGCGTTCACCGCGTTCCTCGGGTACATGGCGGAGCTGGTCGCGGCCAAGCGGGCCGAGCCCTCCGACGACCTGCTCGGCGACCTGGCCCAGGACTCCGACCTCACCGACGAGGAACTCGTCGGCGTCGGAGGCTTCCTGCTCGCCGCCGGCCTCGACACCACCGCCAACATGATCGCCCACGGAACGTTCGCGCTCCTCACCCACCCGGAACAGGCGGACGCGCTGCGCGCGGACCCGGCCCTTGCCCCGGGCGCCGTGGAGGAGCTGATGCGCTATCTGACCGTCGCCCACACCGGAGTGCGGACCGCCCTGGAGGACGTCGAGGTGGAAGGCGTGCTCATCAGGGCGGGCGAGAGCGTCACCCTCTCCCTTGAGGCCGCCAACCGGGACCCGGAGCGGTTCCCCGACCCCGACACCCTCGACGTACACCGCAAGGCCACGGGGCACCTGGGCTTCGGGCACGGCATCCACCAGTGCCTGGGCCAGCAACTGGCCCGCGTCGAGATGACGGTGGCCCTGCCCGCGCTGCTGAGGCGGTTCCCCACGCTGCGGCTCGACGTGCCGGCCGAGGAGGTGCCGCTGCGGACCGAGATGAACGTGTACGGCGTGCACCGGCTGCCCGTCACCTGGGACGAGGTCTGATCCCGTGGACGTACGAGTCGACCGCGCGCGCTGTCTCGGGGCCGGGATGTGCGCCCTGACCGCCCCTCAGGTCTTCGACCAGGACCAGGAGGAGGGCCTGGTCACCCTCCTCGCCGCCCGCCCGGCGCGGGAGCAGCACGCGGCGGTGCGCGTGGCGGCCGGGGTGTGCCCGGCGTCGGCCATCACGGTCACGGCCGCCGCCGAGGACACCGACCCGGCCGTCTGAGGACGCCGGATCCCCCCACCGCCCCCGCACGCACGCCCCGCGCGGGGCCCCATCGGACCGCCGGCCCCGCGCGGTGCGACCACCCACGGACCGCCGGCCCCGCGCGGGGCCACCCACCGCCCCCGCACGCACGCCCTGCGCGGGGCCACCCACCGACCCACGCCCGCCACCCTCACCGACAGGATTCCTCCACCGTGGCCACCTTCCTCTCCGCACTGGGCCGCTTCGCCTTCCGAAGGCGGGGCCTGGTCGTCCTGCTGTGGTTCCTCGCCCTCGTGGGCGCGGGATTCGCGGCCTCCACCGCCGCCGCCCCGCCCGCCGACACCTTCTCGATGCCCGGCACGGAGTCGCAGAAGGCCTTCGACCTCCTCCGGGACAGGTTCCCCGCCGCCCGGGCGGACGGCGCCGCCGCCCGCGTCGTCGTCCGGGCTCCCGGCACCGAGAAGATCACCGACCCGGCCCGCAGGGCGCAGGTCGACCGGCTCGTGGCCGACCTGGGGAAGTCCCCCCAAGTCGCGTCCGTGGCCGACCCGTTCAAGGCGAACGCCGTGAGCGGTGACCGGACGACCACGTACGCCTACGTCACGTACGAGGCGGCGGCCACCGAGCTGACGGACGCGGCGCACCAGGGCCTCGACGAAGCGATGGAGCGGGCCAGGGACGCGGGGCTCGTCGTCGAGGCGGGCGGCGACGCCGTCAAGATCGAGCAGACGATGAGCGGCACCGGCGAGAAGGCCGGCATCCTCGTCTCCGCCGTGGTCCTGGTGCTCACCTTCGGCTCGCTGGTGGCCGCCGGGATGCCGCTGCTGACGGCGCTGATCGGCGTCGGGATCGGCATCAGCGCCATCACCGCGCTGGGAAGCACCTTCGGTCTGTCGTCCACGACGTCGACGCTCGCGATGATGATCGGCCTCGCCGTCGGCATCGACTACGCCCTGTTCATCGTGTCCCGCTACCGCTCCGAGATCACCGAGGGACGCGAGCGGGCGGAGGCCGCAGGACGGGCGGTGGGAACGGCGGGCTCGGCCGTCGTCTTCGCCGGGCTCACCGTGATCATCGCACTGGCGGGCCTCGCGGTGGTCGACGTCCCGATGCTCACCAAGATGGGCCTCACCGCGGCCGGTACGGTCGCCGTGGCCGTCCTCGTGGCGATCACGTTCGTACCGGCGCTGCTCGGTTTCGCGCCCGTCAGGGTGCTGGCCCGCGCGGACCGCAAGCGACACCTGGGCAAGCCGCTGTCGCGGCGTCAGCAGCGGCGGGCGGCCCGGCGCGAGGCGCGCCGCAGGCCCAACCTGGGGGCCCGCTGGGCCGGTTTCGTCCTGCGGCACCCGGTGGCCGTCCTGCTCGTCGGCGTCATGAGCCTGGGCGCGGTCGCGGTCCCGGCCGCGAGTCTCGAACTCGGGCTGCCGAGCGAGGGGTCGATGGCCCCGCACACCACCCAGCGCAAGGCGTACGACCTGCTGTCCGGCTCGTTCGGACCGGGCTTCAACGGGCCGCTGACGGTCACCGTCGAGGCGAAGGACGCGAAGGCCGCGGCCGAGCGGCTGCGCACGGAGCTGGAGCGGGTCGACGGGGTCGCGGCCGTGTCCCCCGCCACCACGAACCCGGCGGGAGACACCGCCGTCCTCACGGTCGTCCCGAGGACGGGTCCGGCCGACACGGCGACCGAGGAGCTGGTGCGCACCCTGCGGGGTGCGGCGGGCGGCCTGGAGTCCCGTACGGGCGCCGCGGAGATCCTGGTCGCCGGGCAGACCGCGATGTTCATCGACTTCTCGCGGACCCTGGACGACGCGCTGCTGCCGTACCTCGGCCTGGTCGTCGGCCTGGCGTTCCTCCTCCTGATGCTGGTCTTCCGCTCCGTGCTCGTCCCGCTCAAGGCCGCCCTGGGCTTCCTGCTGTCGGTGAGCGCGGCCCTCGGCGCCGTCGTCGCGGTGTTCCAGTGGGGGTGGCTGGCGGACCTGTTCGGCGTCGACCAGCCTGGGCCTGTGATGAGCACCCTGCCGATCTTCATGATCGGCGTGGTCTTCGGCCTGGCGATGGACTACGAGGTCTTCCTGGTCTCCCGGATGCGTGAGGCGCACGTCCACGGCGCCCGCCCGGGCGAGGCGGTCGTCACCGGCTTCCGGTACGGCGGCCGGGTGGTCGGCGCGGCGGCGATCATCATGACGAGCGTCTTCGCCGGCTTCGTCCTGGAGGACGACGACTTCGTGAAGATGATCGGCTTCGGCCTGGCCACGGCGGTCCTCTTCGACGCCTTCGTGGTCCGCATGGTCATCGTGCCCGCCCTCTTCGGCCTCCTCGGCAAGGCGGCCTGGTGGTTCCCGACGTGGCTGGACCGCCTGCTCCCGAACATCGACGTGGAGGGCGAGAAGCTGTCGGCCCGCCGGCCGGTCCCCGCGGACCCGGAGGCGGATCACCCGCAGCGGGACCACCACTTCGTGGGCTGACCGCCGGGAGCGGCCGACCACCGGGATCGGCGACCACCGAGGTCGAAGGAGGCGAGGGCGGGGCCGGCAATCGGCCCCGCCCTCGCTCCGTGTGCGCTGTCGGCCCGGCCGTCAGGCAGCCGTCGCCTTCTCCGGCGTGGGCGCCGGCTCGGGTGCCGGGGCCGTCACCGGGGCCGGGCGCTTGCGGAGGCCCAGGGCGGCGATGGCGGCCACCAGGGCGAAGGCCGTCGCGCCGGTCCAGAAGGTGAGGGTGAAGCCGGATTCGGCGGGGAGGGCCGGGGCTCCGGCCGGCAGGTGCTCGAGGGTCTTGGAGGCCAGGATCGTGGTGACGACCGCGCTGCCGATCGCACTGCCCGTGGAGCGGGAGATGGAGTTGATGCCGTTGGCGATGCCGCTCTGGTGGTGCGGGACGCTCGCCATGATGACGGCGGGCATCGCCGCGTAACCGAAGCTCACGGCCGCGCCGACGACGACGCCCGCGCCGATCACCGACGCCGTGTGGGCGTGGTCGAGGGCGAGCCAGGCGAAGCCCAGGGCGCCGAGGCCGGCCGCCAGGCCGAGGGCCGTACGCGGGCCCCGGTGGCGGACCAGCTGGCCGCCGATCGGGGAGGCGAGCAGCGAGACGATCGCGCCGGGCAGCAGGAACTCGACGGAGGCGCGCAGGATGGTCGCCCCGAAGCCGTAGCCGGTGAGGGCCTCGGGCATCTGGACGAGGTAGGAGACGCCGAGGAAGTTCGCGAACATGCCGAAGCCGACGAGGACGCCGGCCAGGTTGGCCATCAGGACGGGCCGGTGGACGAACATCTTCATGTCGACGAGGGGCTCGCGGACCTTGAGCTCGGTGAAGACCCAGACGGCCGCCATGACGGCCGCGCCGGCGAAGCTGCCGAGCGTACGGCCGGAGGTCCAGCCCCACTCGTGGCCCTGTGAGATGGGCAGCAGGAGCAGCAGCAGCGTGATGCCGAGGGTGAGCGCGCCGAGGAAGTCGGTGCGTCCGCCGGTCTTGTGGCGGGTGGCCGGGACGAGCAGCACGACGGCGATCAGGGCGAGCGCGGCGAAGCCGGTGGCCATCCAGAAGGCGCTGCGGTAGTCGGCGCCGGAGCCGGAGGTGAGCAGGCCGGTCGCGACGAGCGCGAGACCGCTGCCGAACGCGAGGGTGCCGCTGACCAGCGACATGGCGCCGGGCAGCTTCTGCGGCCTGACCTCCTCGCGGAGGACGGAGAGCGCGAGCGGGAAGATCGCGGTCGCGGCGCCCTGGAGCACGCGGCCGAGGATCAGCAGCGGCAGCGAGGTGGCGAGGGCGGCGACGACGGAGCCGGCGACCATGACGCCGAGGACGGCGACCAGGGTGGGCTTCTTGCCGTGCTGGTCGCCGAAGCGGCCGAGCAGCGGGGTGAAGACGGCGGCGGAGAGCAGGGTGGCGGTGGTCACCCAGCTCACGTTGGCGGTGGAGGTGCCGAGGTCGGTGCGGATCAGGCCGAGGATGGGGACCGGCAGGGTCTGCATCATCGAGACGACCATGGCGGCGAGGCTCAGGGCGAAGACGATGACCGTCTCGCGCCGGGGGTCGGCGGCGGGCGGCGCAGGGGTGTGACTCATGGCAGGTGGGGCCTTTTCAGTGCCTGGGGTTCCGCGCCCGGGGGCTTCGCGGCTTCGTCGCTGCGTGGCCTCGGCGGCGCTGGAGCTTCAGATCTTCGATGTTTGACGTCATCAAGTACTTCGCCGACGGTAGACCGGGATACTTGAGGTGGTCAAGTAAACAATTGATAATGTCAAGCGTTCTGAGTACGCTCGCACCATGAGCGCGACGACCCCCGAGACCCCCACCAAGCTCCAGCTCATGGAGCTGCTCGCCGCCATCGGCACGGCCCAGTGGCGCGATTTCGCGGCCGCCGCGGCCCACCACGGGCTCACCTCCACCCAGGCCAAGGTCCTCGCACAGCTCAACAGCCCGCTGCCGATGCGCGCCCTCGCCACCCTCCTCGTGTGCGACGCGTCCAACGTCACCGGCATCATCGACCGCCTGGAGGCCCGCTCCCTGGTCCGCCGCGAGCCCGACCCCGCCGACCGCCGCGTCAAGAACGTCGTCGCGACCGACGAGGGCCGGGACGTCATCCGCCGCGTCCGCGAGGAGATGCAGGCCACGAGCGGCGCACTCGACACCCTCGACGCGGAGGAGAGCGCCACCCTCCACACCCTCCTCGCCCGCCTGCGCCCGGGCATGGAGAAGAACGCCTGACCCTCGGTCGCCCGGCCCCTCAGCACACCTGCCGGAAGCGCTCCCCCGGGGCCGCTTCCTGCCACTGGTCGGCCGTCATCGGGCCGCCCGTGATCGCACACAACGCCTCGAGCCAGCGGCGCGGACCCACCACGAGCCCCGAGAGCCCGCCGTCGCGGAGCGCGTAGAGCCGGTCACCCGCCCCGGTGAACCCGATGTCACCCGACTCGATCGTCGCTCCCTGGACCGTGATGCTCCGCTCCAGACCCGTGTCCCAGAGCTGGAGCCTCCGGTCGCCGGTGACGGAGGCCAGGGTGCGGCCGTCGGGCGCGACGGCGACGCCCACCGTCCGCTCACCGGAGTCCGGGGCCACCCGGACGATCCGGCGGGCCCGCGGGTCGTACAGGACCAGCGCGGGGTTGCCGGCTCCGACCCCGCCGAGGACGAGCAGACCGTCGGGCGTGAACGCGACGGCGACCGATCGCCCCAGACGGTCTCCCAACGGCTCCCCGGTGGCGGTGTCCCAGACCTGAACCCGCTGGATTCCCCCGCCCACCGCGATCATCGCACCGTCCGGGCTCACCGCCACGGACTCGACGACACCGACCTCCATGTCGGGGCCGAAGCGGGGGCCGCGACGCCAGGAGTCCGTGTGCCAGGTGTACACCGACCGGCCGTGCTCCTCGCCGAGATAGAGCCGCGATCCGTCCGGCGAGAACACGAGCGCGGCGGGCACGATCCGGGGCGACGGAATGCCCTGGCCCGCGAGCACGGTCACCCGGCGGCCATTCGCCGTCTCGAACACCTCCACCTGGGCGTTCCGCTGCCATCCCGCACCCCGTGCCTCCGCGACGGCCAGCAGCGCCCCGTCCGGGGAGAGGGCGACGCGGAACGCGTCCGCAGCGGGGCGCACGGTCCGCAGGAGCCGGCCGTCGGACCGGCGGAGCAGCCGCACCCTGCCGGCCGCGTCGAGGACCGCCAGGGTGTCGCCGCGCGCCGCGATGCCGAAGCCGTACGGCTTCGCGCCCGCCGCGTCGAGACGGGTGAGGAGCCGGCCGGCCGGGCCGCGGTCCCACAGCGTCACCGTGCCGTTCGAACCCGCTCCCGCCATCAGCCGGCCGCGGGCGCCGAGCGCGATGGCGTGACCGGGCAGGTCGGCCTCCCTCCGGCCGGACCGTGCGCTGTAGACGGTGTGTCCCGCCGTCCTCTGGAAGGTCGAGACGGACGAGGTGGCCACGGTGAACCACCTCCCGTCGTCACTGAGGGACACCCGGGGGATGTACCCGCCGACGACGGCCGGGGCGGCGACCGTGCTGAGCCGTTTGCGGGCCCTGAGGTCCCACACCTCGTACCGGCCCCGGTCGGCGGTCCGGCCGACGGCGAGGTAGCGGCCGTCGTGGGTGATCGCCTCGAAGCGCATCTCCTTCCCCACGGTCCACGCGGTGTGCCCGGCGGGGGTCAGCACCCGGATGGTGCCGGCGTCGATCATGACGGGCGCGCCCGACTCGGTGACGCCCACGAGCCGGCCGGCGGGCAGCGGCGTGGGCGCCTTCCCGGGGTCCGTCAGGTGGCCCATCGCGGCGGGCTCGCCGTCCCGCGCGGAGATCACCGTGGCCCTGCCGTACGCGCCGGCGGCCAGCATGTACCCGGGCACCTGGTCGACGAGCGTCCCGGAGTCGATGTCCCACAGCCCTATCCGGTCCGGCGTTCCGGGCGTGCCGGCCGGCTTCACCATCAGGGTCTTCCCGTCCCGGCTCAGATCCGCCCAGGCGAAGACGCCGGTCAACCCGAGGCTCCCCAGGTCCGCCTGCCCGACCTCCTTCGCCGTCCGGGTGTCGACGAGCACGACGACGCTCCCGCGCCTCACCCCGAGCAGACGGCCGTCGGCGCTCATGTCCCCGCCCGCCAGCCGCGTCCCGCTCACGATGCCGCGGGAGCGCATCGCCACGGTGTCCCACACCTGGGCCGTCCCGTCCTCGCGCCAGATGACGAGCACCGACTCGTCCACGCTCAGGGACACATCGGAGACCGGGGCGCCCCCCGCGGGGACCACTCCCCGTACCTTGTCGAACCGGCCGAGCTGCCGGACCAGGGACTCGCGGGCCTCGGCCGTGTCGGCCTGGGTGAAGGCGGCGGCGCTGAGCAGGGCCGCCTGCCGGACGTCTCCCGCGGCGCGTTCGTTCGCCGCGGCGGCCAGTCGACGCGACCCGGCCTCCCTGCGCTGGGCCACGGTCGCGGACTCGCCCGTGACCACGAGCGCGGCAAGGGCCGCGAGGGCGACGCCGACGGAGACCGCGGCGACCCGGAGCCGGCCCGCGCGGCGCCGGGCGGCCGACCGGCTCGCCCTCAGGAACGCGACCTGCTCGTCCGTGAGCGCCACGCGGCCGTCCTCGTCGTCGGGCGCCATGTGCCGCCACGCCTCGGCGACGGCCAGTTCGTGGCCGCGCAGCAGCAGCGCTCCACTGCGGCCGCCGCTGTGCCATTCGTACGCGCGCAGCCCGATCCGGGTGTGGAACGCGGTCCAGCGGTGCCGGCTCTTCACGAAGGAGTGGATGCGCCCCACCCCGGGTGTGAACTGCTCCGGGCGGGTCATCCTCAGGAACTGGTAGTCGGCGAGCGGCTCCCAGCCGTTCTCACGGAGCGCGGCGCCCGCGCCCTGCTCGAGCGAGGGGTCGATGACGACGGGCAGGACGCGCTTGCCCAGGGCGAGCGCGCGCTCGCACTCCAGCCAGCAGTACTTGGACCGCAGCGAGTCCCGGCTGAGGAGCACGATCAGCGCGTCGGAGCCGCGGATGGCCTCGTCGATGCTCTCGCGCCACTTGGCCGACGGTTCGATGTCCAGCCAGTCCACCCACACCTCGCGCAGGGACGCGGCGAGTTCCTCGTGGAGGCGCCGGGCGAAGGCGGCGTCGCGCCGCGAGTAGCTGACGAACACCTTGCCCGTCGTCTCGCGCGGGGGCCCCTGCCCCTGGGCCTCGGACAGTTCCTCGAAGACCCGCCCGGCCAGGGCGGTGCGCGCCACCGTCTCCCGGGCGGCGGCCGCCGCCCCACCGGCGATCAGTCCCGCGCCGGCCGCGAGGACCGGCCAGTACGGACGGTCGTAGGCCACCCCGAAGGGGGTGTCGGCGATCCGGCCGCCGAGGGAGCGGTAGAAGTCCTCCAGGGTGCGCAGTTCGGGGATGAACGACCGGGTGCGGCGGACGAGCGGGACGGTGAGGTACTGAAGGAACCAGGCGGTCACTCCGTAGACGAGGGCTCCGAGCACTCCGTACCAGGCGATGAACAGCTCCGGCCGGCTGGACGCGCCGGCCGCCGCCGAGGGCGGTGCCGGTGCCGGGGGTGGCGGCGCGGCTGGGGCCGCGGCCCGGGGTGGGGCCGGCGGCGCCCACGTCAACGCCCCTGTCCAGCGCAGGAGTACGAGGGCGAGGGCAGCCGGCGGAAGCCAGTACACGGGCTGTCGCGTCAGCGGGTGGTGCAACCAGAACACGCCGCCCGCGAGGACGCCCGTCACGACGACCAGCAGGGCCCGCTCCGGATCCACCAGCCTCCGCCACCGCACCGACGGCCGCCGAAGGCCGACGGCGCCGTACCGCGCCCGGTGCGCCCGGTGCGCCCGCAGCAGTCGGCGTTCCCTCAGCGGCTCGAAGGGGACGAACACGGCCGCGGGGACGGCCAGTCCCGCGAGAGCGAACAGCGGTCCGACGAGCGGCACGCACAGGGCCCAGGCCAGCAGGCACGAGACCAGCCACCACAGACGTCGACGCACAGTCATTCGTGACTCCGTCCCCCCACGGGCATCGCCTGTCCCAGGGTAGACACTTCCGACCGTTTTGAACTCCCCATCGGTCAACTCTCCTTGCGGAAGCGGAGTTTCGTCCGGCGTCGGCAACGTCCAGAATCTCCCTGTGACAGTGACGCAGGAACAAGCGACGATCCAGCAGGTGTGGGACCAGCAGAGCGTCTGGTCCCAGAGCGCGAACCGGCTCAAGAAGTCGGTCGAGACGGCGCGTTCGCGGGCCCTCGCGCTGGCGGTCACGGCGGCCGTGCTGGCGACGGCCGCCTCGCAGGTGATGGACCGGAGCGCCTGGGCCGGCACGGCACTGGCCTTCGTCGCCGCCCTCGCCGCCGGGATGTCGCCCCTGCTCGCCCAGCGGGGCGGCGCCGCCCGGACGAGCGACTGGATCAGGACGCGGGCCGTGTCCGAGGCGCTCAAGGGGGAGATCTACAGCTGCCTCGCCGGCGTCGGCCCCTACGCGGACCGGGCGAGCGCCCCGACGGTCCTCGCCGACCGGGCGCGCCGCTTCCGCGGCGACGCCACCGACCTCGTACGGCACACGGCGGGGGTCTCCCCCGTGGCGCGCCCCCTGCCGCCCGTCGTCGACATGGACAGCTACGTCGAGCAGCGGCTGCGCCGCCAGATCGACACGTACTACCGGCCCAAGGCCGCCTGGATGCAGCGCAGGGTCGAGCGGTTCGGCCGGGTCGAGCTCGGGTTCGGAGCGCTGGGCGCCCTGCTGGCGGCGGCCGCCGGCGCCTTCACGATCGGCGGGCTCGCCGCCTGGGCCGCGGTGATCGCCTCGGTGTCCATCGCGGTGACCGCGCACGCCATAGCCCAGCGGTACACCTACCAGCACCTCGAATTCCTGCGTACGGCCGAGGAGTTGCAGCAGCTCCTGGACCGGTGGACGACCGCGCGCCCGGCCGACGGCGAAGGCACCGGGGCCTTCGTGTCCCAGTGCGAGCACGTCATCTCCATCCAGAACGAGGCGTGGATGATCCGCTGGACCGTGGGCTGATGGCGGCGGACGAGGCGGAGCCGTGGAGCGAGGCTTCGCGTGACATGGCGTTCGAGCGGGTGTACGCCGACTTCCTCCTGGCGCACCGGCCGGGGTTCGAGCGGACCGACCCGTCCCCGTCGCTCTCCGTGTTCGCCTCGCCCTCCGACGCATCCGTGACCGATATCGTCGATGCCCTCGCCGAGGGCGGGCGCGTGGTGCTGCGGGGGGACGCCGCGTCGGGCAGGACGACGTACATCCACCGCCTCGCCGTCGAGGCGGCGTACGGAATCCGTCACGGGCAGAACACGTCGGCGGGCGCGCGCGTGCCCTTCCTCATCCGCGTACAGGACTTCGGCAGGGGGCGGGAGCTGCCACGGCCGGCGGACCTCCTCCAGGGAAACGGCCAAGAGCGACCGGTGCCCGAGCCGCCGGACGGGTGGTGCGAGCGCCTCCTGGACTCCGGCCGGGGCATGGTGCTCGTCGACGGCCTCGACGAGGTTCCTCGGGATGTGCAGGAGCGGGTGCGGGAGTGGCTGAGACACCTGCTCTCGCTGTACCCCTCCCTCGCGTGCCTGGTGACGGCGGGAGCGGAACCCGGCAGCGCCCCGTGGCTGGAATCCCTGGGCTTCGCCGAGTTCCGGATCGGTGCGATGGAGTTCGCCGACGTCCGCAGGTTCGTCCGCGAGTGGCCCAAGGCCGACGACCGCGTGCCCGCCGAGCGGTGGGACGCCCTCCTGCGGGCCGTGGAGACCAGCGCGGGGCTGCGGGAACTCATGACCACCCCGGTCATGTGCGGGGCGGTCTGCGCGCTGTTCGAAGGGAGCCACGGGCGCCTGCCGATCAGCCGCAGCGCGCTCTGCGAGACGCTCCTGCCCTCCCCGGAGCCGTCACGTGAGGCCGGAGCCACCGCCCCGACGAGCGAGGCGGTGGCCCGGAACCTCTCGGCGGCGCAGCAGAAGGCCGCACTGCGGGGCATCGCCCTCTCGGTCCTGCGCAACGGGACGGGCCGGGCCACGCACCAGCAGGTCCTGCACCAGATCCACGTGGTGCTCGGCTCCCGGTACGACGACTCCGACGAGGCCGAGGCCGTCCTGTGGAGCCTGCTGAGCCGCAGCGGCATGCTCACGACCTCCGGCAGGAGTGACATCACCTTCGTCCATCCCATCTTCGTCTCCTACCTGGCCGCGGGGCTGTTCCTGGACCCGGAGGGGCTTCACGAACTGGTCGACCAGGCCCATGACGCCCACTGGCGGGACACCGTCGTCCTCGCCGCCGAGCTCGCGGCACGGCGTGAGCGTGCCGAGCTGATCCGGGCGATCCTGCACCGCGCCGACGCCGAGCCCGAGCACAGGACGGCGCTCTGGCTGGTGGCCGCACAGGCCGCGGAGGCGGTCCCGGAGCTCGACCCGGACATCCGGGAGGTGGTCGAGGACATCAGGGCGGCCGTCATTCCGCCCCGGAGCGAACAAGCCGCCGTGGAGCTGGCCCAGTTCGGGCCGCGCGTCATCGACCTGTTTCCCGGGCCGGACGACGTCCCGCCCGACGACCCCTTCGTTCCCCTTCTCCACCGAACGGCGGAGCTGATCGGAGGAGAGGTGGCGGAGGCGTATCGCGCCCTTCTCCCGGCGGGCGTGTCGTACCTCGGTCAGCCCGTACGGCCCCGCTCCCCGCTCCCCTCCTTCGCCCTGGAGACCTGGGACGATCGGGCGGCGGCCCGCGAGAGCTCGCCCGAAGGCGACACGCGGCGAGCCGTCCGCCGCGGCGGCGACCCGCTCGTCCCCGCACTCTGGGACCTTCCGGACCTGCACACCCTGGTCATCGAGGACAACCCGCTGCTGACCGAACTCAGCGCACTGACCACCCTGACGAAGCTCCGCACGCTCGTCATCACGAGGTGCCCCCGCCTCCGCGACCTGACGTCCCTGCGGAACAGCGGCGTGATGTTCCTCCAGCTCGACGCCGAACCCGACGACGACCAGATCACCGCGCTGGCGTCCTCGCCCCGGCTGCGCGCCCTGTATCTGCCGCGCGTGCACGCGGCGTTCGACGCCGCCCGGCTCGGCAGGAGGCTGCCCGGGGTGGCCGTTCTCGGCAGGCAGCGCATCCGCGAGTGACATCGGCCCCGGGCAGGGCAGAATGAGCGCACTGGCCGGTGGCGGAGGAGGGCATGTGCTGCGGTACGACAAGGAGTTCGACCCCGCGGCCTACCAGGACGGCACGGCGCGCACCGGTCGGTGCGAGGGTGCCGAGGGGGACTCCGGGGCCGGATACGCGGCGGACGACGAGGTCTACGTCTTCGATGACGAGCGGGTGGTCCTGGCCGTCAACGTCGCGCTGAAGACCGGCCGTCCGCTGCTCCTCTTCGGCCCGCCGGGCTCCGGCAAGTCCTCGCTCGCCCCGAACGTCGCCCGCGTCCTGGGCTGGAACTACCACGCCCATGTGGTGACGGCGAGGACCGAACCCGAGGACCTCCTCTGGCGGTTCGACGCCCTGAAGCGGCTCAACGACGCCCAGGCCCACATGCTCGACGACGACATCGGCGCCTACTACGCGCAGGGGCCGCTCTGGCGCGCCTTCGCGCCCGAGAACGGCCGCCGGTCGGTCGTCCTGCTCGACGAGATCGACAAGGCGGACCCCGACCTTCCCAACAGCCTTCTGGGCCCGCTGGGTTCGCTGTCGTTCCCCATGCCGTGGGACGACCGCGAGTCGGTCTCCGCCGCGCCCGGCCAGGAGCCGTTCGTCGTCATCACCTCCAACGACGAGCGTGAGCTGCCGCGGCCGTTCCTGCGGCGCTGCGTCGTCTTCGAGTTCGGCCCGCCCTCCCGGAGCCATCTGCTGCGGGTCGCCGCGTCGCACCTCGGCGAGGACTACGACGAGCAGCTCACCGGTCAGGTGGCCGACTACATCCTGTCGCTGCGGGACGTCGTGACCGACCCTGCGGCGGGGCCGAGCACCGCGGAGTTCCTGGACGCGCTCAAGGCCTGCCA
This sequence comes from Streptomyces venezuelae ATCC 10712, assembly GCF_008639165.1. Lineage (NCBI taxonomy): Bacteria > Bacillati > Actinomycetota > Actinomycetes > Kitasatosporales > Streptomycetaceae > Streptomyces > Streptomyces venezuelae. The sequence continues at coordinate 6,675,509 of NZ_CP029197.1, read as the reverse complement.
CCAGCTGGGGGTCACACCCGGCACGGAGGAGTGGGACATGCTCCGGACGATCACGCTGCACAAGCGGCGTGAAGGGCTGGAGCCCCTCGCATGAGCGGGCGCGGGGAGGTGTGCCCCGGATGAGCGGGCGCGGCGAGGTGTTCCTCGGCGATCTCGCGCGCGCGGTGGCGGGACTGCGGCCCGCCGACGCGGAGACCATGGCCGCCGTGGCCCGACTGCTGGGTCTGGAGCCGGACTTGGCACGGGAGACGGCGGCGGACTCGGCGGCCGCGGAGAGGGCGTACGGCGATCCGGCGAGCCCGCCGCCCCCTCCCCGTACACCCGTGCCACGCCCCTCCGCCGAGGGTGGCCGTCCCGAGGGCCGCGGGGAGGCGCCGTCCCGGGCCGTGCCCGCCGCCGTACGCCCGGCCCGCACCCGCCCGTTGGCCGGCGGGCCCGATCTGCGGGCCCGCCGCAACCGGGAGCGCGTCAGGAGGCTCGGGGACCGGCCGGTGGACTTCTCCCTCACGGCGCTCGACCCCCTCCCGGGGACGGCCGGGGAGCGGCGTGACGGCAGCCCGTCCCCGGCGCCCGACCCGGAGCTCCTGCGGCGCGGGGTGGTGACCACCGGGCTGCGCCACGAGCCGCCGTGGAAGCGGGACTGGGAGCGGGGCGTGATGTTCGCCGCCGTGGCCACCACGACCGAGAGCACGGTGTGCGACCAGCCCGCCCTGCTGCGCAAGGTGGCGCGCCAGGAGGTGCTGCGGTCGCTTCCGCTGCGCCGCCGGCTCACCACCCGGCGCGGCGCCCAGCTCCTTCTGGACCACGGCAGGGCGATGGCCCCGTTCCGGGACGACCGGGCGTGGCTGGGCGAGCTGGCCGGCAGCGTCGCCGGACGGGACCGGGTCGAGGTGCTGCGCTTCCGCGGCACGCCCGGGCGGGGCGTGGTGCGCGACGATCCGCGGGTCCGTGCCGCCTACCGGCCGCCCGCGCCGGGAACCCCGGTGGTCCTCTTCTCCGACCTGGGCAGGATGCGGCCTGCGTTCGCCTCGGGGGCCGTCGCGGGGCCGGACGAGTGGCGTGCGTTCGTCGATTCCGTGGTCCACGCCGGGTGCCCGGTGGTCTGTGTGACGCCTTATCAGGCCGCCGACTACTCACTCGCGTTACGTCGCGTCGTGGCGTTCATCCCCTTGGACCACCGGATTTCGCTGCGGCACGCGCACGACGCGACCTCGCGGGTGCGACGGGCGCTGGAGGGGGTGTGATGCGGCGGGCCGGCATGCCGGGAGTCCTGGGAGACCCGTCCTGGGTTCGCGCGGTGAGCGACGAGGACCCGGGCGGGAACGCCGAGGCCGCGCTGGAGGACCTCGCCGTGACGCGGCCCGATGTTGTCCGGCTCGCCGAGTGCCTCTGCCTCGCCGCCGGTGTCGAGCGGGCGTTCCTGCGCAGGGCGAGGCTGCGCTTCCTGCCCCGTTCCACCGCGGGCCTGGAGGCCGAACTGTGGTTCTCGCCGCTGGTGGAGGCGGCGGGCGACCAGATGCTGCTTCTGGACCCGGTCATGTCCGGGGCCCTGCGCCGCCGCCTGGCCCGTGGGCCCGTCGCACACGCGGAGGCGGTACGGGAGTTCACCGTCGAGGCGCACCGTGAGGCGCCGCCCCTGATGCGCTGGTTCGAGGAGCTGCTCTGGGCGGGCTCCTTCCCCGCCGAGGACGGCCACCGGCGGGTGCGGGACGCGCTGGCGCGGATGCTCCTCGCGGTCACCGCCGGGGAGGACGACGCGGCGGACGACCTGGGGCGGTGGGCGCTGCATTACCTGCCCCGGCTCCCCGAGGGGGTGCTGCGGTACGACGACGCCTGGCGCATCCAGGTGGCGTCCTCGGAACGGCTGGGTCTCGAACCGCCGCGCGATCCGTTCGCGCGCCCCGATGCGGTCGCCGAAGGCGCCCGGGCGCTCGTACGACGTGAGGTCGCCGTCGGGGTCGTCGCCCGGTCGGGCGGGCTCGTGCTGAGCAGGCCGGTCGCACCGGGCTCCGTGGCGGTCCGCGCTTCCGGGGGCCGCACGGTCCGGCTGGACGTCGCAGGCCTCCTCGAACCGCCGCCTCGGACCGCGCCCATGCGGGTCGAACTCCCCGCGGACCGGACCGTCATGCTGCCCCTCTCCGCGGTCCAGCGGCTGCACCGCTCGGGCACGCCGGGCTTGAGCGTCGTCCATCCGGGCCGCGCTCTGGAGGTGGCCGTGGCGTCGAGGCCGGAACGTACGCCGAGGCCGGGAGCTTCGTACATCGCGTCCCTGATGCGCGACGGGACGATCGTGCTCCATGACCACGAGGGCGAGCCGGTCTCGACGGTGCCCGCTCCCTCGAGCGGCGCGACCCGGCGTTCGCTCGCCCTGTCCGCGCGGGGCACCACACTCGCCTGGATCGAGAGCAACAGCGTCCACCAGTGCGCGGTGGTCCCGGAGCCGGGCCGCGCCCGGGTCACCCCCGGCAACGGAGAGGTGGTGAGCGTCCAGTTCCCTCCGGGCGGCGGTGAGACGCCGACGTGGGCGATCCTTTCCGACGGCGTGCTCGTTCACTGTGACGTGGGCGCGCCGGTCGGGCCCGAACGCCCGGCCGATGGCGGCGTGAGCGCCATCTGGCCCTTCCTCAGGGACCAGCCGCCGGCCGTGCTCGACGACCACGGCCGCCTGTGGCTCAGCGGGACGCACAGGCCGCGTCAGCTCCTCGCCGAGGGCGTCACCGCCGTCAGCGGCTGCCACGCCGGGAACTGGCTCGTCGCGGCGCGGAGGGACGGCTCCGTGCTCGCCTGGAGACGCGAGCGCATGGAGTTCGGCAACCTGGTGGGCCAGGCCCCCTGGGAGGTCACCGACCTCGCCGTCGGCGCCGACGCCACCCAGGTCGCGGCGGTGGGCGGTGACGGGCGCGTCCTCGTCTGCGACCTGTCCGGGTCCCCGACGCAGACCCGCGTGCTCCAGGTCGACTTCTCCGCCGACCGGGTGTTCGCCCACCCCGGAGGCTGGACGGTGGCGGGATCGGGAGGCCCCGTCGAGCTGCGGACCGAGGACGGCCGGCGTCACGTCGTCTCCCTGGACCGCGAACCCGACCGCCGCGCGCCCGACGTCCCCTCCTGGATCGTCGGCTGTGTCCTCGCCGAGGTCGACGCGTCCGAGCTGTGGCGCCGTCCGGCCGTCGCTCCGTCCGAGGTGATGAGGGACATCGCGGGGACGGGCGTGCGGTGCGTGGTGGTGGGGCCGTTCGTACCTCCGCCGCTCGGCGACGAGGACGGGGCCTTCGACGGGCTCGACGGGAGTGTCCCCGTGATCGAGGCGGCGCACGCTCACGACGTGCGCTTCGTCGTCGATCTCGTCGTGTCGGGGGACGAGTCCGGGCGGATCGACGCGGTGGCCCGGGCGAGCCTGTACGACGGGGTGCGCCGGTGGCTCGGCCGGGGCGCCGACGGCGTACGGATCGGCGGGCGAGGCGCGGTCGGGCGGCGGCTCCTGCGCGACCTGCACCATCTGCTGCAGGGTTACGGCCAAGGGGTCCTGATGCGGAATCAATCCCGATGGCCGACCCCGGCGTCGTTCGACGATCCGAGGGACGCGTTGTCGCTCGCGGACGCCTGCCACGTGGTGACCCTGCTGCCGGAGAACGTGCTCGCCGAGGCGATCGTCCCGCCGGCCCCACCGGACGTGTACCGCTTCGGTACGTACGAGGGATGGCTGAGACGGGCCCAGCGGGCCCTGGCCGCGGCGCGCCCGGGTGCCCAGTGGGCGCACCCGCTGCCCGAGCAGCTTCAGGACCCGGCCCAGCGCGCACTCGCGGCAGCCGTCCTCCTCAGCCTGCCCGGCTGCCCCACGCTGCCCGTCGAGCTGCTCCGCGAGCCGGGTACCGCCGCCCTGCTGCGGATACGGCACGCCCATCTCGCTCTTTCCAAGGGCGGCCTCGAGTCCGTTTCCTTCGACCGCCCCGAGGTGCTGGGCTTCCTCCGGACGCACGGGCCGGAGACGGTCCTCTGTCTGGCGAACACGGCGGAGGAGCCGGTGGCGGTGACCGTGCCCGTCGAGTTCCTGTCGGGCGAGGGGGCGGTCCGTCTCCTGGACCTGTGCGACGGCCGCGCGTTCACGTGCGACGTGCGGACGACCGTGACCGTCGACGGCCTCGGCGTCCGCTGGCTCCTCGCGGCGCCCCCCGCCCCGTCCGTCCTCGGCACCCGGGGGTAGCGCCGGTGGTACGTCGTCCTCGGATCTTCCTCAGTCACAGCTCCTCCAAGTGCACCGTCGAGAGCGGCTGCCAGTGCCGGCGCTATCTGGAGTCGCTGGAGAGCCACCTCAAGGACAGCGGCTTCGACCCCGTGGTCGACAGGGCGTTCCTGAACGGCGGCGACGAGTGGCACCAGGAGGTCCTCAAGGAGATCATGACCTCCCACGGGATGGTCATCCTGATCTCCCCCCACGCCCTGGTCTCGCACTACGTGCTGGAGGAGGCGATCGTCGCCACCGCGCGGAAGGTGGCGAGCGAGGACGCGTTCCTGATACTTCCCGTCCTCCTGCCCGGCGTACGGCGCAGCCACCTCGCCGACAGCGGGCTCAAGAAGCTGAACCTCGGCCGCTTCGACATGGTCGACTGGTCCGCCAAGGCCGGACCGGCGAAGCCGCCGCCGAAGATCGCCGCCAGTCTCCTCCCCCTGGCCGAGCGGCTCGGCGCGGTGCCGTACCCCGAGGTCACCGCGTTCGTCGCCGGCCGGATGTCCGACGTCCCGTCCGTCGTTCTCGAGGAGGCCGCTACGGTCCTCGGCGTCCCGACCCTGGCCCATGCGACCGACCACTCCCGCCACCGGGTCGCCCAGGGGCTCCTCACCGAGCGCCCGGTGCGGGGCCCGGGAGACGCCTGCCCGATGCGGGTCGCGCTGAAGGGTCTCCTCCCGCAGGTCAGGCAGGCCACGGAACGGGCGGACATCGTCGATGTGGTCGTGCCCTACGCCCGGGTGCCGAAGACCGACGCCGAGCGGCTGCGCGGGGTGGCGCTGGGTGCCGGCGAGCGGGTCGCGCTGCTCCCGGCCGAGCTGGGGGAGACACCCGACATGTACGTCCGCAGGGCGAGCGAGACGCCCGAGCCGTGGACGGTGTGCAGGCCGGGGCCGCGCCTCGACGTGCCGGGGTACGTCGAGGGGATCGTGGCGGACATCCGCGCGCTGCTGATCGAGGAGTTCTATCTGGACTCGGGGTGCGGGGACGACGAGCTGAGCGGCGAGCTGGCCCGCCACGAGGCGGAGTCGGGGCCGTTCACCGTCGTGCTCCGGCAGCCGCCGGACGCGCGCCTGGTCGACGCGCTCCTGACGCACTTCCCCCGGCTGCTGTTCCTCTTCGCCCACCCCGGGGCGGAGGCGGCGGGCCGGGTCCGCCTGGAGGGGATGACGCCGGGGCAGGAGCGGGACATGGTCCGGACGCACCGGCAGTTCATGGCCCGCTCGGCCGACCGGCGCGACTGCCGCTGAGACGCCCGGCGGCCGGTGCCGGCCGGAGACCCTGCCCGCTCTCAGGGGCTCGTCGTCGACACCGCGTACACGCGCGGGAAGGCGGGCTCGGTGAGGTCGACCGTGATGTCGGTCGCCGGGCGCGGCTCCTCGCGCTTGACCGTCGTGCCCGCCCAGTTCATGCCCTCGACGAACTTCCAGCCCGCGATGTCGGCGTCCCGCTCCGCGACGGTGATGCGGCCCGACGTGAGGGCCGCGCGGGAGGTGCCGGACTCGGCCAGGAAGGTGTCGAGGCCGGTGGCGGTCGTCGTGAACTGGACGTACAGCCTGCTGGTCTTCCAGTTGCTGGTCTCGTAGTAGGCGACGTCCCAGGCCCCGGCGGGGACCGGGACCTCGAAGACCCGGCGCTTCATCAGCGAGGGCCAGTTCGCCTGGAGGCCGGCGGCCGAGGACTCGCGTTCCTTGTCGCGGCCGCTGTCACGGCTCTGTCCGGCGGAGATCACGAGGTAGCCGGCCGGGATGCCCACGAGCAGCACGATGATGACGGCCGTGAGCCAGCGGCGGCGGATCATGTGCCGACGGTCCTCGGGGAGCTTCCCCTGGGGTTCGGGCGGCGGGCCGGACGGGTGGGGCAGGGTCATGAAGGCGGGTCCTCGGGGGTACGGGGGGTCCGGCCCGAGGTCCCGTTGCGCAGGGCCTGGGCGTAGCGCTCGTACCGTTCGTACCGCTCGACGCGGCGCCGGTTGGCGCGGCGGAAGCGGCGGGCGACGAGCCGGGCGAGGTCGGCGGCGCCGACCATGCCCGCCTCGGGGCCGAGCTGGGCGCGGGTGATGCGGGCCTCGGGGCGATAGCCGCGGCCGGTGAGGTGGCGGCGGAAGGCGTCCCGCGCGGGGCCGATGAGGAGGTCGTCGGCGGCCGAGACGCCGCCGCCGATGACGAAGCAGGAGGGGTCGAGGGCGGCGGCGAGGTTGGCGATGCCGACGCCGAGCCACTGGCCGATGTCCTGGAAGAGCTCGATGCACATGGCGTCGCCCTCGCGGGCGAGCTCGGTGATGAGCGGTCCGGTGATCTCGGGGACGTTGCCCTTGACCCGTTCGATGATCCCGTGCGCGACCGGGGAGTCGGCGGCGGCCAGCTCGCGGGCCTCGCGGACCAGGGCGTTGCCGGAGCTGTACTGCTCCCAGCAGCCGCGGTTGCCGCAGGGGCAGCGGTGTCCGCCGGGGACGACCTGCATGTGCCCGAACTCGCCGGCCACGCCGTACCTGCCGCGCTTGACCTGGCCGCCCTCGAGGATGGCGCCGCCGATTCCGGTGCCGAGGGTGATCATGACCAGGTGGTCCTCGCCGCGTCCGGCGCCGAAGCGCCATTCGGCCCAGGCGGCGGTGTTCGCGTCGTTGTCGACCATGACGGGGACGGCGAGGCGGCCCTGGAGGGCGTCGCGGAGGGGTTCGTTGCGCCAGGCGAGGTGCGGGGCGAACAGGACGGTGGCGCGCTCGGCGTCGACCCAGCCGGCCGCGCCGATGCCGACGGCGTGCACGTCGTGCCGGTCGGAGAGGTCGAGGACGAGTTCGACGATGGTGTCCTCGACGACCTTGGGGCTCTTGGACTTGTCCGGGGTCTCCGTGCGGAGCTTCTCCAGGATGTTGCCGTCGGCGTCGACGACACCGGCCATCACCTTCGTACCGCCGATGTCGATGCCGACGGTCGGCACCCGGGGCGCCGTCAGGTGGGAGCGCCGCTCCCGGGTGCCGACGGTCCGCAGCACGGTGCCCCGGGCCGATCCCCGGTGGGCGAGGTCACGGTAGGTACTCATCGGCTCCGATTCTGCCAGGTGGGGTGTGAAGGGGCCGTGTGATCGCGGCGCGTCCGTCACGGTCCGGAGGGCCGCTCCAGTTCGTGGCGGAGGTCCTCGAGCTCGGTGCCGCCGGCCATCTGCCGGGTCAACTCGTCGAGCGTGACGGAGCCCTTGGTGTGGCTGCCGGCCATGACTCCGCGCTTGAGCAGGACGAACCGGTCGCCGACGAGGTAGGCGTGGTGTGGGTTGTGGGTGATGAGGACCACGCCGAGGCCCTGGTCGCGGGCGGCGGCGACGTACTTCAGGACGACGCCGGACTGCTTGACGCCGAGCGCGGCGGTCGGCTCGTCGAGGACGAGGACCTTGGCGCCGAAGTGGACGGCCCTGGCGATGGCCACGCACTGGCGCTCGCCGCCGGACAGGGTGCCGATGGGCTGGTCGACGTCGCGCAGGTCGATGCCCATGCGGAGCAGCGCCTCGCGGGTGGTCCGCCGCATCAGGCCGACGTCGAGCCGCTTGAAGGGACCGGAGCCCTTGGTGGGCTCGGAGCCGAGGAAGAAGTTCCGCCAGACGGGCATGAGCGGGACGACGGCGAGGTCCTGGTAGACGGTGGCGATGCCCCGGTCGAGGGCGTCGCGCGGGTTGGCGAGGGTGACCTCCTCGCCCTCGACGCGGAAGGTGCCGGCGTCGTGCCGGTGCAGGCCGGCGACGATCTTGATGAGGGTGGACTTGCCGGCGCCGTTGTCGCCGAGGACGCAGGTGATCTCGCCGGAGCGGACCTCCAGGGAGACCTCTTCGAGGGCGCGGATGTTGCCGTAGTACTTGCTGACGTCGTCGAGCTCGACGAGCGCGGGGGCTTCGGTCGTCACTTGGTGGCCTCCACGCGCTTGCGGATCCAGGCGTTCAGCAGGGTCGCCAGGAGGAGCATCGCTCCCAGGAAGAACTTGAACCAGTCCGGGTTCCACTCGGCGTACACGATGCCCTTGCTGGTCATGCCGAAGATCAGCGCGCCGACCGCCGAGCCGATGGCGGAGCCGTATCCGCCGGTGATCAGACAGCCGCCGATGACGGCCGCGATGATGTAGATCAGCTCGTTGCCGACGCCTTCGCCGGACTGGACGACGTCGAAGGAGAGCAGCAGGTGCTGGCCGGAGATCCAGGCGCAGAAGGCCACGCCCATGTAGAGGCCGATCTTCGTGCGGTAGACGGGGACGCCGACCGCGCGGGCCGCGTCGGCGCCGCCGCCGACGGCGAAGATCCAGTTGCCGAAGCGGGTGCGGAGCAGGATCCAGGTGGCGAGCGCGACCAGGCCGAGCCACCACAGGATGGTGACCTTGAACTCGACGCCGCCGATGGTCAGCTGGGAGGCGAAGAGCTTGCGGGCGGAGGAGAAGCCCTCCATGTCGGCGATGGTCTTGGTGGAGACGGTGCCGCTGATCAGCTTGGTGAGGCCGAGGTTCAGGCCGGTCAGCATGAGGAAGGTGCCGAGCGTGATGATGAAGCTGGGCAGTTTCGTACGGGTCAGCATGAAGCCGTTGAAGACGCCGATGGCCAGGGTGACGAGCAGCGAGACGCCGACGCCGACCCAGACGTTCGCCGTCATCTGGTAGCTGAACATCGAGGAGACCAGGGCGGAGCTGGTGACCAGGACACCGGCGGACAGGTCGAACTCGCCGCCGATCATGAGCAGCGCGACGGGGACGGCCATGATGCCGATGGTGGAGGCCGCGTAGAGGACGGTCCCGAGGCTGGAGGGCTTCAGGAAGCTGTCGGCGACGACCGCGAAGAAGACGAAGACGGCGACCGCGCCGACGACCGAGCCGAGCTCCGGGCGGGCGAGCAGCTTCTTCAGCGGGGTGGTGCGCAGGAGCCGCTCGTCGACGTGGTCGATGCCCGGCGCGCCCGTGGGGGAACTCATCGGGTGCCACGCTCCGCGTACTCGACGAGCTTGGCGGCGTCGTCCTTGGTGATGATCTGCGGGCCGGTGAGGACCGGCTTGCCGCCGCCGAGGACGTTGGCGTTGTAGCGGTAGAGCCAGATCAGGTCGACGGCCTCGTAGCCCTGGAGGTAGGGCTGCTGGTCGACGGCGAAGCCGAGGGTGCCGGCCTGGAGGGCGGTGGCGACCTTGGCGTTGAGGTCGAAGGTGTCGATCTCGGCCTTGCTCCCGGCGCTCTTCGCGGCCTGGACGGCGGCGTCGGCGAAGGGGGCGCCGAGGGTGACGACGGCGTCGACGTCCTTGTCGGACTGGAGCTTGGCCTCGATGGAGGCCTTCACGTCGGGCATATTGGTGCCGTCGACGTAGAGGTTGACCAGTTCGCCGCCGAAGGTCTTCTTCGTTCCGGCGCAGCGCTGTTCGTGGCCGACGTTGCCCTGCTCGTGCAGGACGCAGAGCGCCTTCTTCTTGCCGCGCTTGTCGAGTTCCTCGCCGACGGCCTCGCCGGCGACGGTCTCGTCCTGGCCGATGTGGGTGAGGGCGCCGTAGGCCTTGGACTGCTCGGCGCCCGAGTTCACGGTGATCACCGGGATGCCGGCCTTGACGGCCTTCTCGACGGCGGCCTTCATGGCGTCGGGCTTCGCGAGGGTGACGATCAGTCCGTCGACGCCCTTGGCGACGTACGAGTCGATCAGCTGCGCCTGCTGCTGGGCCTCGTCGCTGTGGGCGTACAGGAAGTTGATGTTGTCCTTGGCGGCGGCCTGCTTGGCGCCCTTCTGGACGATGTCCCAGAAGGTGTCGCCGTCGCCCGAGTGGGTCACCATGGCGACGGTCCAGCGGGGGGTGTCGACGGCCGCCCTGCCCTGGGCCTCGGCGGCCTTGCGGGCGTCCTCGGCCCGCTTTCCGCCGGTGCTGCTGCACCCGGCGAGCGCCCCTGTGAGTGCGAGCGCGAGCACGGCGCCGACGACGGCGCGTACCCCTCCTGTCCGAAGCCTGGTCACGAGGCCGTGCCCTCCTTTGTGTCCTTTGCATGCATTGCAGTCGTGCATTGCAGTATCGGTCATGCGGGTCGTACGGCTCGGCAGGGGGGCCGCCCCGGGTTACGGACGGACCATCAGCTGGAACTCGAAGGAGTAGCGGTCGGCGCGGTAGAGGTGGGAGCCGTACTCGACGGGGCGGCCGGTGTCGTCGAAGGTGACGCGTTCCATCGTCAGGAGCGGGGCGCCCTCCCGCTCGTCGAGCAGCGCCGCCTCTGCGGCGGTCGCGGCGCGGGCGCCGACGGCCTGGCGGGCGCTGTGCAGGGTGACCGCGGCGGAGCGGAGCAGCCGGTAGAGGCCGGTGGTCTCCAGGCGTTCGGTGCCCGGGTCGACGAGCCCGGCGGGCAGGTGGTTGCGCAGGTACGCCATGGGTTCGCCGTGCGCGGTGCGGAGCCGTTCGAGGTAGCGGACCTCGCTGCCCTCGGGGACCCGCAGGGCGGCGGCGACCTCGCCGGTGGCGGGTTCGAGGCGGTCGACCAGGACCCGGGTGGCGGGGAGCTGTCCGGCGGCGTCCAGGTCGTCGTAGAGGCTGCTCAGTTCCAGGGGGCGGCGGACGGTGCTGTGCACGACCTGGGTGCCGACGCCCCGGCGGCGGACGAGGAGGCCCTTGTCGACGAGGGTCTGGATGGCCTGGCGGACGGTGGGGCGGGAGAGGCCGAGGCGGGTGGCGAGGTCGATCTCGTTGCCGAGGAGGGTGCCCGGGGTCAGCGTGCCGTTCTCCACGGCGCTCTCCAGCTGCCGGGCCAGCTGGAAGTAGAGCGGGACCGGGCTTGTGCGGTCCACGGAGAGCGGGGGCAGGGCGGATCCGGACTGCTTGGACACGGGGGGAGCGTAGCCCGGTGCGCTGATGACGGGAAGTCGTGACGTCCGGTTGTCCTGACAAATCCTTGACACCGGGGACGGGGGCCTCCACGGTGGGGCCATGCGCATCGGACTCATCGGTACGGGCCGGATCGGGAGCTTCCACGCGGGTGTGCTGGCCCGCCACCCGGAGGTCGAGTCGCTGGTCGTGGCGGACGCGGACGCCGCGCGGGCGGCCGGGGTCGCGGGCGCGCTGGGCGCGGTGGCGGCCCCGGACGTCGAGGCGCTGTTCGGGCACGCCCTGGACGCCGTGGTGATCGCCTCGGCGACGGCCGCGCACGCGCAGCTGATCGCGCGGGCGGCGTCCGCCGGTCTTCCGGCCTTCTGCGAGAAGCCGATCTCCCTGGACGTGCCGGGGACGACGGCGGCGCTCGCGGCTGTGGCGGAGGCGGGGACGGAGCTCCAGCTGGGGTTCATGCGGCGCTTCGACGCCGGGTACCGGGCGGCGCGGGAGGCGGTGCGCTCGGGGCGGCTCGGCCGGCTGCACACCGTACGGGCGGCGACCTCGGACGCCGAGCCGCCGCCCGCCGCGTACCTGCCGCTCTCCGGCGGGCTCTTCCGGGACTGTCTGGTGCACGACTTCGACGTCGTGCGCTGGGTGACCGGGCGGGAGGTGACGGAGGTGTACGCGACGGGCTCGGACGCGGGCCCCGCGATGTTCCGGGAGGCCGGGGACGTGTCCACGGCCGCCGCGCTGCTCACCCTGGACGACGGGACGCTGGTCACGGCGACGGCGACCCGGTGCAACGGCGCCGGGTACGACGTCCGCATGGAGCTTGCGGGCGACCGGGACCAGATCGCGGTGGGCCTGGACGACCGCACCCCGCTCGTCTCGGTGGAGCCGTGGGCGCCGGCCCCGCCGGGGAAGCCCTGGCCGGGCTTCCTTGAGCGGTTCGGCCCGGCGTACGAGGCGGAGCTCGACGCCTTCGTCCGGCTGGTCCGGGGCGAGGGCCCCAACGCCTGCGACGGACGTGAGGCCCTGGCGGCGCTGCGGATCGCCGAGGCCTGCGAGGCCTCGCGGCGGGAGCGGCGGCCGGTGCGGGTCGACGAGGTGCCGTCGCGGTAGGCGAGGGTGCCTGGAGCGCCGGTCACCACCTGACCGGGAGGTGTCGGACGCCGCGCATCAGGAGGCCGGGGAGCCATTCCCAGGGCTCGCCCTCCGGGTCGAGTTCCAGGTCCGGGAAGCGGTCGAGGAGGGTACGGAGGGCGATCCGGCCCTCCAGGCGGGCCAGCGGGGCGCCCAGGCAGTAGTGGATGCCGTGGCCGAAGGCGAGGTGGCCGCGGGTGTCCCGGCGGATGTCGAAGCGGTCGGGGTCGGGGAAGCGGGCGGGGTCGCGGTCGAGCGCCCCGATGCCGACGAGCACGTACTGGCCCGCCGCGATCTCCCGCCCGCCGATGGTGACGGCCTCCCGGGTGAAGCGGAACGTGCCGGTCTCCACCGGTCCGTCGTACCGCAGGGACTCCTCGATCGTCCCGTCCAGGAGGTCCGGGTCGGCGCGGAGGGCCGCGAGCTGCTCGGGGTGGGTGAGCAGGTTGCGGACGGTGTTGGCGATCAGGTTGACGGTGGTCTCGTGGCCCGCGATGAGCAGCAGATAGGCCATGGCGCGGAGTTCGGGGCCGGAGAGCCGGTCGCCGTCCTCGGCGCGGGCGGTGATCAGGGCGGAGAGCAGGTCGTCGGTGGGTCCGGCGGCCCGCTTGTCCTCGATGAGCGCGTCGAGATAGGCCGCGAAGTCCACCATCGCCTGGCCGAACTCCTGGTCGCCGGTGGGCGTGACCAGCTGGTTCGACCAGCGGCGGAAGGTGTCGCGGTCCTCGGCGGGGACGCCGAGGAGCTCGCAGATGACGATGATCGGCAGCGGGTAGGCGAAGGCGTCGACGAGGTCGGCACGGCCTGCCGGTTCCATGGCGTCGGCGAGCTCCGTGGTCAGCTGCTGGATGCGGGGGCGCAGGCCCTCCACCCGACGGCCGGTGAACTCACCGGTGACCAGGCGGCGCAGCCGGGTGTGGTCGGGCGCGTCCGCGGCGAGGAGGTGGACGCCGATGATGTCCTCCTCCGGCGGCCGTACGCCGATCACGGAGGGGGACTTGGCGAGCCGGGGGTCGGCGAGTGCGGCGCGCCCCTCCTCGTGGCCGACGACCAGCCAGAACTGGAAGCCGTCGGGCATCCGGACCTCGTGGACGGGTCCCGCTTCGCGGAGTTTCGCGTAGTAGGGGTACGGATTCGCGGTGAAGTCCGCGCCGTACTCCCCCAGTTCGATGACGGACATCACCGAAGGCTATCGGACAGACCTGCCGTCGAAACGATCACTTCTGGCCGTCCTCTTCGAGGAGTCCCGCGTCGTGGACCAGGAGGGCGATCTGGACGCGGTTGTTGAGGCCGAGCTTGGCGAGCACCCGCGACACATGGGTCTTGACCGTCGGCACGCTCATGTACAGCTCGGTGGCGATCTCCGCGTTGGACAGACCGCGGCCGACGGCGACGGCCACCTCCCGCTCGCGGTCGGCGAGTTCACCGAGCCGGCCGGCGGCCGCGGTCCGCGGCGTCCGCTCCGGCTGCCCGGCGACATGGGTCATCAACTGCCGGGTGACGGCCGGGGAGAGCACCGGGTCCCCGGCGGCCACCCGGCGCACGGCGGCGACGATCTCGGCCGGCGGGGTGTCCTTGAGGACGAAGCCCGCGGCGCCGGCCCGCAGGGCGCGCAGCACCTGCTCGTCGGCGTGGAAGGTGGTGAGGACGACGACCTCGGGCGCGCCGGGCGTGCCGCGGAGGCGTTCGGTGGCGGTGAGCCCGTCCACCTCGGGCATGCGGATGTCCATGAGGACGACGTCGGGGGCGTACCGGGCGACGAGTTCGGGGACCTCGCCGCCGTCGGCGCCCTCGCCGACGATCTCGAGGCCCTCGGCTCCACCGAGCATCAGGGTGAGGCCCGCGCGGACCAGGGGGTCGTCGTCGACGATGAGCAGCCGGATGGTCATGGGGGCCACGGTAGCCAGGCGTGGAGGGCGAAGCCGCCGTCGGGGGCGGGCCCGTGGTCCATCCGGCCGCCGGCGAGGGCCGCGCGCTCGGTGAGTCCGATGAGTCCCTGGCCGGAACCGGGGACGTGCGGGACGGGTCCGGCCGGTGCCGGATTGTGGATGTCGACGGTCAGGCCTTCGCCGGGACGGCCGCGCACGGTGACGGTGACCGTGGTGCCCGGGGCGTGCTTGCGGGCATTGGTGAGGCCTTCCTGGGCGATCCGGTAGACGGTGCGGCCGGTCGCCGCGGGCACGGCGGCCGGGTCGCCGACGGTGGTGTCGAGATGGACGTCCGCCCCGGCCTCGCGGGACTCCTCGATCAGCGCGTCGAGGGTGGCGAGGGTGGGCTGTGGCCGGTCGCCGGCCTCGCCTCCCTCGCCGGGCGCGCGCAGGACGCCGATGATCTCGCGGAGGTCCTGGAGGGCTTCGTGGGCGCTGTCGCGGATCACCCCGGCGGCCCGGGCGACCTGTTCGGGCGGTGCGTCGGGCCGGAACTCCAGGGCTCCGGCGTGCACGCTGAGCAGGGTGAGCCGGTGGGCGAGGACGTCGTGCATCTCGCGGGCGATGGCCTCGCGGGCCAGCCGCTGGGCCTGGGCGGCGCGCAGCTCGGCCTCGGCCTCGGCGCGGCGGGCGCGCTCCCTGAGGGCCTCGACGAGCTGGCGGCGGGAGCGGACGAGCATGCCCCACGCCGTGACGAGCAGGATGAGGGTGAACCCGAGGGCGATGGAGAGCCCGGTGTTGGTGGTGGGGTCGGGCCGGATGAAGGCCTGCGCGGTGGAGGCGGCGACGGCGAGCGCCCCGATGGCCGCGACCTCCCGGAAGGGCCTGCGTACGGCGACGCTGAACAGGCTCGCGAGGAGCGCGCCGGCGGCGACCGGTGCCACCACGTTGAGCAGTGCGAGGGCGACCGCGAGCCCGACGGGCCAGCGGCGGCGAAGCCAGAGGGCGCAGCAGCCGGCGGCGCCGAGGAGCTGGTCGACGAGGGTGACGGCCTCGCTGGTGTACTGCGCGCTGGTGTCGGCGGCGATGAGGCCGACGAAGGCGGCGAGCAGGAAGAGGGAGGTGTCCACGATCCAGTCGCGGACGGTACGGCGAGGTCGCGGCGCCCCGCTCCCGCCCGGTTCGACCAGGTGGGAGGGGAGCAGCCAGCGCTGCCGGTCCGTGCGAGTCATATCCGCAATGTACGCAGGTGGGGGCGGTGCGCGGAGCATGAACGGCGCTGTCGGCTACCGAAGTCGCGGAGGTCGATACTTCGGTCGCGGCGCCCGTGGACCCACGGCGGACGCGGGCGGCCGACCGGCCGCGCCATGATCATCACATGAAGAAATTTCTGGAGGTCACCGGTTTCCTGCTCGCTCTCTTCGGTGTGGCCGGGGTGGTGCGCGACCTGACGGACGGCTGGTTCGGGCTCTTCGGCGTGACCGGGTTCCTCACGGACAACGTGTGGTTCCTGGAGGGCCGTGAGCTGTTCACCAACATCGTGATCGCGGTGCTCGGCCTGGTCCTCATGATCCTGTCGGACCGGGTGGCGAAGAAGTCCTGACGGGCCGGCGGGACCGCCGCGGCGGGACGTCCGGGTGGACGTCCCGCGGCGGCACCCTCGGGTGGACGCGGCGGCTCAGCCCTTCGCCGTGTTGAGCCGGGTCACCTCGGCCAGGTGCTCGGACATCCGGTGGGAGACGGCGCCGCTGGTGTAGAGGACGCCGCCGATCACGGCGAGCGGGACGGACCCGCCGACCAGGGCGAGCATGCCGGGCCAGTCCCGGGCCTCGACGCACTCCTCGTCGTGGACGTACTCACTGGTGAGGAGGGCGGGGCAGGGGCTGCCGCCGCCGTCACCGTCCTCGTACGGGGTGAGGAGCAGGACGCCGGCCCAGACCCAGAGCAGCGCGGCGACCGTGAGCAGGCCGAGGCCCCAGCCCTGGGTGCGGCGGGCCCGGGCGCGGAAGTCGTTGTCGTAGCTGAGTGAACGCATGGTCGAAGAACCTACCCGGCGCTCCGGTCGGCGGACCTGCGGCCCCAACTGGTGCCCGCGAGCACGAGGATCGCGCCCGCGAGGCCGAGGACGCCGGGCCGGTCGCCGGCGAGGGCGATGCCCGCGGCGGCGGCCCAGAGCGGTTCCGTACCGAGCAGGAGGCTGACCCGGGACGGAGAGGTCCGGCGGACCGCCCACATCTGCACGAAGAACGCGAACAGCGTGCAGAAGACGGAGAGGAACAGCAGGCCCGCCCACTCGCGGGGACCGAAGTCGAGGGCCACCGCCCAGGGCGAGTCGCCGGTGCCGGGGAAGGCCGCGATGACGGCGAAGACGGCGACGGCGGAGCCGAGCTGCACGGTGGTGAGGGAGAGCGAGTCGGCCGAACGGACCGCCGTGATCCGGGACATCGCCAGGACGTGGACGGTACGGGCGAGGGCGGCGAGCAGCATCAGCAGATCGCCGAGCGAGGGGGTGGTGAAGCCGCCGCCCTGGGTGAGGAGCACGACGCCGAGGACGGAGAGCCCGGCGGCGCCGAGGAAGGCCCGGGGCGGCCGGACCCGGGTGACCGCCGCCTCGGCGAGCGGGGTGAAGATCATGGTGAGGCTGATGATCAGGCCCGCGTTGGTCGCGGAGGTGTGGACGACGCCGTACGTCTCCAGGAGGAAGATCCCGCTGAGGATCAGGCCCAGCGTCGCGGCGCCGCGCCACTGGGCGGCGGTCAGGGCCCGCAGCCTGGCCCACCCGGCGACGACCAGGACGGGCAGCACTACCGCGAACCTCAGCACGAGGACGGCGATGACGGTGTGGGTGGTGGTGATGCCCTTGGCCGCGAGGTAGCTGGTTCCCCAGACGACGGCGACGAGCAGGACGGGCAGGTCGGTGAGCCAGGCCCGGCGCGGGGCGTCGAGGGACACGGGGGCGGTGATCGACGGCGAAGCTGACATGGCGGCCGGAGTCTCCAACGGTGATGGCGGGGTGGAGACTTCGACGGCTCGCACACGGAGCGATCACGGTACCCGGGCGGGCGTGTGGTGGCTACACGTTTCGGGGGCCCGCGTCCGTCGGACGGAGCTGCCCGTCGGACGGAGCTACCTGTCAGACGGAGCTGCCTGTCAGACGTAGCTGCCGTACTGGGGGCGGCCCACGAGCTCGTACGTGCCGATGGCGACGCCCGCGGCGGTGGTCCGTGCGTCGGTCTGCCGGAAGGCCGTCGGGCGGACGCCCTCGGCGAAGAGGCGCAGGCCGGTGCCGAGGATCACCGGGAAGACCAGGAGGTGCATCGTGTCGATCAGATCGTGGTCGAGCAGGGTCCGGGCGAGACCGGCGCTGCCGTGCATCTGGATCTCGCCTTCGGTGCGCTCCTTGAGCGCCGCGACCTCCTCGACGACGTTCCCGCGCAGCAGAGTGGCCCCTTCCCAGTCGACGGAGTCGAGGGTGGTGGAGGCGACGTACTTGGGAAGGGCGTTGAGCTTGGTGGCGATCGGGTTCGCGGGGTCCGTCTGCTTCGGCCAGTAACCGGCGAAGATGTCGTACGTGCGGCGCCCGAGGAGGAACGCGGTCGGCCGAGTGAAGACCTCGTCCATGAACCGTCCGAAGTCCTCGTCCCCGTACGGCACGGACCAGCCGCCGTGCGTGAAGCCGCTGCTGGTGTCCTCGTCCGGGCCGCCCGGGGCCTGGTGGACGCCGTCGAGGGTCAGGAACTGGGTGAGGCTGAGCGTGGCCATGGTGGTGCCCTTTCGTCTCCGGTCCATCGTGTCTCAGCAGTACCGACCGCGCCGCCCGGCGGAACTCATCGGTGACCGGGCCGGCCGCGCCTCGGTGAACCGGTCCGCTCCCGGCCGACCGGGTCGGCGTCCGATTCCCGCCAGCCTTCGCAGACGCCGACGACTTTCATTGAACCCGCAACCACTCATGACTTTCTGTCCACGGAGGTAACGGGATGTCCACGATGAACGGCACGGCGGTTCTGGTGACGGGCGGCAGCCGCGGGATCGGCGCGGCCACGGCCGTCCGGCTCGCCCGGGAGGGCGCCGACGTCGCCTTCACCTACGTCAAGGACGAGGCGCGCGCCAAGGAGGTCGCCGCGCGCATCGAGGCGACCGGGCAGAAGGCGCTGCCCCTTCGCGCGGACGCGGCCGACGCGGGGGACGCGGCGGGCGCGGTGGAGTGGGCGGCGGACGCCCTGGGGCGGCTCGACGTCCTGGTGAACAACGCCGGCGTCGGCGTCCTCGGCCCGCTGGACGCCCTGCCCCTCGCGGAGGTGGACCGGGTCCTCGCGGTGAACGTCCGGGCGGTCTTCCTGGCCTCCCAGGCGGCGGCCGGGCGCCTGCCGGAGGGCGGCCGGATCATCACGATCGGCAGCTGCATGGCCCAGCGGGTCCCCGGCCCCGGCGGGGTGCTGTATGCGCTGAGCAAGACGGCCCTGATCGGCCTGACGAAGGGTCTGGCGCGGGAGCTGGGCGGTCGCGGCATCACGGCGAACCTCGTCCACCCGGGCCCGATCGACACCGACATGAACCCGGCGGACGGCCCGTACGCGGAGGGTCAGGCGACGCTGACGGCGCTGGGCCGCTTCGGCACGGCGGAGGAGGTGGCGTCGACGGTCGCGTTCCTGGCGGGCCCGGAGGGCAGGTACGTGACGGGCGCGGAGTTCGCGGT
Organism: Streptomyces venezuelae ATCC 10712; assembly: GCF_008639165.1. NCBI lineage: Bacteria > Bacillati > Actinomycetota > Actinomycetes > Kitasatosporales > Streptomycetaceae > Streptomyces > Streptomyces venezuelae. The sequence continues at coordinate 6,656,778 of NZ_CP029197.1, read as the reverse complement.
GGACGGGGGGTATGCGGCGTGAGGGGGCAGGCGGCGTGAAGGGGCCTGCGGTGTGACGGGCAGGCGGCGTCTCAGGGCCTGCGGCGTGACAGAGCGTGCGGCCTGACATGGGGGCCTGCGGCATGACACGGGGGCCTGCGGCCTGACGGCGCGTGCGGCAACGGCCCGGAGAAGTGCGGCGAGGGCGCACCGGTGCTGTCGGGCCGGTGCGCCCTCGCGGGCCGGGCGGGGTGTCGTGACCCGCCCAGTTCATGGGGCGGCCGGGGGCGTGTCCCCGACCGATCCGCCGATACGGAGACGGCTACCCGCCCAGCTCCTGGTGGCGGGCGCGCAGCCGGGCCGCGCCGGTCTCCGTGAGGGAGCCGAAGAGGCGGAGACGGGAGATGCCGCCGTCCGGGTAGATGTCGATCCGGACGCGGGAGCCGACCGCCGGGGTGTCGAGCACGAACCGGTGGTTGGTGTCGGGCTGGAGGCGGGTCCTGGGCAGGATCTCGGTCCAGTCCTCGGAGCCCTCGGCGGCGACGGAGAGCGCGGCCCAGCCGGCGCTGTTGCCCTTGAGGTACGCGGTGTCGATCTCGACGGCGCGGATCTCGGACTCGGCGACGAGCTGGTAGCGGATCCAGTCGTTGCCCTTGTCGCGGCGGCGGCGGGTCTCCCAACCGTCGTCCATCTTGCGGGAACGGCCGGGCTGGATGGTGTTGGTCGCCGGGGAGTAGAAGCGGTCGGAGGCGTCCTCGACCTGGCCGCCGTTCTCCAGGGCGGCGAGGTCGAAGGTGCCGAGGACGCCGAGCCAGGCCGGGTCGGGGGCGACTTCGCCGTACACCCGGAGGCGGGCGATGCCGCCGTCGGGGTGCTGGTTGACGCGCAGGTGGGTGAAGCGCTGCTCGACGTCGACGGCGAAGCCGTTGGCGGCGTGGCCGCCGACGGCGGTGCGCGGGACGAGCGTCGTCCACTTCACGTCGTCGGCGAGGAGCTCCTCGGGCGAGGGCGAGCCGGGGACGGAGGCGGCCTCGACGGAGACGGCCTGGGGGTAGTTGCCGCGGAAGTGGGCGGTGTCGACGACGATGCCGCGGACGACGCCGGGCGCGCCGAGCCGTACGAGGGCCCAGTCGTGGTCGTCGTGGGTGGGGTGCGGCTGCTGGGCGGAGACACCGCGGCGGCGGCGGGTCTCCCAGCCGTCCATGATCTTGCCCTTGTGGCCGAAGTGCTCGGGGTCGAACTCGGCGGCCTCGGGCTTGAGCAGGTTCTCGCGCTCGGCGAAGAACTCGTCATTGGCGGCGATCACGCCCGCGCCGAGGCGGCGGTCGGCGAGGTCGGCGTACTGGGTGAAGGGGAAGTCGGCCGTCCGGTAGTCGGCGTAGGGGTCGCCACCGCCGTAAGGGCTGGCGTCGCCGGTGAAGGAGGGTATGCCGGTGCTCACGGGTCAGTTGTTCCTTTCGAGGAGGCGGCCGGAGGGCTCGGGAGCGAGGGTGCCGTGGTCGGCGATCCGCTCACCGCGCAGCCAGGTGGAGGTGACGACGCCGGTGAGGGTCTTGCCGGCGTAGGCCGTGATCCGGTTGCGGTGCTGAAGCTCGGCCGGGTCGACGGTGAAGGTGGCCTCCGGGTCGAGGACGGCGAAGTCGGCGTCGCGGCCGGCCTCGATGGCGCCCTTGCGGGTGAGTCCGGCGAGCCTGGCCGGGCCCTCGGACATCCAGCGGACGACGTCGGTGAGGTCGAAGCCGCGGCGGCGGGCCTCGGTCCAGATGGCGGGCAGGCCGAGCTGCAGGGAGGAGATGCCGCCCCAGGCGGACGCGAAGTCGGGCGTCTTGAGGTCGGCCGTGGACGGCGAGTGGTCGGAGACGATGCAGTCGATCGTGCCGTCGGCGAGCCCCTGCCAGAGGGCGTCCTGGTTGACGGCCTCGCGGATCGGCGGGCAGCACTTGAACTCGGTGGCGCCGTCCGGGATCTCCTCGGCCGTGAGGGTGAGGAAGTGCGGGCAGGACTCGACGGTGACCTTGACGCCCTCGGCCTTGGCGGCGGCGAGGGCGGGCAGCGCGTCGGAGGAGGAGAGGTGCAGGACGTGGACGCGGGCGTTGAGCCGGCGGGCCTGGTTGATCAGGTTCTCGATCGCCGTGTTCTCGGCGTCCCGGGGGCGGGAGGCGAGGAAGTCGGCGTACGCGCCGCCGGAGCGCTGGGGCGCGGCGGCGAGGTGGTGAGGGTCCTCGGCGTGCACGATCATCAGGCCGTCGAAGCCGGAGATCTCGGCGAGGGAGGTCGCGAGCTGCTCCTGGTCGAGCGAGGGGAACTCGTCGACGCCGGAGGGCGAGAGGAAGCACTTGAAGCCGAAGACGCCGGCGTCGTGCAGCGGGCGGAGGTCCTTGACGTTGTCGGGCAGGGCGCCGCCCCAGAAGCCGACGTCGATGTGCGCCTTGGCGCGGGCGACCTCCTGCTTGACGCGCAGGTTCGCGACGGTGGTGGTCGGCGGGAGCGAGTTGAGCGGCATGTCGAGCAGGGTGGTGATGCCGCCGGCGGCGGCCGCGCGGGTGGCGGTCCAGAAGCCTTCCCACTCGGTGCGGCCGGGGTCGTTCACGTGCACGTGGGTGTCGACGAGTCCGGGCAGCACGACGTCGTCGCCGACGTCCTCAAGCCGGGCACCGGCGGGTACCTCGGCGTCGTACGGCAGCACGGCCGCGATCGTCCCTCCGGAGACGGCGATCGACGCCGGGCGTGTCCCCTCGGGGGTGATGACACGCGTCGAGCGCAGGACCAGGTTGACGTCCACCCGTACCCCTTCTTCCAGTGCTTCACGAAGAAATTCAACGAACTGTTGAAGGAGTCTTCACTTCCGGACGACATGTCGTCAAGGGCACAATTCCAGGATCGGGCACCGGCGAACCCGGCTTGGACGTTTCCACAAAGTGGAAACAGGATTCCGTACAGTAGAACGTAGCTCCGCACATGCGGGGTGGACCCGGACCGCCCCGGGCCGTCGCCGACACCGGACAAACACGCCCTGACCGGCCCTGACGCCGACACCGGGACCGTGTGCCCCGGCCGATGGGCCGGTAGGCTGCAGCCTTGCCCGCCTGCCTCGAAAGGACCGTTGACGTGCCGACGTCCAGCGCCAGCACCACCGACGCCGCCAAGCCCGCCGCGAGCGGGGGCGTCCAGTCCCTTGAGCGTGCCTTCGACCTCCTGGAGCGGATGGCCGACGCCGGGGGCGAGGTCGGGCTGAGCGAGCTCTCCGCCAGCAGCGGACTCCCGCTCCCCACCATCCACCGCCTGATGCGCACCCTCGTCGCCTGCGGGTACGTGCGCCAGCAGCCCAACCGGCGGTACGCGCTCGGCCCCCGGCTCATCCGGCTCGGCGAATCCGCCTCCCGGCTCCTCGGCACCTGGGCCCGCCCGTACCTGGCGCGGCTGGTGGAGGAGACCGGCGAGACGGCCAACATGGCGCTGCTCGACGGCGACGAGATCGTGTACGTGGCGCAGGTGCCGTCCAAGCACTCGATGCGCATGTTCACCGAGGTCGGCCGGCGGGTGCTGCCGCACTCCACCGGTGTGGGCAAGGCGCTGCTCGCCCACACCCCGGCGGAGGAGGTCCGGGCGCTGCTCGCCCGCACCGGCATGCCGGCCGCGACGGAGAAGACCATCACCACGCCGGACGGCTTCCTGGACGCGCTGGTCGCGGTCCGCGAGACGGGATACGCGGTCGACGACAACGAGCAGGAGATAGGAGTCCGCTGCCTCGCGGTCTCCGTCCCGGACTCCCCCACGGCAGCCGCCATCTCGATCTCGGGCCCGGCGGGCCGTGTGACGGAAGCGGCCACCGAGAAGATCGTCCCGATCCTGCAGCAGGTGGCCCGCGAACTGTCGGCGGCCCTGGCGAACACGTCGGGCAACGGCGGGGCGTAAGCCCACCGAGACGGGCCGCGGGCCCTGGCGGTCGCCGCGGGGCTGGGCCCGCGGGGCGAGTCGGTCGCGCGGCCGCGCCACGCCGCAGGTCCCGACCACGAGGGGCTGCCGCAGGGGGCGCGGGCCCGGGCCCGGCCGCCCGCCGCGGCAGCCCGTACGCGCGTGCGTGAGGTTGCGTGCGTGAGGTGGAGTCAGCCCCCGCCCGCTGCGGGGTCAGACGGCCGCCCCGTGTGGGCTCAGACCCCTGCCCCGTGCGAGGTCAGACGGCCGCCCCCTGCGGGGTCAGACGGCCGTCCTCGACCTCCACCACCGTCCCCGCCCGCGCCGCATGCGCACGGTCGTGCGTCACCACCACCGTCGCCGTCCCCCGCTCCACCGTCAGCCCTGCCAGCAGCTCCACCACCGCCGCCCCCCGCTCGTGGTCCAGCGCGCTCGTCGGCTCGTCGACGAGGAGGACCGCGGGCTCGTTCATCAGGGCCCGCGCGATGTTCACCCGCTGGCGCTGGCCGCCGGACAGCTGGTGCGGCCGGCGCCCGGCCAGATCCGCGAGGCCCACCGCGTCGAGCAGCTCCATCGCCCGGGGCCGGGCCGCCTTCGGGGCCCGGCCGGACAGGTGGGCCATCACCTGGAGCTGTTCGGCCGCCGTGAGCGAGGGCAGCAGATTGGGCTGCTGGAAGACGATCCCGACCCGCTGCCGCCGCAGCTCCGCCCGCGCCGCCGCGTCCAGCGCCGCCGTGTCCGTACCGGCGACGACCACCCGCCCCCGGTCCGGCGTCACGAGGGTCGCGGCGACCGCGAGCAGGCTGGACTTGCCGGAGCCCGAGGGCCCGACGACGGCGGTGAGGGTCCCGGCGGGGACGGTGAGGGAGACCGCGTCGAGGGCGGTCAGGCGGCCGTCCCCGTCGGGGTAGGTGAGGGTGACGGAGTCGAGGACGAGACTCATCGGGCGCTCCCGAGGGCGATCAGAGGATCGACGGCGGTGATCCGCCGGATGGACAGCGCCGCGCCGAGCACGCCGAGTACGACGATCACCGCGGCCGGGCCGAGGACGGTCAGCGGCTCCAGGACGAACGGCACGTTCCCGCCGCTGACCAGCGCGCCGATGCCGACGGCGAGCGCCGTGCCGAGCAGGGTGCCGGCCGTGAGCATCAGCACCGCCTGCCCGAGGGCGTCCTTGAGGAGGTACGGGGTGGAGGCGCCGAGCGCCTTGAGGACGGCGACGTCGCCGCTGCGCTGGATGGTCCAGACGGTGAAGAAGGCTCCTATGACCAGCGCGGAGATGGCGAAGAGGAAGCCCCGCATGAGCTGTAGGGAGCCGTTCTCGGCCTGGTAGGACCCTATGGCGGTGAGGGCATCGTCGACGGTCCGCGCCTCCGTGCCGACGGCCGCGTCGCCCGCCGCCCAGTCCGTCCCCTCGCCGCCGCGCAGGGCGATGACGGTGGCCTGTTCCGGCGCGGTGGTGCCGCTGTGCCCCAGCCGCTGCCAGTCGTCGAGGGAGGTCCACACCACCGGCGTGTGGCTGTACGAGGCGTCGCCCGCCACCGCCGCGACGGTGAGCTCCAGGGGGCCGAGCCGGACGGCGTCGCCGGGCGCGACGCCCAGCTCCTCGGCCGCGGACTCGGACAGGACGGCCTTGCCGGTGGCGGGGGCGACGGGGGCGAGCCCGCTCGCCGGTTCCGTACCGAAGGCGGAGACGGCGGCGGTACGGTCCCCGGCGGCGGCGTTGAGCGTACGGATGCCGAGCGGCGCGGCGAAGGCGACACCGGGCCGCTGCGACCACCGGCGCCACTGGTCCTCCGTCACCGTGGAATTGGTGAAGGAGACCGACTGCCCGGACGGCGGCGCGGCGAAGGCGAGCCGGTCGGCGGGCAGACCGGTGATCGCGGAGACGTTCTCCCGCGCGAGCCCGGCGGTCAGCCCGGACAGCAGCCCCACGAGCAGGGTGATCAGCACGATCACGGTGCCCATGAGGGCGAAGCGCCCCTTGGCGAATCTGAGGTCTCTCCATGCCACGAACATGCGGACCAGAGTGGTCGGCCGGGGGCCTTTCGGGCATCGCGCCACGGATGGCTCGGCGGTCAATCTTTCGGTTGATGCGAGACGCGGGGCGGGGGGGCAGCCTGAGCGCCGTGGAGACCGAATCAAACTTTCGGTTGAGCCCGTATTGTCCAGCGCTGTCTAGGCTGGGGGGCACCATGGATCCCCGCTCCCTCACCCCCGCCCTGCGCGCACTGCGCCTCTGTCTGCACCTGCTGATGGCGGGGCTGCTCGTGCTCGCGGCGGTACGGGCGGACTCGGCGGCCGGAACGGTGCTCGCGGGGGTGACCGGCGCGGTCTACGCGGCAGGGTCGTACCTCCCGTCGGTACGGAGCTCGCAGCGGGCCGCCGCGGTGTGGCTGGCCGTCCTCGGCGCGTCCTGGGTCGCGCTGCTCTGCCTCACCCCCGAGGCGCTCTGGGTGGCCTTCCCGCTCTACTTCCTCCAGCTACACCTGCTGCCGGTCCGCCGATCGGTGCCGGTGGTCGTCCTGACGGCGGTCGCGGCGATCCTCTCGTACGTGGGGCACGGCGCCCCGCTCAACCCGGGCGTCTTCATCGGGCCGCTGCTCGGCGCGGCCGTCGCGGTGGCCACGGTCCTCGGCTACCAGGCGCTGTACCGGGAGAGCGAGCGGCGGCGCCGGCTGATCGAGGAGCTGATCGCGACGCGGGCCGAGCTGGCGGCGGCGGAGCGGCACGCGGGAACGCTCGCCGAGCGGGAGCGGCTCGCGCGCGAGATCCACGACACGCTCGCCCAGGGCCTGTCGTCGATCCAGCTGCTGCTGCGGGCGGCCGAGCGCGCCCTGCCGCCGGGTTCGCCGGCCGCGGGTCACATCGACGGCGCCCGGCGGGCCGCCCAGGACAACCTGGCGGAGGCGAGGCGCTTCGTACGTGCCCTGACACCCCCTGACCTGGAACACGGTTCCCTCGCGGCGGCCCTGGAACGCCTGTGCGAACCGGGAGCGGATGCCGGGGACGCCCACGAATCGCGAGCAGGTGCCGGGGCCCACGAGCCGCAAGCCGGTGCCGGGGCGCGTCGGCCCGGTGCCGGGCCCCGGGTGCGGTTCTCGGTGAGCGGGACGCCGGTCGAGCTGCCGACCCCCTACGAAGTGGCGCTGCTGCGGATCGCGCAGTCGGCGCTCGCCAACACCGTGCGGCACGCGGCGGCCGCGCGGGCGGAGATCACCCTGTCGTTCATGGACGCCTCGGTGACCCTGGACGTGGTCGACGACGGCGCGGGGTTCGATCCGGGCGCCGTCCGGCCGTCCTCCGACGGCGGTTTCGGGCTTCCGGCGATGCGTTCGCGCGCGGAGTCGCTGGGCGGCACGTTCACCGTCGAGTCCGCCCCCGGCCAGGGCACCGCCGTCGCCGTCTCCCTCCCCCTCCCCGCCGGAGCGTGAAGAGCATGACCATCCGCCTTCTCCTGGCCGACGACCACCCGGTGGTACGGGCGGGTCTGCGCGCGGTCCTCGACACCGAGGCGGACTTCACCGTCGTCGCGGAGGCGGCCACCGCCGAGCGCGCGGTGGAGCTGGCCGCCGCCGGGGGCGTGGACGTGGTCCTGATGGACCTTCAGTTCGGTTCCGGGATGCACGGCTCGGAGGCGACGGCGGCGATCACCGCCGCGCCCGGCGGGCCGAAGGTGCTCGTCCTGACGACGTACGACACGGACGCGGACATCCTGGCGGCGGTGGAGGCGGGGGCCTCCGGCTACCTCCTCAAGGACGCTCCCCCGGAGGAGCTGGCGGCGGCCGTCCGGACCGCCGCCGCCGGTCAGTCGGCGCTCGCCCCGGCGGTGGCGCACCGGCTGATGGACCGGATGCGGACGCCGGCGGAGGCGCTGACCCGGCGCGAGCTTGAGGTGCTCCAGCTGGTCGGTGAGGGCCTGTCGAACCAGCAGATCAGCAAGGTGCTGTTCCTGAGCCAGGCGACGGTGAAGTCCCATCTGGTGCACGTGTTCGCGAAGCTGGGCGTCGACTCGCGTACGGCGGCGGTGGCGGCCGCGACGGCCCGCCGCCTGATCAGGCGCTGACCACTCCGCCGACGGCCGACGGTCTCGCCGGACCGTCCGCCGCGTCAGGCCCCCTGCCCCGCCGGCGGAGGCGGAGGCGGCGGCCCGAAGAGTTCCACCGCTCGGCGGACGTCCGCGAGGCCCTCCGCGAGTGCGCTGACGGAGCCGACCGAGCCCGCGACGAGGAGCAGCGAGCGGCGCAGCCGTCGTACCTCCGGGGCGCCGCTGAGGGCCATCGCGTCGAGCGCGGCGAGTTCGTCCTCGGCGATGCCCCGGTCGGTGAACTCCACGCGGTGGGCGGCCAGTTCGCGGCGGAGCCGGGACACGGCGGACCGCAGTTCGGCCACCCTGGGGTCCACGCCCTCGCCGGTCACTCGCCTCTGCCCCACGCTTCGCAACATGGTTCTCCCCCTCGCACGACTCTGTGCGCAGAACTCCACACTCCGAACACTCCGAGCGGCCCGTCGAGCGGTGGCCGGCGCCGGGGGTCGCGGGTCAGTTAACTCCTTCGCCACCCCGACGCGCCACCCCCCTCCGCCGGAATTCAGGCGACCGTGTCATTCCGCCTGATGAGGTATGCAGTCCTCATGACAACAGCGCGCGATCGAACCGATGTCCGTACTCCCGTCGTCGCGGGTCTGCTGCTCGCCGCCGGGGGCGGGCGGCGGCTCGGGGGGCGCCCCAAGGCCCTCCTGTCCCACCGCGGCCGGCCCTTGGTCGAGCACGCGGTGGGGGTGCTGCGCGCGGCCGGCTGCGAGGTGGTGCACGTGGTCCTGGGCGCCTCGGCCGAGCTCGTACGGGAGCGGGCCGAGCTGCCGGGGTGCGTCCTGGTGGACAACCCGGCGTGGGCCGAGGGCATGGGCTCCTCGCTGCGGGCGGGGCTCGGCTCGCTGGCCGCCGATCCACGCGGGGTGGACGCGGCGCTCGTCCTGCTGGTGGACCAGCCGGGGATCGGGGCGGAGGCGGTGGGCCGGGTCCGGGCGGCGTACGGGTCGCGGGACGCGCTGGCGGCGGCGTCGTACGACGGGGTGCGGGGCCATCCGGTGCTGTTCGGGGCGGCGCACTGGGCGGGGATCGCGGAGCTCGCGGTGGGCGACCGGGGCGCACGGGACTATCTGGCGGCGCACCGGGATGCGATCACGCCGGTGGACTGCTCGGATGTGGCCGAGCCCTACGACATCGACACGGAGGCGGATCTGGCGCACTTGGAGTGAAGGGCGTGGCACCCAGCGCCATGGTCTGTCGATCCGGAGAATCTCGACATCAACAAACCATTGAACTTCCACCATGAGGAAACTAGTATCCACTGTTCAGAAGCGCCTGCTCGTTCAGAAGGCGCTTGCGGCCGTATCTCGGCGCCTGCGGCACTCCGTGCCGTCCCGCGACGCCCGGCGGCCGTGTGGCACCGCCCGTGAAGTCCGCTGAAGGAAGTGACAGTTCATGTCCGCACCAGCGCCGTCCCCCCTGGCCGTCGTCGATGCCGAGCCCCTGCCGCGCCAGGAAGAGGTGCTCACCGAGGCCGCCCTGGCCTTCGTCGCCGAACTGCACCGGCGGTTCACCCCGCGCCGGGACGAGCTCCTCGCCCGCCGCCAGGAGCGTCGCGCCGAGATCGCCCGTACCTCCACCCTGGACTTCCTGCCGGAGACGGCGGCGATCCGCGCCGACGACTCCTGGGAGGTCGCGCCCGCCCCGGCGGCCCTGAACGACCGCCGCGTCGAGATCACCGGCCCGACCGACCGCAAGATGACGATCAACGCGCTCAACTCCGGCGCGAAGGTCTGGCTCGCGGACTTCGAGGACGCCTCCGCGCCGACCTGGGAGAACGTGGTCCTGGGGCAGCTCAATCTGATCGACGCGTACGCCCGGAAGATCGACTTCACGGACCCGCGCTCGGGCAAGTCGTACGCCCTCAAGCCGGCCGAGGAGCTGGCCACGGTCGTCATGCGGCCGCGCGGCTGGCACCTGGAGGAGCGTCACCTGACCTTCGACGGCCGGCCGGTGCCGGGTGCGCTCGTCGACTTCGGCCTGTACTTCTTCCACAACGCCCAGCGTCTGATCGACCTCGGCAAGGGCCCGTACTTCTACCTGCCGAAGACCGAGTCGCACCTGGAGGCCCGCCTCTGGAACGAGATCTTCGTCTTCGCCCAGGACTACGTCGGCATCCCGCAGGGCACCGTCCGCGCCACGGTCCTCATCGAGACCATCACGGCCGCGTACGAGATGGAGGAGATCCTCTACGAACTCCGCGACCACGCCGCCGGGTTGAACGCGGGCCGCTGGGACTACCTGTTCTCCATCGTCAAGAACTTCCGTGACGGCGGGCAGAAGTTCGTCCTGCCGGACCGCAACGCGGTCACGATGACGGCCCCGTTCATGCGCGCGTACACCGAACTCCTCGTGCGCACCTGCCACAAGCGCGGTGCCCACGCGATCGGCGGCATGGCGGCCTTCATCCCGTCCCGCAAGGACGCCGAGGTCAACAAGGTCGCGTTCGAGAAGGTCAAGGCCGACAAGGACCGTGAGGCCGGCGACGGCTTCGACGGTTCCTGGGTCGCCCACCCCGACCTGGTGCCGATCGCGATGGCCTCCTTCGACGCCGTCCTCGGCGCGAAGCCGAACCAGAAGGACCGGCTCCGCGAGGACGTCTCCGTCGCGCCCGGCGACCTGATCGCCATCGACTCGCTGGACGCCGAGCCCACCTACGCGGGCCTGGTCAGCGCCGTGCAGGTCGGCATCCGCTACATCGAGGCGTGGCTGCGCGGCCTCGGCGCCGTCGCCATCTTCAACCTGATGGAGGACGCCGCCACCGCCGAGATCTCGCGCTCGCAGATCTGGCAGTGGATCAACGCCGGTGTCGTCTTCGAGAACGGCAAGACCGCCACCCCGGAACTGGCCCGCGAGGTCGCCGCCGAGGAACTGGCCGCGATCCGCGCGGAGATCGGCGAGGAGGCCTTCGCGGCCGGCAAGTGGCAGCAGGCCCACGACCTGCTCCTGCACGTCTCCCTCGACGCCGACTACGCCGACTTCCTGACCCTCCCCGCGTACGAGCAGCTGATCGGCTGACGACCGCCCGTCGGCCGACCGCACAGCGGCCGCACACCTTCTGAACAGGGCTCCGCCCCGGCACGCGCGCGCGTGTCGGGGCGGAGCCGTTTCGCGTGCCTGTGGGCTCACAGGGGACGTGACGGAACCGAGATATGCAGCTACCTAGCGGTAACAAGCCGGGAGGTGACAGATTCCGCCGTGCCACCGGCCGGCGGCTGTCCCCCACGTCACTGCGTACCGCAGGAGCACAGCCATGCCTTCGACCCCCCACCGTGCGCTGCGCGCACTCCTGGCACTGTGTACCGCCGCCGGGCTCGCCTCCTTCGCCGCCCCGGCCGCCACGGCCGCGCCCGGCGCCGGGCCCACCGCCGTCGTCGCCATGGGCGACAGCTACATCTCCGGCGAGGCCGGCCGCTGGTTCGGCAACAGCCTCACCAACTCCGGGAGCCGCAACGGCACCGACCGGGCCTGGACGGGCAGCGCCTACGACCCGTCCCGGGTGTACGGCGGGACCGCCGGCGGCTGCCACCGTTCAGACACCGCGGAGGTGCGGAGCGCGGGTCCGATCGCGAGTTCGCTCGTCAACCTGGCCTGTTCGGGCGCCACGACGAAGAACGTGTTCCGGGCCTCCCGGGGCGGCCAGGCCTACAAGGGCGAGGCCCCGCAGGCCGACCAGCTGGCGGCGGTCGCCGCCTCGCACGACGTGGAGCTGATCGCGCTCTCCATCGGCGGCAACGACCTCGGTTTCGCCGACATCATCACCACCTGCGCGACCGACTACATCGTCTGGTACTCGTACTGCCACGACGACCAGCAGGCCGAGGTGGACGCGCGGATCGACGGCGTCATGGCGGACGTCGGCCGCTCGGTGGACGAGATCCGGGCCGTCATGACCGGCGCCGGATACGCCTCGTCCGACTACCGGATCGTCCTCCAGTCGTACCCCTCCCCCATCCCCCGCGCCGCCGACAACCGGTACGGCGAGAGCGGCTGGTCCCGTACGAACACCGGCGGCTGCCCCTTCTGGAACGCCGACTCCGACTGGGCCCGCGACTCCCTCGTCCCGCAGCTCGCCGACCGGCTGAAGGCGGTCGCCACGGCCAAGGGCGTGCAGTTCATGGACCTGCGGGACGCGCTCCAGGGCCGCGAGGTGTGCGCGAAGGCGAGCCGTCAGGTGACGTCGACCGCGCCGGCGTCGGGGACGACGAGCGAGTGGGCGCGCTGGATCGACAGTCAGAGCACCCAGGGCCTCGTCCAGGAGTCCATGCACCCCAACGCCTACGGCCAGCAGGCCCTCGGCCGCTGCCTCGCCCTGGTCCACGCCCGCCCGACGGGTCACCAGAGCTGCCGGAACACGGCGGGCGCGGGGCCGTCGGGGATGTACCTCACGGCGGGCTGAGGCGGGTACGGCCGCTGACGTCCACCGCGCCGACGACCGAGAGGCGCACGTGACGGCCACCGCGCCGACGACCGGCGGGCGCGCGTGACGGCTAGCCCGCCGAGGCGAGGCCGAGCGGGCCGAGGACCCGCTCCGTCTCGTGCCGGTCGGCCGCGGCCATCGCCCGGACCAGGGCGGCGGAACCGCCCGGCCAGGCGGCCGCAGCCTCGTCGAAGGCGCCCCGGCGGGACTCCAGCGGCCCCTTCTTGGCGGGCAGCGCGTCGAGGACGAACAGGGCGCGCGCCGAGATCCGTACCTGGATCAGGTCGGAGGCCTCGCCCCGCGCGCGGAGCGCCTGATGGGCGTACGCGCCGATCACCGGGTCGCGGAGGGCGCCACGGAGGGCGTCGGGCGGGGCGGTGGAGGTGTCGAGGACGGTGAAGAGCCCACGGACGGCGGCCGCGTCGGCGGTGCCGGCGTGGACCGTACCCAGCGCGGCGAGCAGTTCGGACCAGGCCTCGGCGGTGTCCCCGCGCGCGTGGAGCCAGTCGGCGAGCACGCCCGCGGCGACGCAGCCCGGCCAGCCTCCGGCGGCGGCCACCAGATCAGTCGCCGCCCAGGCCCTGACCTCGGCCGCGTCGGGCGCGGCGACCTCGCGCACCCGGAGCAGATAGCGCACGACGCCCGCGCCACGCGGGGTGAGCCCGAAGGCGTCACCGGCGCGGAAGACCAGGCCGGTCGCGGCGAGCCGGTCGAGGACGGTGGCGAGGTCCCGGGCCGGCCCTTCGAGCCGGGCGCGGTCGGCCTCGGTCAGCTCCGTCCCGCCGAGGAGCCGCACGAGCTCCGGGACGGGCGGGACCGTGTACGGGCCGGAGGCCTCTGCGGGTACCGGCACGGGCAGGTCCTCAAGGGCCGGGTCGACGGACCAGTCCTCGTACTCGGCGGCCTTGCGGGCGACCGAGTCGGCCGAGCAGCCGCGCCGGTAGGCCACGTACAGCAGGTGCGGGGCCTCGCCGCCGTACGGCTCGAACTCCTCCTCGGACAGCTCCTCGACGGCCGTGATCAGGGCGTCCGCGTCGGCCTCGTGGGGCCCGGCCTCGATCGCGGGCGGCGGGGGCACGGGGGCGGCGGTGTCGCCGTAGTGGTCGAGGTGCTCGTCGAGCAGGGCGTCGGCCAGGACCAGATGGGGGAAGGCGTCGGGCCCGGGGGCGAAGCGGGCGTACGGCCCGGCGAGCTGTTCGGCGAGCCCGGCGGCCGTCCAGCGGTCCTGGAGCGCGGCGGCCACCTGTCCGATGCCGGTGGCCACGGCGTGGTCGGTGAGCAGCGGCCCGGCGGGGGGCGGTTCCTCGGCGTCCCGTACGTACGCGCGCGTGAGCGCCTCGGCGAGCAGGACGTCGGCGAGGGCCGTACGGCCCATCAGGTCGGCCCGGTGCACGCCGTCGGGCAGCGGGGCGCCGTCGAGGGCGGCGAGCCTGCGCCGTACGTCCTCGGGGTCGGTGAGGTCGGCCCCGCAGGTCCTCAGGAGCGAGGCGTACCACCGGTGCCAGGTGAGGTTCCCTGGGTCGGTCATGGCCCGCTCGAAGTCGTCGGCGGCGTCCTTCACCGCCTGGGCGACCTCCTGGTGCAGCGTCCCGTCGAACCGCGCGGCGAGCGCCCCCACCACGGCGGGATAGGCGTGGAGCGTGCCGGGCGGGGCGTACACGAAGGTCGGCAGGTCCTCGACGAGCAACTGCCGCACGAGCGGGGGCGTCGGCTCGGGCACCCCCGTCCCCCGGTCGGCCCCACGAAGGGCCAGCAGCCCGAGCACCGCCTCGGCGGCACGGACGAAAACGGGGTCGCGGCGCTCGGGTGCTCCGTCGAGGAAGCTGTCGAGCCCGGTGTTGGTGAGAACGGTCTCGGCCACGCTTCCCAGGGTAGTTCTGCCGTGCCGGATCAGGCGTACGACTCCGCATCCGGAGGGAGCGGGTTTCGGGGCACAGCCGGAGGGAGCGGGTTTCGGGGCGACCGGTCTCAGTGGACCTCCACCGTTCGGGGGGCCGAGAAGTCGCCCCAGGTGCCGTCGGGGAGTTGGGCGCGGAGGGTGACGGTGTAGCGGGTGCCCGGGGGGTCCTGGACCGGGAAGGTGTAGGTGGCGCGGCCGGGCGGTGGGGTGGTGCCCCAGATGATGGTGGTGGCGAAGCGGCCGTTGAGGTGGAGTTCGTGGTGGGTCACCGGGGCGCCGGTGTCCGGTGGGGTCCAGGTGACGGTGATCTCGCCCTTGGCCGACGTCACGGCGAGCCGGGTGGGGGCGGTGTTCGGGGGCGCGCCCGGGGACGGGACGGTGGTGAGGTCGGCGGGGGCGCTGTCCGGGGAGGAGTTCTCGGCGGCGTCGCGGGCGCGGACGGTGAAGGCGTAGGCCGTGCCGGGGCGCAGTCCGGTGACGTGGGCGGTGGTGGCGGTGCCGGGGACGGTGTGGATGCGGGTGTCGGCCTGGTAGACGTCGTAGGCGGTGACCCGGGTGTCGTCCTCCGCGGCGGACCAGCGGAGTGTGACGGCGCGGCTGCCGTCGGGGGTGGCGCGGAGGGCGGAGGGCGTGCTGGGGGGTGTGCGGTCCTCGGCCGTGGCGCGGAGGGTGGTCGCGGTGACGGTGGCGCTGGGGGCGGAGACGTTGCCGGCGGCGTCGCGGGCGCGGACGGTGAAGCGGTGGCGGGTGGCGGGGGCGAGTCCGACGACGTCGGTCATG
This sequence comes from Streptomyces venezuelae ATCC 10712, assembly GCF_008639165.1. NCBI lineage: Bacteria > Bacillati > Actinomycetota > Actinomycetes > Kitasatosporales > Streptomycetaceae > Streptomyces > Streptomyces venezuelae. The sequence goes on along the minus strand of NZ_CP029197.1, from coordinate 6,641,694 downwards.
AGGGTGGTGGCGGGGAGGTCCTTGATCTTGCGGCCCTCGCTGTAGACCGCGTAGCCGGTGACGGCCCGGTCGTCGGTGGCGGCGCTCCACATCACGTGGACCGTGCCGGAGCTGCCGGCGGTTGCGGTGACGCCGGAGGGGACCGTAGGGGCGCGGGTGTCCTTGGCCTCGGGCACGGCGGCGGAGGAGCAGCCGGCGAGGGCGAGCACGAGGGCCAGCTGCAGCGCGGCCGGCGCAATTCGGGCGAGCGGGCGTGAATTCAACTGGGCTGTGGGGAGCGGGCGTTGCACGGCCGGGCCTCCGTCCGTCGGAAAGGTCCAGACCTATATCGCACAGTCGGGCCGACCTCGACAAGGGGTCGTTGTCAGTGGGGTGCGCTTCACTGAGAACATCACGCTCCGTAGTCAAATCTGGGGGAACCATGACGGACCGTACGACCTATGTGACCCACGCGGGGGTACGCCGCCGGGGCTGGACCGACACGATGGTGCGGGACCTGCTCGGCACGCCCGACGTCCAGGGCCGCGACCCGCGCCGCTGGTCGCTCACGCCGCTGCGGCTCTACCTCCTGGCCCGGGTCGAAACGGTGGAGCGGACACCCGAGTTCGCCGACACCTCGGCCTCCCCCGCCCGTTCCGCGGCCGCCGTGGCGTACGCCGGGCGGCGCAGGGCCGCCGTCCTGGCCGCGATCCGCGCGGAACCGATCGAGGTGCCCCGGCTCCCCGGACCCGAGCTGGAGCGGCGGGCGGTGCGGCACCGCAAGCTCCTGGGCGCGCACGGCGCAGGGGACGGCCCGCCCGTCGCCGGAGCGCTCGTGCGGTGGCAGGTCGGCTATCTGCGGCACGCCCTCTCGCGGTACGAGGCGCTGCTCGACGGCCTGTACGGGGAGACCGGGCGGGGCGAGGCCGAGCGGCTGCTGCGACGGCGGCTGTACGAGGCGATCGCCGCCGCCTACCCGCCGCTGGCCCAGGAGTGCCGCCGCCGGATCGCGGTGGAGCGGTGAGCCGGCGCCTGGGCCGGGAGCGCGGCCCTCACCCGGAGAGGCGGCGGACGATCTCCCGGCAGGCCGCCGGGACCGGGGCCACGATCCGGACCGCGCAGCGGGCGCGCAGCGCCTCGGCCGCCTCGCCGAGCGGGCCGCCGCCGATGACGACCGCCCGGGCCCCGTCCCGTACCGCGCAGGCGCGGACCGCCCGCTCCAGCTGGTCGAGGAGGGAGTCCGGGTCGGCGGAGAGCCGCTCGGGGGCGTCTGTGGTGAGGCGGAGGCCCGTGTACCGGTGGGCCAGGCCGAGCGCGGTGACCTGCGCGGCGATCGACCCGGCGAGGAGCGGCGTCGTGGTGGCGATGCCGAAGGGGGTGCCGCCGGCGGCCGCTTCCCTGAGGGCCGCTTCGCCCAGGCCCACGACGGGCACGCCGGTCGCCGCGCGCAGCTCCGTCAGGCCCGGGTCGCCGAAGGCGCCGACGAGCAGTGCCGCGCAGCCGCTGGCCGTGGCGCGCAGGCCGGCGGCGAGCACTTCGGGGGCGGCGGCGCGCAGGGCGGCCGGTCGGTGAGCATGCCGGGGCCGCGGGACGCGGTCACGCCGCGGACTGGGAAGGCGTCGCCCAGGGCCCGCCGGGCGAGGGCGGTCATCATCCGGGTGGTGGCGGCGGAGGTGTTGGGGTTGAGCAGCACCACCGCCCCGGGCCCCGCGGGGTGCGCGGGGGCCGGGGCAGGTGGCGGGGTGTCGGGCGGCCGGTTCAGTGGACGTGCGCCGCCTTCGCCGAGTGGCTGCCGGAGATCTCCTCGCCGGGCTCCATCGGCGCGGTGACCTCGTCGGCGTCCCGGCCCCGGCCCAGGTGGTTGAAGACCACGTTGAGCAGCACGGCCGCGACGCAGCCGGTGGAGATGCCGGAGTCCAGGATGATCTGGGCGGTCTCCGGGAAGGCGTGGTAGAAGTCCGGCTTGGTGATCGGGATGATGCCGACGGCCAGTGAGACGGCCACGATCAGCACGTTGTTGTCCTTCTCCAGACCGGCCTTGACGAGGGTCTGGATGCCGCTGGCGGCGACCGAGCCGAAGAGGACGACGCCCGCGCCGCCGAGCACCGGCCGGGGGACGACCGAGATGAGCGAGGCGGCGACCGGCGAGAGGCCCATCAGGACCAGGAAGCCGCCGCCGCAGGCGACGACGAAGCGGCTGCGGATGCGGGTCATGGCGACCAGGCCGATGTTCTGCGCGAAGGCGCTGCACATGAAGCCGTTGAAGAGCGGGCTGAGCGCGGAGCCGAGGGTGTCGGCGCGCAGTCCGGCGGCGATGGTCTTCTCGTCGGCGGGCCGTTCGACGATCTCGCCGAGCGCCAGCATGTCGGCGGTCGACTCGGTCATGGAGACCAGCATGACCACGCACATCGAGATGATCGCGGCGAGGGCGAACTGGGGGCCGCCGAAGTGGAACGGCGTCGGGAAGCCGACGATGTCCGCCTCGGTCACCGGGGAGAAGTCGGTGACGCCGAACGGTATGGCGATGACGGTGCCGATGACGAGGCCGAGGAGCACCGCGATCTGCTTGACGAAGCCGCGGGTGAAGCGGCGGAGCAGCAGGACGACGACCAGCGTGATGCCGGCTAGCGAGAGGTAGGTCGTCGAACCGTAGTCCTTGGCCTGGGGGTTGGGCCCCTGGGCCCAGCCGAACGCGACCGGGAGGAGGGAGACACCGATGAGGGTGATCACGGTGCCGGTGACGACCGGCGGGAAGAACCGCACGAGCCGGGAGAACCAGGGGGCGGCGAGGAAGCCGAGGAGTCCGGCGACGATGATCGCGCCGAAGATCACGGGCAGCGCGTCGGCCTTGTTCTCGGTGGTGTCGACGATGGCGAGCATCGGTGCGACACCGGCGAAGGTGACGCCGTTGACGAACGGCAGCCGGGCACCGATCTTCCAGACGCCGAGCGTCTGCAGGAAGGTGGCGAGGCCCGCGGTGAAGAGGCTGGCGCCGGTCAGGAAGGTGAGTTCGGTGCCGGAGAGGCCGACGGCCGCTCCGACGATCAGGGGCGGGGCGACGACGCCCGCGTACATGGCGGCCACGTGCTGGAGGCCGCTGGTGAGCATCTTCAGTGGGGGCAGCGTCTCGTCGACCGGATGCGTCTCGCGGTCGTCGGGGGCGGAGCCTGCGTCTTGTGCATTGCGAACCTGGGGCTTGGCGGCCACGGCGGTTCCTCCGGTCGGTTACACGTCGGCGGTGACGCGGGGTTCAGGGAGGTGGTGCGATGCGGTGCGAGGTGCAGGAGGTGCGGCTCGTTGCGGGGTGGTGCGGGGGTGCTGCGGCGCGCGCGGGGAGAGTCCGCGACGCGGGGACGGGGGCCCGGTGGGGGTGCGGGCGGATGTCACCTTCCCGGGAGGTGCCGTACGTCTTCTGCGTACGGCACCTCCCGGTCGGGCTGCCGCGGACCCCGCTCGGGTCCGCGGCGACCGACCGAGGGCCGTCCCCCTCGGTCGGACTCCATGGGGAGGGTCAGCCCTGGGCCACGATGCGGGCCAGGCGCTGGGCCTCCGCGCGCGCGTCGCGCGCGATGGTGTCCTCGTCGACGGTGAGCAGTCGGTCGTTCTCGACGATCTGCTTGCCGTTGACGAAGGAGGCGGTGACCGGGGCCGCCGCGCCGAAGACGATGGCGGTGACCGGGTCGGCGATGGTGGAGTGGCCGAGGCCGTCGATCTTCCACAGGACGAAGTCGGCAAGCTTGCCGGCTTCGAGGGAGCCGATGCTGTCGGCGCGGCCGAGGACCTGGGCGCCGCCGTACGTGCCGAGGCGCAGGGCCTGGCGGGCGTTGAGCGCGGCCTCGCGGTGGGCGCCGAGGCGGTTGATGAGGAGCGCGTTGCGCAGCTCGGTGTGGAGCTCGCCGGACTCGTTGGAGGCGGTGCCGTCGACGCCGAGGCCGACGGGTACGCCCGCCTTGAGCATGTCGGGGACGCGGGCGATGCCGGCGGCGAGGCGCGCGTTGGACGAGGGACAGTGCGCCACACCGGTCTTGGTGCGGGCGAAGGCCGCGATGTCGGAGTCGTTCATGTGGACGCAGTGCGCCATCCACACGTCCTCGCCGAGGAAGCCGGTGGACTCGAAGTAGTCCGTCGGGCCCATCCCGAAGAGCTCGTGGCAGAACTTCTCCTCCTCCACGGTCTCCGAGCCGTGGGTGTGCATGCGCACCCCGAGGCGGCGGCCGAGCGCGGCGCCCTCCCGCAGGAGTTCGGTGGAGATGGAGAAGGGCGAGCAGGGGGCGACGGCGACCTGGGTCATCGCGTCGAAGGAGGCGTCGTGGTACTTCTTCACCGTCTCCTCGGTCGCGGCGAGCGCGCCCTCGGTGGTCTCGACGGCGAAGTCCGGCGGCAGGCCGCCGTCCTTCTCGCTGCGGTCCATGGAGCCGCGGGCGAGGGTGAAGCGGACGCCCATGTCGGAGGCGGCGCCGATGATGGCGCCGGAGAGGTCACCGGAGTTCACCGGGTACACGTAGTGGTGGTCCATGGCGGTGGTGACACCGCCGCGGGCCATCATGGCCAGCGAGCCCTGGGCGGCGGCGCGCACCATCTGCTCGTCGATCCGCGCCCACGTCGGGTAGAGGGCGACGAGCCAGTTGAAGAGGTTGTGGTCGGTCGCCAGACCCCGGGTGATCCACTGGTAGAAGTGGTGGTGGGTGTTGACGAGACCGGGCGTGACGAGATGGCCGGTGGCGTCGATGCGCCGGACCACGTTCTCCAGGCCCTCGGGAGCCTTGCCGGCGCCGATGGACTCGATCTTGTTGTCCGCGACGACGAGGTAGCCGGAGGCGTACTCGGTGTCGTTCGCGTCGACGGTCGCGATCGCCGCGTTCTCGATGACGATGCGCTGGGCTGCCGAAGGTGCTGCCATGGCGGTGCTTCCTTCATTCCTCGGGGATGGTGTGGGCACGGCAGGACCCTAGGAGGATTTGAGTGCCGGAGCCGTGTGACGGCTCCGGGTGCCGAGATGGTGGAAGAACAGATTCAGCAGGACGGCGACGAGTGCGCCGGCGCTGATGCCGGAGCCGAGCACGGTCTGCGCCCAGGCGGGGAAGTCGGCGTAGAAGGTGGGCGCGGCAAGCGGGATGATGCCCGCTCCGAGCGCGACGGCCACCAGGATGATGTTGGAGCTGTCGTCGAGTCCGGCTTCCGACAGGGTACGGATGCCGCTGACCGCGATCGAGCCGAAGAGGACGATGCCGGCGCCGCCGAGGACGGGCATCGGGACCATGGAGACGACCGCGCCGAGGACGGGGAAGGCGCCGAGGACGAGCAGGGCGCCGCCGGCGACGGCGACGACGTACCGAGAGCGCACCCGGGTCAGCGAGACGACGCCGACGTTCTGGGCGAAGGCCGAGGTGGGGAAGCCGCCGAAGACGGGGCCGATCAGGGTGGCGATGCCGTCGGTGCGCAGGCCGCGGGTGATGGTCCGGCCGTCGCTGCGCCGCTCGCAGATCTCGCCGAGGGCGAGCATCCCGGCGCTGGACTCGGTCATGAGGACCAGCATCACGATGCACAGGGAGAGGATCGCGGCGGGCTGGAATTCGGGGGCGCCGAAGGCGAACGGGGCGGGCAGGGCCGCGACGGGTGCCACGCGCAGGGCGCTGAAGTCGGCCATCCCGAAGGGGATCGCGGCGAGGGTGCCGATGAAGAGGCCGAGGAGCAGGGCGATCTGCTTGACGAAGCCCTTGCCGAAGCGCTGGAAGAGCAGGACGACGACGAGGGTGAAGCCGGCGAGCGCCAGGTACTTCATGGCGCCGAAGTCGGCGGCGAGCTTGTCGCCGCCCTGGGCCCAGCCCACGGGCACGGGCATCAGGGTCACGCCGATGAGGGTGATCACGACGCCGGTGACGAGCGGCGGGAAGAAGCGCAGGAGCCGGCCGAAGAAGGGGCCGACGGCGAGGCAGAAGACGCCGGCGACCATCACCGCGCCGTAGATGGCGGGCAGTTGGTGGCCGGGGGCGCTGTTCTCGGCGATTGCGAGCATCGGCGTGATGCCGGCGGAGGAGGCGGCGTTGACGAAGGGGAGCCGGTTGCCGGCGAAGCCCCGGATGCCGAGGGTCTGCAGGATGGTCGCGCAGCCGGCGACGAGCAGGCTGGCGGCGATGAGCCGGGTCATTCCGGCGGCGTCCAGGCCGACGGCCTGGCCGATGATGAGCGGAGGGGTGACGACGCCGGCGTACATGGCGGCGATGTGCTGGAGTGCCGCGGGGACGAGCCGCGAGGCGGGGAGCTTTTCGTCCACCGGGTGGACCTGGTCGGTCGGGTCCGGCGGGGTGGAACACGGGCCTTCGGCGAGCGCCGGCCCCTTTGCGGGCTGAGCCATGGGAATCCCTCCGGTCCGGCGCGGCCCCCGCCCGACTGCGGGCGGGCGGGGGCCGGTCACTCGGACGCCGCTTAGAGGTTGGTCATGTCGACCGGGATCTGCGCCGTGGCGCCGTCGCGGAGGACGGTGGCCTCGATGAGGCCGTACATGCGGTCGGCGGCGTAGTAGACCTCGTTGTCGTTCTTGAGCCCGAAGGGCTCCAGGTCCACCAGGAAGTGGTGCTTGTTCGGGAGCGAGAAGCGGACTTCGTCGATCTCCGAGCGGTGGTTGATGATGCGCGTGGCCATCTGGTACAGCGTCTGCTGGAGGGAGTACGAGTACGTCTCCGAGAACGCCTCGAGCATGTGCTTCTTGGTCTGCTCGTAGGACCGCTCCCAGTTGGGCATGCGCTGCTCGTCGTCGGTCCAGTTGAACCGCCACCGGGCGGACACCTGCGTGGCCAGGATGCGGTCGTACGCCTCCTGGAGCGTCGTGTACTGGTCCTTGATGTAGCCCCAGAACTCCGAGTTGGTGGAGTTCATGACGACGAGGTCCTTGAGGCCGGAGATGACCTCCCACTTCTCGCCGTCGAAGGTGATCTGGGTGACGCGGGTCTCCTGGCCCTTGCGGGCGAAGGAGTGGTTGACCTCGTCGGCGCCGATGAACTTGGAGTTGGCCTCGGAGGACGCGATGCGCTCCCAGGCGTACTCCTCGATCCGGATCCGCGCCTTCTTGATCGGCTCCTGGCTCGTCACGAAGTGGCGGGCGAGGTGGATGCCGAACTGCTCGGAGGACTCGATGCCGTACTCCTTGGCGAACGCGAAGACGGTGTTCTTCGTCGTGTCGGTGGGGAGGCAGTTGGCGTTCGAGCCGGTGAGGTGGACGTCGTCGAGGTCGCCGGAGAGGGCGACGGAGACGTTGAGGTCCTTGATGTGGTGGGTGTCGCCGTCCCGCGTGATCTTGACGACGCGGTTCTCTGCTTTGCCGTACTGGTTCTGGCCGAGAATCGTGGGCATGTCTGCTAGCTCCCTCGGTATACGGAGTAGCCGAACGGGTTGAGCAGCAGCGGTACGTGGTAGTGCTCGCCGGGGGTGACGGCGAACGTGATCGCCACCTCCGGGAAGAACGCACCGCTGTCCCTTACGCGGGGGGCGTCCTGCTGCGCCTCGGCTTGCTTCTTGGAGAAGTACGTCTCGACCTCGAAGTCGAGACGGACGTGGGTGGTGCCCTCCGGCAGTGCCGGGAGGTCCTTGCAGCGCCCGTCCGCGTCGGTGGCGGAGCCGCCGAGCGTGACCCACTGCGCGTCGGAGCCGCTGCGGGCCGCGAGCGTGATGGCGACGCCCTCGGCGGGGCGGCCGATGCTGGTGTCCAGGATGTGGGTGGACACCGAGGCCGTGGTGTCGGTGCTCATGCGGAGCTCTCTTCCTCGGAGGTCTCTACGAGACGGGTCAGCCGGATGCGGTTGATCTTGCCCAGTTCGGTGCGGACGATCTCCCGCTCCTCCTCGGGCGCGTTGCCGATCCGCTGCCGGACCGCGTCGCGCATCTGCTCGCCGGTCAGGCCGGTGGCGCAGATGAGGAAGACGTGTCCGAACCGGTCCTGGTAGGCCAGGTTGAGTTCGAGCATCTCGGCCTTGAGCTCCGCGGAGGCGCCGGCCATCCCGCTCTGCTCGCGGGAGGAGGTGGGGTCCCCGGCCTTCGGACGACCGATCGGCGGGTGCCCCGCCATCGCCTCGGCCAGGTCCTCGGCGGTCAGCTCGGCCATGGCGGCGTCGCTGGCGAGGAAGAGGGCGTCGGCGGTGGTGTACGGGCGCTGGGCGAGGATCTTGCTCCCCCACGCCGAACTGGAACACACCTCGTGGAGCGCGGCGAGGGCCTCGCTGTCCGCCGAGGTGTTGAACCGGGCGAGGCCCGGTGTCGTACCTGAAGTCACGGGAAGCCTCCGTGGCTGTTTTTCGCTGTGCGTCGGACGGGCTGCGGATAGCTAACGCCCTCCGCAACACAACGTCAACACTTTGTTGAAAACTCGGCTACGCAAAAGCCGTCGTCCCGACATCCGGACGACGGCTTGTGGCCATGAATGATCAACTAGTCGCTCTTGGCGGCCTTTTCCCTGTTCAGGGCGGTCTCCCTGTTCAGGTAGTTGTACACCGTGAAGCGGCTGACACCGAGTGCACCCGCCACCGTCTCCACTCCATGGCGTACGGCGAAGGCGCCGCGCGCCTCCAGCAGACGGACGGCCTCCTGCTTGGCCTTGCGGTCCAGCTCGGCCAGTGGCATCCCGTGCCGCCGCTCCATCGCCGCCAGGATGTGATCGAGGGATTCGGACAGCTGCGGCAGCCGTACGGCGAGCACGTCCTCCCCCTCCCAGGACAGGACGACGTCGTCGGGTTCCGCCTGCGCGGGGACGAGCAGCTCGGCGCCCATGGCGTCGACCAGGGGCTTCACCGCCGCGACCAGAGGGTGCTCACTCACTTCTCGTCCTCCCCGAGCACATTGACCTGGAGCGAGACGCGGGTGGCCCCGGCCGCCAGCGATCTGCGCAGCAGCGCGTCGACGGCGGTGAGCACCGCGTCGGCGCCGCCTTCCGCCGTGTTGCCGAACGGGCCGACATCGACGGCGTCCAGCTCGGCCGACTGGATGACCTCACGGGCCACGACCGCGTGCGCCGGCGCCTCGTCGAGGTCGAACGGCTCGGTCGTGAACTCCACTCTCAAACGCACCATGGCCCCACGCTACGGCCCCGGTCCGGCCGATGGGAGCCCCGGACCTGCGGGGACCTCTTGACAAGCACCTCCCCCTCCTTGCAACATTCCGTCAGACAGAAACTTACTTCCGCGATACGGAAGGAGCGCCGCCCCTCATGGGATTCTCGGACCAGCGCTTCGATGTGAACCTGTCGATCCTCTTCACGGAACTCCCGCTCCTGGAGCGCCCCGCGGCCGCCGCCGCGGCGGGCTTCACGGCGGTCGAGCTGTGGTGGCCCTGGATCGACACCGCCACCCCCGAGCAGAGCGAGCTCGACGCCCTCAAGAAGGCCCTTGAGGACGCCGGCACCCAGCTGGTGGGACTGAACTTCTACGCCGGACAGCTCCCCGGCCCCGACCGCGGAGCCCTCTCCGTGCCCGGGGACGAGTCGGACCGCTTCCGCGCCAACATCGAGGTGGCCGCCGACTTCGCCGCCTCGGTCGGCTGCAAGGCGCTCAACGCCCTCTACGGCAACCGCGTCGAGGGCGTCGACCCGCAGATCCAGGACACCCTCGCCCTGGAGAACCTGGTCCTGGCCGCCCGCGCCGCCGACCGGATCGGCGCGATCCTCCTCGTCGAGACCCTCAACAAGCCGGAGTCGCCGCTCTACCCGCTGGTGAGCGCCCCCTCCGCGATCGAGGTCATCGACAAGGTCAACGCGGCCACCGGGCTCGGCAACGCCAAGTTCCTCCTCGACATCTACCACCTGTCGATGAACGGCGAGGACGTCAGCCAGGTCATCGCGGAGTACGCGGCCAAGACCGGCCACGTCCAGATCGCGGACAACCCGGGCCGTGGCGCTCCGGGCACCGGCGACCTCCCGCTGGAGCAGCTCCTCGACGAGCTGAAGAAGGCCGGTTACGACGGCTGGGTCGGCCTGGAGTACAAGGCGGCCGACGCCGCCGCCTCCTTCGAATGGCTCCCCGCCGAGGCCCGCCCCGCCCGCTGACGCAGGCCCCCTCCCCCGTACCACCTTGTTTCGAGAGGCACCCTCATGAGCAGCAACCTCGCTGATTCCTCCCAGCCCACCCGCCCGGCGATCGCGTGGATCGGCCTCGGCATCATGGGCTCCCCCATGTCCGAGAACCTCCTCAAGGCCGGCTACTCGGTCACCGGCTTCACCCTGGAGCAGGACAAGCTGGACCGTCTGGCCAAGGCCGGCGGCTCCGCCGCGGGTTCGATCGCCGAGGCCGTCAAGGACGCCGACGTGATCATCACGATGGTGCCCGCCTCCCCGCAGGTCGAGGCCATCGCCTACGGCCCCGAGGGCATCCTGGAGAACGCCAAGCAGGGCGCGCTGATCGTCGACATGTCGTCGATCACCCCGCAGACCTCGGTCGACCTGGCCAAGAACGCCAAGGAGAAGGGCATCCGCGTCATCGACGCGCCCGTCTCCGGCGGCGAGGCCGGCGCCATCGAGGCGGTGCTCTCGATCATGGTCGGTGGCGAGCAGGCCGACTTCGACGAGGCCCTCCCGATCCTGGAGGCGCTCGGCAAGACCATCGTCCTGTGCGGCCCGCACGGCTCCGGCCAGACGGTGAAGGCCGCCAACCAGCTGATCGTCGCGGTCAACATCCAGGCCTGCGCCGAGGCCGTGGTCTTCCTCGAGAAGTCCGGTGTGGACCTCCAGGCCGCCCTCGACGTCCTCAACGGCGGTCTGGCCGGCTCGACCGTGCTGACCCGCAAGAAGGACAACTTCCTGAACCGGGACTTCAAGCCCGGCTTCCGGATCGACCTGCACCACAAGGACATGGGCATCGTCACCGACGCCGCCCGCAACGTCGGCGCGGCCCTCCCGGTCGGTGCGGTCGTCGCCCAGCTCGTGGCCTCGCTGCGCGCCCAGGGTGACGGCGGCCTGGACCACTCGGCCCTGCTGCGTGCCGTCGAGCGCCTCTCCGGCGCCCAGGTCTGATCCACCGCCCCCGTGCGCGGGGGCCCCAGATTTCCGGTCGGCGGCGGCGCTGACAACCTGTCCTGTCGCGCCCAGGCGTCGCCGCCGACCGGAACACCACACTTCCTTTTCAACAAACTGTTGACGTTACGTTCGAGCCGAATTTACGCTCCTCGCACCGTCAGCAGAGCTCCCGTACGGAAGGTCACGATGTCGAAGCGCGTGCTTACGACCGAGTCCGGCGCCCCCGTCGCCGACAACCAGAACTCCGCCACCGCCGGCGTCGGTGGCCCGATCCTCCTGCAGGACCAGCACCTGCTGGAGAAGCTCGCGCGCTTCAACCGTGAGCGGATCCCGGAGCGCGTGGTGCACGCCCGCGGCTCCGGCGCGTACGGCTACTTCGAGGTGACCGACGACGTCACCGCCTTCACCAAGGCGAACTTCCTCGGCGAGGTCGGCAAGAAGACCGAGACCTTCATCCGCTTCTCCACCGTGGCGGACTCGCTCGGCGGCGCGGACGCCGTCCGCGACCCGCGCGGCTTCGCGCTGAAGTTCTACACCGAAGAGGGCAACTACGACCTCGTCGGCAACAACACCCCGGTGTTCTTCATCAAGGACCCGATCAAGTTCCCCGACTTCATCCACTCCCAGAAGCGCGACCCCTTCACGGGCAAGCAGGAGCCGGACAACGTCTGGGACTTCTGGGCGCACTCCCCCGAGGCCACCCACCAGATCACCTGGCTCATGGGCGACCGCGGCATCCCGGCCTCGTACCGTCACATGAACGGCTACGGCTCCCACACCTACCAGTGGACCAACGAGGCGGGCGAGGCCTTCTTCGTCAAGTACCACTTCAAGACGAACCAGGGCATCCGCAGCCTCTCCGCCGAGCAGGCCGCCGAGCTCGTCGGCAAGGACGCGAACTCGCACCAGACCGACCTGCTCCAGGCGATCGAGCGCGGCGTGAACCCCTCCTGGACCCTGTACGTCCAGGTGATGCCGGCCGCCGAGGCCGCGGACTACCGCTTCAACCCCTTCGACCTCACCAAGGTGTGGCCGCACGCCGACTACCCGCTGCAGCGCGTCGGCCGGCTGGTCCTCGACCGCAACCCGGACAACGTCTTCGCCGAGGTCGAGCAGGCCGCGTTCTCCCCGAACAACTTCGTCCCGGGCATCGGCCCCTCGCCGGACAAGATGCTCCAGGGCCGCCTCTTCGCCTACGCGGACGCCCACCGCTACCGCCTCGGCGTCAACCACACCCAGCTGCCGGTGAACGCCCCCAAGGCGACCGTGGCCGAGAACTACGGCCGCGACGGCTTCATGGCCACCCGCCAGGGCTCGCGCCACGACAAGAACTACGAGCCCAACTCGTACCAGGGCCCGGCCCAGACCGACCTGGCGCTCTCCGCGCCGCTCGCCATCCACGGCTGGACCGGCACGCACGAGGCGCCGCAGCACACCAAGGACGACGACTTCTTCCAGGCCGGTGAGCTCTACCGCCTGATGTCCGAGGACGAGAAGAAGCGCCTGGTCGCCAACATCGCCGGCGGTCTGTCCCAGGTGTCCCGCGAGGACGTCATCGAGAAGAACCTCGCGCACTTCGCCGCCGCCGACGCGGACTACGGCAAGCGCGTGGCCGAGGCCGTCCGCGCCCTGCGCGAGGACTGATCCTCCGGCACCACCCAGACTGCGTACGGCACCTGACGGGAGGTCAGTGCCGTACGTGGTCCGGATCGCCGACCCGGATGAGGGGTGGCCGGTGATCCGGACAAGCGTGAGGACCGCGGCGGCGCCGAGCCAGTGCGGTGGTAAGGGCGCCGGTCCCCCTTCTTGACCTGAAAGAAGGGGACCACCGGCCGCCCGTCGACACCGCCGCGGTCCCAACGCCCCCATGAGCTCCAACGCCCCCACGGGGGGGGCGACCCCACACAGACTCCGCCCGGCGGCGCGAACGTCCTGTCGCGCCAGCCTCGTGCCGTCGGGCGGGTACAAGCCGGAGAGCGCGGAACCAGGTTTACGGTCCCTGGTTCCGCGCTCTTCTCACGTGCGGCCCCGCCGGGCCCGGCCAGCGCATCGTTTCTGCGGTGAAGATCCGCACCCGCTCGGACGAGTGCCCCGCGATTCGGGCGCCCCGGGCCGCGCGCCCGGCGCTATCCACTCGTACATGATCAAGAACCTGCTGCGCGGGCTCACCCCGCTCGCCCTGATCCTGTCGCCCCTGGCCGTCCCCTCTCCCGCCCTCTCCGCGAACGTCGTCCTGCTGCCCGACGCGCTCGCCGAGCTCACCGAGGCGAGCGAGGACCCGGACGGCTTCCAGGAGGACGCGTTCCGTCACTGGAACGCCGGCCTCGACCCGGCGGACGGCTGCGACACCCGCGCCGAGGTCCTCCTCGCCGAGGCCGTCGAAGCACCGACGGCCGGCGCCGGCTGCACGCTGACCGGCGGCCGCTGGACCTCCTACTACGACGGGCAGACCGTCTCCGACCCGGCCGCCCTCCACGTCGACCACCTCGTCCCGCTCGCCGAGGCCTGGGAATCGGGCGCCTCCGGCTGGACCGCCGCCCGGCGCGAACGCTACGCGAACGACCAGGGCGCCGCCGCGACCCTCGTCGCCGTCACCGCCCGCAGCCAGCGGAGCAAGGCCGGCCGGGACCCGGCCGAGTGGGTGCCCTCGGACGCCACCCAGTACTGCCGCTATGTCGGCGAATGGGTGTCGACCAAGCTCCGCTGGGGGCTCTCGGCGGACAAGGACGAGGTGGAGGCGCTCAAGCTGTTCGCCGACGGTCCCTGCGAGGAGACGGTCGTGCTCCGGTCGGCGTCGCCGAAGTAGACCCCACCGCCCTCGTCTCCGCCCGTGCCAGCGCGCACGTCACGGCGAGCGAGACGAGGGCGAGCAGCGCCATTCCCGTCCCGGCGGACGTGTACTCGGCGAGGGTGCCGGCCAGCGCCGCACTCACCCCCTGCAGAGCCACCATCCCCGAGCTGTGCAGCCCGAGGGCGTGTCCGCCCAGCTCCTCCGGCACCAGGGCCGTCAGCCGCTCCTGGTGCAGGAGGCTCGCCGCGTACCCGACCGCCGCGAGCGCCACCGCGAACAGCGCGAGCGGCAGCGGCGGATCCAGGACGAACACCAGGAACGGCGCCGCGAGCAGCGCCTGGAGCGGAAACCGGATCCGGGCGCGCAGCCGGGCCGGTACGAACCGGCCGACGGCGGTGTCCCCGGCCAGCATCCCGAGCGCGGCGCACGCGAACAGGAGCCCGGCACGCCCGGGGTCGTACGGCACGAAGAGGGACTCGCAGCCCACGACAAGCCCGTTGGGCACCCAGAGGGCCAGATAGCAGCGGCGGCGTGCGGGCGAGGACCACAGCCGCCGGTTCGTCCGCCAGGTCTCCGCGACCGAGGCCCGCCCCGCGGCGCGCGGCGGGCGCGCCCCGAGGCCGAAGCGGGCGAGGAGCGCGGCGGCGAGGTAGCACCCCGCGCCCACCAGGACCGTGCCGCGCGGCGAGAGCAGGGCGATCAGGAGGCCGCCGGCGGCGAAGCCGGCGATCTGGCAGGCGCCGGCGGCCATGTTCGTCACCGAGCGGCCGAGGAGGAAGTCCTCCCGGGCGAGGATCTCGTTCAGCAGGCCGTGGCGGACGCCCGCGCCGAGCGAGGCGGCAAGACCCTCGGCGAGCAGGACCGTGAAGGCCGCCCAGGTCGGCAGCCCGGGGACCGCGAGGACGGCGGTGCCCAGGGCGAAGAACAGCGCGATCCCGGTGAGCGCCGCGCGCGGCGGCAGCCGATCGGTAGCCGAGAGCAGGGTGGTCGCACCGACCAGCTGGGCGAGCGAGGGCCCGAAGAGCGCGAGGGCGGACAGCAGCGGGGAGCCGGTCGCGCGGAACACGAGGGTGGCGAGGCCGAGCCCGGCGACCGTCTGGGCGGCGGTGTGGGCCGCGCCGGTGAGGAAGAGCGGGGTGAACTCGGGGGTACGGAACAGCGCGCGGTAGCGGGGCATGCGGGGAGTCTCGGGGAGCGCCTCGACCGCCGGTAATGTTTCGCCGGGAGGCGAAACATGGGCTGGTGGCGGATCGGCACGGACACCCTGGCGGCGAGCCGCTTCACCCTCTCACCGCTCACCGAGACGGTCGCCTCGCTCAAGACCCTGCACGCCGGGGTGCGGACGCACCCGGGCGAACGGGCCTGGCTCGACCGGCACCTGCCCGCCTACCGGCAGCGGCTCGCGGCCGAGCCGCTCGACGCGCTGCTGGTGCGGGCGGCCATCGGCCCCACCTGGAACGCGGACTTCCTCACCCCCACGCCGCCGGGTGACCGCGAACGGAGCTTCGAGGAGGAGGTCGAGGCGGTCCTCGCGACCGAACCGGCGGCCGCCGTCGACCAGTTGGCGGTGGCCGTCGGCGGGCCGGTGCCCGAGCCGCTGCGCTCCGCCCGCGATCTGCCGGAACGCCTCGCGGGCGTGCTCGGCTGGGTGTGGCGGGTGACCGTGCTGCCGGACTGGGCGCGGCGGCGGCGGATTCTGCAGGCCGACGTGACGGCGCGGACGGCGCGGCTGAGCCGGGACGGTTGGGCGGCGGCGCTCGACGAGCTGTGCCCGGGGAAGACGCGCTGGCTCGGCGACGGCCGGCTCCAGGTCAACACCCGTCATTACCCGTCGCGTTCCGTCGAGGCGGGCCGACTGCTGCTGGTACCGGTGACGGCGCGCACCGGCTGGGTCTCGTGGGAGGGGACGGAGCGAAGCGCGATCGTCTATCCCTGCACGGGAGTTCTGGCGGACGCGTCCGGACCGGCCGTGCCCGAGGCCCTCGGCACGCTGCTCGGACCGGCGCGCGCGGGGGTGCTCGTACGCCTCGAAACGCCGCTGTCCACCAGCCAGTTGGTGGCGCTCACCGGTCAGGGCCTGGGATCGGTGGGGCGCCATCTGAAGGTGCTGCTCGACGCCGGGCTGGTACGCCGGGGACGGGCGGGCCGGTCGGTGCTGTACGAGTGGACGGAGGCGGGCGCGGTGCTGGTGCGGGCGCCGAGGAGGTGAGGCCGGAAGAGGTGGGCCGGAAATGGTGAGGCCCCCGCCCCGGTGCTCCTCGGGGCGGGGGCCGTCTCACGGCTCCGTGATCAAACGCTCGGGCGCGGACGCTCGGGCGCGGACGCTCGGGATCCGACGCTCGGGCTCAGGCGCCCGGGCTCAGAGGCTCGGACGCTCGGGCTCGGACGCTCGGGCTCAGACCTGGAGGGCCTTGATCGCGGTGGGCGCGTGGCCGGGCTCGGTGGCCAGGTCCTCGAACTCGGTGACGTCGCTCATGTCGACCGTCTTGCTCATCGCGATGTTGGTGATGCGCTCCAGGATCGCCTCGACGACGACCGGGACCTGGTGCTCGACGGCCAGCTTCTTGGCCTGCTCCAGCGCCTCGCCCAGCTTGTCGGGGTCGGTGACGCGGATCGCCTTGACGCCGAGGCCCTCGGCGACCTTGACGTGGTCGACGCCGTAGACACCGATCTCCGGGGTGTTGATGTTCTCGAACTCGAGGTTGACCTCGAAGTTGATCCCCAGACCGCCCTGCGCCTGACGGATGAGACCCAGGTAGGCGTTGTTCACCAGGACGTGGACGTAGGGGACCTTGTGCTGGGCGGCGACCGCCAGCTCCTCGATCATGAACTGGAAGTCGTAGTCGCCGGAGAGGGCGACGACCGGGACGTCGGGCTGCGCGGTGGCGGCGCCGATCGCGGCCGGGATCGTCCAGCCGAGCGGGCCGGCCTGGCCGCAGTTGATCCAGTGGCGCGGCTTGTAGACGTGCAGGAACTGCGCCGCGGCGATCTGGGAGAGACCGATGGTGGTGACGTAGCGGGTCTCCGGGCCGAAGGCCTTGTTCATCTCCTCGTAGACGCGCTGCGGCTTCATCGGGATGTTGTCGAAGTGCGTACGGCGCTGGAGGGTGGCCTTGCGCTCCTGCGCGGAGGCGGCCCAGGCGGAGAAGTCGGGCAGCTTGCCCTCGGCCTTCAGCTCCTTGGCGAGCTCGATGAAGAGCTCCAGGGCGACCTTGGCGTCGGAGGCGATGCCGTAGTCCGGGGCGAAGATCTTGCCGAGCTGGGTGGGCTCGATGTCGACGTGGACGAACTTCCGGCCCTTGGTGTACGCGTCCAGGTTGTAGCCGGTGTGACGGTTGGCCCAGCGGTTGCCGATGCCGAGGACGAAGTCCGACTCCAGGAAGGTCGCGTTGCCGTAGCGGTGCGCGGTCTGGACGCCGACCATGCCGGCGGCCAGCTCGTGGTCGTCCGGGATGGTGCCCCAGCCCATCAGGGTGGAGATGACCGGGATGTTGGTCAGCTCGGCGAACTCGACGAGCAGGTCGGAGGCGTCGGCGTTGATGATGCCGCCACCGGCGACGATCAGCGGGCGCTCCGACTCCAGGAGGAAGCTCAGCGCCTTCGCGGCCTGCGCGCGGGTGGCCTGCGGCTTGTAGACCGGCAGCGGCTCGTACGTCTCCGGGTCGAACTCGATCTCGGTCAGCTGGACGTCGATCGGCAGGTCGATGAGGACCGGGCCCGGACGGCCGGAGCGCATCAGGTGGAAGGCCTGCTGGAAGACACCGGGGACCTGCGCGGCCTCCAGGACGGTCGTCGCGGCCTTGGTCACCGGCTTGGCGATGGTGGCGATGTCGACGGCCTGGAAGTCCTCCTTGTGGAGCTTCGAGACCGGGGCCTGGCCGGTGATGCAGAGGATCGGGATCGAGTCGGCGATCGCCGAGTACAGGCCGGTGATCATGTCGGTGCCGGCGGGGCCGGAGGTACCGATGCAGACACCGATGTTGCCGGCCTTGGCCCGGGTGTAGCCCTCGGCCATGTGGGACGCGCCCTCGACGTGGCGGGCGAGCGTGTGGCTGACGCCGCCGACGTTCTTGAGCTCGCGGTAGAAGGGGTTGATCGCCGCGCCGGGGACGCCGAACGCCTGGGTGACGCCTTCGCGCTTGAGGATCTCAACGGCCGCTGCGGCGGCGGTCATACGAGGCATGGGAGTGCTCCTGCTTCGGCCGGGCGGATCCAGACCCACCGGTCGGCTCGTGCGCCCGGAGCGGCCTGTTTCCGTAATGCGGAAATACTGTTCTGCTATACGGAAGCAATGTAGGTCGGGGTTCGGAGAACCGTCAAGAGAAGTCCGCGCTGCGGGATCACCGAAGTGGCCGAACACCCTCCCCCGAGGGGGTCGATGGGTGGACGATGGGACGGAACGACAGGGGGTTGGTTGTGGGCGAGTCGGTACCCGTGCGCTGCCCGGAATGCCTGCGCACGCAGGCGTACGCGGCACCCGTCTTCCCCTGCGCGTGCGGAAGCCCGGTCGCACCGCCCGTGGCGGCGGGCGCGACGGCGGAACCCATCAGGCACCGGAACTGGACGGACGAGTGGGTCACCGTCCGCTGCGACGCCTGCGGCCGCGAGAACGACTGGCCCCACCCGGAACTCGGCTGCGCGTGCGGCACCGTACTGCGCGTCCCGGTCCACCGGACGCCTCCGCCCGCCCCCGACCCTCCGGGGAGGACCGCGCGGGGCCCGAGGGTGGGCGGGGGCGGGGCGGACGGGTTGGGCCCGGGCGGGCTCGGGACGGGCGGGCCGGCGGCGGACGGGGTCGGCGCGGGTGGACCCGGGATGGGCGGAGCCGGGACCGGAGGGTTCGGGACCGGCGGAGCCGGTACGGGCGGGCTGGCTGCGGACGGGTTCGGCGCGGGTGGGCCCGGCGCGGGCAAGCCTGGGACGGGCGGAGCCGGGGGCGACTGGGCCGGGACCGGCGGAGCCGGGATCGGCGGGCTCGGCGCGGACGGCTTCGGGATCGGCGGGCTCGGCGCGGACGGGCCTGGGACGGGCGGAGCCGGGACCGGCGGGCTCGGCGCGGACGGAGCCGGTACGGGTGGGCTCGCGGCGGACAGGTTCGGCGCGGGTGGGCCCGGCGCGGGCGGACCTGGGAGCGGCGGAGCCGCCGCAGAGGGCTTCGGGAAGGGCGGACTCGGCGCAGGCAGGCCCGGGACCGGCGGAGCCGGGACCGGCGGAGCCGGGACAGGCGGGCTCGGCGCGGACGGAGCCGGTACGGGTGGGCTCGCGGCGGACGGGTTCGGCGCGGGTGGGCCCGGCGCGGGCAGGTCCGGGACTGACGGAGCCGGGGCCGGCGGGTCCGCGGTCGGCGGGCCCGGGTCTGTGGGCTCCGGCCCGGCCTCGGTGGCCGGGCCTCACGGGCCCGGAGCGGGCCTGTCCGACGGCACGTCACCGCCCCGGACGTTCGACCTCGGCTCGGACTGGTTCGGTACGGGCCCCACGGGCGGTCGCGCGTGGGACGCACCCGGCGACGCCCCGGACGTCCCGACCACAAGTGAGCCGGCCGGACCCAGCCGCGACGGATCCGGCGCGGGCGGGCCGAGCAGGGACGGGCTGAGCATCGGCCGACCGGTCAGGGACGGCCTGGGCGCAGACGGACTGCACCGGGGCGAATCCGGCGCCGGCGGGCCGGACGGGGACGGCGTGGGCCGCGCGGACACCGGCAGCCGTGGCCCTGGTGCCCACGGCCCCGGCTCCCCCGGCCCCGGTGGACCCCGCGCAGCGGGGCCGTACGACGGTGGCCGGGACGTCGGCAGCCCTGACGTCGGTGCGCACCGCACCGCCCCCGGTGCGCCCGGCGGCCCCGGCCCCGCGGGCCACACCCCCGACGCGCAAGGGCCCGGTTCGCGGTCCGGCGCCGTGCCGAGGGCGTTCGCCGATCGGTATCCCGCTCATATTCCGCTGCCGCCCACCGCCCCGCGCCCCGTGCCGGTGCGTGGGGACTTCCGGCCGGTGACGATCCGGACCGCGCGGGACGCGGTCGCCGCGGCGGCCGGGTATCTGCGCTGGCTGGGGTTCCGGGACGTCGTCCAGCCCGAGGAGCGCCCCGCGTCCGGCGTGGATCTGCGGGCGCCGGGGCTCGTCGCCCAAGTCGACCCCAGTACCCGGCCCGCAGGGCTGCGGGCCGTCGAGTGCCTCTGGCTGAACGGGCTGAGCGCCTCCTCCGTGAGCGTGTTCTTCTCCCTCGCGGGCTACACGCCGGAGGCCCGTTCGCGGGCCGCCGAGATCGGTCTGCCGCTCTTCGTGCTCGACCTGACGGGCACCCCGCAGCCGGTGAACCTCGCCGCCGAAGACCTCGCCTCGGGAGGGGCCTGAGGCCCGTAGGGGGCCCGGAGGGGCCGGAGCAGTCGCCCCCACAAGACTTCGGCATCCGAAACCGGCCATTCACGCGTGACGATCACGCTCCCCCGGGCACAACACCCTCGGGGGTGGGCGGAATGCCGACGGGGATGTGGTGGTTCATCGGGGCGGCCTGCGGCCAACTGCTGCTCGCCGCCGTGTTGTTGCGAACCCGCAGCAGGGGAAGCGAGGGACCGCGCCCGGACGGGGTGCCGCCGCCGCAGGCGCTGGCCCTGCTGCGGGGCGGCCGCAGGGCGGCGGTCACGGTGGCGCTCGTGGCGCTGCACCAGCGCGGCGCGGTCGCGGCGGGCCGCAAACATACGATTCGGGCCAATGGCGGGCCGGGCCGCACCGAGGACCCCGTGCAGCTGGGGGTGCACAGGGCGCTGGACCGGGCGTTCGCGCTGCGGGACCTCGCGCTGCGCCCGGAGGCGCGGCGGGCGGTGGACGCGCTGGGCCGGGAGCTGCGCGGCGCGGGTCTGCTGCGCGCTCCGTGGCGGCTGTGGGCGGCGAGAACCCTGCTGGGCTGCGTACCGCTGACGGTGGTGGTGGGGGCGTACGCGACGGGGGCGTCGGGCGCGGGTCTGGCGGCGGCGCTGGCGGTCGGCGCGGTTCCGACGCTCGGCGCGGCGGGCCTGTCGCGGCAGCCGCCGGCGACGGGGGCGGCGCGGCGGCTGCTGGCCGCCATGCGTGAGCGGTATCCGCTGCCGGCGGACCGGCGTGAGGTGACGGACGGGGGCCTGGTCCAGCTCTACGTGGCGTTGTACGGCGATCCGGCGCTGGCCCTGTTCCTGCCGCGATTCTCGCGGGACGGGGGGCTGCTGGACCGTCCCGGGGAGGTGGACGGGAACCGGCCGCCCCGGGCCGGCGGCGCGGGCGCGGGGGACGGTGCGCGGTGAGGCCGCGCCATACTGTCGTATGCGCATCAGAGCGGCCGCTCCGGCCGAACTCCCGCTGCTCCAGGACATCGAACGGGCGGCGGGCGAGCCGTTCCGTGCTCTCGGCATGGCGGCGATCGCCGACGACGACCCGCTGCCCCTCGACGTCCTGGAGTCCTACCGTCGTGCGGGCCGGGCGTGGGTGGCGGTGGACGCCGCCGACCGTCCGGTCGCGTACCTGCTGACCGACACCGTCGACGGCGCCGCGCACATCGAGCAGGTGTCGGTGCATCCGGTTGCCGCGCGCCGGGGGGTCGGCCGGGCGTTGATCGAGCATCTGGCGGCGGCGGCCAGGGAGCAGGGCCTGGCGGCGCTGACGTTGACGACGTTCACCGAGGTGCCGTGGAACGCCCCGTACTACTCGCGGCTCGGCTTCCGTCCGCTCACCGAGGCCGACCCGGCGCTCACGGAGGGGCTGCGCGCGATCAGCCGCGCGGAGGCGGCCCACGGTCTCTCGGTGTGGCCCCGCGTCTGCATGCGCCGGGAGGTCGGGTAGGAGCCCGGGCGCCGGCGTCCCCTCACCGGCGCCCTCCTGGTAGGCCGCTAGCCGCCCTCCCCGTACGTCTGCCGCAGTTCCACCTTCCGTACCTTGCCGCTGACCGTCATCGGGAACTCGGTGAGGATCTCCAGCCTGCGCGGGATCTTGTAGTGGGCGAGGCGGTCGCGGCAGAAGGCGGTGACGTCCTCCAGGGTGGGCGGGGCGGCGGGGTCGCGGGGGATGACGCAGGCCAGGATCTCCTCGCCGTAGCGCTCGTCGGGGACCCCCACGACCTGGACGTCGGCGATGCCGGGGTGTCCGTGGAGGAACTCCTCGATCTCGCGCGGGTAGACGTTCTCGCCGCCGCGGATGATCATGTCCTTGATGCGGCCGACGATCTGCACGTATCCGTCGTCCCGCATGGTCGCGAGGTCGCCGGTGTGCATCCAGCGGCCGGCGTCGATCGCCTCGCCGGTCTTCTCCGGCTCGTCCCAGTAGCCGAGCATCACGCTGTAGCCGCGGGTGCACAGCTCCCCCGCCGTGCCGCGTGCGACGGTCAGTCCGGTGGCCGGGTCGACGACCTTCACCTCGACGTGCGGCATGACCCGGCCGACGGTGCCGGTGCGGCGCTCCAGGTCGTCGTCGCGGCGGGTCTGGGTGGAGACGGGTGAGGTCTCCGTCATGCCGTAGCAGATGGACACCTCGGCCATGTTCATCTCGGCGACGACCCGCTTCATCACCTCGACCGGGCAGGGCGAGCCCGCCATGATGCCCGTGCGGAGGCTGGAGAGGTCGTACGTGCCGAAGTCGGGGAGGTTCAGTTCGGCGATGAACATGGTGGGCACCCCGTACAGCGAGGTGCAGCGCTCCTCCTGGACCGCGCGGAGGGTGGCCGCCGGGTCGAAGGAGGGCGCGGGGATCACCATGCAGGCGCCGTGCGAGGTGGCGGCCAGGTTCCCCATGACCATGCCGAAGCAGTGGTAGAAGGGCACCGGGATGCAGATGCGGTCCTGCTCGGAGTAGGCGATCATCTCGCCGACGAAGTAACCGTTGTTGAGGATGTTGTGGTGGGAGAGGGTGGCGCCCTTCGGGAACCCCGTCGTCCCCGAGGTGTACTGGATGTTGACGGGCTCGTCGCAGGAGAGCGGCTCGGGTCGCAGCTCTCCGGGGGTACGGTCGAGGAAGACGTCCCAGCCCAGGTCGCCGAAGTAGACGGCCTCCCGCAACTCGGGGCACTCCGGCCGCACTTGCTCGACCATCGCCCGGTAGTCGCTGGTCTTGTGGGCGAGGGAGGCGAAGAGCAGGGTGATGCCCGCCTGGTTGAGCACGTACGCCAACTCGTGGGCGCGGTAGGCGGGGTTGATGGTCACCATGACGGCGCCGATGCGGGCAGTCGCGTACTGCACGAGGACCCACTCGGCGCAGTTGACGGCCCAGATGCCGACCCGGTCGCCCTTGCGGACCCCGCTGCCGAGCAGCGAGCCGGCCAACCGGTCGACGTCCGCGCCGAATTGGGCGTACGTCCAGCGGCGTCCTGTCGCGAGGTCGACGAGCGCCTCCCGGTCGGGCCAGGCGGCGACGGCCCGGTCCAGGTTGTCGCCGATGGTGTCGCCGAGGAGCGGTGTCTCCGACACCCCGTGCGCGTACGAGAGTTCCTGCACGGAGGTCATCCCAGGTCCCCCTCGACGTACTCCTTGCCGCCGCCTTCCGCCGTGAGCCGGCGCAGTTCCACCCGCCGGATCTTGCCGGAGACGGTCTTCGGCAGCTCGGCGAACTCGATGCGCCGGACCCGCTTGTACGGGGCCAGGACCGCGCGCGAGTGGGCGAAGAGGGCCTTCGCCGTCTCGGCGTCCGGCTCCCAGCCGGCCGCGAGGACGACGTACGCCTTGGGGACGGCGAGCCGCAGCGGGTCGGGGGCGGGGACGACGGCCGCCTCGGCGACGGCCTCGTGCTCCAGCAGCGCGCTCTCCAGCTCGAAGGGGCTGATCTTGTAGTCGGACGCCTTGAAGACGTCGTCACTGCGCCCGATGTACGTGATGTATCCGTCTTGGTCTCGCGCACCGATGTCACCGGTGCGGTAGTAGCCGCCGGCCATGGCCTCCGCCGTACGCTCCGGATCGCCGTGGTAACCGGTCATCAGGCCCACCGGGTTGGCCGACAGGTCGAGGCAGATCTCGCCCTCCGGCACGTCGGCCTCGCCGGTCACCGGGTCGACGAGGGTGACCTGGAAGCCGGGGCTCGGGCGGCCCATGGAGCCCTCCTTGAGCCGCTGCCCCGGACTGTTGGAGACCTGGACGGCGGTCTCCGTCTGGCCGAAGCCGTCCCGGATGGTGACGCCCCAGGCCCGGCGTACCGACTCGATGACCTCGGGGTTGAGGGGTTCGCCTGCGGCGACGACCTCGCGCGGCGGGGTCTTCAGCTGGCTCAGGTCGGCCTGGATCAGCATCCGCCACACGGTCGGCGGGGCGCAGAAGCTGGTGACGCCGTGCCGCTCCATCTCGCCCATGAGACGGGCCGGGTCGAAGCGCGTGTAGTTGTGGATGAAGACGGTCGCCTCGGCGTTCCAGGGGGCGAAGAGGTTGGACCAGGCGTGCTTGGCCCAGCCGGGCGAAGAGATGTTGAGGTGCACGTCGCCGGGCTTGAGGCCGATCCAGTACATCGTCGACAGGTGCCCGACCGGGTACGAGGTGTGGGTGTGCTCGACGAGCTTCGGACGGGCGGTCGTGCCGGAGGTGAAGTACAGCATCAGGGTGTCGTCGGTGAGGGTGACGCCCTCCGGCTCGAACACCTCGGACGCGTCGGCGGCGTGCTCGTACCCCAGCCAGCTCACCCCGTCGCCGCCGACCGCGATCCGGGTGTAGTCGCCCGGGACGTCGTCGAACTTGGCGGTGTCCTCGGCGCGCACGATCACATGGCGGGCGCGGCCCCGGTCGACGCGGTCGCGCAGGTCGGCGGGGCCGAGCAGCGGGGTGGCGGGGATGACGACCGCGCGCAGCTTCATCGCGGCGAGGACGGTCTCCCACAGCTCGACCTGGTTGCCCAGCATGACGATGATCCGGTCACCGGCGCGGACGCCCTGGGCGCGCAGCCAGTTCGCGACGCGGTTGGAGCGGGCGGACATGTCGGCGAAGCTGACCCTGGTCTCCTCGCCGTCCTCCTCGACGAGGTGGAGCGCGGTGCGGTCGTTCCCCTCGGCGATGACGTCGAACCATTCGAGCGCCCAGTTGAACCGCTCGGACCGGGGCCAGGCGAAGCCCTCGTAGGCCGTCTCGTAGTCCTCGCGGTGCCGGAGCAGGAAGTCCCGGGCGGCCCGGAACCTCTCCGTCGCACTGGTCGCGCTGTTCGCCGTCATTCGTCCTCCTCGTTGCGGGACCGGTCCCGGACATCGTGTAATCAGTGACCCAGGTCTCACTACCCCCGTTCGGGGGTGAAGGAGTGCTTCCGTGCCCGAGCAGATGGAAACGGCCGAACTGCGCGCGGCGCTGCTGCGGCTGCGCCGGGGCAGCGGACTGCCCGTCGTCTTCGGCGGGCTGCTCCAGGACGGGCGGGCGATGCGGATCGGCGAGACGTGCGGGGCGGTGACGCCCGCGCTGCACGGCCTCACCATCTCGACGGGCTCGGGCCTGGGCGGCAAGTGTCTGGCACTGTCCCGGCCGTGCGCGGTCACGGACTACCCCTCGGCCCGGCACATCACCCACGAGTACGACGGGCCGGTCTCGGCGGAGGGGCTGCGCTCGGTGATCGCGGTGCCCGTCGTCGTACGCCGCAAGGTGCGCGGGGTCCTGTACGGGGCACTGCGCGACGCGCTGCCGATCGGCGAGCGGGTCTTCGACGCGGCGGTCGCGGCGGCCCGGGACGTGGAGCAGGCGCTGGCCGTACGGGACGAGGTCGCCCGCCTCGAGCCGCCGCCGGCCTCGGGGCCCTCGTGGGAGGAGGTCCGCCAGGCGTACGGGGAGCTGCGCGAACTGGCCCCGCGGGTCCCGGACCCGGAACTGCGGGAGCGCCTCCTCGCGGTCTGCGGACGCCTGGAGACGGCCTCGGGGACGCCCCGCGACCTGCCGGGCGTGGCGCTGACCCCACGGGAGCGGGACGTCCTGACGGCGGTGGCCTCGGGCGCCACGAACGCGACGGCGGCGACCCGCCTCGGCCTGCGCCCGGAGACGGTCAAGGGCTATCTGCGCTCGGCGATGCGCAAACTGGGCGCCCACACCCGCCTGGAGGCGGTGGTGGCGGCCCGCCGCGCGGGGGCGCTGCCGTAGGCCGCCCAGGGCGTGCCAGGCGTGGCGTCAGACGAAGAACTCCCGCGCTTCCCGCTGGGGCCCGTACAGCAGGCAGCCGACGGCCTCGTGCGCGGTGACGCCCAGGAAGTAGGGGCCGGTGTGGTGGAGGAGGAAGAACCGCCCGGTCTCGTCGACGAGGACCATCGCCCCGTCGAACGTCTCGTATCCGACGGGAAACAGCCTCCTGCCCAGGTTCCGGGCGAGTTCGGCGACGTCCTCACCGCTCTCCTCGTAGATCCAGTGCGGGGTGAATCCGACGGCGGCGGGCGGCGAACCCGGGATCACCAGGCGCAGCCCCCCGAACGCGCGGACGAAGTCCCGGGCCGCCGGGAAGGGCTCGACCGGATGGCCTTCCTCGGCGAATCGGTCGATGACGAAGGCCAGGAGCCCGGGCAGCCGCGCGCCGACGTCCCGCCCGGGGAACCAGCCCGCCTCGGCGAGCCGGGCGGAGACGGCTTCGTCCCTGGTCACCGCGCTGTCACGTCCCCTGTCACCTGCGCTGTCGCTGTCACTGTCACTGTCCATGGACGATCTCGTACGGGATGTCCGACGGCGTCATGAGCCGGAGCGTCCGCTCGGCTTCGGCGGCGAGGGAGGCGCGCTGGGCGCGGCTGACGGGCACGAAGGGTTCGATGGTGAGCGTGGTGCGGTCCTTGGCCTCGTCCAGGTGCCAGATGCCGCCGAGGAAGCCGTCGAGGAGGAAGACACGGTGGGCCTGATTGCCGGTCCAGGTGCGGCCCCGGAGGTCGGCGGGGACGACACGGGTGCGGTCGGCGTGCGACAACAGGAGGTTGTCGAACTCGGGGAGGAAGCGCGGCGGGGCCGGGGTGTCCTCGTCGGGGCGGGGCGCGTCGGGCAGGTCGAAGAGCTCGGTGCCGCGCTCGTCCTGGAAGACGAGCAGCCTGGACCGCAGCCGCTCGAAAGCGGGGCCGAGCTTGGTGAGCCCGCACCAGGTCTGCATGTCCTTGACGGAGGCGGGGCCGAAGGCGCCGAGATAGCGGAGCACGGTCCGGTCGAGGTCGGCGGGGTCTTCAGACGTCTGATCGGCCGTGGAGGCGGCGGGCCTCTGATCGGTCGCGGACGCGTCGGGCCTCTGGTCGGTCGCGGAGGCGTCCGGGTCCGGGGCGCCGAACCACTGACCGGTCGTGGTGAGCGCGACCTGGCCGCCGCGGCCCCAGAGGCCGCGCGGGGTGACCTGGACGAGGGGAAGCAGACAGCGGGCGGCGACGGAGAGGGACTGCGGATCGGCGTCGGGCCAGAGCGGGAGCAGCTCCTCGCGCAGCTGCTTGGGGGTGCGGGGCCGCTCCTCGACGAGGGCGCGGGCGGTGGCGGCGAGCCGGTCGAGGTCGACGCCGTCGAGCCCGCCGCGGGAGACGAAGAGGGCGAGTTCGCGGTCGATGGCCCCGGGCTGGACGAGCCGCCGCAGGGCGACCGCGTCGCCGGCGGTGTGGGTGTGCACTGTGGAGCGCATGGTGACGATCCGGGCGACGGCGCGGGACTCCATGAGCGTGGACAGCTGCTCGGGCCGGAATCCTTCGAGGCGGGCGGCGAGCGCGTAGTACGGCGGCTTGGTGTTCTGTGCCTGGAGGCCGAGGAGGTGCTCGACGGCCTCGAAGACGCCCCGCGGGGAGGGGCGGAGCAGCAGCTGGCGGTCGAGGGTGGCGCGGTTCAGGGCGCGGGCACCGAGCACGGGGTGGTTCGTCTTGGGGGCCATGGCGGCACGCTACTCGGGCTTGCGGACAGATACGGTCCGCAAGGCTTCCCCGGGGCGTCCGGGGGCCTGCACGCCCCGACCTGCGCGGATGCGATTCACCCCAGCCCGACCCCATATATCCTTCGCGGAGACCAAGGAGGTGTACGAGATGTCCGACCGACGCCCACGCGCCGGATGGCGCCGCCCCCCGGCGCAGCCGCCGACGACGGCCGCCCCCGAGCCGGCGGAGGCGCGGCCGAGCGTGGTGCAGGCGAGCCTGTACCGGGACGGCCACCGGGTCTCGTCCCCGGCGACGCTCGCGGAAACCTTCCGCCAGCTGCGCGAGCACCCGGACGGCATGGCGTGGATCGGCCTCCAGCGCCCCACGGCGGAGGAACTCCACTCCCTGGCAGCCGAGTTCGACCTGCACGAGCTGGCCGTCGAGGACGCGATGGAGGCCCATCAGCGCCCGAAACTTGAGCGCTACGGCGACACCCTCTTCGTGGTCCTGAGGGCCGCGCGCTACCTGGACGCCCAGGAGGAGGTCGACTTCGGCGAACTCCACATCTTCGTGGGCCCGGACTTCCTGATCACGGTCCGCCACGGCGCCGCCCCGGACCTCTCCACAGTCCGCCGCCGCATGGAGAAGGACCCGGAACTCCTCGCCCTGGGCCCGGAGGCGGTCCTGTACGCGATCCTGGACGCGGTGGTCGACGGCTACGCCCCGGTGGTGGCGGGCGTCCAGAACGACATCGACGAGATCGAGACGGAGGTCTTCGGCGGCGACCCGGCGGTCTCCCGCCGCATCTACGAACTCTCCCGCGAAATGGTCGAGTTCCAGCGCGCGACCCGCCCCCTGGTGGGCATGCTCCACGGTCTGATGGCCGGCTTCGCCAAGTACGGCACGGACGAGGAACTCCAGCGCTACCTCCGCGACGTGGCCGACCACGTCACCCACACCAGCGAACGCGTGGACGGCTTCCGCCAGGCCCTCACGGACATCCTGACGGTCAACGCGACCCTGGTCACCCAGCAACAGAACGCGGAAATGCGCGCGTTGGCGGAAGCGGGCTTCGAACAGAACGAGGAGATCAAGAAGATCTCCTCCTGGGCGGCCATCCTGTTCGCCCCCACCCTGGTCGGCACGATCTACGGCATGAACTTCGACAACATGCCGGAACTGCACTGGGCGGGCGGATATCCGTTCGCGGTGCTGCTGATGGCGGTGGTGTGCACGAGTCTGTACGTGGTCTTCAAGAAGAAGGACTGGCTGTAGTCGCCTACCCTAGACTCTTGATCCACTTAGCATACGCAAACGCTAGATCATGCCCTCCGGAGGCGTCCTGGGGAGAATCTGGGGAGAACGCGCGGGAGGCGGTCGGACGACCGCGGCATCCGCACCTGACCGGGGGCGGCGCCCGGCGCAGTCGCCGCTGACCGCGCTCCGCGCGAACAGGCCATTCGGCGAGTCCTGCATTTCGCGGCATGGCACCGACCATGAGACTTCGACGCAGGCCAGAGATCCGCAAGGATGGGTGGACACTCACGCAGGCGTGGCCGACTCGCCCCCTTGCCGCCCGATAGAGCATGACGTTGCATCAGTTTCTGCCGGCGGTCACCGCTACAACCGACCTGGAGGTCCGCGCGGAGCGGACCGATGGGGAGGGATGCACCATGCCGAAGATTCCGGACGGGTACGTACGCGTACGGACCCACCTCCGGCGCAAGCCCGGACCCAAGTCCGCCAAAGGGTTGAGCGTGTGGGCCGTGGCCGGCCTGTGCGCGGTGGTGTGGCTCCGGGGCCAGGTCTTCGGGTTCGGTGACGATCCGACCGCGCATCAGCCCGCGCCGAAGCCCGCCGTCTCCGCGCCGGCGGGCGGGCAGTGACACCCCGGCCCCGACTTCGACGGAGGGCCCGATGGCGGCCGCGTGGCACCACGGACCTTCTGGGTGCGGCAGCCGTCGTCCTCGCGCTCATGGTCGCACTGGCGCAAGCCGCGGCACACCTCGCGGCCAAGGCCGCTGAATCCTGGCCTCTGCTGGCTCTGGCCGGCCTTGCCGTTGCCGCCGTCTTGGCCGGTCTCCGAGTAAGGGACCGTCTCCGGCGTCGCGCGGACGGCGAGAGGCTGGCCCGCCTGCGCATCACCTTGCCGGAGCTGGACACGATGGGCGACCAGGACTTCGAGTACGCGCTGCGCGACCTGCTCGTGCGCGATGGGTGGACGGCCAGGAAGGTGGGCGGCGGCGGGTACCAGGTCGCGGACGTGATCGGTGTCCGGCCGTCGCTCGGGCGGATCGTGGTGCAGGCGAAGCACACCCGTGTCGGCGGCAAGGTCGACTCATCGGTGATGTACCAGGTGAAGGGCACCGCAGGTCCTGCCCACGGGGCGGACCACGCGGTCGTCGTCACCAACGGCGCGTTCACACGGGACGCCATGGCCTGGGGCGACCGGCACGGCGTGCGAGGGGTGGACCGCGACCGGCTGCACCGCTGGGCCCACGAGGGCAAGACGCTGCACGAACTGCTTGGCCTGTCGGCCAGACGCTCCCGCCTGCCCTGGCGTCGAGAAGCCTGAAGCGCAGCGTGCTCACCGACGAGAACGGGTGGCACAGCGCGTGCTGCGGTCGGTTCGGTGGCCGCCGGTTTGTTGGCGGCGAGATGGCAGTTGATGACGAGGGAGAGACCCTCCTTCTTGCCGCAGGGGAATGACGCCGGCTGCGCGAGCGCGGGCTCCCATAGGGCTGCACCGTTGACAGGACCCGGACCAAGAACGCCGTCGACGCGGTCCTGGAGGAGGCGGCCGTCACCAAGGACCTGGCATCCACGGCCTGACACACCCGCCCCTCCGCACCCGCCAGAACGCCGCACCCAGCACTCACTCCGCGGAAACCCTGGCGCACGACAGTCACACCGGAGCTCCCACCACCCAGCCGCAGGTGGGCACCGCCCTTGCCCCGGGCGGAGCAAGTTATCGGCCAAGACACTCTTCCCTGGTGAGGAAACGCGTCTTGGTCCGGCCTGGCCCGCCCCAGGAGGGAGAGGGGACGACCCAGCCCCGGGAGGAGCGGGGCCGTGAGGCAGCGCCGGAGGAGCACAATGAACGCCAGAGACGCCATTCTCCAAAGAACCTCGCCGCTTGAGCTTTCACCGAAGACCGCCGACAAGCGCGTTCGCATTCGCACCGTCCGTCCCCACGACGACGATGAGCAACGCTTTGACGAAGCCTCTCCCCCGTCCTCACTCACCGTCCTCGCCCGGCCGGTTCTGGGGCGGCCGTCATGGAGAACCAGACAGCTGCCCCCGGCCGGGCAGATTCGCGTCGAACCTGCTGGTCCGCCCTCGCTGCCATCCTCAACGACACCACCACGGCAGGTCATGACCGCACCACGCCCACCCCAGGGGTGACGCGGTCCGACTCAGGAGCCACTCAAACGGACACTGCTCCGAGGGGCACGGCCGCACGTTCACCGGGTCAACGACCAGGGCGTCTGCCCGGTGAATCTCCGCGATGTTGCTCCCCAACGCGGCAATATCCGCCGGCCAACTGGCGTCCGCGTCGGTGCACGCCAAGGCCGTGCGCATCGGCGCGTGGAACGCCCTCCTGCAGGCGGTCATCGCCGCCCAGCACTGGCACCGCACCCGCGACCACACACAGCAGGCCGAGGCCGCCCGACAAGCGGCCGAGT
The DNA here is from genome assembly GCF_008639165.1 of Streptomyces venezuelae ATCC 10712. Taxonomy (NCBI): domain Bacteria; kingdom Bacillati; phylum Actinomycetota; class Actinomycetes; order Kitasatosporales; family Streptomycetaceae; genus Streptomyces; species Streptomyces venezuelae. The sequence continues at coordinate 6,610,477 of NZ_CP029197.1, read as the reverse complement.
ATCTCCGTGTCGCCTACCGGGCCGCAGCCGCCTAGCCGCTGGCCGTGATCCACCACCGGAGTCGGCGCCTTGCCCGGCCGCTCTTGGAGCGGCCGGCCGCCGCGGTGCGCCAGGCGCTGCCCGATCTGGCCGAGCAGATCCTCGCCCAACCCGCCTGGCCCGCCCTCGCCAGCACCCTCAACGACGCCACCGCAGCCGGCCACGCCCCCGCCGCGCTGCTCGCTCAAGCCGCCCGCCACCGCGAACTCGGCAGCGCCACCAACCTCGCCGAAGTCCTCACCTGGCGCCTGAGGCGCCTTCCGGATCTGGCAGTCGGGGAACGTTCGCACGACAGGACGGCGAGCAGAGTTCAGCCTGGTCCTGCCACACCCACGCCAAGGGCGACGCGGTCAGACTCCCTTCCAAGGAGCCGTTAACACGGATCCTGCCCGAGGCGCGCGGCCATCGTGTTCCCGAGGGAACGGCGCTCGCGTTCCGATCCGGAGCACCCGTGCTGTTCCGATTCGGAACACACGCACCACGAGGGTGAGAAGGGGGCGGGGTCGCGTTCAGTCGAACTTGCCCTCCAGCAGTTCCAACGCCTCCTCCCATCGGAAACGATCCGCTCCCCCGCCCGCCTTCGGCCGGTGCGGCTCGTACGACCCGATCATCACGCCCATCCCCCGCAGTTGCTCAAGGCTCCGGCCGTAGGCCGGGTGCGCGGCCATGGCCGCGTTCACGTACGGCAGGACGACCGTCGGGATGTCCATGCCGTACGCCTCGCACAGGATGCCCAGCGCGAGGGTGTCTGCGATGCCGGCCGCCCACTTGTTGATCGTGTTGAACGTGGCCGGCGCGACGGCGATGGCGTCGGCGGACGGAAGCGGACGCGCGTCGCCCGGCCTGCGCCAGGCCGAGCGGATCGGGTAGCCCGTCTGGGCCTCGACCGCCTCGGTGTCGAGGAAGCCGAGGCCCTGTGGTGTGGCTACGACGCCGACGCCCCAGCCCTGCTCCTGCGCGGCGGTGATCAGCTTGTGGGCGTCGCCCGCGATGCCGGCGGCACAGACGACGACGTACAGGAACGGCTGTGCGGTCACGCGGGGACTCCCAGTCGGCGGCTGAAGTGGTGGAGTTCGGGCAGCGTACGTCGCCGATCGCGGGCGGCCATGTCGGCGACCAAGCCGCGGACGGCGGGGCGGCGGACGTCCTGGGCGGCACAGGTCTCGGCGATGCGGAGGGCCTGGTATCCCTCGGCGAGGCGGCCCTGCTGGTTGTAGGCGCGGGCGGCCTCGACCCACAGCGCCGCCCGGCGTTCGGGGACGGGGATGTGGCGGCGCATGAGGGGCGCGGCGGTGTTCAGGGCGATGCCGGCGTCGCCGAAGGCCACGGAGGCACTCACCGCGTGGAGGGCGACGTTCGTGGGGCTGAAGTTGGCCCAGGCATCGGGGCGATCGAGTGCGACGTAGCGGGCGATGTCCCGTGCCTCGTCGAGGAATTCGCGGGTGGCGGCGCGGTCGCCAACCGTGCTGGCGGCAGTCACGCCTCGCAGGAGAAGAAGTCCTACTGCCGCGAGGTAGCGCGGGGATCGCTGGTCGTATGAGCCTGCAAGCTGGCCCGCGGTGTGCCGGACCAGGGTGACGGCCGGGGCGGTGTGCTTCTCGCGGGTCAGGACGTGGGCGTGGACGCGAACGCTGGAGGCGAGAACAACGGGGTCGCCGCAGCGTTCTGCTTCGGCCATGGCACGACCCACGGCGAGCCAGGCGTTGCCGTGGTCTCCTTGCTTGAGCAGCAGGCTTGTGGAGGTCTGGTAGGCGGTGGCGAGGAGCCCGGCCATCGCCGCGTCGCCGTGGTGATCGCCGCCCGCAGCTTCGCGCAGGTCGGCGATGAGGCTGGGAAGAGTGGCCTCCAGCGCTGCGTAGTCGCAGGTGTAGAAGAGGCGCCGAGCCACGGCGATCCGTGATTCCAGGGACTCCTTATCCATACCGTCCACTCGGACGGAAGCCGTGCGTGGGCCTGGGAGGAGTGCGCGGACGAGGTCGTCGTGGGCAGCCGTGGCAGGTGCGGTGGGGGCCGCGAGGGACGCGATGCTCGCGGCGAGGAAGGTGCGGCGGCGCATGTCTTCTGTCTCGGGATCGTCTGTCGGTTCTGCGGACGGGCCGGGGCCTCTCAGGCCGAGGAGGTGGAGTGAGATGCCAAGTTCGGCAGCGACGGCGCGTAAGACCCGGGTGTCCTCCGTCCCCCGTCCGCTCTCCAGGCGGCTGATCTTCGACTGGTGGTAGCCGAGCGCGGTGGCAACATCCGCCTGCGAGCGACTGGTGCGCAGGCGAGCCCGTTTGATCGTCTCGCCGATCTTCTCGGCTTCGGTCTTCACGTCTGCCATCCATGCCCTTCCGTCCGCGTCGAGCATGCCTCTGCGTACGCAGCGTAGGCGAGTCGTACGAGGGCTTCATGCAGCTTCTGCATGAACGATGCAGTACAGGCACAGGCCGTCGCGAAGTGCGCTGGCGGCGCTGTTTCTTGGGGTGGTCGATCCGACTTCTGGAGGCCGCTCGTGGAAGCGCACCAGCTCATCTTCTCCCTCCCGCCGATTCCGGCCGCCGTGCCCGTGGCACGACGCCAGGTACGGGAGGCCATTGCCGCCTGGCCGGCGGTGCCCGCGGCGTCGGAAGCCGTCCACACGGCCGAGCTGGTCGTCAGCGAGCTCGTCACAAACGCGGTCCGTTACGCCGGTCATCAGCCGATCAGTGTCGTAGCCCAGCTCTCCGACGCGGTCCTGCGAGTGGAGGTCAGCGACGCGAGCCCCACTCTGCCGACGGCCGCACTACCGGACGAGGACAGCGAGGGCGGACGCGGGCTCTTCCTGGTCGGCGTGCTCGCGGACCGCTTCGGTACGGCGCCGACGGGCTCTGGCAAGTGCTGCTGGGCCGAGATCGACGTCGCCGACGCACCCCCGACCAGATCTGCCTCCGCCTTGTCCGTTCCCACGCAGAGGAGTTGTACGTGAGTACCCGCGTCCCCGCCGTTACGTCCCAGGTGATCGCGATCCGGCCCGGCCGGCCCCTCGCTGGTGCCGTGACGGTCGACGGTTCGAAGAACGCCGCGCTCCCGCTCATCGCGGCTGCGGCCGCCCTCCTTCGCCCCGTACGTCTCGACAACGTCCCCGCCAGCTCCGACGTCCAGACGCTGCTCGACCTGCTGCGGCAGGCGGGATGGAACACCGCCCACCCGGTCGGTGACAGCCGCACCGTCCTCGTCCTCCCCGGCGAGGCGGCCCCGAAGGCCAACGGGCTCGACGAGGACGCTTCCAGCATCCGCGCCTCCTACTACCTCGTCCCCGCCCTGATCGCCTTGTGCGGTCGAGCCGGGCTCCCCTGGCCCGGCGGTTGCCGGATCGGCGACCGCGGGATGGAGCAGCACTTCAAGGTGTACGAAGCCTTCGGCGACCGCGTCCGCGTGGACGATCGCGGGTATGCGGTCGAAGCCGGCAAGGCGGTCCCTGGCCCGGTGTCGCTGGCCCTGCCGTTCCGCTCGCGCGGGGCGACGATCGCCGCGGTGCTGCGCGCCGTGGTCGCAGGTGCGCCACTGCGGCTCGGGCAGCCGAACCTCTCCCCGGAGGTCCTCTGCGTTCTGGACGCTCTGACGGCCGTGGGGTACGCGTACCGTGCAGGCGAGCGCGTCCTCACGCTCGCCCCGCCATCTTCGGTCTCAGGGGACGCGCCCGTCTGGAAAGTGCCGGGAGACAAGATCGAGGCCGGAACCCTGGCCTGTGCCGTGGCCGCCACCGGCGGCACCGCGCGGATCGAGGGCGTCCACGGATCTGACATCGGTCCGCTGATCGCGGCGCTGAACCGGATGGGCATCCCCACGGCCGAGGAGACCGAGGCGCTGGCCGTCCACGGTCGGGACACTCAACCGACCGGTCGGCCCCTCCGGGCCATGGCCACCCTCGCCCCCAACGGCCTCGACGCCGACTTCGAACCACCGCTGCTCGGGCTCGCCCTGGGCTTCCCCGGCACGCACCTATTCTCGGACCCGATCAACCCCGGGCGCCACAGCAACCTCATCCCCCAGCTCGCCCGCATGGGCGGGGAGATCACCGAACTGTCCTCGACCGAATGCCGCTTCACCGGCCCCCAGAGGCTGACGGGTGCCGGAGTGGAGGCGACCGACATTCGCACGGGTTCCGCGCTGATGGTCGCCGGCCTCACTGCCCGTGGCGTCACCACGCTCGGCGGGGTCGACCAGATCCGCCGCGGCCACGCCGACCTGCCCGGCAAGCTCCTCGCCCTCGGCGCCGACATCTGCGAGGTCACCCCATGACCGCAGCCAGACACCTCCGCCGGATCATCGCCACCACCGACTTCCACTCGGCCTTCGACGGCGCCGTACCGATGCTCACGCACCTGCACGCCAGAAGGCACGACAGCCTCGTCGTCGACTGCGGGGACTTCTTCGAGGGCACGGGCTACTACCGGCTCGGACAGGGCCGCATCGAACGGGACGTCCTGGTCCGCCTCTACGACGCCGTCGCCCCTGGCAACCACGGCTGGGTCCACCACTTCGAGTCCGACCTCCATGGCATCACGGTGTGCGCGAACGCCGTGGACGCCGAGACCGGCAATCCGCTCTTCCGTCCGGCCCGCCTCGTGAATATCGGCACCCGCCGCGTCGCCGTCACGGGCGTCATCGGTCCCCAGGCGTTCAACGCCATCCCCGCCGACCAGCGCGCCGGACACCGTGTCACCGAACCGGTCCAGGCACTGCGCGAGCTGATGCTGACCCATCACCACCAGGCCGACTCCTGGGTGGTGCTCAGCCACTCCGGGTTCGACGAAGACCTCAAGCTGGCCGCTGCCTGCCCGTTCCTGGACGTCGTCTTCGCCGGGCACTGCCACAGCGAGCGGCCGGGGCCGGTGCCCGTGGGAGACACGCTCGTCCTCAAGGGGCGTGAACTCGCGGCCGGGTATGCGCTGGCCGAGCCCGTGGGCGCCGGGTGGGTAGCCCGAGTCGACTCCTTCCCGCCTACAGCCGTCCTCCCCCGAGAACTCGCCCCTGTACAGGAGGCCATCGACGCCGTCCACGAGGAACTGCGCACGCCGCTTGGTCCGCTCCGGGCCCCGTACGCGAACGGCCTGCTCGACCGTCGCGCCCTGCTCACCGACGTCGCCGGCCGCCTCCACAACGGTCTGGGCGCCGAAGCCGTCCTGCTGAACGAGACCGCGCTTCGGTCTCCCCGGCTGGGGACCGTACTCACGCAGGGCGACCTCCTGGCCATCGAGCCCTTCGACAACCAGCTCGTACACGCCCACGTGCCGGGGCGCTTCCTCACAGACCCGGCGGCCCTCCTCGCCCACCTCACCGCGCAGACGGGCCCGGTCGTGTCCGCGCCCCGTCCCTTGCCCGACCGCCTGCCGACTGTGCTGACCACCGGCTATCTCGCCGACGCGTACCTCGGAGGCCGTACCCGGCAGGCCGGCATCCGTCTCAGCCAGGCCGTGCAGCGCACGCTCACCGATGGAGAATCCCGATGATCCTCACCGGCCCCGAGATCGCCCAGGCCACGGCCGACGGCCGCATCCGCATCTCCCCGTTCGAGCCGACGCAGGTGAACCCGAACAGCTACAACGTCCGTCTCGGCGGGACCCTGCTCACGTACACCGCACACACCCTGGACGCCCACCGGCCGAACGCCACCGAGTCGATCGAGATCGGTCCGGACGGCTTCGAGCTCCAACCCGGCCAGCTCTACCTCGGCCACACGATCGAGGAGGTCGGTTCGGACACCTTCGTACCCCTGCTCTTCGGACGTTCCTCAATCGGCCGCCTCGGCCTGTTCGTGGAGATCACCGCTCCCATCGGGGACATCGGCTTCCACGGCCAGTGGACGCTCATGCTCTCCCCGATCCGACCGCTCCGCGTGTACCCGGGTATGCGGATCGGCCAGATCATGTTCTTCGTGTCGGTCGGCCCGGTAGCCCTCTACGCGGGCAAGTACCAGTCGTCCGCCGGCCCCCAGCCCTCCGCGTACTGGCACGACCTCGCCGCCCTCGGGGCGGTGGCCTCGTGATCCTCACCGGCCCCGCCATCGCCGCCGCCAGAGCCGCCGGCGAGATCACCATCGAACCGTACGAGCCGCGCAGGATCTCCCCCAACGCCTACGACTGGCGTCTCGGCGACACCCTGCGCTTCCACGACGGCTCCCTCGACGCGGCGAGGCCGACCGACTTCCAGGAGGTGCCGATCCCCGAGTCCGGGTACCTACTCCGGCCGGAGGTCCTCTACCTGGGGACGACGTACGAGCGGACCGGCTCGGAGGCGTACGCGCAGTTCCTCAACGGCGACCGGACGACCGGCGCGCTCGGCATCTGGGTCCACGTCTCCGCTCCCCTCGGGCATCAGGGCCACGCCATCCGATGGACGCTGGAGATCCGGGCGAGCCGACCGGTCCGGGTCTACCCGCGCATGACGTTCGGCAAGCTGGTCTTCCTCCAGGCCCTCGGCGCCACGGCCAGCTACCAGAACCACGGCCTCAAGTACCGGGCCAGCCAGGGCATCGAAACGTCCCGCCTCTACGAGGAGAACCCGGGAGGCGCCGCGTGAACCCCACCGTCGTCACGGCCCTCGACCTGCCGTTCCCGAGCCCAGGCGGAAGCGTCGAGCTCTTCCTGGGCCTGTACACCGGCCGTGTTCCCCTCCTGGCCGCCCGCGCCTTCATGCTCGCGCCCGAGCGCAAGAGCCTGCGGTCGCCCGTGCCGGCGGGGCTGGAGCTGGTGCAGGCGCCGGGAAAGTGCCTGACGGGGTACGCCTTCCGCCGCTATGTCGCCGCCCTCCAGCGGGCCCTGGTCGAGGCGGTGGGTGGGGGCGACGCCGGAGTCCTGCATCTGCAGCACCTGGCCTTCGGCGCCACGCCGGCTCTGCTCAGAGCCTTCCCGAAGCTCCCTCGGATCGCCCTGGTCCACGGGACCGACCTCCTCTTCGCGGAAACGCACCCCGAACAGTTGGCCACCCTGCGCGAGGCAGCCTGGGCCGCCGACGCGATCGTGGTGCCGACCGGCGCGATGGCGGACCGCCTGCTCCTCCTCGCCCCCGACACCCGACGCCGCAAGATCGAGAAGATCCCCTGGGGCATCCCCGACCACCTCATCGCCACCCCTCCCCCACGGCGCCGGAACCAGCCCTCCAGCCACCTGCGGATCCTGTACGCCGGCCGCCTCACCCCCGAGAAGGGCTTCGACGCCCTCCTCTCAGCCCTCCCGCTCACTCAGTCCGCCGAGCTGTCCATCGCCGCACCCCGAGCCGAATTCCATGCCCTTCGCCCCCGCCTTCACGAGCGCGGGGTACACGTCCACTACCTCGGCTGGCTACGCCGGCCACAGCTCTGGAGGACCTTCGCCGACCACGACGTGCTGGTGATGCCCTCCACGACGCTGGAGGCCATGGGTCTCGTGGCGCTCGAGGCCCAGGCATGCGGGCTTCCCGTCCTCTACCAGCCCGTTCCCGGTCTCACCGAGGCACTGGGCGGCACCGGTCTCGCCACCGACTTCGCCGACCCGCACGCCGTCGCCCGTGAACTCGACCGCCTCCGTACCAGCCCCGGCCTCCTCTCGGCGCTCCGCGCGGCTGGCGCCACCAACGCGGCCCGCTTCCCCCTGAGCGCCACCGCCGCAGCCCTCGCCGAGCTCGGCAGGCGACTCGCCTGATCACCCGTGGCGCACCCCCACCAGGGCTGGCCGTCTCACTACGATCGGAACACCATGACGCTCGACATCCCGCGCATTGAGCAGCTCCTCCAGGACGGCGTCCGCGACCGGGTCTACCCGGGAGCAGTCTGGGCCGTCGGCAACGCCACCGGTACAACGGCGAGCGGGGCGGTCGGCCTCCTCAACCCGACCCGCCCCGACGAGCCGATGCGGCTCGACACCGTCTTCGACATCGCCAGCCTCACCAAGATCGTCGCCGTGTGGGCCGCCATCGGCACCCTCGTCGAAGAAGGCAAGCTCCAGCTCCACACCCCGCTCGGCACCTTCTGGCCCGAGGTCACCGGCCACCCGCTCGCCCAGGTCACCGCCCACGAGCTCCTAACCCACACCGCCGGCCTGCCTCTGCGCGCCAACCTCAAGAACCTGTACGGCACCGACCCCCAGGACATCCGCGACGGCGTCCTCCATGAGGCCCTCCATCGCGCCCCCAGCGAGGCCGTCGAGTACACCGACCGAGCTGCCCTGATCCTCGGCTACCTGGCCGAGTACCTCGCCCGCCAACCCCTCGACAACCTGGCCAAAAGCCGGATCTGGAACCCCCTCGGCATGGGCCAGACCTCCTTCGGCCCCCTACCCGCGGACGTGATCGCCCGCTGCGCCCCCACCGAGCTCGACGAGGAAACCGGCACCCACCTCAAGGGCACCGCCCACGACTTCTCCGCCCGTCTCCTCGGCGGCACCTGCGGCATCGCCGGCGCCTTCTCCACCCTCGCCGACCTCAGCCGCTTCCTCCAGCACATGCTCGCCCCGACGCAGGCCGCCTTCGGCCCGACCTGGATCGCGGACTCCCTACGCATCCGCACCGGCCAACTCACCCCTGCACGCGGCCTCTTCTGGCACCCCGCTCCTGACACCGAACTAGGCGAGGACATCTGGATCCACTACGGCTTCACCGGCACAGGTATGTGGATCAGCCCGAAGCAGCAGCGCTGGGCAATCCTCCTCACCAACAAGCTCTACTTCACCCGCGATCGCGAACTACTTGCCATCGCACGCGACGCGTTCCGTGCACTGGCTTTCGGACGCCCCTGAACCTTCCCGGATCGGTGCACCCGCAACGCTCCCGTCGCAGGAAACGAGCAGAGACCGAGCGGCAGGCTCCCGCCCGGGACGACCCTCCGGTGGGTCAGAAGCTGGCAAGCCTGCACAGGACACCGCAGGCGATGGTCCTCCACTCGATGGATGGTGCACCTCGACGACCGCAAATGCCGATCCGACTCCCGTGTGCGTACCGAGAGAAGGCTGTCGACCCCAGTCCCGACGTCTGCCCCGGCCCAGCCAACTCTCCCCGTAAAGTGTCGTGCGCACAGAACGCTGACAGCGGGGTGGGACTATGCACAAGATCGCACGGTTGGAAATTCTAGGGCTTGCTGACTCGGACGCTGACGAGTTGCTGCGGCTTGGAAGCCAGTTGCGCCGTGCTCTCGAAGAGCTGGACGTAGTGGACGTACGGTCTGGGCGTTCCGCAGGAGGAATCTCGAACGGGGCCAAGAGCGGCGAGCTGATCGCCGCCGGGTCGGTTGTCGTCACGGCCGCGTCCTTTGCCCTGCGTCAAGCTCTCCTTCTCGCCGACACCTGGCTGAAGAACCGGCCTGTGCGCGGCATCAAGGTGGAGTTGGAGGGACGCGTGATCGAGCTGAGTGACGCCTCAACTGCCGAGCGGGAACGTTTGATCGACCAGTTCCTCGCTCACCGCGAGGTCCCAGCCGAGCGCCAGCCCGAAGAAGGTCCCGCCGAGCAGACCTGACAAATATGACCACGCAATCGTTCGGCAACGGAAACCGTGGGGCCCTGCTCATCGGGACGGGGACATACGACCATCCGGAACTGCCAGCGCTCCGCTCACCTGAGGTGGACTGCACTCGCCTGGATACGCTCCTCCGTGACCCAAAGATCGGTGCATTCGAGGTCCAGACGCTCATCGATGCGGATCGCTCCACACTCGAGCGGGCGATTGCCGAGTTCTTCCTCACCGCTTGGGGCGACGACGTACGTCTCCTGTACCTCTCTTGCCATGGGATCCTGAGCCGTAACGACAAGCTGCATTTCGCCATCCGCCAGACAGACCCCGAGCGGCCCGCCTATACGACGATCTCCGCAGCTTACATCCACGATGTCATGGAGGAATGCCGCGCACGAAGCATCGTCGTGATCCTGGACTGCTGCTACAGCGGTCTCTTCCTCCCAGGGGCGAAGAGCGACGAATCGGCGAGATTCGAGGAGGCGCTGGTCGGCCACGGCCGCGTCGTCATCACTGCTGGCACCAGGTCGCAGAGGACTTGGGAAGGGCATCACCCTGATGCTGATACGCCCGCGCCGTCCCTCTTCACAGGGATGCTCATCGAGGGCATTTCCAGCGGTGCCGCCGATCTCAATGGCGACGGCTTCGTCACTCTCCAAGAGCTCTATCGGTATGCCTGTGAGCGTCTTCACCAGGAGGGGGCTGCGCAAAACCCTCGCATGGGTGGCGAGATGCAGTACGACATCGCACTGGCCAAGGTTCGGAAGAAGCGGAAGCAGCGGTCCTCAGACCGCGCGGACGGCCAGAGCCGTAGGTCCGCTGGGACCAAGGCGCGGCACAAGCCTGAGCCCTGGCAGACTCGTGCCGCCTCCGGCCCCGCTCGGCAGCCCGTCCTGTCCGACGGCCTGTTGGTGGTACATGAGGCATACAGGCTGCATGTGATGGATCCCGAGTCTCGGCAGCGGCGTGGTCTGATCAAGATGAGGTACTCAGGCAGCCCTGCCCTCTACAGGGACACCGCCTACTTTCCCGGAAAAGACGGACGTCTATATGCGGTCGATCTGCGGACCGGAAAGCCCCGCGCGTCTCATCCAATACTGGTCCGTGACGGATTACTGAGCGTTTCGAAGGACGTACTGTACGCACCGGCACAGAATGGCAGCTTGTACGCCTTCGATCCGTCGACACTCAGGCCCCTATGGTCTCTTCCCACAAACAAGCTCACTATCGTGTCCAGACCCCAGGCCGCCGCCGGATACGTGTTGTTCATGGCTAGGGAGTCTCAGGTGCCGGGCGCTACCACAGGCCATGGCGCCGATCGCATAGTAGCCGTCTCCAAGGGGCGTGAGGTCTGGTCGTACATAACCGACGCGCCTCTGTCACCGAATTGGGCAGTAACGGACCAAGGCGTATACGCGGTCGTACAGCCGAACGGACCCTCAGCGCCTCAGAGCATCGTGGCGTTGGCCCCTGAGAGCGGACAACTCATTTGGTCGTTCGACACAAATACCCGTCTCGCCTCGGCGCCGGTCGTCGCAGATGGGACATTGATCTTCGGCGGCGCAGACAGACGGCTCGTAGCTCTCGACACGAGGACTAAAGCCCACCTATGGGCTAAGAAGACTGAGGGCCTCCTCCTCCACCAACCGTTCGTTGCGGGTGACACCTTGTTTACGGCAGACCGCGCCGCGAAGGTGACCGGCTGGAAGCTCCCGACAGGCCGAAGAGTCCGATCGCACGACCTTCTTGTGAGTCCGGACCCCCAAGGCTCCCCTGCAATCAGTGATGGCGTCATGTACGTCACGAGCTCCCAAGGTGACGTACACGCTCTGCCCATATGAGTGCGCCAGACTTACTCGACAGGGAGGCGATGCCGAATCACGATCGAGTGCGTCCCCGCGCCGACGCGTCACCCTGCGCAGAGGAACTGTTTCCTGCCAGAGCGCCGGGGCGGCCAGAGTGGATCGCTGTCGCTCTGCCCGACTACGGGGGTGCGGCTAGGGTCCCGACACAGCGTGGCCGGCCTTCATCCAGCCTCGATTCCCCCTCAGTTGCCAGCGTCCGCGCCTAACGAGCTCGTGCACGGTAGGCGGCGAGACGTCGAGCCTTGGATGGGTGATCATGGTCACGTGGCGGGGAACGCGTCTCGTGCATTGATCACCAGCAACCGCCGAATCACGGGCCTGTCGGCCGATGCGATTGCTGAACTCAGCGCCGAGATAGGTCCGTTGTGGCATGAGTGCCATCAGGACAGGCTCGCCTGTCGGCAGCGGAAGCGGGCCGTGGGCGCCGGTGCGAAGCTCCGGCTGGTGTTCGTCGACCGACTCCTGGCCACCCTCCTTCATCTCCGTCACGGCACCACGCACGATGTGCTGGCCTGCTGGTTCGGCGTGGACCGTTCCACCATCACCCGGGCCATCGGCGAGGTGCGGCCCCTGCTTGCCGAGCGGGGGTGCACCGTCAGTCCCGACGCGCGGCTGAGGACCCTGGCCGAGGTCGTCGAACACCTCGGTGCCAGCGGGAAGACGGGCATCATCGACGGCACTGAAATCCGGGTCCGGCGGCCTGCCGCCAGCCGAAAGGACCGAGACCGGTTCATCTCTGGGAAGAACAAGCAGAACGCCGTCAAATCCATGGTGGTCACAGACGCCAAGGGGTGCGTGCTGTGGTGCAGCCCGGCCGAGCCCGGAAGCTGCGCGGACATCACCCACGCGCGCCAGTCAGGCCTGGTCAAGCTCCTGGCCGACGGGCCCGCGGTCGAGATTCTTGCTGATGCCGGCTACCAGGGCCTCGGCGCCCAGACCGCCGGACGCGTGGTGACAACACCGCACCGCAAGTTCAAGAAGGACGCTCTCGACTGGTACGAGGAGATATACGAGCGGCAGCGCAAAGCGCACTCCTCACGCCGCCTCCGGGTCGAGCACGGCATCGCACACCTGAAGAACTGGCGTTCCCTGACCCGACACCTTGGTCGCCGCGAGCACATGAGCGACAACGTCCAGGCTGTCGCCGGCCTGCTCTCCCATCAGCAGATCGTGGACCTGATCCCCGCACGGCAGAGGTGAACACCGAGCCCCGCCGGGATCCTCCACGTCTCGCCGCCTACCGTGCACGAGCTCGTTAGCCCAGGCAAAGATCCTTTTCTAGAGGAGACACAGCAGTCGAGCGCCCCGGGCACCATCAGTCCATCGGTACCGAGGAAGGGGTGCTTTGAGCCTGGCACGCACGACCACAGCACTGATATCTCCGTACGTCTCGCAAGCACGATCAAAGATCAAGTCCTGGCGTCTCGGCGTCAACCAGCGGGTGATCCGCACGCAGGTAGGCGAGTTCAGGGCCTCGCTTCAAACTCTTCGCGTGACTGAAAGATCCTTGCCGCACACCCGCAGAGCATTACGGGACACCCGTATGACGCTCGAGACAGCGCCATACGGGTGAATGGCCGTGGCCCTCTTCGCCGCGCTGATGGGCTTGAAGATGATCAAGCCGTCGGTGGTCCTCCTCCATAACTTGGCACAAGCCGTTGGTGCCGACTCCACTGCGCGGGCGGCGAAGTACGTTCTGTGGCAGCTTCGCCCTGAGGTCGCGAATCAACCCGCCCACGGCTGGGGCAGCCTCATCTTCGTGGTCGTAGTGCCCACGCCCCTGAAAGTGCCAATGTGGTGGCTGATGGAACGCCGGATGGCACGAGGGGCCATCTTCCGCCACCGGGCGACGATGCGAGCCTTGGACACCCTGAACCTTTGCGCGGCGGCGTACAGACAACCACCAGGAGGCCGTGCCTCACAGCTTCGGGACCTCGACTGGGGCCTCAGGGCTGTAGAGCATGCCATCCTTCGCGCTCATCGCCACGCAGGGACGATCCCTCGCAGATCAGTCAGGCGTGCGGCTGCGCGCTCACGCGGCGCTGGTTGCCGGAGCCCTGCGAGCCGAAGCCCTGAAAATCGACGCAGAGCCGGATAACGCACTGCCACGGCTCGGAGCAATGCTGGCCATGGTCGCGGAACGCTCTGCAGAGGGCCGTATCGGGGCCCTACTGCCAGAAGCAGCCCTATCGGAGGCCACCCCCCCCGCCTCTGCGGCTCGCACCGCGCTGCGGGAGTCCGTGCACGTGGCTGTGGTCATCATCGCCGCCATGACGGCCGCAGTCGGTGCTTCTTCAGTACTCCCCGCACTGGGAGTGAACGACAACCTGCGACCCTGGCTCATCGTCGGATGCTCCGTACTGGCAGCCATCCTCGTCGGCGGCTGGCACCGTGTGGGTCGCCACTTGGAACTTGTGCCAGGCAAATGACGGCGGCGGCCTCCTGGGTCGCCACTCCTTCGCCGTCCCGAAATCGCCCGAAGTGCTGGGGCACGGCAGGCCCTTGGACACGTTCCCACAGGTCAGAGCCACCCCTCTCCCCCACCCACCCAGCGCCTTCTGAGTACTTGGCCGCATGTCTGGACCGATATTCCTTCAGAGACCATCTCGCGCGCCAGCGATAGCTCTGTCAGAGGAGACCCCTTCAAGACGGGGTCTCGTCGTCGCCCATCTCGACATTGGAGTCGTCCCCGGCAAGGCAGCCAGTCGTCTCGGCCGGCGAGGGCCGCCCCTACCGGAACCGCCGGGCAGAAGCCTGCTGTTGCCTCGGCATCACTCCTGGAGCATCACGCACCTCCGAAGCAGCGGCTCCAGACACAACTGGTTGCCCTGGGCTTCGAACGCCTGGAGGGCATCAAGACAGGTCACGATCCAGCGGGCCTCGTCTTCGTCCTCGATCCGGAACGCCACAGCGGTCACCGCACTCTCCAGGTCGAACGGGCTCTCCATGAACTCCTCGACGAGAGACCGGTAGCCGGTCACGAGCAGCGGGTCCGCATACACGCCGGTCGCCTCGGCAAAAGCACGAGCCTCGGTCCGGTCCGCGCACAAATGGGCCAGACGGTGCAGCACCGCGTCAGGATCACCCAGTTCGCCGTGGAGGCGGTGGGCCCGATCAACCAGGATCGGCCAGCCTCCGGTCAGCTCGTGGAGACGGGCCAGGCGGTCCTCCGTGTGGAACTTCTCGACCCGCTGGGCCCAGCCGCGCAGACTGCGGCGGTCATGCCGGCGCAGCACCACGGGGGCGGCCGAGGTGAGTTCGGTGCTCGTCAGCAGGGGCCGCCACAGGCCCAGCTGTGTGGGATCGGTGACGACGACCACAGCACGGGTTACCCCCGGCGTGGCGGGCAGCAGCGTCTCGGCCAAGTCGACAGCCTGCCGAGGGGCCTCGGGCCGGGCGTCCGGGTAGCGGGCGAAGTCGCTAATGACCACGCGTCGTTCCCGGGGGCGTCCTCCTGTGAGTTCCTGCTTGTAGACGCTGGGCTTACCGACAGGCGGCAGCACCCAGTCGGCGATGCGCCCGGCAATCTCACGGAGGGTGTCGCTGACATCGCCGACACCCGTCGCCGTGGTGCCGAGGACGACCCTCGTCTGGTTGGACCGCTCGCCGAGGAGGTCATCGAGCTGGGTGATGGTGAGCGGAGCCGGCCGGCCGTCGAGCAGCTCAGGACGACCCTCCTGCACGATGCTCTCCTGGAGCTCGCAGTCGTGTTCGGCCCTGAGTAGACGAGCGTCCACCTCGTGGGAGGTGCCGATCATGCGCAGGGCGTTCGGACCCCTCAGATGCCAGCCCTGCCCGTCGTGGTTGGGTGCGAGCACGCCGAGGCCCACCATCTCGGAGAGGTAAGCGCGGAATCCCTCGGTGTCGAGCTGTTCGAAGCCCTTGCGCCAGAACGTCTCGCACTCCTCGCGCAGTTCGGCGTCGCTCAGCCGCACCTCAAGGCCGCGATGGCGCGCGTGAAAGGCAAGCACGTTGGCGATCACGTCGTAGCGGTGGTCGAGGCTCAGGGTGTCCTTGAACGCCGCCGAGATGCCGTCCCTGAGCCCGGTGTCCGACTCCACGACCTCGATGTCGGCGATCTCGACCGAGTACGGAGGCCCCTCGGCTCCCCGCCGCGCTCGCTTGCGGTGCATCACCTCGACCAGCCGGTGGCCGAACATCTGGAGCAGGAAAGGCTGGTACGAGCAGTATCCGAGCACCCGGTTGACGAGATCCATGTCCTGGAACTCGAATCCGAGCGCCCGCATCGGGTCGACCAGCAGTTCGGCGGCGGACTGGGGGGCGAGTGGACCGATCACCTTCGGGGTCTGCGCAAGGTGGCCGAACGGCCCGTTGCTGGCGAGCTTGGAGAAGCGCTGCACGGAGTGCAGACCGGCGAAGACGACTTTGGCGCGATCCTTGGTGTCGGAACCGAGGCCCTTGAGCTTCTTGGTCTGGTCGAAGCGGGGAGCGTCCGCCTCGAAGAACTGGTCGCACTCGTCGAGCAGGACCAGCAGACGCCTACGGGAGTCCCCGTCGAGCCAGGCCCGGATGCCGGCGCGGACCCGATCGGAGATGTCCTGCCGCGACCGGCGGCTCGGCTGCCCGCTCAGCACCTCGGCCGCCCGCAGCTCCCGGTCGAGGACGCTCCACAGCGCCTCCGGTCCCAGCGAGCTGCCCTTGCCGATGTTCTCCTGGTCGAGGTTCACATACACCGCGAGCTGATAGCCGGGACGCTGTTCCTCGAACCGTTCCCCGGCATCACTGAGCAGGGCGGACTTGCCGAGCCCCCGACCACCGAAGATGACCTGCGTGCCGTGCCGGTCCAGGACGCTCTTGCGCTCGGCGTCACGGCCGTAGAACATCTCGCCGCCGATCCGGCCGCGCTTCTCTCGGATGTACGGGTTGACGCCGGAGAACGGCAGCAGAGTCTGCGTGGCAGTGCTGACCTGGCGGTTGCCCCGCGCCGCGAGGTAGGCCAGTGCGGCGTCGTCCACGACCAGCATCGGCTGCAGTCGGCCGGAGCCGACGGCGAGTTCACCGCGCGCCTCGCGGCCCAGCGTCCCGAAGTAGAGGACGAGGAGGCTCGCTCCGCTGTTGTCGCGCTCCGCCAGGCTCATGACGACCTTGGCCGGCGGGCGGCCCCAGACCATCAGTACGCGAAGGCTGCCGCCCTGCTCCCGGATCTGCGAGCCGAACGCGGGAGCCTTCGCCCTGCCGTTGATCTCCACCTCGGTCGCTTCGAAGAGGCGGTACTCGCGTCGGCGCAGGTGCGGGGACCGCTCGTCGAGCGGCCTGGCGCTCTTGGCCTCGTAGCCGAGGAGTTTGAGGAGCGGCGGCAGCTGCCGCCTCGCGGACACGTCGAGCCGGTCCTTCGGCTCGGTCGCCCCCAGCACCCGCCACTCGTCGAGGACGTCGGCCGCCAAGGCCGCCTCGTCGGTCGAGAGCGCGCTGTAGTCCAGGATAGGAATGCCCGGGTGTGTCCCGCCGGAGCGGACGAGGTCGACTAGGGCACGGTCGACACCTTTGGGCAGCCCGTCCGGCACAGCAGGGAAGAACTCCGTCAGGTGGGACTCGCCACCGTCGATCTCCGGGACGTCCTCGCCGATCTCCAGGAAGTAGACCAGGTCGGCGGCCGTTGCCAGGCCACCGGTGTCCAGGTGCCGCAGAACCTGCGCGCGCTGCTCCTCGGTGGGGTCGAGGGCGTCGAGCCGGGCCCGGATTCGGTCGGCGGCCTGCTGCCGGAAGGCGGGCAGGTCGCCCCGTACGGTGTCGAGTGCTCGTCGCACGTCCACCAGGTCGTACGTTTCGGTGCCGTCGAGCCGGTCCTTCGCATCGGCGAGGAGTTCCTGGACGCGGAGATCCTGGTCGTCGGTCACGGCGCCATCGGCCTGCGCGCGGTGCAGCTCGGCGACGAGGTCGTCGTGATTCCCGCGCAGCTCAGCGCGCCGGACGGCCACCTGAGCATCAATCTCGGCCACCGCGGGTGGAGTGAAGTCCCCGACCCGCGCACCGGGCAGCAGCCCTCGTTCCGCCAGCTCGACGAGCGTACAGGCCGCGCCGAAGGCATCGTGGGCGATCCGCTCGGCGAGGCCGTCCTCCCAGCCCCGGTCGACAGCAGCCAGCAGCAGGTCGAGCGAAGGCCGCTCGCCGCGGCGGTCACACACCTTCAGCAGCTCTGCATCCAGGACGAGTTCGGTGTCCACCGGACCGTCGGTCCGCGTGGTCGTCGTGCCATCGGCCAGCAGGGCAAACAGCTCCTCCATCGAGGCGCGAGCGGCCCAGGCCGTCGCGGCCTTGACCGCGACGGAGCCCCGCGCCAACTGCTCCAGTTCGCCCAGCGCTTCCTCCCTGCTCTCCAGCAGGGAGCGGCGCAGGGAGGAGATCTCCTTGACCGCCCGGTTGCCGTCGGAGCGGTCACCACGGCGGATGGTGTCGACGGCGAGACACCACTCCTTGGCCAGGCTGACGGCTCGTTCCACGAGATGCACCAGGTCTTGCCGCCCGGAGCCCTGGAGCGGCTTGCCGCTGGGCGAGCGGTGCTTGCGGTCCATGCGATCGATCTCGTTGCTGACCTCGGGCAACTTTGACAGGCGGTCGGCCTGCTCACGCACCTCGGCCACCCCGTCCCGGTGGTCTCCGGCCACGGTCATGAGCAGCGTTCCGAGCAGCCCGTCGTCGGACAGCCAGCGCTTCGCGATATCCGTTGCCCGCGCGAACCGAAGCCTCGGCGGCACGAGCAGGGCACGGCACTGCTCCAGCAACTCCCGCAGCCGTGCCTCCGCCCCAGAGATGTCGGCGCTGACCACCAGCGGCGAGGCCATCATCAGTGCGCCGCTGAGGGTGCGGTCGGCGACCGCAGTCGCGGTCTCCGCCAGCCGTTCCGGCAGCCTGGGCGCCAGAGCCTTCAGCTGGGCGCCCGCCAGATGGTCCCCGGTGATCAACGCCGTACGAAGCAGGGCGGGCAGGAGAAGGAGTTCGCTGCCTTCCGCGTCTCGGCCGGCGTGCCCGCCGTACCGTTGGAGCAGGTCGGCGATCAGCCGAGCTCCCTGGCTGTCACCGGACGTCAGCAGCCCGGCGGCACCGGCCAGGCGGAACACCGTCACCTGCGGTTCGGGGTGACCGACGGCACTCGCTACGTGGTGGGCAAGTCCGAAGCGCCGCTCCACGACCAGCCGCGTCAGGACCCGCTCCGTCGCCGCCTCGTCGGACGTCTCCTCAGTGGCGGGGGCGAGGGCCTCCAGGGCCGGCCCCACGGGCGGAGCGTCCTCGCCGCGCGACGCGGTGGAAGCGGGTTCGGGCGCGGGTTCGGGCGCGGCAGGGAGGTCCGCTTCCGGGACCTTGGCGGGTGCCGTCGGCACGTCGGTGAGGGTCGCGGCCGGTACGTCGTTGGTGTCGAGCGAACCGGCCGTAGGCGTCAGGGCCGAGGCTTCCGGTGCGGGTACGGCGTGGGGCGGGGGTCCGTCGGCGGCACGGCCGTGCGGCACCTCGGACGGACTGTCGTCCTTCTCCTCGACGACCGGCTCACCGCGCTCGGTGGCTGTGTCGTCGACGGCGGGCTCCTCGACTCCACCGGCGTCGCCTTCGAGGGCGCCCGGGCCGCCCGACTCCGCGACGGCCTCGTCCGGCTGGACCAGCACCAGATCATGGGCCATGACCATCGCCATGGCACACGCGGGCAACACCCGCACCATCCGGTCCTGGAGGGCCAGGATCTCCGTCGCCGTGTACGCCTGTCGTCCCTCACAGATCAGTCGTGCCAGGTCAGCAAGTGCGGCGCTCTCTTGGCGTTGCGTCTGGTCCCACACCGCCGCGTCCAGCAAACGGCGGGTCGCTCCCCGCACGGCTTCGGCCGCGAAGTCGGCAGGGGTGTCCGGCAGACCTGTGACGTCCAGCAGTTCCCGTAGCGTCTCGCGTGCCTGGTGGTCGAGGTCGCGTACCTCCTGGTATTCGCGTGCGGCCTCCGCCATGTCCTCCAGCCGGCGGGGCACCCCATCCATCCCCGCCGCGCGAAACACGGCGTCGGCGCTGTCGAAGACGGCGCCCAGCGCGCCAAGCGCGGCCAGGTCCTCGTCATGCGGCGGACGACCGTCCGCGACTGCGCCGGTGACGTTCTCCGCGGCTCGCCGTGCCCCCGTGAGAGCTGACTCCAGCTGTCGGCAGGCCTCCTCCGGGCCCGCTCCCCGCTCGGCACGGGCGTGCTCGGACACGGTCGCGGGCACCTCGTGCGGGGCGCCGCACTCCGGCGCGGCGCCCTCGGAAGCGGCAGCCTTCCTGCCCGGGCCGTCAGCGACGACGACCGGGTTCCTCTTACCGCCCCTCGCGGACAGCCGCTCGGCGCCGTCCCGTACGCCGTCGAAGTCCGGGTATGCCGATAGGACGAACCGAGCCTCATTGGCTACGGCGGCCAGGCGTACGGACTCCTCCTCGTCGGCAGTCTCCATGAACCAGTCCTGGTCGGCCGCCCAGGCTAGAAGGTAAGCGTCGGCGACGGAGGCGTTGCACCAAGCGAACACCGCGGCTCGGAGCAGCGTCGCGCCCCATCGAGAAACGGGCTCCGAGACGCTCATTCCGTTCCGGGCGAAGGCGACCTCAACAAGCTGGTCCAATACGGTGGGCGTGAGGTCCCTGATACCGCAGCTACAGGTGTGCTGCCGGGCGTCACGCCGCAGCCTGGAGAGAACGTCCTGGCACAGTGCCTTACCCGCCCGCCGAGGGGCTGCCATGCGGATACCCAGGCCGCCAAGCAACTTCTGCCGGTCTCTGGGCGGCAGAGAGTTGAAGGCGAGTTCCACCATGTCGACCGTGAGCTCGTTCAGAGCGGCGCCGACCGGATGGTCCAAGGCGTTGAGCGCGGCGGCCAGACCTTCGAGGTCTTCGGCCGAGGCCGTCGGCGGGGACATCGGCGGCCCCGTGATCACGCGGTAGCGGTCGTGCATGTACGCCTACTCCGTTTCTACGGCTGGTCTGTGGAAATCGGCTCGCTCGACGCCGAGGAGCCGGGAGGGAGGAACAGGACGGCGGGAAGAGGGGCGGAGGGGTGGGTTCGCGGTCAGTGGCCGCGTGTGTGCTCGGTGACGAACGTGTAGCCGTGGGGCAGTTCCCAGCCGTCCGCCTTACCGAGCCTGCGGCAGTGTTCGCGGAAGGCCGTTCGCTGCACCTCACTGGGCGAGCAGCCCGGCCGGAGGCGCCTCAAGTGACCGGCGACGAATTGGAGGGCGAGTAGGCCAGGGCCGTCGGATTCCGTGCTGCCCCATGGGCGTATCACCCTTCGTCGTGCAGGGCGGTAGCCGATGAGCGGGATGGTCGGCTGTCCGTCGCGCGCCGGGTAGTGCGGTTGGCCCCAGGCATCCCGGCTGCCGAGGGCCGGCTCCAGGAGTCGCACAGCCAACAGTTCCGCGATAGCCGCCTCCAGAGCGACGGCCTGGGACCGTGCCGGTCGACGCCCGTATACAGCACTCGGCAGGACCGAACGGTCCAGTAGGGCATGGCCGTCCAGGGTCAGGAGCCCGCAGCGGCGTACGGTGCGCATCACCAGCTGCCGGGGGCCGAGACCGACCGCGCTGTCGCCGTGGCGATCGCTGCCCGGGGCTCCCTCCCTGGTGAGCACCCGGGGGTCGTACCGGTGCCCGATCATGCGGTCGTCGACGTGGACCGGATCCGTGAGCGGGGTCGTGGCGACGCGAATCACTGTTTCGGCGCGGAGCCAGCGCAGCTCCAGCATCAAGCCGGGGAAGAAGTCGTGGGGCCAGTGGATTCCCGTCAAACGGCTTGATTCGTCATCGAGTTCGGCGGAGACGTCCTGAGTCGCCTCCTGTGCGGTCAGTGTCTGGCCCGGATGGTCGAGTTGGAGGTGTGTCGCGAGGCGTGGGCCGTGGGACCGGCGGAGCTCGCTTGCGACGTGCGGGTGCAGGGGGAACCAGCCGTCGATGAGATGTGCCAGGCGTAGGGGCGACCGCCAGGCGACCTCCTTCGCGTCGTTCCGCAGGAGTTCACCGAGGCCAAGGAAGGCATCGTCGGCGAGGGGCAGATCGACCGGATCGATCTGCGCTTCCTGATCCATCCCCGCTTCCGGCTCCGGCGGTTCGGGAAGCGTCGACGCCCAGCCACGCCCGGCGGGGAGCAGGGGGTCTCTGGGCACGTCCGCATCGCCAGGGTGATGAGACCGCCAGACGCCCCCGCTCTCGAAGGCGTCGTCGAGCGTGATCCGGGAACTGTTCTCGAACAGGCCTTGGTCGCTGTCGCCTCGGACGACGTCGGCGAGTGTCAAATTCGCCCGGCAGACCGCTGCGGCGTATCCCACTCCCCTGAGCAGTTCGATCGCACCGGGGAACTGGCGAAGCCGCGGTCCCACCGCGGTGTACACCGTGACCGGCGTGGCGAGCCCGTGGCGCCGCCTCGACGGAACGGCCGCGTGTTCCACCGCTGCGGCGAGGGACCTGAGGTCGTTGCCTCCCAATGGGCCGGTATCGCCCCAGCACTCCGCGAGGGAGGCTCGGGTCACGGCGTAGTGGCCCCACGTACGCAGGGTGGCACTGGAGCCGAGGACTCCCCGCACCGTGTCCAGCAGACCGAGCAGACCCGCTCGCAGTTCCTCATCGCCCGTAGCGCCGACAAGTTCGGCGAGGGACACGGGAACGTAGGGGCTGAGCAGTTGCTCCCGCGCCGTGGTCAGGAGGTGGTCCGCGTAGGCCGTCAGGTCGTCGTACCGAGCCGCCTCCGGGGACGGGTAGGAGACGTCGACGACGACGTGCCCGTCCTCGTTGATCCAGCGGCGGCGTGCGCGTAAGCGATGGAGCTGGGCCGGTGAAAGACTCAGCGCCGGGCCGAAGGCATGGAAATCCGGGACCAGGAGCTCCCTTCGGCGGAGAGCCTCGCCGATCGCCGGCCTGCCGGGGCCCACGGCCCCGACAGGTGCCCCGGACACCCAAGCCGGTACGTCCCCGAGGGCCCCCACCTCCGGATGTGCGCCCTCGCGGTGGACGATCTCCGCATAGAGCGGGTCCGATCCCGTAGCCACGCACACCATGGCACCGACCGGGAGTACGGGGGCGCGCCCCCCGAGCGTGATCACAGGGAAGTCGTCAAGCCGTAGCGGGCTGCCCCCGTATCCGTCGCTGGCGACGTCGTAACCGAAGTACACGGCGTTGAAGGCGACAGCGGTGTGCACGGGTGCCTGGCGGGCGGCAACCACCGCTTCGAGATAGCGCGACAGTTGATGTCGTTCCCCGGCAGGTACGGCGTCATGGCCTTTCGTCATGGCGGGGGTCAGCAGAGCGTGGTCACCGTAGGGGTCAGGCACCCCCGTTCGTCCGTGATCGCCGACCGTTGCTGACACATGCGGGTCCCCACCCATGGCACCTCCGCCGCATGGCGGACCACCCGGCCCGCCTGCGGTAATTCCTGCAGACTATGCCGAGGCGTGGAGTCCCTGTGGCACTTTCCCCATTTTGTGATTGTGGATGGCTGCTTGCCTCCAACTCGCTCGGATCGTCAACCCTGTCACACTCTGTCCGCGCAAGAGCAGAGCATCACCGACCCCCGGCGCTACGCCCAGGAGCGGACACTGATCCTTGCGGCGACGCACGGTGCGCTGCGGTCATCCCGGCGGGTCCGCTACCAACGAGGCCCAGCGGTTGTAACGGCCCCGAGGTGGCACGCACAGCCTCGGTCGGCTAGTGGCCTGGCGGAGGGCACCCCTGTCGGTCTTGGGGCGCAACCTCGGTTCTCGATGCCCCAGTGGCCCCTGATCCAGGCTGCGAGTTGGGCCATGGTGGCGTCGAAGACGTCCAGGCTAGTGATCAGATAGACCCGCTTGATGGTCGGCATCCCGGTGCTCCACTCGCGGCGCCAGCGGACGACCTGCATGGCCTGGCGAGCGCCGGGATAGTCGAGGTGGAGGAAGGCGGCGAACTTGAGTCGAGGGACGGACCGCGAGCCGACACTCGGACTCGGTGGACCTAGGCAGGCAGTCGAAGCCAGGGAGGTCGCCACCGTCGTCGCACCGCTTGGTGCGGATCCCTTCGAGCGACCTGGGTGCTCTACCCCATTGT
Organism: Streptomyces venezuelae ATCC 10712; assembly: GCF_008639165.1. Lineage (NCBI taxonomy): Bacteria > Bacillati > Actinomycetota > Actinomycetes > Kitasatosporales > Streptomycetaceae > Streptomyces > Streptomyces venezuelae. The sequence goes on along the minus strand of NZ_CP029197.1, from coordinate 6,587,100 downwards.
CTACGCCACCTACACCACCCAGAAGGGCGGCACCCCCATCCCCGACGCCGTCCGCGCCCTCGACGAGGTCAGCTTCGACCGCACCAGGAAGGCCACCTCCATCACGACTGAGGACACCATCTTCGCGGGCACCCTGATCGACACTGAGACCGGCAAGCTCACCGCCGGCCGTACCGCCTGGGCGACCGCGGCCATGGACCTGCCGAAGGTCATCTGGAGAACGTCGCCACCGACCCCGCCAAGACGGCCTGCTCGCGTTCACGACACTGGCCCCGTTCCCACCCCCTGCGGGAGGGCGGGGCTTCGTCGTCCCCGGCGCTGCGGACGGGCTCAGTTCCGCATGGGTTGGGGCTCGTACAGCCGGTCGCCCCCAGTGAATCCGATCTGGTGCGACGGTATTCCACCCACCCCCACGGGAACGCTCCGCCGTCGACGCTCTGCGGCAGCGCGGAGAGTATCCAGATTGTAGGTACCGGCGGGGCTTCCGGGCGGGACCAGTTCCTCGCTGTCCACTGGCGCGAAGACTCTCCGACGCATGTGCCCTCCTCGCATCTGTCTACACACGGCCAAGACCGAAGCGCCGGGACATGGACAAGCCGACCGCCCGCAGCGCTGCGGGAGCTTAGGCGCCACCGCGTCAGCAGGGAACAGGAACGGCACGCGAATCCGCGCCGAGGCCAGCGGGCGCAGCGCAGATGAGCGCCAGAATTCACAGCCGTCCGGGGAGGCACCGAGAGCCCGACCGATCCTGAGCCGGAGGTCCCGACTGTGCCTGAGGCGGGCTCGCGCCCCCGGCACCGGGTCACTCCGCCAGCACGATGGTGTGCGGGGTCGGCGCGAGTTGGGCGCGGTAGCGGCGGATGCCCCAGGTGCGGTGCTCCAGTTCTGCCGCGACCAGGACCTCTGCCGTGTTCGTACGGTCGGGCACGAGCTCCACCAGCGCGGCCACCGGGTGGTCGCCGACCAGGGGGAATCCCTTGACGCGCCGGAACTCCCACTGCGGGTTCGGCTGGGACGCTCCGTGGCCCCGTACGATCCACTCCTCCTTCGCCGGTGCGGATCCCGGCGGCTTCTCCACCCCTACGTCCAGCACTCCTGTCGTGACCGTGAAGCTCACGCCCGTCCCGAGGCCGGGGACCGGTCGGGTGCGCTCGCCGGGGTCGATCAGGCGCGCGATCGGCCGCACGTCCCGGTCCGGTGTGGTCAGTGCGACGCCCAAGGAGGCATGGCGGAAGACGCCTTTGCTCTCCGGTGTCTCAGGGCGGAACGAGCACACCATCAGCAGTTGCCGGAACTCCCGGCCGGGTGTGGCGCCGAGATAGGACCGCCAGTCGGCCGGCGTGCCCGCGTGGTCGGCAGGCAGGAGGTCCCAGCCGAACGTGAGCCTGCCACGCAGCGGTGCGTCATCCGCCGGGCTGCCGAGCGTACGCTCCGGCACGAGTTCGACGTCGTGCAGCCGAATCTCGTTCATGCGGATGCTCCCTTGTTCCTGCCGTGCACATAGGTGAACGCTCCCCAGTCACGGTAGTGGGGATACGTGGCCCGCGTGGCGAGCTGGGCACGGCGGAAGGCCTGCTCCGGCTCTTCGCCGCGCGCGACTCCCTGGTGCAGGTGGTGGTAGAAGTACGTGGCCGGCTCCGGGCGCACGGGCCACAGGCACCCGATGACGGCCTGCGCTCCGGCGGTGATCAGTGCCGAAGGGATACCGCGGATGTTGTCGCCGCGGTCGAATCGGCCGAGCGCCGACTCACAAGCGGCGAGTGTGACAAGACGGACGCCGCGCAGGTCGACATCCAGGAAGTCGTACGCGAAGACGCGGCCGTCGTCGCCGCCGTCCGGCGTGAGGTGGAGGCAGTGCATCCACGGCGCGTCCTCGTCCAGCGTCCCGTGTACGGCGATGTGGACGACGTCCGCCGTCGCCATCTCCGCGCGCAGCCTGTCGCGAGTGGCCGCACGACCGGTGAGGGCTTCGGCACCCACCGCCTCGGCTACCTTCCGCGCGTGCTCCTCCAGCGCCGGTTCGGCATGCAGACCGAAGGGAACGCCCCCGGCAGCGGAGGCCAGTACGGCGGTCCGGGCCTCACGCGCAGGCACTTCGACGGGTGCCAGGGCTTCGAGACCGGCGATCGTGGTGACCGTCCAGTCGTCGGCGATCAGACGGCCGCCCCTGCGGCACAGTGGCAGGGGCAGGTAGTGCAGAGCGCCGTGCGGCCAGGCCAGGATCCGGTCCTTGCCCTGCGCGCGCCACTTGGCCCACAGTTCGCTGCCGCCGACCGGCAGCCCGGCCGACTCCAGCAGCCGACTGCCCTCCGGTGTCACGTCGCCGAACAGCGGGTCGCGTGCGATCTCCGTCCGGATCGCCTCGACCCGGTCCGCATCCGGGTGCCGGTCACTGTTCTCGTCCGCGCCCTCACCGAGGTGCACCACGAGCTCCCGGCCCTGCCTGGTGACCGCGAGCAGCACGGCCGCGCCGCTCACCGCCGCGGGCAGGAACCACGTCAACAGCACCGTGCGGTCGTCCAGCAGATCGTGCACCTTGGCCCAGATCCGCTGGTCGTCGACGAGCGGTGCCGAACGCCGACGCAGCTCGTCGTCGATGAACGACGAGATGCGCCACCGCAGATTCCGGGCGATCTGCGTGTGGTCGTGGCCGCCCGGACGTCGGTCGGCGTCCACCACGTTCAGCAGGTTCGGCAGGGCGCCGCCGCCGGCGGGCTCCTCCCATGCGCGCAACGTGCCGAGGAAGTGCTGGATGTGGGCGGGCAGCACGAGTGGGCCTTCGATGCGCCACCACGCTCCCAGCTCCGGCCCCTTGCCGGCTTGATGCAGGCCGAGCATCAGCCCCATCGGTAGCGTCTCGCTGTGCGCGGTGAGCTGCCAGACCGCCGAGTGCACCAAGTCGCGCAGGGTCGCGCCGAGTTCGGGCGTGCCGCTGGTGTCGAAGTTCGGCACGTCCACGATGATCGCGTACAGCGCGTTCCTGAGTTCGTCGCCGTGGAGGGTGCCCAGCTGATGGACGACCGGAATCAGGCTCGCCCGCGCCAATTCCTCGAAGCCCAGCGAGGCGTAGCCGAGCGCCGCATACGTGTAGTAGCCCCACGGGAACGGGACAGGGCCGGCGACCGGTTCGCCCGCCGCCGCCTGGTAGTACAGATCGGCCGTGAGGAGCCGGACCTCCTTGTTCCGGCCGGCGCGCGCCTGGCGCAGGAGGGTGAGCCCCAGCGCCGGCTGTCGCCGGTCGCGGGCGTGTGCGGCCGCATGCAGCAGGGCGGCAGACCGCTGCGCCGGCGTCCACGACTCCGGGAACGACACCGGGAGCAGCTCGTCGGGACGCGGGCACTCGCTCGGGTCGTCGGGCAGGGCGTGGAGCCGGGCCTCGGTCAGCTGCCTGCGGTTGGCGGAGGGCCACTGAACGTCGAGCTGCCCCGCCCAATCCAACACGGCACGCAGCAACCGCCGGTCGGCGCGCTCCCTGGCCAGGTTGACACCTTGGCTGATCACCCTCGCCGTCACCGTACTGCCGTGGGCGGTGACGAAATCCGCCAACGGCGTCCCGAACACCCCCGCGAGCAGCCCGTCGGCCGTCTCCGGGGACACCCCGTCCACCACCCTGAGGAGGAACAGCGCGAGGTCCGGCTCGTCAGCGGCGGACGAGTCGCGCCATGCCGACAGCGCGGCGCCGACAGCACCACGGTGAACTCCCTCCTCGTCCGCGAGAATCTGCGCCAGTAACGCCAGCAGCCGGGGCCTCTTCACCCCACCGTCCAGCTCCAGCGCACGCACCACCAGCTGTTCCGCTTCCGCCACCAGACGGTGGGACTCCGCCTGGAACGGCTCCTCGTCGGTGAACCACGTGCGGTACAGGTCCGCGGTCAGCCGAGCGGACCAGGTGGTCAGCAGCGGCTCGCGAGCGTAGTCGTCGCCCGCGAAGTCCTCCGGTCCCCGGCTCGCCATCCGTAACCGGGCGGCAGCCAGCAGCGCGGCTTCCACGTCGGCGGAGTCGCTCAGGCTGTCGATCAGCCGGGCCGCCAAGGCTTCGGAGTCCTCGTACACCGCGCGGTCGCACCGGTCCGCCACCAGGTGGACGCCGGCCTCGACGGTCCGGAAGGCCGCGACCCGCCAGGCAGCCTCCATCGCGCAGGCGTCGGCGACCTCGGCGACCAGTCGCCCGTAGACGTACGTGTACTCCACCGGGTCGCGGTGATCGAGGAACTCGTCCCGGAACAGGAGATCCACCATCGCGGCGGCGGGCATCGCGCCTCGCTCCGCCAGCACCTGCCGCATCTCCGCTGCCCCCACCCCGCGGGCCCGTCGCTTCGCCTCGTCCAGCGACATGATCCGATCGCACACGTACTGCGCCAGCTCCATGAGCACTCCGACGGGGTCGACGACGAAGGTGACCGCCTGCTCCCCATCCGCCGCGTCAGCGGGCTCACCGAAACGCACCGCGCCGGCACACGCCTTCCCCCGCCGTGCTTCGAGGACCAGCGCGCCGAGTGGATCGACTGCCGCGGGCAGCACGTGGGACACGACCAGAACGACCGAGCCCAGAACCTCCGCCGCCTCCGTCCACCCCGGCGGCCGTTCCACGTCGAGGTCGTGCACGAAGCGCGCACCGTCGGGATCGCGGACGGACAGCACACCTTCTTCGTCCTGCGTGACACACCACCGGGGGACGAGAGGCTGACCAAGCGGCAATTCGTCCATGGAGGGGAGCGCTCGGAGACCTTGCGCGTAGGCGCGGGCGAACAGGCTGCCTCCCGCCCCGCCACCCGTGGTGAACGGACTGACGCTCGCCAGACCGACGGCCAGGCCGGCATGCCGGACACCGTCCACATCGGCGAGGAACGCCCACCCGGTGACCTCCCGTGACAGTCGCACGCCATCCCCCTTCGCGCCGCCGGTCGTCGACGAGTTCAACGGTGGCACAGACAACGGCCGGACCAGAGGCCGGGGGCTCGCACCGGTGCTGCCGAGCGGGGCACGGGGCCGGTCGTCGGGGTCAGGACCAGAGCTGGTGCCGCTGCCAGCCGGTGGACTCTCGCTCGTACCGGAGGCGGACGTGGACGCGGCTCGCGGCCGCCTGCCAGAACTCCACCGTGTCCGGGACGACGGTGTACAGCGTCCACGCCGGGTCCACCAGGCCGGGTTCGGTCTCCACCCGGGCCAGGCTCTCCCCCAGCGCACGGTCGCGCGCGCCGGAATCCGTGAGGTAGCGGCTCTGCCGGCCGAGCAGGGCCTCCGCCCTCGCGGTCGCCCCGCGGGCGAGGAAGTCGGCGGCCGAACGCTCCGGGGCGTCGGGAACCACCGCGCCCCGGACGCGGACCTGACGGCCGAACTCCGCCCAGTAGAAGGTGAGCGCGGCCCGCGGCGCACCCGCGAGCTGCACGCCCTTCGGACTGGCGGCGTGCGCCGCGAACTGGAAACCCGACCCGTCGGCGTTCTTGAGGATCAGGACGCGGGCGTCGGGGTCCCCGGCCTCGTCGACGGTGGACAGGGTCATGGCGTGCGGGTCGGGGACACCGGCGTCCACCGCCTCCGTCAGCCACGCCAGGAACAGGGCGGAGGGTTCGGCCGGTGCCCGCTCCGGGTCGAAGACGGGCAGCGGGCGGGCGAAGACCTCGATGCCGCGCAGCCATTCGCGTACGGCGGAGGGGTCCGGTTCCGGCATGGGATTCTCCCTGGGGGTCAGAGTACGACGACGGTCGTCTCGGTCGCCTTGACGCTGGTCCACACGGACACGCCGTCGGCGAGGCCGAGTTCGGCGGCGGCCTGCGGGGTGATCTCGGCGACGAGGTCGGGTGCCTCGGCCGACGTCACCAGGACCCGCAGACGGCTGCCGCTGGTGGTGATCTCGCGTACGGTGCCGGGCCAGACGTTACGCGGGCTGCCGGCGGGCCTCTCCCGGTGCAGGGAGACCGCTTCGGGCGCGACGATCGCGAGGGCCGCGGTGCCGGGCGGCGGGGGTTCGGCCGCGACGAGCATCCCGCCGTCGTCCAAGGCGAGGCCGTCGGCGGTGGCGGTGCCGGGCCACGCGTTGCGGCCGAGCATCCGGGCCACCCAGGGCGAGCGGGGATGGCGGGTGACCTCGGCGGGGGCGGCGTCCTGGAGCGCGCGGCCGTCCTGGAGGACGAGGACGCGGTCGGCGAGCGAGACCGCCTCCACCGGGTCGTGGGTGACGATGAGGCAGACGCCGCCGAAGCCGGCGAGGTGCGCGCGCAGGGTGTGGCGGACGTGCGCGCGCGTGGTCTGGTCGAGCGCGGCGAGCGGCTCGTCGAGGACCAGCAGGCGGGGGCGGGCGGCGAGCGCGCGGGCCAGCGCCACGCGCTGGGCCTGGCCGCCGGAGAGCTGCGCGGGCTTGCGGTGCCCGAGGTGGCCGACGCCGAGCCGGTCGAGCCAGCCCTGGGCCTCCCGGCGGGCCTCGGCGCGGGGGACGCCCTGGGCGCGGAGCCCGTACGCGGTGTTGGCGAGGGCCGTCAGGTGCGGGAAGAGGGCGCCGTCCTGCGGGACCCAGGCGACCCGGCGGCGGTGCGGGGGCAGGGCGGTGACGTCCTCGTCCCCGAGCCGGAGCTCGGCGTGGGCGCGGGGGGTGAGGCCGAGGAGGGCGCGCAGCAGGGTGGTCTTGCCGGCGCCGTTCGGGCCGACGACCGCGATCGTGGTGCCGGGTTCGGCGGCGAGGGTGAGCGTCGTGAAGCCGGTGACGTCGGCGCTCAGCGCCCAGCGCCGGTCGGACGGCAGGTGGGGGGCGTGGGGGGCGTGGGGGGCGCCCTTGCCCGGTGGGTCGACGGCGGTGTCGCCGTCGCTGTGTTCGCCGTCGCTGTTGCTGTTGCTGTTGCTGTTGCTGTTGCTGTTGCTGTCGTCGATGTCGACGGCGGTCGGGGCCGCACCGTCCGGGACGGGCCCCTCGGCGCCGCGGCCGCGCTCACTCGGCGTGCCCGTCCAGCGTCCTCGGAGAGCGATGAGTACGCCCATGGCGATGGCGAGCAGCAGCAGGGAGACGGAGGTCGCCGCCTCCGGCTCGTCCTGGAGCAGAAGGTAGACCTGGAGCGGCAGCGTCTGGGTCGTCCCGGGCAGGTTCCCGGCGAAGGTGATGGTCGCGCCGAACTCGCCCAGCGCCCGCGCCCAGGTGAGTGCCGCGCCGGCGAGGACGCCGGGCGCCACCATGGGCAGGGTGACGGTGAAGAAGACCCGGACCGGGGAGGCGCCGAGGGAGGCCGCCGTCTCCTCGTACCGGGGGCGGAGTCCGCCGAGCGCGCCTTCGAGGCTGATGATCAGGAAGGGCATGGCGACGAAGGTGGCGGCGAGGACGGCGCCGGAGGTGTGGAAGGGCAGCGTGATGCCGAAGGTGCCCTCCAGCCACGGTCCGAGGAGTCCGCGCCGGCCGAAGGCGAGGAGCAGGGCGACGCCGCCGACGGTCGGCGGCAGCACCATCGGCAGCAGTACGAGGGAGCGTACGAACGCCTTGCCCGGGAAGGGGACGCGGGCGAGCAGCCAGGCGAGCGGGACTCCGAGCAGCAGGGAAAGGCCGAGCGCCCAGAAGGAGACGAGGAGCGACAGTTTCAGCGCCTGGACGGTGCCGGGGGACGTCAGGTGGCCGGCGAGCTCGGTCCACTCGGTGCGGGCGAGGATGCCGATGAGCGGGAGGGCGAGGAAGGCCACCGCCGCGAGCGCGGGCACGGTCAGGGCGAGGGGCGGACGTGCCCCCGGAGTTCGTACGCCTGCTCGTTTCATCGCTGATCCCGGAGAGGTGAGGACGTGGTACGGAGGGGCTGTCCGGTCCCCCGATGCGGACAGCCCCTCCCGTTCTGGGTGATCCCGGACGGTTACGGCTTCTGGAAACCGGCGTCCTGGAGGATCTTCTGGCCTTCGGGTGAGGAGAGCCAGGCGACGAAGGCGGCGGCGGCCTCGGCGTTCTTGGAGTCCTTGATCGTAGCGGCCGGGTACTTCGCGATGGCGTTCTGGTCGTCGGGGATCTCGACGGCGTCGACCTTGTCCTTCGCGCTCTCGGCGTCGGTCCTGTAGACCAGGCCGGCGTCGGCCTCGCCGAGCTCGACCTTGCTGAGCACGGCGCGCACGTTGGGCTCCTGGGAGACCGGCTTCACCGTGATGCCCTGCTTGTCGAGGATCTGCTTGCTGTACTTGCCGGCCGGCACCTCGGGCGCGGCCAGGACGACCTTCACCTTGGTGTCGGCGAGGTCCTTGAGGTCGTCGACCTTGAACGGGTTGCCCTCGCCGGTGGCGATGACGAGCCGGTTCTTCGCGATGATCGCGGGGGTGCCCGTGTCGGCCTTCACCTTGTCCATGCTCTTGGTGTCGGCGGTGACCAGGACGTCGGCGGGCGAGCCCTGCGAGATCTGGGCGACGAGTTCCTGCGAACCGGCGAAGGAGAAGGTGATCTTCGTGCCCGGGTGGGACTTCTCGTACGCGGCTCCCGCCGTCTTGAAGACGTCGGTGAGCGAGGCGGCGGCGAGGACCGTCAGGTTCGCCTTCGGTGTGGCACCCGCGGAGCCGGAGCCGGTGGAGCCGGCGGTGTCCTTCGTGGTGTCGTCGCCCGAGGAGCAGGCGGCGAGCGGGACGAGCAGGGCGGCGGTGAGCGCGGCGGCAGCGGTACGGCGTCTGGTGGGGGCGAGGGTGAGGGACATGAGGGCCGGAACTCCTTGGAGACGAAGCGGACGTACGGGAAGGGGCCGGCCGCGCCGACGGCCGAGGCGCGTGGCGCGGCGCCGCGTGAGGGGTGGTCAGGTGCGGTCGATGTGCACGCTGGTCGACTTCACGCGGGCGGTGGCCTGCATGCCGACATCCAGTCCCAGCTCCTCCACGGCCTCACGGGTGAGGAGGGAGACCAGCCGGTGCGGCCCGGCCTGGATGGTGACCTGGGCCGCGATGTCACCGAGCTCGATCCCGGTGACGATCCCCGGGAACGCGTTGCGCGCCGAGGTGTACGACGTGTCCTCGTCGTCGTCCTGGGCGAGGTCCACGGAGAACGCCGCGAGCGACTTCCCGTCGATGACGCGCCGGCCGCTCTCGTCGCGGTGGGTCGCGACGCGGCCCGCGTCGGCCCAGCGCCGCGCCGTGTCTGGGCTGACGCCCAGCAGACGGGCGGCCTGGCCGATGGTGTAGGACTGCATATGCGACACCGTAGGCCGCTTTCGATCTCAGTTGCAACAAGATCGTGGGACTCTCCATGGCGTATGCGAGCTCATTGAGAGGAAGCACCAAACTGCCGTAGCGGGTGTCGTGTCAGTCCCACTGCTCGTCGGCCAGGGAGCTGACCGGGTGCGGCTTGCCGATGACGGCGAGGGCGATGAAGAAGTTGATCTGGCCGATGGCGATGGTCAGGGTGGCCAGGGCCTTCTTGTCGTAGTGCTTCGCCGCCTCGGCGTACAGCTCGTCGGTGACGCGCTCCCTGCCGTGCGGGGCGGGCTGGAGGGTGGCCTCCAGCAGGGCCAGGGCGGCGCGCTCGGCGTCGGTGAAGTAGGGGGCGTCCTGCCAGGAGGAGACGGCCGTGATGCGCTCCTCGGTCTCCCCGGCCTTGCGCAGGAAACCGGTGTTCAGGATGGTCAGGTAGGTGTTGCCGACGATCTGTCCGGCGCGCAGGTGGATCAGGTTCATCGTGGTGCGCGGCACCGACTGGTTGCCCGTGGCCCGGAAGAGGGCGGCGCTGACGTCCTTGAGCTCGGGGACGAACTCGCCGGGGTTGGACATCCGGGAGATCGGGGTGTTCGGGGTGTTCGGGGTGTTCAGGGTGTTCGTCATGGCTGTCTCTCTTTCCTCGGTCGGCCTCGGTCGGCGTCTTCACAGCGATGACGGAGCTCCGCGCGCGGGTGTGACCGGATCCGGGAAAGTTTTTTCGCCGCTTCACGACGGGGGTTCGGTGCGCTCCCCGTCACGGGGCCTGCGGCCGAAGGCGAGGGACACGATGCGGCGCCAGTCCACCGTCGGGGTGGGGGGCGCGACGCCGGGACGGTCCCGGGGCACGCGGACCCGCAGCGCGCCCGGGCGCAGGGTGCACACGACCGGGGTGGACATCCGCAGCGCCTCGCCGTCGACCGCGACGGGGAGCTCGTCCGTGTCGCCGGTCACCTCGACCCGCTGGGCGGTCGTGACGGTGAGGCCCGTGGACTGTGAGCCCCGCACCACCAGGTCGGCGGCCTGTGCGGCGTCCTCCACCCGGATGCCCAGCACCCCCAGTTCGCCGTCGTCGAGCCGGGGCCGGCGGGCGCCGGTGCTCAGCTCGTCGAGCGACTGGTACGCGTTGTTGCTGACCAGCAGGGCCTGCTGGGAGGAGAGCACCGCGTCGTCGACGCGGGCTTCGACCCGTCGTACCCCTTCCCCGAGCAGCAGGTCCGGCATGAGGGAGAGGGCCGTGCCCGCCTTGTCGTCGCGGTACTCGGGCCGCTGCACGACGTCGGCGTACACCCCGAAGGACACGGTGTTCACGAAGGCCCGGCCGGCGACGTCACCGAGGTCGATCCGGAGCTCCTCGCCGTCGGTCAGCGCGTCGAGGCAGCGGGACGGGTCGGAGCGGTCGAGCCCCAGGTCCATGGCGAAGTGGTTGCGGGTGCCGGCGGCGACCACGAGGAACGGCAGATCGTGCTCGGCGGCGACGGCGGCGACGAGTGCCTGCGTCCCGTCGCCGCCCGCGACGCCGAGCAGGTCCGCGCCGTCGGCCACGGCGTCCCGGGCCAGCGCTTCGACGTCGGCCGGGGCGGACGGGTCGAGCAGGATGACCCGCGCGCCGAGCTCCTCGGCCCGCTCGACGAGCCCGAAGCGGCCGACCTTCCCGCCGCCGGACTTCGGGTTCATGATCAGGACCGGCCGGTCCGGCGGGGGGACGGTGCTGCCGCGCCGTGGTCGCGGTGGTCGCGACATGCGCAGCGCCGCCCGGGCGCAGGCCAGTGCGACGACCCAGCAGAGGAGGAGCACCAGGGCCGTCAGCCAGAGGCCGTCGTGGGCGTACAGGATGACGAGGCCGACGGGGGCGAGGAGCGCGAGCGCCGCCCCGAAGAGCCGGACGGCTCCCCGGTGCGCCAGGAACCACCAGACGCCGGCGGCGCAGGCGACCAGCGTGAGGAGCCCGGCCCCGACGACCACGAGCCCGCCCTTGCCCACGGCGAGCACGAGGACGACCACCGAGCCGACCGCCACGAGGACGGCCAGGCGTGCCACCAGCCTCGCCGCCGCGCCACCGTGGTCCGGACCCGTCCTGTGTGACCTGCTCATGGCGCCCTCTCCGTGCCCTGCTCGACCGCGAGCCCAGTCCGAGGCACCAGGGTGCCCTCCCTCGGCGGGGAGGGCATCCCGGGGGGTCCGTGAGGATGAACCGGGGGCGTCGGCCCCGGCCCGCTGTCCTGCCGCTGCGGGCCCTGGGCCCCGAGTCCGCCTACGTGGATGTCGACGCGGGCGTCACGGGGGTCGCCCCGGGCCTTCCCGGGTCGGGGGTCACGCCGCTGCGGGGCGTGCGCGGGGGCCGATACGGACGGGTCCGACGACCGACAGCGGGACCCCCAGGCCCTCGCACAGCCTGCGGGCGCGGGCGAGCACGCTGAGCGAGGCCGGGGAGGGGTCGGTGGTGGGCAGCTGGATCCGGACGTGCCGGGGGCAGTGGGCGGACAGGAGCGTCTCGATGTGCAGGGCGGCGGCCGCCCGGCCCGCGACATCGAGGTCACGCAGGAGGGTCACGTGCAGGACTCGGTCCTCGAAGACATGGCTGATGAGCATGGAGCCTCCTGCCACACGTAGGTCCACCCGGAGGAGCGTGGGGCGGTAGACCCACTATCCATCAATCCGCCTCCGACGGCGCGCCCGACGGCCCCCGGCCCCGCCCCCGGGGCCCAGGGGGCGTTTTGCGCCGCTCCCGGCCCCCCGCCCCGCACAGAGTCCGCCGGACCGCATCCCGGCGTACCAGGTCGGTCGGCGCGGTCCGTTGGCGCCCGCCGGAGTGCTCAGGAACCGCCGTCGGCGGCCCGGTGACCGCTCGGCGTGCTCCCGGGGTCGGATACCGCCGTCTCGTCGACGGCGTAGGGGTGGACGTACCGGTCGTCGCCGAACGGCGTGAACCAGCCGCCGAGCGTCGACGGCGTGACGCCCGGGCCCTCGAACGCGGGATCCTCGTCGGCGTCCTCGGTCGAGTCGTCGTAGAGCCACTCGAAGTCCCGGTCCTCGTACACGCCGTCGGCGAAGCGGTCCAGGGCCTCGGCGGTGTCGGGGTCGAGGAGCCCGTACAGGTCGAGCGTGGCGTGCGCCTGTTCCACGAGGAGCTTCAGGACGAGTTCTTCGGCGAGGCAGCCGAGCCGCTGGAAACTGCCGTCGGTGAAGCGGGTGGTGAGGGCGATGGCGGTCACGAGGAAGCGTCGTGCGAAGAGTTCGTCGTACGTTCCGGCGTAGCGCGGCGGCAGCGCGTCGAGGTGCCACAGTTCACTGCCGCAGTCCGCGACGGTGGTCGCCTCGTCGGCGAGGGTCTGGACGTCGTCGTACAGCTCGTCGATGAGGACGTCCGAGGCGTACACCAGCGCCCCGGCGGCGAGTTCGACGGCCTCGGCGCCGCGGCCGGGGGTCTCCTCATCGGGTTCCCGCTCGTCGGGTTCCCGCCCGTCGGGTACCCGCTCGCCGTGGAAGGACGCGGGGGTGAAGGACGACAGGCGTGGGGCCAGCCCGCGGATGTGGGCACGGTGGTCGGCGGTCCGGCCGTCACCGCTCCCGTGACCGCCCTCGTCCCCGTCCCCGCCCCCGTCTCCCTCTCCCTCTCCGTCACCGCTCACGTCCGCGGCTCCGCCCTCGCCCCGGGCGCCGCTTCCGTCGCCGGCGGTGCGCACGGCGTCGGCGGAGCGCGCGGCGTGCTGGGCCCGCCGCGCCTGGAGGTCGCTGGGCGGCGCGTCCGGGCCGTCGGCTGCTTCCAGGCTCTCGCGGGTCAGGTCGATGTGCAGCTTGACCTCGCTGCTCTCCACCACCCAGTCGGCCAGGAGCTCCGAACGTTCCAGGACGTCCGCCGCGACGGAGCCGACCGCGTGTTCGGCGATCTCGAGGGAGGGGGCCCGGACGAACACCTTGAGGATCGCCCCGCCCGGGTGGACGGCGACGATCGTCTCGACGACGTCGATCTCGATCCCGTCTGGCCCCTCGATCGCCTCGACGGCGTCGAACCCGTGCTCCAGGAGCGTGGACGTGCCCACCTGTTGCAGCGGGTCCAGCACGACGGCGCCGTCGGGGAGGCGCGTTTCCACAGTGACGACGTAACTCACGTCGCACAGCGTGCCAGGCCCGGGCCCCGGGCCGGAGAGGATCCGCACAGAATCCGCGCCGAATTCACGCGGGACGAAGGCCGGTTGGGGCGGCACCGGCACGCCGGGTGGCGCGCCGGGGCCGCGCGTACCTCATCGGGCGGTCTGGGCGGCCGTCCGTCGGTGCCTGAGGTTGACGAGCGACGCCTTGGCGACCGCGACGGGGCTCAGGAAGCCGAGCGGTCCGATCAGGCGGCTCGCGAAGCGGTGCATGTGCCGCGCCACCCAGGGGTCGCGCGCCGCCGCCGAGAACATCAGCCGCTCCACGGGGTTGAAGGGGCGGGCCTTGGCGAAGTCGACGGCCAGCTGCTGGTGGCCGCGCAGGCGGCGCCCGTGGGTGCGCGCGTACGCCGCGAGGGAGGTGTCGAGGTCACCCCGGCCGGTGACGGCCGGTGCGACAGCCTCGGCCAGCCAGCGGGCGGACTCCAGGGCCCATCCGCATCCCACGCCCCACAGGGGGTCGCCGGTCAGGGCGGCGTCGCCGATGAGCGCGAGGCCGGGTGCGGTCGGGCGGCGGCTGTGCAGCGGGTAGTCGATGGTGCCGATGATCTTCGAGACGCGTTCGGCGGAGTCGACGGGCGGTGCGTCGGGCAGGGCGCGGACGAAGTCGAGGAAGCTGCCCTCCAGGTCCTCCCGGAAGGCGGGCAGCCGCTTCTTGTCGGGGAGCACGGCGAGGACCGTGACGCCGTCGTCGTTGGGGAACGCGTACGCCATGTCGGGTTCCAGGAACCAGGTCTGGCCGATGCCGCCGGCCAGCGGAAGGTCGCGGAAGTGCGCGAGGTAGCCGAACCGGGTGTTCTCGAACTGCCGGACGGGCACGTCGGCGAACTTCGCCACGGCGGAGTCCTTGCCGTCGGCGCCGACCACGAGGCGGGCCCGGATCTCCCGCTCGCCCGCAGGGGAGGACGCCCGCACCCCCACGGTGCGGGCGTCCTCCCGTACGAGTCCGGTGACCTGGTGACCGAGGAGCAGATCGACGCCGGGAGTCGCGGCGGCGTGGGCCCTGATCATCGGATCGAGGACGCTGCGCCGGATGTTGTACGCGTAGGGCAGCTCGGGTCCCCCCGGCGCGGCCTTCGGTTCTATCCAGCCCCAACGGGTGTACCAGCGGGCGTCGTTGCGTACGGCTCCGGCCTTCTCCAGGGCCGGGACGAGGCCGAGTTCGTCGAGGACCGGGTAGGCGTTGGCCGTGATGGAGTGGGTGCACAGCACCTTGTACGCCTCCGGGTCCGACCGGCGCTCGAGCAGCGCGACGCGGGCACCGCGCCGGGCCAGCAGGATCGCCGCGGCGCTGCCGGCGAGACTGGCTCCGCTGATGACGACGTCGTACTCGTGTCCCGCGCTCTCAGGCCTGGTCATGCGCTGATCGCCCCCCCCTGGGTGTGTGGTGCGTTACGTGCGGTGCGTGCGGTGCCCGTGCGGTACTGCTGTCAGGCTCATGGCGAACTATAGAGAGCCCCGGGCCTCAGGGACGGGTCAGCGCCGATTCGCCCGCGTAGCGCGCCGATGCACCCAACTCCTCCTCGATGCGGATGAGTTGGTTGTACTTCGCCGTGCGGTCGGAGCGGGACAGCGAGCCCGTCTTGATCTGGCCGCAGCCCGTCGCCACCGCGAGGTCCGCGATGGTGGTGTCCTCCGTCTCACCGGAGCGGTGCGACATGACGACCGTCCAGCCGGCCCGGTGGGCCGTGTCGACCGTGGACAGGGCCTCGGTCAACGTGCCGATCTGGTTGACCTTCACCAGGACCGAGTTGCCGACGCCGGTGCGGATGCCCTCGCGCAGCAGGGTCTCGTTGGTGCAGAACACGTCGTCGCCGGTGAGCTGGCAGCGGTCGCCGACGCGGGCGGTCAGCTCCCGCCAGCCGTCCAGGTCGTCCTCGGCCATCGGGTCCTCGATGGAGACGATCGGGTACGCCTCGATCAACTCGGCCAGGTAGTCGGCGTGTTCGGTGGGGGTACGGCGCACGCCCTCACCCGCGTACACGTACGTCCCGTCCCGGAAGAACTCCGACGAGGCCGGGTCCATGACCAGGCCGATGTCCGTGCCGGGCCGGTAGCCGGTGCGCTCGACGGCCGCCATGACGAAGTCGAGCGCCTCCTCGGCGGTGCGGAGCGAGGGCGCGAAACCGCCCTCGTCGCCGACGCCGGTCGCGTGCCCGGCGGACAGCAGGTCGCGACGGAGCGTGTGGAAGATCTCGGAGCCCATCCGGACGGCCTCCGCGAACGTCCCGGCGCCGATCGGAGCGATCATGAACTCCTGGAAGTCCAGCGGATTGTCGGCGTGGGCGCCGCCGTTGACGATGTTCATCATCGGCAGCGGGAGGAGGCGGGCGTCGGCGCCGCCGAGGTAGCGGTAGAGCGGCTGCCGGTGGGCCGCCGCGGCGGCCTTCGCGGCGGCGAGGGAGACGCCGAGGATCGCGTTGGCGCCGAGCCGGGACTTGTCGGCGGTGCCGTCGAGCGCGACGAGCGCGGCGTCGAGGCCCGCCTGGTCGCGGGCGTCGCGCCCGACGACCGTCGCCGCGATCTCGCCGTTGACGTGCGCGACCGCGCGGTCGACGCCCTTGCCGTGCCAGCGTCCGGCGTCCCCGTCGCGCAGCTCCACGGCCTCCCGCGCGCCGGTGGAGGCGCCGGAGGGGACGGCGGCGCGGCCGAGGGATCCGTCGGCGAGGAGGACATCGGCCTCGACCGTGGGGTTGCCCCGGCTGTCGATGACCCTGCGGGCGGTGACGGAGTGGATGACGGTGAACTCGACTGCCGGGGAAACCATGGGAGGTCCTTCGGGTTGAGGCGCGCCGCGGCCCTGCTGCGACAGCGTTGGCGCCTGCCGCGACAGGAAAGACTCTACAGCAATGCTGTTCAGTTCAGCTGTTCAGTTGTGCTGTTCAGGTCGGCTGTACAGTTCGCCTGTTCAGGCCGGCTGCGCAGCCGACCTGAACAGCTCCGCTGACGACCACCGGTTAAAGTGCCGTATGCCCACCCCGGAACCCGCCGCCCTCGCCATCGAACTCCGCACCGCGATGGGCAAGCTCACGCGCCGCGTGAAACACGAGGACCGGATCCCGCTCGGCCACGCCTCCGTGCTCGGCACCCTCGACCGCGACGGGGCCATGACCACCAGCGACCTGGCGGCGGACCAGCGCGTACGCCCCCAGTCCATGGCCCGCTCGGTCGGGCTGCTCATGGAGCAGGGCCTCGTCGTCCGCCGCGCGCACCCCACCGACGGGCGCAAATCCCTGGTGGAGCTCTCCCCCGCCGGGCGGGCCGCCCTGGAGGCGGAACGCGGCCGCAGAGCGGGCTGGCTCGCCCAGGCCATCGAGCTGGAGCTCACCGGCGAGGAGCGCGAGGTGCTGGCACGCAGCGCCGCCCTGCTGGAGCGACTGGCCGCGCGGTAGGGAACACTGGGCGCATGACCGCGCTGTCCCCTTCGTCTCGTTTTCGGGACCCTCAGCTCTCCGTACGAGCCTTCGTGGGCACCGTCCTCGTCCGTTGCCCTCGCTGCACCGAGGCCGCCCGCGTCGTGCCTGCTGCCGGGGCACCGGGCGCCGAGGCCGCCTCGATGTTCGCCGAGCGGAGTCTCGTGTGCCGCGGCTGCGGCCTGGCACGCAGGCACCCGGGCGAGCGGCTCGTCCTCCGGTTCGGCGCGGAGCCGGTCACGGACCCGTACTTCGGCCTCCCGCTCTGGCTGCAGACCGAGACGCGGCACGGACTGCTGTGGGCCTACAACCCGGAACACCTCACGCTGATCCGGCAGTTCGTGGAGGCGCCGTTGCGCGAGCACGCGCCGTGGCACGAGCCGGGGGCGAGGATGTCCCTGATCGCCCGGCTGCCGGCCTGGATCAAGCGGGCGAAGAACCGCACCGAGGTCCTGCGGGGGATCGACCGCCTGCGGGCCTCACTGGCGGGCTGACCCCACCGGCACCCCACCCGGGCCCACGGCGTTCAGCCCGCCGCCGCGGTCCGGCCGTCCCGTGGGATACGCCAGGCGTTCCGGCGGTCCAGCGCCTCCAGGTCCGCCTGGAGCGGGCTGGGCGGCACCGCGAGCACCGGGCAGGGTGCGTGGGCCATGCAGTACCGGGCCACCGACGGCCGCAGCGCCCTGAGCAGCGGCCCGCGTGAACCCGTACCGACGACGAGCAGGTCACCGGGGTCACCGACGGCGTCCACCAGGGCGACGCCGGGGGTGTTCCGGACGATGCGTCCGACGGGGGCCACGCCGGGCCTCCCCTCGCGGAAGGCGTCGAGGATCTCGCGCAGCAGCGCGGCCGTGGCGTTCCGGTGGTCGGTGAGCACGGAGGGACCGCAGGCGGTGCGGCTGCCCGGTCCGCCCCCGGGCGGCTGCCAGGCCATGACGACCAGCAGCTCCGCCTCCCGCGCCCGGGCGTGCGCCGCGGCCTCGTGCAGGGCCCGCAGGCTCCCCAGGGATCCGTTCGTCCCGACCACGACTCGTCCTCGCACCGTCTCGCCTTCCTGGCCACCGTGTGGGCCGGTCCCACCGCGCTCGGCGGGTCCCGCCGCCGCGAGGCGCGGGCGTGGGTCGCCGGCTGCTGTTCCGCTCCAGAGAAGAGCCAACCGGGGGTCTGGCGCGACCCCGCTGACGTACTCCTGACGCGCGGCCCGGCATTGCTGGCGTACCCCTGACGCGCGACCCGGCATCCCTGGCGCACCCCTGACGCGCGGCCCAGCACCCCTGACGTACGCCTGACGCGCGACCCGGCACCCCTGACGTCCCCCCGACGCGCGGCCCCTCGCCCGCTGCCGCCCCGGTCGGTCCGGCTCGCTCAGCCGCGACGCGCGGTGCTCTCGCGGGCGATGAGGGTCGGCTGCAGGAGGCCGGGGCGAGGCTCCGTGGGGGTGGTGTTCTCGATCGCCCGCATCAGCAGGCCGATGGCCTCGCGGGCCATCTCGCGGGTGGGCAGGGCGACGCTGGTGAGGGTGGGGCGGGCCAGCAGGCCTTCCGGGGTGTCGTCGTGCGCGACCACGGACAGGTCGTCCGGGATGGAGCGTCCGGCGTCGCGGGCCGCCTCCAGGGCGCCGACCGCGAGGACGTCGTGGGTGGCGAACAGCGCCGTCGCCGACGGGTGTGCCGTAAGCGCTGCCCGCGCCGCCTCGATGCCCGCCCTGAACGACGGTTCCGGCGCCAGGTGCACCGCCCCGGCCGGGACGTCCAGGCCGTCCTCGGCGAACGCCCGGCGGAAGCCGTTCACGCGCAGGGTGTGCGCGGGGCTGGCGAGGACGGCGACGTTCCGGTGGCCGAGTTCGCGCAGGTGGCGCCCCGCCAGGTAGCCGCCGTGCTCGTAGTCGACGGTGACGACCGGGAACTCGGCGGGCGCGCGGGTCTCCCAGGCGCACAGGACGACGGGGAACCTCGTACGGGACAGCAGCGGCAGGTGGTCGGTGAGCCCCTGGTCCCCCGCGATGAGCAGCGCGTCGATCGAGCGGCTCGTCAGTCCCGCGAGGTGCCGCCGGGCGCGCTCCCCGTCGCGGCGCGTGGTGCACAGGAGCAGGCGGTAGCCGTGGGCGTCGAGCACGTCCTCCGCCTCCTCGACGACCTCCGCGTAGAAGGCCGTGGAGACGGTGGGCACGAACAGGCCGACGGTGCGGGTGCTGCCGGTGGCGAGGGACCGCGCCACCAGGTTGGGGACGTAGCCGAGTTCGGCGATGGCGGCGCGTACCCGGGCTTCCGTGGCGGGGCGTACGGCGACGCGGCCGGACAGGACGTTGGAGACGGTCTGCTTGGTGACTCCGGCGCGCTCGGCCACGTCCTGCATCGTCACCATGATGACCTCGATTTTACCGATCCAATGGCGTTGCACGGTATCGCCGCGATGTCCGCCGGTCAACGGCGGTACGGGGGTGCGGTCCTGCGGTGGCCCGGGCCCGGAGGCCCGGCGGCCCGCCGTGGGGGAATCCGAAGTTTTCGGCCCGCGACGCTTGTTTTACCGGTCAAATCCGCCGTACGGTCCACCCACCCAACTCCCCTCCCCCACACCGCAGTCACCGATCAGGGAGTCACCGTGAGAACTCCGCTCAGCAGACTGACCGGCGCGCTCGCCGCCGCCACGCTGGTCGTCACCGGCGCCGGCGCCGCCTTGACGGCGTCCGGAGCGGCGGCCGCCACACCGGCCGCCGCCGACACCCCGTCCACCGTCACGAGCACGGCCGCAGCCACGGCCACCGGTACCACCGCCGCCACCTATGGCGTCACCGTCGGCGCCAAGGGCTCCTGGACCACCCCGGACGACACCCCGGCCGCCCCGTACATCGACAAGGACGGCACCTTCTACTTCCAGCAGGCGCACGCGCTCTACGGGGCGAACGACCAGCGCCGGTGGACCTTCTACACGGGCACGAACCTCGACACGGCGACCCGTTCCGGAGCGATCAGCGACGCGGTCGACCCGGCCAACTCCAACGACCGCAACAACGACACCACTTGGCGCTGCAACAACAGCCCCACCGGTGTCACGGCGACCGCCGCCCCCACCGGTTCCGGGTACGCCCACCGCAACTACTGCGACCTCGCGGGCGTCTGGGTCGACCCCGACACCGGCGACTGGTACGGCCTCGTCCACAACGAGTTCACCCCGCAGCCCTTCGGGGACGGCGTCCACTACGACGGCATCGACTACGCCGTCTCCCGTGACCAGGGGCGTACGTGGACCATCAAGGACCACGTCATCACCTCGCACTACAGCACCAAGCGGGGCGACACCGCCGCCTTCCCGCAGCAGACGTACCACTACGGCACCGGTGACCAGCGGCTGTTCGTCGACACGGCGTCCGGCTACTTCTACGCCTTCTACGGCTCCCGGATCGTGAACAAGGGCGGCGGCTGGGCGGCGTTCTACGGGCATGTCGCCCGCGCCCCGATCTCGGCGAAGATGGCGCCCGGTTCCTGGCAGAAGTGGTACGACGGCGCCTGGTCCGAGCCCGGCGTCGGCGGCCGGGAGAGCACGATGGTGCCGGTCGGCTCCAGCAGCACCACGGGGTACGTGCCCCCCGCCAAGGAGTACGACCCCGCCAGCACCGGCACGGTGAGCCAGCAGGTCGCCGCCGGCCGGACGCCGCCCACCTCCCCGCTGTTCGTCATGGACATCACGTACAACGCGCATCTCGGCCTGTACATCGGCCAGCCGCAGGCGGTGGACCAGAGCGGCAACGCCTCGCAGGAGATCTACGCGACCGCCGATCTGACCACCCAGAAGTGGTTCCGGCTCGGCGACACCGGCAGCTACAGGAACGCCTCCTGGTACCGCTGGTTCCTCGACGGCGGCAACCGCACCAGCTCCACGATCGTCGGCAGGAACTTCCGCTCGTACTGCTCCTTCGGCTGCTCGGGCGGCAGCAGCGGCGAGTACGTGAACCTGACGATCGACACGACCGAACCCGCCGCTCCGGTCGACACGTCGAAGACGTACCGCATCTCCAGCGCCGGCGGGCGGACGCTGGCCCAGGTCTCCGGCGGCCCGGCCACCACCTCGCTCGCCGACGGGACCGGCTCGGACCTCGCCTCCTGGGTCTTCAGCTCCAACGGCGACGGCTCCTACCGCATCGCCAACGCCGGCACCGGCCAGCTCCTCGGCGTGGCCACCACCTCCACGAGCACCCGCGCCTGGGGCACCAAGCCCACCGTCACCGCCGCCGGCACCGGCGGGCCCACCGTCGGCCAGCAGTGGTTCGTCGTCCGCGGCACCTCGCCCGCCGACGGCACCGCCACCGGCACGTACAAGATCGTCAACCGGTACAGCGGTCTGGTCATCGGCCTCTCCGCCGACTCCGCCCGGCTCGCCGAGACCACGCCCGCCCGCAGCTGGACCAACACCA
Organism: Streptomyces venezuelae ATCC 10712; assembly: GCF_008639165.1. NCBI lineage: Bacteria > Bacillati > Actinomycetota > Actinomycetes > Kitasatosporales > Streptomycetaceae > Streptomyces > Streptomyces venezuelae. Next base: position 6,565,996 of record NZ_CP029197.1, on the reverse strand, counting down.
CCGGCAACGCCGTCGGCGGCACCCGCACGGCCGGCGAGCAGACCCTGACGCTGACGCCCACCGGCCAGGCGACCTCGCTCGACGGGACCCGCACGCTCACCACCGGGGGCAAGGCGCTCGACAACCCCGACCACAGCACCACCCCCGGCACCCAGCTCATCACCTGGGCGGCCAACAACGGCGCCAATCAGAAATGGGTCTTCACCCGGCAGCCCGACGGCGGCTACGTGCTCAAGAACGGCGGGTCCGGTCTCTGCGCCGACGTCGACGGCGGCTCGACCGCCGCGGGCGCGAGGATCATCCAGTGGACCTGCACCGGCGGCGTCAACCAGCGCTGGAACCTCACCCGGCAGGCGAACGGCACCTACACCGTCGCCTCCGCCGCGAGCGGACTGCTCTTGACCACCGCCTCCACCGGCGACGGCGCGCGCGTCACCCAGCAACCCGACACCGGCACCGCCCTCCAGCGGTGGACCGTCGTCTGACGACACCCCCGCGGCACCGATCCGCCCGGCCGGGATCCCGTGAACCACACGGGACCCCGGCCGCAGCCGTGCGCGGGGTTGGCCGACGCCGTGTGCCGGGCGTCGCTCGTCCCTAGTGGGCCTGCGTGCGCCTGAGCTCGCGCACCCGCCGGACCCCGTCGACGACCAGCGCCGCGCCCGCCAGTACGGCGAAGGTGGAGTAGGGGGAGACGCTGATGACCTCGAACAGGTAAAGGACCGTGAGCAGGAGGCCCGTCGCGATGGCGGCGTACGCCGTCCACTTCTTCATGCGTTCCCTCAGTCCCCTCGAAGCCGGCGAGCGCACACGCGCCCCACCCATGTATGACGCGCACGAGGGCAGATGGTTGTGCGGGGCGGGCGGTGGCGTTCCTCACCGCCGTTCGGCGAGCTCCGCTTCCAGCTGGGCCAGGTGACGGGCCTCGGCCCGCTTGCGCACGGCGGCGAACCGCCGGTCCACCCACAGCACGGGCACCAGCCAGAGGAAGCCCCACAGGCTGAGGGAGTCCACGAGCCCGGTCTGCCTCAGCACCGCGTTGGTGAGGCAGCACAGGAGGGAGGCGGCCACCCAGGCCCCGGTCCGGTTCCGGCCGAGCCACCGCACGGGCGCGTCCCACCGGCCGGAGAGCTCCTCCAGGGTCGCCGCACGTACGGCGGCGTCCCGCCCGGCGGGCCCTCCGGCACCCACCGGACCCGCGGACCCGCCCCCGCTCGCGAGGTCGTCGGCGAGCGCGCGGGCCTGGGCCTCGGTGTCGCGGCCCGTGGTCCTGGCCACCGCCGCCCGCATCCTGAGGTCGTCCCAGTAGCCGCGCCGCGCCCACCGTTCGGCCGCGACGAGCTTTCCGGCCTCGGGGGAATCCGGCGCCAGCGCCTTCAGCCGGTCCGCCAGGGACTCCGCGCGGGCGGCACGCCCGGGGGTCTCGAAGGAGTCGGCCCGCAGGCAGAGTTCGGCGTAGCCCGCGAGGAGACCAAGATGGTCCGGGTCGAGGGCAAGTCCGGCCCGGAACGCCTCCTCCGCGAGGTCGTCGTGGTCGTCCTCGTCCTCCGCCGCGTGCCCAAGGGCCAGCCAGCAGTAGAGGTCGGGCTGCGGCCCGAGCGCGTCGAGGCCCTCCTGGGCGGCCCGCCGCACACCTGCGTGTCCCCCGGCCAAGAAGAGCTGCTCACAGCGGTCTTCGAAGGCCCCCACGCCCAGTGGTGGTCATACGGAATTCCCTCCCCAGCCCCTCCCGTCGAGGGTCGGGCAAGTCTGCTCCGGCTATATATGCAGGTCAAGATGGGTGTGACCTTTCCCATGCGGGTGCCTTTTCTTCATCTGGTCAGCGAGATGATCCGCAGGAAACGGCCTAGCGGCTCACCGGCTCCCAGTAGCGCTCCAGGGCGCCTTCCTTGTACGGGGCGGGGCTCACGCTGAGGTCGCCCGCGAAGGGCCGGTCCAGGACGAAGACGAGGAGCAGGCTGAAGCCGATCAGGGCGGCGACGGAGGCGACGAAGAGCAGCTGGATGCGCAGCCTCCGCATGCCGTACAGGAAGGTGAGCGGGATGAGGACGACCGCGCCGCCGAAGGCCAGCACCTGGAGCAGCGGCGGCAGTTCCTGCTCGGCCATGGTGAGCCGGGCCCGGCGCTGCGAGGCGACGCCGTTGAGGTGGCTGACGGCCTCCTCGTAGAAGACCTCCTCGCGCGGGGTCTTGGGGTCGTAGGCCTGGAGCACGTCGTAGACGCTCTGGAGCTTCTGCGCGGTGGCTCCGTAGCTGGGCTGTCCCGAGCGCATCCGGGGCCACTGGTCGTTCACGACGGAGTGGACGTACGCGCCGAGTGCTTCGTCGACGCCGGCCCGGACCGGGGGCGGGAACGCGGCGGCGTCGCGGGCGATCAGCGCGAGGTCGGTGGCCTCGCCGGCCACGATCGTCTGCGTGCTCTCCAGCTGGGTCCAGAGGGTCACGATGACGAAGGCGAGGATGATGCCGTAGATCGCGCCGAACATGCCCAGCGTCACCCCGACCATGTCGTTGTGCTCGCCCTCGGCGAGCGAGGGGTGCCTGCGGCGCAGCAGCACGCTGCCGATGACCGCGACGAGGACGGTCCCGCCGACGGTGACGACGGCGAGCGTGAAGGTGCTGAAGTGGTTGAGCAGCCAGAGCGACATGGCCGGTGAGTCTAGGGACGCCGATGGCCGCCCTCTGACGCCTCCCGAGCGCCCGCGCCCCGTAAACGCGCCCCACCACGCGCTGTCGCGCCGGGAAGTCCACGCGATCGAGTGAAGGGCATCCGTCGAGGCGACCGTGGCGCCACTTCGGCGCCATTCCGTGCCCCAACCTCCCGCCTCGTGGCGCCATGTGACTTGCGGTGGCGCCATAATGGTGCCAACATTGCGCCATCGCGACGCACCGCGCCGCCGCCACCGCACCCCACCGCCCCGCACCGCTCCAGGGAGGGAGACCCCGATGGACCCCGTATCCCGGCACAGCGCCCCCGGCGCCCTCGCCTCCTTCGTCCGCTTCGTGGTCCTCGGCGGCGGGGTCGGCCTCGCCTCCAGTGCAGCCGTCGCCCTGCTCGCCGCCCTCCTGCCGTTCGCCCTGGCCAACGCGCTGGTCTCGGTGGTCTCCACGGTCCTCGCGACCGAGCTCCACGCCCGGTTCACCTTCGCGGCCGGAGAGCGGCCCCGCGGGGGCGCCGCGCGAGGCCGCCGGCTGCTGCGCTGCGATCTGCGCCATCACCTGCAGTCCGCCGGGACGGCCGCCGCCGCCTTCGCCGTGACAACCCTCGCCGTGCTCGTCCTGCACGTCGTCGAGAGCTCCCCCGGTCTCGCCGTCGAGCAGACCGTCTACCTCGCGGCCTCGGCCCTCGCCGGAGTCGGCCGTTTCCTGGCACTGCGGCTGTACGTCTTCGCCACCCGCCGCGAACAGGCCGCCCCGGTCACGCTCGACCTCCGTCCGGCGCCGCCGCGCCGCGAACTGCTCACCACCGCGTCCTGACGGGGCCCGGCCCCGGTCCACGGCCTCGTCCGCACCGGGGTCGGGCCGGTGGCGCCGAACGAGTGGACTCGCGGAGCGGGGGCCGGGCCGGGCGGCACGGGCCCGGGGTCGCGGTGGTGATGTTGCCGCCGTGACCCTGACCCCGACCGTGATCTGGAAGAGGCGTCCCGACATGAGACGTATCCCCTACCGCCGGCTGCTCGTCGCGACGCTGCTCGTGGCGTCCGTCCTCGCACCGGTGACGGCCACCCCCGCCACCCCCGTCCACGCCGCGAGCGCGGACCGGCACGGCGAGGACGACTGCCCGCCGGGCGGTCTCGGCCCCGAGCTGACCGCGAAGCTCGACAGGACGATCGAGGACGTCCGCAAGCAGGCGAACATCCCCGGCGTCGTCGTCGGACTCTGGATGCCCGGCAAGGGCAGCTACGTCAAGGCCACCGGCGTCGCCGACAAGGCCACCCGCCGGCCGATGTTCGCCGACACGTTCGCCCGGATCGGCAGCGAGACGAAGACCTTCACGGTCACCGCGCTCCTGAAGCTCGTCGACGACGGCCGCGTCCGCCTCGACGACCCGATCGGCAAGTACGTCCACGGGGTGCCGAAGGGCAACCGGATCACCCTGCGCCAGCTCGCCGAGATGCGCAGCGGGCTGTTCCCGTACACGGCCGACGAGGACTTCATCCACGACCTGCTGAGCGACCCGCAGCGGACCTTCACACCGGAGGAGTCCCTCGCGTACGGCTACAAGCACAAGAACACCTTCGCGCCGGGCGCGCGGTTCCAGTACTCCAACAGCAACCTCGTCCTGCTCGGCCTGGTGGTCGAGAAGGTCACCGGACGACCGCTGGCCGAGGTCATCGACCGCCGGGTGCTCCGCCCGGCCCACCTGCGCCACACGCTCTTCCCCGAGGGCGCCGAGTTCCCCGAACCGCACGCCCGCGGCTACACCGACCAGACCCTGGACGGATCGGTCGCCGACGCGACGGACTGGAACCCCAGTTGGGCCTGGGCGGCCGGTGCGATGATCTCGGACCTGCACGACCTGCGCCGCTGGGCGAAGGTCGTCGCCACCGGCGAGCTGCTCAGCCCCGAGACCCAGGCGCAGCGCCTCAAGATGCTGCCGACGGGCTTCCCCGGCACCAGCTACGGCCTCGGGATCCTCAATTCCGACGGCTGGATCGGGCACAACGGGTCCATCCCGGGCTACGAGACCGTGACGGTCTACCTGCCGTCGAAGAAGGCCACCCTGGTCCTCATCATCAACACGGACTCGCTCGTCGGGGGCCAGGAGCCGTCCACGCTGCTCGCCCGGGCGATCACCCAGGTCGTCACCCCGGACAACGTCTACGCCGGCGGGATCGCCCCGCGCCCCTGAGGACGGCCGGGTACGGGGTGAGGTGGGTTTCAGGCGGCGGCGCGGACTCGGCGACTCGCGGGTCCCGCGCCACGGCATAAGGAAAGGCAAGAGGGTCCAACCACCTCTCGCCACTAACAACTTATACCGCAGAGGGGGGCTTGCGGCAAGGCCCCCGTCGTACCGCAGAATCACTCCCCTCACCCCCAGGACCTGCAGAAATGAGACTCACCTCGTGCGTGTGCTTTCGTCGGTGGACCAGTTGGACGGCACCAGTGCGTTCGACCTTCCCGACCGCCTCTCCGCCAAGACCGACCCGGCGCTGATCGCCGCGGACGAGCGGCACTTCTCGGCCATCGCGAAGAGCCTCGCGGAGACGATCACCGAGCTGTCCGACCGGCTGGACGCCACGCGCAAGGCGCCCGGCGGGGTCGGCCGGGAGGCGATGGACCGCGACGCGGAGATCCACCGCCTGACCGGCAGGCTGCGCACCCTCCGCCGCTTCGGCCTCGACCTGTGCCTCGGGCGCATCGTGACGGCGGACGACGCGGAGCCGGTGTACGTCGGGCGCCTCGGGCTCACCGACAGCACCGGGCGCCGCCTCCTCGTCGACTGGCGCTCCCCCGCGGCCGAGCCGTTCTTCGCGGCCACCCACGCCGACCCGATGGGGCTGACGAGCCGCCGCAGGTACCGCTGGACCGGGGGCCGCGTCAGTGACTACTGGGACGAGGTGTTCACCGCCGACGGTCTCGAGGAGCACGCGGCACTGGACGACCAGTCGGCGTTCATCGCCAGCCTGGGCAGCAGCCGTTCGCCGCAGATGCGCGATGTGCTCGCCACCATCCAGGCCGACCAGGACGCCATCATCCGCGCCGGGTCCCGCGGCACCCTCGTCGTCGACGGCGGACCGGGCACGGGCAAGACCGTCGTCGCCCTGCACCGCTCCGCGCACCTGCTGTACGCGGACCCGCGCCTCGGACACCGGCGGGGCGGGGTCCTCTTCGTCGGCCCGCACCAGCCCTACCTGGCGTACGTCGCCGACGTCCTGCCCAGCCTCGGCGAGGAGGGCGTGCGGACCTGCACCGTGCGGGACCTCGTCGCCGAGGGCGCCGGAGCGGCCGTCGAGCGGGACGCGGAGGTGGCCCGGCTGAAGTCGTCGGCCGACATGGTGCGGGCCATCGAGGCGGCCGTGCGGTTCTACGAGGAGCCGCCGACCCAGCGGATGACGGTGTCGACGGACTGGGCCGACGTGCGGCTGACCGCCGACGACTGGGCCGAGGCGTTCGACGCGCCGGAGGCCGGCACGCCGCACAACGAGGCGCGTGAGCAGATCTGGGAGGAGCTGGGCTCGATCCTCCTGGGCAAGCTCGGCGACGAGGTCCCCGAGGAGGAGTTCCGGCGGGCGCTGCGGCAGGACGAGGAGCTGGCGGGGGCCCTGCACGGGGCGTGGCCGCTCCTGGAGGCGGCCGACCTGGTGGGCGACCTGTGGTCGGTCCCCGCGTACCTGCGCAAGTGCGCGCCGTGGCTGGACCGCGAGGACGTGGCGAAGCTCCAGCGCGCGGACGCGCAGGCCTGGACGGTGTCCGACCTGCCGCTCCTGGACGCGGCGCGGCAGCGGCTCGGCGACCCGGAGGCGGCGCGGCGCAGGCGCCGGCAGCAGGCCACCGTCGCCGCCGAGCGCGCGCGCATGGCCGACGTCATCGCGGACGTGCTCGCGGCGGACGACGACGGCGAGGGCGCGGTGACGATGCTGCGCGGCCAGGACCTCAAGGACACGCTGGTCGACGAGGCGGCGCTGACGGGTGTCGAACCGGACCTGCTCGCCGGGCCGTTCGCGCACATCGTCGTGGACGAGGCGCAGGAGCTGTCGGACGCCGAGTGGCAGATGCTGCTGCTGCGCTGCCCGTCCCGGAGCTTCACCATCGTCGGCGACCGCGCGCAGGCCAGGCACGGCTTCACCGAGTCGTGGGAGGAGCGGCTCGCCCGGGTCGGCCTCGACCGGATCACGGTGGCGTCGCTGAGCATCAACTACCGCACGCCGGAAGAGGTCATGGCGGAGGCCGAGCCGGCGATCCGGGCCGCGCTGCCCGACGCGAACGTGCCGACGTCGGTCCGCAGCAGCGGTGTCCCGGTGCTCCGCGGTCCGGTGGAGGAGCTGGACACGATCGTCGACGAGTGGCTGGCCGCCAACGCCGACGGGACCGCCTGTGTCATCGGCGCGCCCCGGTTCCGGCCGGGGCCGCGGGTGCGGTCGCTGACCCCGTCGCTGTCGAAGGGCCTGGAGTTCGACCTGGTCGTGCTCGTGGACCCGGAGGACTTCGGCGGGGGCATCGAGGGAGCGGTCGACCGCTATGTGGCGATGACCCGCGCGACGAAGCAGCTCGTGATCCTCACCAGCTCCTGAGGGTGGGTGGGGTGCCGCACCGCGCCCGGGGGCCGGGCGTGGTGCGGCATCCGGCGGGGCGGTCTCGGTGCGGCGCCCGGCAGGGCGGGTCTCGGTGCGGCGCCCGGCGGGGCGGGCCCTCCGTGGGGCGAACCGGTGGCGCCCGTGGGCGCGTCATGAACGTTCCTGCGATGAGATGACGTATCGATAGATTCATGACTCAGACACACGAGCGCACCACCGCACCCGTTCTCGGCGACCCGGTCGTTCCCGGTGGGGAGTGCCCTGAGGTCGCGTCCCTTGTCGCGCCGTACCTGCGCATCATCCGGTCCGCGCTTCCCCCCGTCGAGGCGGAACGATTCTTCACGCATGCCCTGGACGCCCACGAGGAGGAGCGGCGCCGGGCGGGCGCCCTCCAGCTCGGCTTCAGCGCGTACCTCTGGGACGGGCTCGGCGAGACCTGGGGCGGCTCCCTCGCGCACGCCTCCGCCTGGGAGGCCATGCAGGCGATCCGTCAGCTGGTCCGCAAGGCGCCGCGCGCGGACCTCGCCGCGTATCTGCGCCTCGGGCTCCGCCACGTCCGCGAGCTGGGCGCGCCGGCCCCGGGCCGGGCTCCGGTGCCGGTGGGCGCCTGACGCCCAGGCCGTCAGCCCTCCGACTGTCGCGTCCAGGGGTCCGGGCCGGGGTCGGTGCCCTCGGCCCGGGCCGCGAGGCGGTCGACGTAGTGCTGCCAGCTCTCGGCGTGGGCCTCGCAGGCCTCGGTGGTGGGCAGCCCGCTGTGGATCATGCGCAGCAGGGTGCCCTCAGCGGTGGGTTCGAGGGTGATCTCGACGGTGCTGGAGCCGGGCGGGACGGGCGGGTCGGTCGCGGGGGCGGACTCCCAGCCCCAGCTGAAGACGACCCGCCGGTGGGGGTCGACGGTGATGAAGCGGCCCGCGGCGACGTTCCCGCCGGTCACCGTGGTGCGGTACGAGCCGCCCGGCTCGAAGGCGAACGAGCCGTCCTCCCCCATCCAGGACAGCCACTTCTCGCGGTCGGTGAGGAAGCCGAAGACCGTCTCGGGGCGGGCGGCGATGCGCCGTTCCAGGGTGACGGTGTCCATGGGGGTCGGGGGGATCGTCATCAGGGCCTCTCGCTTCGTTCGGCCTCTTCGGCGAGCCGGGCCAGGGCGTGGAGGTCGCCGGTCCCCCTGGCCCGGGGGTGGTCGGCGGGCGGGCCGGGGGCGCTTCCCGGTCCGGCCGGTGGAACCGCTTCGTCCCGTCCTTGCGCAGCGTAACCAGACCGGCCTCCCGGAGCACCTCGACCGTGCGGGGGCGGGGGGCGTGCCCCGGCCGTCGGGGCGGGGGTACGCGCGCGTAGCGTGGCCGTGTCGGCTCCGTCTTTCTCTCACCACTGGAGATCCGCCTGTGTCCAGCGCCGCCCCGACCCGTACCGCGGTCGTCGAATCCCTCATGGAGCGCTTCCCGGGAATCCCCCCGGAGGCCGTGTTCAAGGAGGACCTGCTGCGCGGCGGGCTCGCCTTCGACCCGTCCGCGCTGTCCGGGAACGAGGGCGGCGAGGTGAAGCCGAAGTCGTACTTCATCTTCTCCTTCGACCACCGGACGCTGCCGGAGCTCGGGGAGGCGGCGCTGAACCGCCCGCCGGAGGAGATCGTGCTCACGGGCGGGCCGTACGGGCTGCGCCGCACGGTGGTCTCGGTCCGGGTCAACCCCTCGTCCCCGTACCGGGTCGCGCCCGACGACGACGGGGCGCTCGCGCTGTTCCTCGACGGGGTGAAGATCGCGGACGTCGGTCTGCCGCCGATGCCGGAGTACTACCGGCACCCGCTGACGAACGGCAAGTCGGTCATGGAGGTCGCGCCCACCATCCAGTGGGGCTACCTGATCTACCTCACGGTCTTCCGCGTCTGCCAGTACTTCGGCGCCAAGGAGGAGTGCCAGTACTGCGACATCAACCACAACTGGCGCCAGCACAAGGCGGCGGGCCGCCCGTACACCGGTGTGAAGCCGGTCGACGAGGTCCTGGAGGCGCTGGAGATCATCGACCGCCACGACACCGCCCGCACCTCGACCGCGTACACCCTCACCGGCGGGGCGGTCACCTCCCAGGTCGGCGGGAAGGACGAGGCGGACTTCTACGGGCAGTACGCGCGCGCGATCGAGGAGCGTTTCCCCGGCCGCTGGATCGGCAAGGTCGTCGCGCAGGCGCTGCCGAAGGAGGACGTGCGGCGGTTCCACGACTACGGCATCCGGATCTACCACCCGAACTACGAGGTGTGGGACCGGCGGCTGTTCGAGCTGTACTGCCCCGGCAAGGAGCGCTACATCGGCCGGGACGAGTGGCACCGGCGCATCCTGGACTCCGCCGAGGTCTTCGGGCCGCGCAACGTCATCCCGAACTTCGTCGCGGGCGTCGAGATGGCCCGCCCCTCCGGCTTCCTGACCGTGGACGAGGCCATCGCCTCGACCCGGGAGGGCCTGCGCTTCTTCATGTCGCGCGGGATCACGCCCCGCTTCACCACCTGGTGCCCGGAGCCGACGACCCCGCTGGGCCGCGAGAACCCGGACGGGGCGCCCCTGGAGTACCACCTGCGGCTCCTTGAGGCGTACACGGCGACGCTGGAGGAGTACGGCCTGACGGCGCCGCCCGGCTACGGCCCCGCGGGTCCCGGCCGCGCGGTCTTCTCGGTGAGCTCGTTCATGGACGCGCTGCCGCCTGCGCCGGGCGAGTGACGGGGGACGACGCGTGACGCGGGAGAGCCGGTGCCCCTGAGGGGTACCGGCTCTCTCGCGAAGGCGGGTCTGGTGCGGGTCCGTGCGGGTCCGTCCAGGTCCCTGCGGGCCCGGTGCGGGCCCGGTCGGGCGTCAGGCGGCGAGTGCGGGCTCCTCCTCCGCCTCGGCCGCCGGCTCCGGCTTGCTGTCCCGCATCACCAGGGTGGCGAGGACGGCGGCGGCGAGGACACCGGCCGCGCTGATGGTGAACGTGGTGGCCATCGAGGAGGTGAAGGCCTCCTTGGCGGCCTCGATCAGACCGGCGTCGCCCTGGGCGGTGGCCAGCGCCCCGCCGATCGACTGCTTGGCCTGCTCGGGGGCGTCGGCCGGCATCGCGGAGCGGAAGGTGCTGGTGAGCAGCGAGCCGAGGATCGCGATGCCGAGGGCCGTGCCGGCCTGCTGGATGGTGTCGTTCAGGGCGGAGCCGACGCCCGCCTTCTCCGCGGGGATGGTGCTCATCAGGGCGCCGACGGCGGCGGGCATCGCCAGGCCGGCCCCGAGGCCGAGCAGGCCGAGGGCGACGGCCGGGACGGTGAAGCCGGAGTGGGCGTCGACCGTGGTCAGCAGGGCGAAGGAGCCCGCCATGACCAGCATGCCGGCCAGGATCAGGAGGCGGTGGCCGATCTTGGCGGCGAGGCCGGCGCCGGCGCCGTTGCCGATGAGGGCGGCGACGGCGAGCGGGACGAAGGCGAGGCCCGCCTTGACCGGCGAGTAGCCGAGGACGAACTGCAGGTACTGGGTGAGGACCAGGAGCAGGCCGCCGTTGCCGATCTGCACCAGGGTCAGCGAGAGCGAACCGCCGCTGAAGTTGCGGTGCTTGAAGAGGACCAGCGGCACCATCGGCTCGGGGGTGACGTTCTCCCAGATCACGAATCCGGCGAGGGCGACGACCGCGACGGCCAGGGTGACGAGGCCGCGGCCGTCGAAGGCGCCGTGCTGCGGGATCTCGATGATCCACCAGATCAGCGCGGTCATGCCGACGACGGAGAGGATCGCGCCGAGCGGGTCGGGCTTCTGCCACGGGCCCTTGGACTCGGGCATCAGGGTCAGGGCGGCGAGGACGGCGAGGACGACGACCGGGACGTTGATGAAGAAGATCGACTGCCAGGAGAAGTGGTCGATCAGGAAGCCGCCGAGGACCGGGCTGCCGACCAGACCGAGCATCGAGACCGAGCCCCAGGCCGCCATCGCCCGGGGGCGCTCGTCCTCGTCGAAGACGGTGATGAGGATGGAGAGCGTCGAGGGCATGATCAGCGCGCCGCCGATGCCCATGGTGACCCGGGCGGCGATGACCTCGCCGGGGTTGGTGCAGACCGTCGCGGCCAGTGAGGCGGCGCCGAAGAGCAGCAGGCCGATGACCATGATCTTCCGGCGGCCGAAGCGGTCACCGAGGCTTCCCGAGGTGAGCAGGAGTCCCGCGAAGACCAGGATGTAGGAGTCCAGGATCCACTGGATGTCCTGGGCACTGGCTCCGATGTCCGCGGTCATCGACGGGACCGCGACGGTCAGCGCCATGCTGTCGACCACCAGGACCAGGGTGCTGAGGCACAGCACGACCAGGATCCACCAGCGGCGTGGGTTGCGGGCTCCGGTTTCCATGGGACTTCCCCCTGCTTTCGTTCTCGCTCGTTCCTTTGATGCGAACACTGTACGCAGACGCGCACAGTGTTCGCAACCCTTGTTCGCTGTACGCTGGATGCGAACGCCGTACGCAGACCGAGGGCGTAGGCAGACCCGAGGACGTACGCAGACCGAGGACGTACGCAGAGAAGGAGGACCAAGGCCATGGCCGCCAAGGCGAATCCCGTCCCGTCCGTGTGGGCCCGACAGCAGTCCACGCCCGACCAGCCCGCGCTCAGCAGGGCCTCGATCGTCCGCGAGGCGATCGCCATGCTCGACGCCGACGGCATCGAGGCGCTGAGCATGCGCAAGCTCGGCGCCCGCCTGAACGCGGGCGCGACCTCCCTCTATCGCCATGTCGCCACCAAGGACGAGCTGATGGAGCTCGCCGTCGACGAGGTCGCGGCCGAGTTCACCGTCCCGCCGCCGGGCGGCGACTGGCGCGCCGCCGCGACCGAGGCCGCCGTCTCCTTCCGCTCGACCGCGCTCGCCCACCCCTGGGTCTCCGCCGTCCTCGGCCAGGCCGGCCTCGCCTACCTGGGCCCCAACCTCATGGCGTACTCCGAGCGGCTCGCGAGCCTGTTCACCGCCGCCGGCTTCCCCGAGCCGAGCCGGGCGATCGACACCGTGCTGGCGTACGTGATCGGGATGAGCACGACGGAGGCGGCCTGGCTCATCACGGTCACGCGCTCCGGGATGAGCGAGGCCGAGTTCATCACCGGCATGATGCCCGCCGCGCGGCAGGCGGCGGCCGACCACGAGCACCTCGCCGAGGCCTACGCCGACGTGGCGGCCCAGCCGGCGTTCGACCCGGTCGCGATCCGGGACGACAAGTTCTTCTACGGCCTGGACGTCGTCCTCGACGGCCTGGAGATGCGGTTGCCGCGCTGAGCGGCGGGCCGGGTGACGGCGGGGGCGCGGGCCCCGGGCGGCGCGGGCCACAGCCGGGCCGCGCCCGCCGCCCCCGCGAGCGCCACGGCGGCCAGGACCGCCGCCGCGACGGCGGGGCCGGCCGCGGTGACGAGCAGGCCGGCCAGCGGGTACGTGAGCAGCCAGCATGCGTGCGAGAGGGAGAACCGGGCCGCGAAGGCGGCGGGCAGTTCGTCGGTCCGCACGGCGCGGCGCACCACCCGGCCGGCCGGGGTGAGGACCGCCGAGCCCGCGGCGCCGGTGACCAGCCAGAGCAGGAGCAGCCCGGGCCAGGCCCAGGCCCCCGGGCCCGCGGCCAGGCCTGCGGCGAGCAGCGCCGTCGCGCCCGGCAGGACGAGGGCGGCCCGCAACATGACCGTACGGTCGTCGCACCGCTCAAGGACGCGCGGCAGCAGCAGGGCCACGGCCATCGAGCCGGCGCCGTACGCGCCGAGGGCGAGCGGCACGTCCCCGACGGGGCGGCCGAGGACGTCCCGGACCAGGACCACCGTCCCGACCAGGACCACGGCCCCGGCGGCGGCGACGGCCAGGTCGAGCGCGAGCAGCCCCCGCAGGGCCGGGGCACCGAGCAGCAACCGCATCCCGGCGAGAGCTCTGGAATACGGCCGCGGGGCCGGGGCGCGGTTCGCGTCACTCTGGGCGCGGCGCCTTGCCGGTTCGGCGTCCGGTTCGTCGTTCGGTTCGGCGTCCGGTTCGTCGTTCGGTTCGTCGTTCGGTTCGTCGTTCGGTGGCAGGGGCGTGGAGTGGACCAGGAGGGCCGAGATGAGGAAGCCCGCCGCCGTACCGGTGAAGAGCCAGGCGTACGGGACGACGGTCAGCAGGGCGGCGGCCAGTACCGGGCTCGCCAGGCTCTCCAGGTCGTACGCGAGCCGGGCGAGCGACAGGGCCTCGGTGTAGTCGCGCTCCTCGGGCAGCACCCGCGGCACCGTCGCTTGGAAGGCCGGGGTGAACGCCGCCGAGGCCGCCTGGAGCAGCAGGATCAGGACGTACACCTGCCAGATCCGGTCGACGAACGGCAGCGCGAGGACGACCGCGGCCCGTGCCAGGTCCATGGAGACGAGCAGCGTCCGCCGGGGTACGCGGTCGGCGAGGGCGGCGACGACCGGCGCGAGCACCACGTACGTGGCCATCTTGATCGCGAGGGCGGTGCCGAGCACGGCGGCGGCGTTCGCGCCGGCCAGGTCGTACGCGAGGAGGCTCAGGGCGACGGTCGCCAGACCGGTGCCGGTGAGGGCGACGACCTGCGCGCCGAAGAGGCGCCGGTAGGTGGGGTTGCGCAGCACGGACAGCATGAGGACGCCCCCGTCGGCCACGGCGGAGCTCGGGACTGCGTACCTCACCACCGTAGCCGACATGTGCACGAGTGCGCACATGTCGATTCTCCGAGGGCGCTCCGTCGCGCCGGAGACCGCCGCTCAGTCGTGCCAGGGCTCGCCGCTCACCTGGTGGTCCGCGCGGCTGATCGCCTCGACCACCAGGCGCTTCAGATGACCGTCCGGCATCGCGTACACCACCCGGCGGCCGTCCTTGCGGGACTGGACGAGCCCCGCGAGGCGGAGTTTGGCCAGGTGCTGGCTGACGGCGGGGCGGGCGGCCCCGCAGGCCTCCGTCAGGGCGGACACGTCGGCCTCGCCCCGGGTGAGCAGCCACACCAGATGCAGCCGGGTGGGGTCGGAGAGCAGTCCGAAGACCTCCGCCGCCGCCGAGAGTTCGAGCGCTCCGGGCGTCCGTTCGTGCGGACGGGACGCGGCCGCGGCCTCTACGCGCTCAGACATGCGCCCATCGTAGGCAGACCCGCGCGCCGAACCCCTCGGGGCGCCCTCACGCCGCCCGGGACCCGCCTCAGGCGCGCAGCTCCTTGGCCTCGAAGCGGCCGTCTCCCAGCACCAGGACGAACGAGACCTGCTGCCCCTCGGAGAGTGCGCGGTCCTCCCCCTCGATGTCCTCGGCGCTGAACCAGATCTGTTCCTCGGATCCCAGGGGGACGACGAAACCGTACCCGCCGGCGCGGTTGAAGGAATGCACGAACCCTTTGCTCCTGCCGTCCACGGCGGCCCTCCTCGTCGGCTCCGGGCGACGGGGCCGGGCGGGGTGGGGCGCCCGCTCGACCGCGTCCGCGTCTCAGGGGGGTTGTACCCCGTCCGCCCTCCGGCCGCTCGCCGACCGCCCGGGCCGGGGGTGGAGACCACTCCACAAGTCTCGTACAATCTTCAACAGAGGTCCGATGCCGGAGATCCCCCGTGTCCGGCATCGGGCCTCTGCCTGTCCCGCGTCAGCCCCTGCCGCCGGGGTACGCGACCCTCGCCGTGATCCTGGCGATGCGCCGCGCGGACTCCTCGGGCGAGGCCACCGGCTGGACGATGTGGCTGACGGTGAGCCGGACGACCGTCTCGACGGCGAGGCCGCGGGACTCCTCGTCGACATCCGGCCAGGCCTCGATCGCGTATGCGTCGAGCATCGCCATCGCCGTGCCGAAGACCGGCTCCGGGCGGGTGGTGAGATAGGCGAGGAGGTCGTCCTCGCCGCCGCGGGCCGCGAGCAGGACGCTCTTGACGAGCGGGTTGTCCACGGCCTGCTGGAGCGTGTAGCCGACCCCGGCCGCGGCCGCGGCCTCCAACGCGCCGCGGTGGGCGTCGAGTTCGCGCTGGATCCCGAGCAGGAACCCCTCCAGTTCGCGCTGGACCAGGGCGTTGCCGATGGCCTCTTTCGAGCCGAACTCGTTGTAGAGGGTCTGGCGGCTGATGCCGGCGGCCCGCGCGATGGAGGTCATGCGCAGCCCGCCCCATCCGTCGGCGGCGACGAGCTGATAGGCGGCGTCGAGCACCTGCTCGCGCAGCAGGGACCGAACAGTCTCACGAAAACGCGTCATCGTCCCTCAACCCTATCCACCGGCACCGTCGGTCCGGTGACCGGGAACAGCGGCGGTCCAGGAGTCGGACGGCTCGGGGACGGCGTCACGCAGGCGGTCGAGGAGAACCCGGGCCGCGGGGCTCGAAGGGCCGCCGGCCTGCCAGGCGAGCACGATGCGGGCCCGCATCTCGGGCCGCACGATCCGCAGGGTGCGAAGCCGTCCGTCGAGGGGGAACTCCTCCTCACCGGCGGGCAGCACGGCGACGCCCAGGCCCCGCGTGGCAAGCTGCGAGAGCACGTGGGGGGCGGCCGCCTCGAAGGTAACCCGGGGCCGGAACCCCGCCTGCGCACAGCCCCGTTCGAGCGCCGTGCGCACCCCGGTGCCGCGCGGCAGGCAGATCAGGGGGCGATCGCGCAGGGAGGCGAGCGGGACGCTCGTACCGTCGACGCGGTCGAGACGCGGACCTCCGGGCGCGACGGCGGCGACCAGCGGGACGTCGATCACCGTCTGGAAGGCCGCTCCCGGTGGGGGGAGTTCGTCGGCCGTCCCGAGGACGGCGATGTCGAGCTCGCCGGCCAGGAGCGCGGCCTGCATCCGCTCCGTGGCGTCCTCGACGAGTGCCACCTCCACCGAGGGGTGGGCGTCATGGAAGTCCGCGAGCAAGGCGGCGATGCCGAAGGCGTGGCCGGTGGCGCCGGAGACCAGGCCGAGCGTGACCCGGCCGCGCAGCAGCCCCGTATACGCGTCGACCGTCTGCCGCACCGACTCCACCGCGGCCAGTGCGGCGCGGGCGTACGGCAGGACCGCCTCGCCCACCTCGGTCGGCGTCACCGACCGGCCGGAGCGGTCGAGCAAGGGCTGCCCCAGTTCCTTCTCCAGCTGGCGGATCTGGGCGCTGAGGCCGGGCTGGGCCAGGTGCAGCCGTGCGGCGGCTCGGGTGAAGCCGCCCTCCTCGACGACGCAGACGAAGTAGCGCAGCTGACGGAGCTCCATAAGCAGTGATTCTAGAGGGCAGCAGAACTATCTACTGGTGTTATCGATCGGCCGGCCGCAGGCTTGAACACATGGGGAACACGACAGCCAGCAGAGGGAAGAGTGTCGAGCTCAGGGCGGCGATCGCGGCGGAGCGCCGAGAACTGGCCGACGTGCTCGACAGTTTGCGGCCCGAGCAGTGGAACGAGCAGAGCCTGTGCGCGAGATGGCGCGTCCGTGACGTGGCGGCGCACATGTCGATGGGGTTCCGGCTCTCCTTGCCCGCGACGCTCGGCGAGTTGGTCAAGGCGCGCGGGAACCTTCACCGGATGACCGATCGGGTCGCGCGCAGGGATGCCGCCGCCCACTCCACCACGGCGCTCGCCGCCTTCCTGCGGGACAACGCCCACCACCCCTGGACGCCACCGGTCGGTGGACTCGCGGCCGCGCTCGGCCACGACGTGGTGCACGGTCTGGACATCACCGTCGCCCTCGGCCTCGACCGGCGCGTCCCCGAGAGCCGGCTGCGCGTCCTGCTCGACGAGATCCGGCCCAGCGGCCTGAGGTTCTTCGGCGCCGACCTCGACGGAGTACGGCTGTGCGCCGAGGACCTCGACTGGTCGTACGGCTCCGGCTCGCCCGTGTTCGGTGCCGCCCAGGACCTCCTGCTGCTGGCCTACGGCCGCCGACTTCCCGAGGGCAGGCTGCGAGGAGAACCGAGCGACCGTTTCACCCGGCCGGCCGAGGAAGCGTGAACCACCCACGCACCCGCCTCCTCTCCCGGGCTTGTCCGTGCTCCATCCTTTCGACCAATCAACCGCTTCCTGATCGATATTCGATCATTCGACACTTCTTCATTGACTCGCTCATCGGCCCCACCTAGCTTCTGGCGGCACCAGACCTCGAGAAAGGTGTCGCGTCATGACCATGGAGGCATTCCCGGGGCGGCGCGCGGTCGGCGGGCTCGTCGCCGTCGCGCTCGCCCTCGCCGGAAGCGTGGCCCTCAGCACCGCGCCCGCCTCGGCCGCCGGCAGCACCACGTACGTGGACTGCTCACGCCCGGACGCCGGGGACGGCAGCCAGGCCTCGCCGCTGAACAGCGTCGCCCAGGCCAACGGACGGACGTACGCGCCCGGTGACACGCTCGCCTTCGCGTCCGGCACCACCTGCACCGGCGCCCTGGCGCCCAAGGGCAGCGGCACCGCCACCGCCCCGATCACGCTCACCCGGTACGGCACCGGCGCGCTGCCCGTCCTCGACGGCGGCGGCGCCCCGGACGTCGTCTCCCTGACGAATCAGGACCACTGGCGGATCAGCGACCTCAAGCTGACCAACCCCGCCGCCTCCCTCGCCCGCCGTACCGGACTGCGGATCTCCGCGACCGACGGGAAGGCCCACCGCGGTTTCGACATCGGCTCCCTGGTCGTCGACCGGGTCGCCGGCCAGACGAGCAAGAACAGCCCGACCACGGAGGACTTCGTCCAGTCCGCCGGCATCGTCACGGGGGCGAGCGGCACCGACTCGACGCTCCACGACGTCCACGTCCACCACAACGAGATCAGCAACACGGGCGGCGGCGGCCTGAAGATCCGGGTCGGCGCCATGGCGGTCAAGGGCTCGGGGGTCCTGATCGAGCACAACGTCGTCAGGGACGTCGGCGGCGACGGCATCATCGCCAGTTACGCCGACGCGCCCATGATCCAGTACAACAACGCCTCCGGTGTCGGCAACGGCGTCTACCCCTTCTCCGGCGGCAACTTCGCCGGCATCTGGGTGCTCGGCGACCACAATCCGACCATCCAGAAGAACGCGGTGTACGGGATCACCCGGATGTCCGTCGCCGACAGCCAGGCCTTCGACTGCGACTGGGGCAACACCGGCACCTGCACGATCCAGTACAACTTCAGCCGCGACAACATCGGCGGCTTCTTCCTCGACTGCGACGGCTGTGGCACCATCGGCGGCGCCCGGCAGGTCATCCGCTTCAACATCTCCGAGGACGACTGCCGGATGAGCAGCGTCAGCGCGGGCCGGTCCGCCCTGCACATGTACAACAACGTCCTCTACTGCACGGACAAGAAGTTCAGCATCACCCTCCCCGACGAGAGCGTCGTCGAGAACAACATCTGGGTGGGCACCGCCGACTCCCGGCTGCCCACGGCGGCCGGGATCTCCTGGCTCTGGAACGTCTTCCAGGGCGTGCCGAGGCCGACCGCCAACGGCATCGCGGGCGACCCGCGGTTCGTGGCCCCGGGCACGGGCGGCGACTCCCTCGACTCGGCCGACGGGTACAAGCTCCGCGCGACCTCGCCGGGGCTGGCCAACGGCTCCGTGATCAGCGGGAACGGAGGCCGCGACTACTGGGGCAACCCCGTCTCCGCGACCGCCAAGCCGCACCGCGGCGCGTACAACGGCCCCGGGCTCTAGGCCCGGCTCCGGCCGGGCAGGGGGAGGTGCCACGGCGCGCCGTCGTTCCCGAAGGACCCGGTCGGGGGTGGGGCCGGGGGGAGACGGCGGTGCGCCGTGGCACCGGTCGGGGGGACAGGCCTGGTCGGGCCGGGTGAGACCCGGTCGGGCCAGGTGAGATCCGGTCAGGCCCGTTGAGGCCCGGTCGGGTCAGGTCAGGTCAGGTCAGGAGGCGATGCTCGGGTCGGGGTCGAGGGCCGGTGCGCCGTCTCCGAGGACGCCGACCGGGCTCGCGGGGCCGGGCTCGCCGGGGTGGACCGCGCAGGAGAGGGCGGTGGCCTGACGGAGGGTCTCCGTGAGGTTCTGCCAGTCGAGCGCGGGCCGGGTGTCGGAGCGGCCGAGGACGAGGGAGGCGTTCCAGCGCATCCGGGGCACGCCCGGCAGCGGGCGCAGCCCGCCGGCCTCCTGGTGGGAGGCGGCCAGGGCCATCGGGAGCATGGCGCAGCCCAGGCCCGACTGGGTGGCGGCGCGCACGCCCGCCATGGAGCCGAGTTCGTGGATCTCGGGCGGGCTGTCGCAGCGCAGCCGGAGGAATTCGGGGAGCCAGCGCTGGGAGGGGCAGTCGGGGTCGGCGATGACGACCTGGCGGCCGAGGGCGCCGCGCCGCTGGCCGACGCCGGTGACGGGCACGAACTCGACTTCCTGGAGCCGTACTTCCGTCAGGTCGTCGGAGCGTTCGGTGTGCGGGTGGTCGGCTAACTGGACGACCGCGTCGTCGGCGTCCACGGCGTCGACGACGGTGAGGACGAGGGCGCCGTCGATCGCGCCGGACCGGAAGGCGTCGTGGACCTCGGCGGTTCCCATGACGCGCAGGGCGAGCTGGACGCCGGAGAGGAGCCGCCGCCCGATGTGGGTGACGCGGGCGAGCTGCTGTCCGTACGCGAGGGCGGGGACGATCCCGACCGTCAGCCGGGGCGGGTTGGCCGCGGGCCGGCGCAGGGCGGTCTCCATCTCACCGACGAGGGTGAGGATCTGACGGGCGTAGTCCCGCAGGACGGTGCCGGCATGGGTGAGCCGGACGCCGTTCGGGAGCCGCTCGAAGACGGGCTCGCCCACCTGTCTCTCCAGGGCACGCATCTGTGCCGTGACGCTGGACTGCGAGTACCCGAGGCGTCGCGCCGCCTGGGTGAACGACCCTGTCAGGGTCACCTCGCGGAAGGTCCGAAGGGTTCTTGCGTCGATGTCCACGTGAATTCCCCCCTGCCGCGCGCAGGCGGCAGTTCCTCGCACCAGGTGGTTGGTCGGCCACCCGCTTCGATCGCCCCAGTCGGTCTGGCTGTCGCACAAGCCGCAGGGGTGCCGGACGCCCCGTCGCGCCCGGCACCCCTGCTCGGCGCGAAGACTCTACTCGGCGAGGTGGGCCGGGACCAACGGAAAGTCCAAGTCCGGCTGCGCAACGTGATTGAAGTAGTTCGAGAGCACGTTGAGCGCGACGTGGCCGACGATCTCCGCGATCTCGGCGTCGGTGACGCCGGCGGCGCGGGCGTCGGTGAGGGCCTCGTCGGTGACGCGGCCGCCGGTGGCCATGACGGCGCCGGCGAAGCGGAGCACCTGGTCCATGTGCGGGTCACCGGAGTCGGTGCCGTGGCGGGTGTCGAGCAGTTCCTGCTCGCTCAGGCCGACCTTGCCGCCGCGCAGGGTGTGCGCGGAGACGCAGTAGGTGCAGTCGTTGTGCTGCGCGATGTAGAGCGCGAGCTGCTCACGCTGCCGGGCGCTGAAGCTGCCGCCGACCAGGGCCTCGCGCATGGCGAGGTAACCGCGGAGCGCGGCGGGGCCGTTGGCGAGGGCGGCGTAGAGGTTGGGCAGCTTGCCGAGCTGCTTGAGGGTGCCTTCGAGCAGCTCGCGCTGCTCCTCGTTGGCGGTCTCGACGGTCAGTTGGGGCAGGCGGGGCATGGAGCTCTCCTTGAGCCGGACCAAGATGGAACTGATCGGTACCATCAGGACGGTACCGATCGGTTCCGTCTGGCGCAACGGGAGGACGGCACTCCGCTCCCTTCGATCGGGATCACCGATACGGAACCGAGTGGTACCGTCTGGTATGGCCACGAACGCGAAAGAACGGCTCCTCAGCGCGGCGGAGCGTCTGTTCTACGAAGAAGGGATCCGGGCCGTCGGCATCGAGCGGATCCTGTCCGAGTCCGGAGTGGGCCGCGCCTCCTTCTACCGCCATTTCCCCAGCAAGGACGACGTGGTCGTCGAAGTCCTGCGGCGCCGCGACGCCATGTGGCGCGCCTGGCTCGACGGCCGGATCACGGTCAGCGAGCGCTCCCCCGAAGAGCTGCCCCTGGCCCTCTTCGACGGCTTGGCGGAACGATTCGCGGCGGCCTCGTTCCGGGGCTGCGCCTTCATCAACACGATGGTCGAGACGGCCGACCCGGACAGCCCGGCCCACCATGTGGCCGCCGAGCACAAGGAGAAGGTCATCGCGGTCCTGGACCGGCTCCTCACCGAGGGCGGCTACCGCGACCACGAGGCCCTGGCCCGGCAGCTCGCCCTGCTCGGCGACGGGGCCATCGTGACGGCCCTCCGCGAGGGCACGCCGGAGGCGGCGGTCCGGGCCAGGGGCGTCGCGGAGATCCTGCTGAGGACGGCGGAACGGGAAAAGGCCGGGGTCTGACTCCGGGCGGGGCGGAGTCCGGGCGGGGGCGGAGCCCCACCCGGCGAGGGCCCCGGGCGGGGCGGCGGGCTCCGCCCCGTCAGGGTCTCGGCGTGGAGCCCCGCCCCGGGGGGGCTTGACCGGGCCCGGGGCGGAACCCCGCGCGTCAGGGCCTTGGGGTGAGGGCCGCTCGGCGGAGTTTGCCCGAGCGGGTGCGTGGGAGGCTCGCGATCACCTCGACCCCGCGCGGCACGAAGACCGGCGCGAGGCGCTCCGCCGCGAGGGCCAGGAGCTCGGCGCCGATCCGGCCGTGGGCGTCCGGGCCCGGCGCGTCCCGGGCCGGGCCGCGCAGCTCGACGACCGCGTACGGGGCGAGGCCGCCGTCCGGGTCGGGGCACGGCACGACCGCCGCGTCCGCCACCTCCGGATGGGTCCGCAGCACGGCCTCGATCTCCATCGGGGAGACCCGGTGGCCGTGCGACTTGAAGACCTCGTCCATCCGGCCGAGCAGCCGGATCGAGCCGTCCGCGCACCGCTCCCCCCGGTCCCCGGTGCGGTACAGACCGCAGGCGAAGGCCTCCGCGGTGCGCTCGGGCAGACCCGCGTACCCCCGCATCAGACCGGGCGGACGGTCCGTCAGGTCCACGCAGACCTCGCCGGACTCGCCGGTCTCCCCCGTCTCCGGGTCGCGGAGCACGATCCGGTACCCGGGCAGCGGGTGGCCGAGCGGGGCGAGCGGCTCCGGGGTGCCGGGGGCGCGGCCGATGAGGGCGGTGGCCTCCGTCTGACCGTAGCCGTCGCGGACCCGTACCCCCCAGGCGGTCTCGATCCGCTCGACCGTCTCGGCGGTCAGGGGCTCGCCCGCCGCCGTCGCCTCCCGGAGCCGGGGAGCGGCGGCGCCCCCGGTGACGTACGGGAGGAGGGCGCGCCAGGCGCTGGGGGGCGCGCAGAAGCTGGTGACGCGGTGCGCGGCGAGGGCGCCAGGCAGTACGGCGGCGGGGAGACCGCCGTCGGGGGGCGCGAGGACCGTCGCCTCGGCGGCCCACGGGACGAAGAAGCTGGACCAGGAATGCTTGGCCCAGCCGGGCGCGGAGAGGTTGAGGTGCCGGTCGCCGGGGCGCAGTCCGCTCCAGTACAGGCTGGAGAGGTGTCCGACGCCGTACCCGGCGTGGCTGTGTTCGACGAGCTTGGGCAGGGAGGTCGTCCCGGAGGTGAAGTAGCAGAAGGACGGGTCGGCGGCGCGGGTGGGCCCGTCCGGCACGAAACGGGGCCGCCCGGGGCGCCGGGTGTCGGGGTACGGGACCCAGCCGGGCCGGTCCGGTTCCACCGCCATCCGGAGGCCCGGCACGGTCAACCCGTCGAGCAGCTCGACGAGTTCGGGGGCGCTGACCACGTGCCGGATCGCTCCCCTGTCGATCCGGTCGGCCGCTTCGGCGCGGGTCAGGTCCTGGTAGCCGGGGACGACCACCGCGCCGAGCTTGATACAGCCGAGCAGGGTCTCCCACAGCTCGGCCCGGGTGCCGAGCAGGATCAGGACGCGGTCACCCCGCACCACCCCCAGCTCGCGCAGGGCGACGACCAACGCGTCCGAGCGGGCAGCGAGTTCGGCGAAGGAGACCCGGTCGACGACCGGTACGGAGCCGTCCGGTCCCGGGTGGCCGAGGAGTTCGAGGGCCGGCCGGTCATTGCCCTCGGCGATGGCGTCGAACCAGTCGAGGGCCCAGTTGAAGTGCGCGGCGCGCGGCCACCGGAAGGCGGCGTAGGCCGCCTCGCGGTCGCCGCGCAGCCGCAGCAGCAGGTCCCGGGCGGCCCGGTACTCCTCGTGGGCCGTACGGTCCCGGGTCATCGGGCACCACCGGGCGGCCCGTCGGTCCCGGCCGCCGCTCCCGCGACGCCCACTACCCCGCCGCCCCCTCCCCCGGCTCCCGCCGCGCCGGTCAGCGCCGCCGCGATGGCGTCCGCGTCCCGGGTGAAGGAACCCCAGGGGCCGGGGCGTCCGCTGCCGACCTGGGTGAACCAGCGGGTGAACTCGCTGGGGATGCCGAGCACATGGGTGCTGGTGTCCACCGAGCCGTCCGCCCGCACCGGGTGGAACGGGGAGTCGGTGCAGTCGAGCCCGCCGGTGGCGAACTCCTCCGTTCCGTCGCCCGCGTTGGTGAAGGTGCGGATCTCCCCGTCCGTCATCAGACAGCGGATCAGCGGGTCGCGGTCGGCCGCCAGGTCGGTGCCCGGCACCCGGGCGTCCACGACGACGTCCAGCGGCGTCCAGGAGTTCTCCACCTGTGTCGACTCCACCGCGAACCGCCCCTCGACGGGGTCGGCACTGAACCGGGCGCCGGGGCCCACCGGTTCGAGCACCCCGGCCGCCAGCAGCGCGAGGAACTGCTCCGAGCGCAGGGGCGGCGGCCCGGTGGAGACCATGGCCGCGACCGGGCCGAACTCGGCGAGGAACCAGCGGTGCGAGGCCGGGGTGAGACCGCCGAAGTCGACGACCGTGCGGATCGTCTGCCGGACGTCCCGCAGCACGTCGGCGGCCGCCTTCAGCGGGCCGTCGGCGTTGCCCTGCCGGGCCTCGAAAAGGTCGCCGCGCAGCCATTCGGTGAGCACCTTGTGGAACTCGGCCGGGGAGCCGAAGCGGCGGCCGCCGAAGGGGCGGGCGAGCGCGTCGAGTCCGGTGAGCGGCCGGGCGTCGACCCGGTGGCCGGCGGCCAGCCGCTCCAGGACCTTGCAGTCCGGCCGGTCGGCGAGGGCCCGCACGGCGCGCTCGGTGAACTCCTCGGCCGCCTCGGGGCCGTGGACCTGCCGGATGCGGGTGGCGAGGAGGACGAGGTTGACCTCGGCGAGGAGCCAGGGCAGCACCGCGGACTCGAAGTCGAGCGGCGCCGACTCCGCGCGGAGCGCGGCCATCCGCTCGGGGGTGAACAGCCGTGCGCGGTAGCGGTGTTCGGGGCTCTTCTGGTTGACACCGCGGGTCAGCAGCGGCACTCCGGCGCGTGAACCCGCCAGGATGCGGGGCTCCTTGCCGCTGGGCAGGTAGAGCAGGCCCTCGCATCCCTCGGTGAAGGTGCCGCCACGGCCCAGGGTGAGCTCGGTCACGATGTCGTAGAAGGTGAGCCCCATGCCGAGGATGCCCACCCGCGCGCCGGCCGGGATCGAGGCGAGCGGCATCTCGCCGGCCGAGCCGCCCGCGATGTAGCGCAGGGGGCGGGCGGGGGTGCCGTGTTCGGCCGCGAACCGCGTCCAGTCCCGCTGGCCCTCGTCGAGTTCGTTGACGGGGTGACCGGTGGCGAGGACCACCCGGTCGACGGTCAGGACGTCGCCGCGGTCCAGCCGCAGCCGGTGCGGGACGCCGTCCCGGTCGCCCTCGACGCGCGGGCGGTCGGCGCAGATCACCCGGGCGGACACCCGGTGGACGGTGAGGGAAGGAGGCAGTGTCTCCTCGACGCACCGCATGACGTAGGTCAGGTAGCGGCCGTAGACGGCACGCGGCGCGTAGCCGTCGGGCTCGGCGCCCGCCGGGTCGTCCTGCGCCCACCACTCGCCGAGGCTGGGTCCGGCGCCGGGCCGGTGCGGCCCGTCGTCGGCAGGCCCGGAGAACATGGTGACCTCCCGGGCCGGGGTGTTCATCAGGAACCAGGGCGACTGGTCCGTCCGCCAGATCCGCCCGGCCCCCGCCTCGTACGGATCCACCGCGAACGCCTCGACGGGCCGCGCGGGCGGCTTCTCGGCGCAGCGGGCCGCGAGCCGCTCCAGTACGGACAGGCCGCGCGGGCCCATGCCGACGAAGGCGACCCGCAGCGGCTCGGCGGGCGGCGGCGCCGGGGAGTCCCGCGGCGCCGGGTCCGGCGGTGGGTTGCCGGCCGCCGCCTGGTCGTGCTCCCGGGCGACCCGGCCGAGCATGCCGGAGAGCTGGCGCGAGGTCATCGGAATGGTCCTCCTGCTGGTGGTGAGCAACGGCAGCGCGCCGAGGTCCGTCCACTGCAGGCGCCCGTCCGGTGCGACGGTGGACCGGACGGCGCCCCGGTTGTCCGGATGCAGGCAGAACGGCACGTCGAGCAGGCCCCGGTCGAAGGCCTTGAGGAGGGCGACACCGAGGTCGTCGGAGAGCGCGAGGACGGCGGTGACCAGTGCGCGCGCCTCGGCGAGCGTCTCCTCGGTGTCGGCCTCCGCGGCGGCCCTGGCGCCCGGGTGGGTGCCGCGCCGGGGCGCCGTGCGGGCCGCGTCGGCGGCGATCCGCAGGGCGGTCAGGTTCTCCGCGACGGTCGGGATGCGGTGCGCCTCGGTCTCGGTCTTCACGATCAGCCGCTGGGCCCCGCCCCGGACGGCGAGTTCGGCGCTGCGGCGCAGCAGCAGCCGGGCGCCCGGCACGGTCCTCGGGTAGACGCCCATGTACGTGTAGAGCACGATGTGGCGGTCCACCGGGGGCGGCAGGAACTCGTCGGCGAGCAGCCGCAGCGCGGTGAGTGCCCCGGTGTCCTGGGCGGGGTGGGTCTGCTGGGCGTAGCTGAGGGAGACGCTGGTCGCGCCGTTGGCGACGAAGAACAGGCACTCGAGGACGGAGACGGCGACGAGCATCGAGGGCGGGCAGAGCTGGCCGAGGAGGCAGCCGCCGAAGGATTCGAGGTGGGCCCGCCTGCCGTGCGCGCGGCTCTCCTCGGTGAGGAACTGGACGGAGTCGCGCCAGGCGGCGACGGATTCGGCGAGCGGGGTCCGCCCGTAGGGCAGGCAGTACGAGACGGGGCCGCCCTCGGAGGCGGAGAGTCCGGCGGCCGCCATGGTGCGGAAGATGGCCATCGGGTCGGCGGAGCCGTGCCGGACCTGGACGGGGGTGGTGCGACCGGCCGCGGCGGCGACCCGCGCGGTGGTCCGGGGGCCGTGGCTGACCAGCGGGAACCCGTTGAGGGGCTGGCCGGCGCGGAGGGCCGCGGTGGCGGCGGCGTGATCGCCGACGCGGGTGTAGCTGTCGATGGTGAGGGTGGCGACGGTCCGTTCGGGCAGTGCGGCGACGGCGGCGACTCCGCCGGCCATCTCCTCGGGCCCGACCATCCCCATCCGGGGCTGGACGACCAGTTCGCCGGCCTCGGCCGACTCCTGGACGAAGGCGCCGAGATCGCCGGGGGCGAGCGGGGGCGAGGCGGAGGTCGTCAAGCCGCGGCCCGCCCGGTACACGCGCCACCGAGGCCGGCCAGCCGGCGCAGCAGGGCGGTGGGCGGGGTCCCGTCCGCGTACACCTCGTCGTATCCGGCGTCGAGGAGTTCGGCGGTACGGGTCTCGGCGCCCTCCGGGGAGATGCCGAGGAGCCCGCCGATGACCATCGGGACGGTGCGGGTCTTGCGGTCGGCGCGCAGGGCGCGGGCCGCGCGCAGCCCGTCCTGGTGGCCGTGGCCGTTGACGGAGGAGAGGACGACCAGGTCGGGGCTGGTCATCCGGGCGGTGTCGACGAGCAGCTGCTCGGGGACGCAGGGGCCGAGGTTGAGCACGGAGTGGCCGTGCTCCTCCAGGAAGAGCTGGAGGTGGACGAGGTTCCAGGTGTGGGCGTCGGAGGAACCGGTGGTGAGCAGGACCCGGCGGGAGGGCTCGGGACTGCGCAGGGGCTGGGGCCGTGCGGACGGGGTCATGGCGTCTCTCCGGAAGGGTGAAGGTGCGGCTGGTCGCGGGCGCGGCGACGTGGGGCGGGCGCGCCCGGACGGGTGCGGTGCGTGGTGAGTGGCGCGTGGTGCCTGATGGGTGGTGCGTGGCACGTGGTGCAAGGTGCGTAGGGCACGCGGATGCGCGGGGCGACGTGCCGTGCGCGCCCTGAAGTGCGGTGTGCGCGGTGCGGTGCGGTGCGTGGGACGCGGGCGGGTGCGCGTGCGGGTGCCCGGCCACGGCCCGGTCGCGCCCGGTCGCGGGCCGACCGGGGAGACGGGCGCGCGGGCGTGGGCGAGGCCACCGGGCCCTGACGGGCGCGGCGGCCTCGGGGCGGTGCGGGCGGCTCAGGCGGAGGTGGCTCCCGCGCCGACGCCGGTGGTGATCTCGCCGTCCTCCGGGGTGCGGGGGGCGGCGGGGCGGGCGCGGACGGCGAGGACGGTGCAGCCCTCGGCGCTGGACATCTGGTGCCGGGTGCCCGGTTCCTCGACGACGAGGTCGCCGCGGTGGAACCGGCGCCCGTCGCTGTGGTCGAGGGTGCCGTCGAGGACGAGCATCAGCTCGTGGCCGAGGTGCTCGTGGAAGTCTCCGTGCGCGCCGGGCGGGAAGCGCAGCAGCAGGGAGGCGGAGTCCTCGTCCTCGGCCGGGTCGGGTCCCCAGAGCACCACGTACTCGACGCCGACGCGGCCGGGTTCGGCCCAGGGCACCCAGGGCAGGTCGGTCTGGTCGAAGCCGTTGCGGAGCACGTTGCGGAAGACGGTCACGTCAGGCATGGGCGCGGACCTCCGAGTCGGCGTCGCGCTGGGCGACGATGGACGGGATGCCGTCGGGGCCCCAGGGCTGGGGTCCGTTGACGATGGGGGCGCCGATGAGCGAGCCGAACTCGCGCCAGGCGCCGTCGTAGTTGCGGATGTCGGGCAGGCCGAGCAGCTCGCTGAGGACGAACCAGCTGTGCGCGGAGCGCCAGCCGACGCGGCAGTAGACGACGGTCGGGGCGTCGGTGCGCACGCCGGCGTAGGCGGCGGCGAGTTCGACGTCGTCGCGGAAGGTGCCGTCGGGGCGGACGGCGGTGTGCCAGGGGATGTGCTCGGCGGAGAGGGCGTGGCCGCAGCGCACGCCGAGGTCCTCGGGGACGCCGGGCGGGGTGTTGCTCTGCCCGAGGTACTCCTCCAGGGAGCGGACGTCGAGGAGCTGGTGGCGGCCGATGTGGTCGAGCATGTCCTCGCGGCGGGCGCGGATCGTCTCGTCGACGGCGGCCGGTACGGGGTAGTCGACGGGCTCGCGCTCGGGGACCTCGTGGGTGAGGGGCGCGCCGAGCGCCTCCCAGCGGAGCCGGCCGCCGTCGAGGACGCGCAGGTTCCGGTGGCCGTAGAGGGCGAACTGCCAGTATCCGGCGGCGGCCCACCAGTTGTTGTTGCCGCTGAGGAAGACGACGGTGTGGTCGGGCGATATGCCGTGCCGGCCGAGGAGTTCGGCGAAGGCGGCGGGCCCGATGACGTCGCGGCGCACCGGGTCCTGGAGGTCGCCGGTCCAGTCGAGGCGTACGGAGCCGGGGATCCGGCCCAGTCGGCTGCCGCCGTCGGTGATCTCGACGAGGACCGTGTGCGCGTCCCCGGCCGCGGGGTTCCGCAGCTGTTCCATGATCTGCTCGCAGCTGACGAGCAGTCTGTCTCGGTTCACGAGAGCTCCGTTGAGGGTCGGTACGCGGAGGTACGGGCGGACGGTCGGGGGTTCACCACCGGGGTGCGGGGGTCACCACCAGTACGTCGGGTACTTGCCGATCACGCCGAGCCGGGAGGCGATCACGCCCACCAGGACGAGCAGGGCGCTGCCGACCGCGAGCAGGACGAGGAAGCGCAGCGGGTCGGGGTCCTGGAGGACGGCGAGAACGGCGGTGGCGGCGGCGGGCGCGTGGACGGCCCGGAGGAGCAGCATGAGGCCGACGCTGAGTCCGGCGGCGACGGCGGCGACCCAGAGGGAGTGGCCGAAGAGGGCGACGGCGGCGAGTCCGAGGACGCCGGAGCCGACCTGGCCGAGCATCACGCCCCGGGGCTGGGCCGGGGGCAGCACCGGGGTGCTGCAGATGATCATGGCGGTGGCGGCGAGCGGGGCGATCATCAGCAGATGGCCGGTGGCCTCGCCGAGGGCGACCAGGACGACCAGCGACACGACGGTGGCGAGGGTGCCGAGGGCGGCGGGCCGGCCGCCGGGGAAGGGCGGTGCGCCGCCCGCCCAGCGGCTGCGGGCGGGCGGGGTCGCCGTGCCCGCGGGGGTCTGGGTCTGGTTGCTCACGGTGTTCTCTCCTTGGCGCGACGGGCGGGACGGGCGGGCGGGACGGCCGGGCGGGACGGGCAGGGCGGGCGGCGGGCCCGCCGCGCGCCGGACGGACGACGGAAGGGGTGCGGCGCGCGCGGCGGGCGGGTGGGGCCGGGCGGGCGGCGCGCCCCGCGGGGCGCGGTGTCCGCCGCGGGACGGGCCTGCCCGGGTCAGCGGTGGGTGCCGCCGAAGTAGCGCATGGCCTGCCGGTGGACGACCTTGCCGATGCGGTGGCCCATCTCGATGCCGGGCTCGTTGTCGAAGCTCCAGTGCATGCCGCCGTACACCCGGGAGATGCCGGCCTGGTGCGCGGCCTCGCTGAAGGTCGGCCAGGTCAGCACGACGTCGGTGCGCGGGGTGAGGCCGGGCTCGACGGTGGAGGCGCCGGCCTTGAAGCGGTACGAGTCGCCGAAGGAGTCCGAGCCGGTGAAGCGGCGCAGGAACTCGGCGGCGGCGCCGGAGAAGGTGCTGTGCCCGGAGACGGTGGCCGGGAACGGCGGAACGGCCACGTACGCCTGCCAGTCGACGCCGTCCATGGTGACGGTGCCCTGGCCGGGGCCGCCCCAGGAGCGGATCTGCCGGCCGCGCTGGTCGTACGGGATGAGGGTGGAGGGCCGGGCGAAGTCGTAGTCGCGCTTGACCGCCCAGGAGCCGATGGCGGCGTCGCACTCGGCCATGTTGAGGCCGAAGAATATCTGGGCGTCCTCGTCGACGCCGTGCCCGTCGCGGGCGGAGACGTACCGGCCCCACATCTGCTGGGCGCCGGGCGGGGTGACGTCGTCGTTGAGCCAGAACTCGGCGATCGCCTTCTGCTCGTCCGTCAGATTCGCGCTGATGTCGAGGAGTTCCTCGATGGCGGCGGTCATCCGCACCGAGGGGTACGCGGGCGGGGCCGCGACCGTGAACTGGTCGGGGCGGCTCAGCGCGAAGGGCTGCATCACCGCGAACTGCGGGGTGAGGTAGCGCTGCGTCTTGCCGCCGACGATCAGCGGGGTCCAGTGCGCCGGCTCCGTGACCGTGGACGGGTCGAAGGCCCCGGCGATCTGCGGGGCATTGCGCGGCTGGTAGCCGGTGGTGTCGGTGTAGGCGGGGGTGCCGAGCTGGTTGGCGCCGTCGGCGTGCCGGTAGTCGAGGACGGCCTGCGCGGTACGGCGGCCGATCCAGGCGGGGCTGTTGCGGCGCGGGTTCGTCAGCTCCGGGTCGTGGCCGAGGCTGCGCAGCATGTTGTCGATGGCGACCTTGTACTCGGGGAACAGGTCGAGCAGGGCGAGGTGGGCCGCGTAGCTGATGGCCTCGTTCTTGTTGTCGAGGGTGCGCTCGGCGCGGGGGCGGCGCAGGGCGCCGCCGAAGCGGGTGCCGACGGCACAGCGGTCGTAACAGGCCCAGGCGTCGTAGATGGCGTTGTGGACGATCGCGAGGGCGCGGGCGTTCACCGTGGCGGGCCCGAAGCGGTTGCCGGCGGCCTGGTAGCGGCCGAGGATCGCGTCCATCGCGGCCTGGTTCCAGCGGATGACGACGCTGGGGTCGGTGACGGCGCCCGGGCGGCGGCGACCGGTGCGCGTCTCGGCCTCGAAGCTGGTGGGGACGGCCCAGGCCGCCGTGCCGGGCAGCGCGAACGCCCCGGCCGCGGCGGCCGAGGTGGTGAGCACCCGGCGCCGGGTGAGCGGTGTGCGGGCCGCGGCGGTCGTGGAGGTGGCGGGGGCGGCGGGTCGGTGGGACATCCGTGGATTCCTTCGCATGGTGCCGGGAGCGGATGGACGCGGTTCGGGCCCGTGGACCAAACACAAACTCGAACAGTGCTCAGGCTGGCGAGAATTGATCGCGTCCGGCAACGGCCGATCGACTTCTTCCATCGCGGGCATGCAAGGAAGCGATGGGCGTCGCGGGGGTCCTCGGAGCGTGGTTAGCGTGGCCCCACGGCGTCCGACCCTCCTGCCGGGATTCGGCGCGATCCGAACGGTCCGCCGCCCGGCTCCGTCCCACCCGGCCTCGATCCCGCCCGCCCGGCCCCGCCCGGCCCCTGCGACGACTCGTGATGGAGATGCCCGCGCATGACCGTTTCATCCCAGGTGATACCCGCGACCCCCACCGCCACGGCGGCCCCCGCCGCCCCGCTCTCCGCCCCGCAGGCCCCCCTCGGCCGCTTCGACCGGCTCGCGCCCCGGCTGCACCGGCACGGCCTGGTCATGCTCAGGGCGGGCCTCGGCGGGGTGTTCGTGTGGTTCGGGGTGCTCAAGGTCATCGGGCTCAGCCCGGCGGCCGCCCTCGTCGTCGACGTCCTGCCGTTCCCGGTGGGCGGCTGGTTCGTGCCCGCGCTCGGCTGGACGGAGGTGGCCCTCGGCCTCTGGCTGGTCTCGGGGCGCGCCCGCGCGCTGGCCCTGCCGGTGCTCACCGGCCACCTCTGCGGCACCTTCTCGGTGCTCGTCCTCACCCCGTCGGCGGCCTTCGCCCACTCCAACCCGCTGCTGCTCACGCTGGTGGGCGAGTTCGTCGTCAAGAACGTGGTCCTGCTCGCGGGCGTGGTCGTGGTGACGACCCACCCCCGGGACCAGGGGCTGCCGGCGGTGTGACCCCGCCCGGGCCGTTTCGGAGCCGCGGACGCGGGGAGTCGTCCCGTATGAACACTTCGCTGATACGGGACGTGGCACACCACCGGGAGCGGGCCTCATGAGCCGCCGCGGCGACGGCACGGAGGCGCGCCGCCAGGCGGAGGAGACGAGACAACGCCGCAGGCGAGCGTCCCTGAAGGACGAGCACGGCACCACCGCGAAGGACCAGTCCCCGGGCCTGGGCCGCGAGGAACAACGCGGCGAGTACCCACCCCGCGAGAACGACGAGGATCCGACCTGACGGCCCGGCTTCCACGGCACCTCCGCCGGCCCGGACCAGCGGCTGGCCCGGCCGCCGCCCGGGCCGCGAGAGCACCAGGGGCGGGCGGCCCGCCCGGCCGCCCGCCCCGGTGACCGCTCGCCCGAGCGGCCGTCCCTCCCCGGCTGACCGCCGTCCGAGCGGCCACCCGGGGCCGGTGGTCAGTCGGCCGAGCGGCCGCCCGCCCCCGGTGGTCAATCGGCCCGCCCGGCCGCCCGCCCCCGGTGACCGCTCGTTCGCGCGGCCCCGCGCCCCCTCCCCGTCAGTCGGCGAGGGCGCGTACCAGGGCCGTGTGGATCTCGTCCGTCGAGGTCACGCCGCGGAGGGGCTCGCCGGACGGGAGGACGAAGGTCGGGACCGCGGTGACGCCCTTCGCGCGGGCCTCGGCGTCCTCGGCCAGTACCTCCGCGGTGCCCTCCGCCGAGGCGAGGAACGTCCGCACGCGGTCGGCGGGCAGGCCCGCCTTCTCGGCGAGGGTGACGAGCTCCTCGTGGTCGGCGATGTTCACCCCGTCGTGGAAGTGCGCGTCGAAGAGCGCGACGGCCAGCCCGGCCGCAACGGCGGGCGATTCCTGGCGGGCCAGCCAGACGAGCCGGTGGGCGGCCAGGGTGTTGACCTCGAGGACGCGATCGAAGCGGTACGCGACCCCCTCGGCGGCGCCCATCGCCGTCATCTCGGCGAACATCGCGTCGACCTGGGCCCGGCCGCCGAACATCTCGGCCAGCGCCTCGACCGACAGCCGGGGCTCGTCGGGGAAGTCGGGCGCGAGCCGGTAGGCGCGGTGGACCAGTTCGATCCGCCCGGCGGCGTCGCCGAGCCGGGCGACGGCCTGGTGGAAGCGGTGGACGCCGAGCCTGCTCCAGGCGCACGCGTAGTCCGCGTGCACCTCGACCGTCACCGTGGGTCCGTCGGTCCGTGCGCTCATCGGGTGATCTCCAGGTTGGCCATCATGCCCATCGACGAGTGGTCGATCAGGTGGCAGTGGTAGTAGTAGCGGCCCGAGTACGGGAAGTCGAAGTGGACGAGGATGCGGGCCGTCTCCCCCGGCCCGATCCGGACGGTGTCCTTGAGTCCGGCGTCGCCGGGCGTCGGCGGCTTGCCGTCGATGTCGAGGATCCGGAAGTCCACCAGGTGGATGTGGAAGTTGTGCGGGATGAAGGGGTGGGTGTTCTTGATCTCCCAGACCTCGGTGTCCCCCTGGCGCACCGTGGTGTCGACGCGCTGCTCGTCCCAGGTCTTGCCGCTGATCGAGCCCGCGCCGGTCTGCACGTCGAAGTCGAGCGTGTAGTTGCGCGTCTGGGTCGGCGCGGCGGTCGGCGGCAGGGTGGCGAGCCGGGCCGGGACCGAGCTGGGGTCGTAGGCGGAGCGGACGACGTCGAAGCGGAGGATCTCCTTGTTGGAGGGCTCCGGGAAGTAGGCGTTCTCCAGGACGACGCTGCTGCCCACGGGGTAGCGCGAGAAGTCGACGACGATGTCGGCCCGTTCGGCCGGCGAGAGCGGCAGGGTCGTCGTCGTGTACGGGGCGGGGAGCAGGCCGCGGTCGGAGGCGATCTGGGTGAACTCGCCGCCGTCGGAGAGCCGGAACTCGAAGGGCCGCTGGTTGGAGCCGTTGAGGATGCGCAGCCGGTACTTGCGGGCGGCGACCTGGAAGTAGGGCTGCGGCTTGCCGTTGACCAGGATCTGCGGCCGGGTGTCGAAGTTGTGGTCGAAGAAGAGGGTGCCGTCGGGGTTGAGCCCGATGTCGCGAACGACGATCGGCACGTCGTAGGTGCCGCGCGGCAGGGGCAGCGCGTCCTCGTTGTCGTCGGATATCAGGTAGAAGCCCGACATGCCGCGGTAGACGTGCTCGGCCTCCATGTGGTGGGCGTGGTCGTGGTACCAGAGGGTGGCCGCCACCTGCGGGTTGGGGTAGGTGTACGTGCGCTGCCCGCCGGGCGTGATCAGGTCCATGGGGCCGCCGTCGTTGGCGGGGTCGACGACCGCTCCGTGCAGGTGCATGGAGGTGCCGGTGGTGATCCGGTTGGGCTGCTTGACGACCACGCGCCGACCGGAGCGCGCCTTGATGGTGGGGCCGGGGAAGCTGCCGCCGTAGGTGAGGACGGGGGTGCGGACCCCGGGGATGATCTCCGCCGTGGTCTGGGTGACCGGGATGCTGTACGTGTCGGTGGTCGAGGTGACGGAGACCGGGCGGGCCACCGGCGGGATGGGCATGGCGGTGCGGAAGGGCGTGACGATCGGGGCGAGGGCCTGGGCGGCCACCGGCTGGGCGGCGAACGGCGAGGCGCCCGCCGGGCCGCCGGCCCGGGTGTCGCTGAGCGAGGTCCGGCTGATGAGGAGTCCGCTCGCGGTGAGGGCGGCCCCCGCGGCCGTCATCAGCTTGAGCAGCTCCCGTCGGGACGTGGTCATGCGGTGGTTCTCCTGTGGTCTCGGTACGGGGCGTCCCGGCGGTTCCTGGTGCGGGAGGCCCCGTGGGAGGAGGCGAAGGCCTCCCGGCCGCGGTGCGGCGGGGAGGCCTTCCTCCGTGTGACGACGCGGCCGGTCAGACGGCCGCCGCCGCGGCACGGAGCGGCTTGAGGGCCTCGGCCCAGGCGATGATCTCGTCGAACATCTTGAAGAGCGTGGGCTCCTGGTGCGGGCCGGGGGTGACGCGACCGGTCTCGGTCGGGTCCATGGGGTTCTCGAAGGTGAAGTCGGTGAAGACCGGCAGCGAGACGGCGGTCGGCACGTCGGCGACCTTGACCTCGGCGAGGGTGACCCGCAGGTGGTCGATGGCGCGGGTGCCGCCCTGGACGCCGTAGCTGACGAAGCCGGCGGACTTGTTCTGCCACTCGGCGTACAGGTAGTCGATGGCGTTCTTGAGCGCGGCCGGGACGGAGCGGTTGTACTCCGGGGTGACGAAGACGAAGGCGTCGAAGGACGCGATCTTCTCGGACCAGCGCTTGGTGTGCTCGTTGGCGTACTGGCCGAAGGCGGCCGGGACGGACTCGTCGAGCAGCGGCAGGCCGAACTCGGCGATGTCGACGAGCTCGACGGTGGCGCCGCCGGCCTTGATCGCCTCGTGGCGGCCCGCGGCCTCCTCGACCCACTGGGCGACGGCGGTCGAGCGGCGGCCGGGACGGGTGCTGCCGATGATGACGGCGATCCGGGTCATGTGGTGCTCCCTCTGCTTCGGATCCGGGTTTTGCGCGGTGGATGGCGCGGTGGACCTGGCGGCGATTTCGCCGGACAGCCTGTCTTCGCGCTTTCGTCGGACAGCATGTCTTTCACCAGACAGGCTGTCAAGCCAATGCTAGGATCGGCCCATGGCCACCAGGAAGTACGAACAGCGCCTCCGGGCGGAGGCGGCAGCCGAGACCCGCCGGCGCATCCTCGACGCGCTGTACGAGCAGCTCCGATCGGCCCCCTCCGAGGCCGTCGGCCTCGACCGGATCGCCCGCACGGCGGGCGTGTCGCGGTCCACCGTGTACACGACCTTCGGCTCGCGCTCCGGGCTCTTCGACGCCCTCGGCGCGGACCTGCTGCACCGCGGCGGCTTCGAGCGGATGGTGCGCGAGGTGCTCCAGCCCGACGCGCGCGAAGGGCTCCGCGGCGGCATCCGGGGCAACGTCGAGATGTACGCGGCCCACCGCGACGTCATGCGCGCCCTGTACTCCATGGCCGCGCTCGACGCCGAGGCGGTCGGCGGCGCGGTCCAGCGGATGGAGACCGGACGCGCCGCCGGGATGGACGACCTCGCCCGGCGGCTCGGCGCGCAGGGTGAGCTGCGCGAGGACGTCACGGTCGCCGAGGCGGCCCGCCGTCTCTGGCTGTTCTCGGCCTTCGACAGCTTCGACCTGCTCTACACCGGCCGTTCGATGACGGTGGAGCAGGTCACCTCGACCCTCACCACCGCCGCCGAACACGCCCTCTGCCGCTGACCGGCCCTCCCCCGTCACGGGGCCCGTCGCGACGGGCCCCCGCACGGCGGCCGGGGTCAGCCGAAGTGCTCCTCCGCGCCGCTCGCGCTGAAGGCCGTCGTCCGGTCCAGGGCCTCGTCCAGCGGGACCTCGGCCCGCCAGCCGGTGACCTCGTGGAAGGCGCGCGGGTCGACGGTGACGCTGGCGAAGTCCCGGGCCTCGGCGTGCGCGGGCGGCTCCACCGAGCGCACGGCCACCGGCGGCTTGCCGGTCCGCTCCGCCACCATCCGGGCGACCGTGGTGAAGACCGGGCCGAGCTCGGCGCCGTGCCCGCTGCCGAGCACCCAGTGCCGTCCCGCGAGCGCGTCGAGGTGGCCGAGGGCCGCCGCGAAGGCGCGCGCCACGTCCTCCACGTACAGCAGGTCGCGGCGGACCGTGCCGTCGTGCCACATGGTGATCGGCTCGCCCGCCACCGCCCGGCGGACCATCGAGGAGACGATGCCCTTGTCCCGCGCGGTCGAGTCGGGGCCGTAGCCGAAGACCGTGGGGAGCCGGAGCGAGATCCCGCGCAGCACGCCCTCGGCGCTCGCCGCGAGCAGCACCCGCTCGGCCGCCAGCTTCTGCCGGTCGTACTCGCCCTGCGGCTCGTCCGGCTCCGTACCGTCGTAGACGCCCCGCTCCGAGGGTCCGGCGGCGGAGACGGAGCCGGTGAACAGGACGGCGGTGTCGGGGCGGCCGCTCGCCCGCACGGCCTCGACCAGGTCCCGTACGAGTCCCACGTTGACCCGCTCGGCGCCGGTGTCGCCGTCCGTGATGCGCCAGGTCGAGGAGCCCGCGATGTAGGCGATCGAGTGGACGACCACGTCGGCGCCCTCGATCGCCCCGGCCATCGCGCCGGGGACGGTGAGGTCGACGCTGCGGGTCTCCACCTCGGCGCGGGCGCCGGCCGGGACGGTCACCGGGCGCCGGGAGACGGCCCGCACCCGCAGGTCGTGGCGGGCGAGTTCGCGCAGGACGGCGGAGCCGACGAAGCCGGCGGCGCCGAGGACGACCACCAGGGGTCGGGTGTCCCCGGTCTGTCCGGTGGTGGCGGTCACAGCAGTTCCTCCAGCTTGCGGCAGGTGTCGAAGTCGGGCAGGAGGCCGCGGTCGCGGGCCTCGGCGAGGGTGGGGGCGATCTTGTCCCGGTCGGACAGGATCAGCTCGACGTCGTCCGGCAGGTCGAGTCCGAGCGCCGGGTCGAGCGGGTTCAGGGCCAGTTCGTTGGCGGGGACGTACCCCTGCGACATCACGTAGACGCACATGGAGTCGTCCTGGAGCGAGACGAACGCGTGGCCGACGCCGACCGGGACGTAGAGGGCGCGGCTGGTCTCCGCGTCGAGTTCGTTCATCACCCACTGCCCGAAGGTCGGTGAGCCGACCCGGAGGTCGATGAGGAAGTCCCGGAGCCTGCCGTACGGGCAGTAGACGTACTTCGCCATGCCCGGCGGGGTCGCGGTGAAGTGGACGCCGCGGAGGGTGCCCCTGGCGGACAGGTTGTGGCTGACCTGTTCGACCTGGAAGAGCGGGCGGCCGAGCTGCCCGGCGAACACGTCCCCCTGGTAGGGGGAGGCGAACAGGCCGCGGCTGTCCTTGAAGACGGGGGGCGTGAAGGCGAAGGCGCCCTCGATGGCCAGGGGGGTCACCTGCATGGTCGTCGTCACTTCTCCTTGCCGGCCTTCCACCACTGGGGGTTGTCGCGGTACCAGTCGACGGTCCGGCGCAGGCCGTCCTCGAAGGAGGTCCGGGGCGTGTAGCCCAGCTCTTCGCGGATCTTGGCGTCGGAGAGCGAGTACCGCAGGTCGTGTCCCTTGCGGTCCTCGACGTACCGGATCATCGAGCGGTCGGCGCCGCAGAGGTCCAGGATGCGTTCGGTCAGGTCGAGGTTGGTGAGCTCGTTCCCGCTGCCGATGTTGTACGTCTCGCCCGCCCGGCCGGTGGTGAGCACCAGGTGGATCGCCCGGCAGTGGTCGTCGACGTGCAGCCACTCGCGGACGTTCCGCCCGTCGCCGTAGACCGGCACCGGGTGGCCCTCCAGGAGGTTGGTGACGAAGCGCGGGATGAGCTTCTCGGGGTGCTGGTACGGCCCGTAGTTGTTGGAGCAGCGGGTGATCGACAGGTCGAGCCCGTGGGTGCGCCAGTAGGAGCGGGCCACCAGGTCCGAGCTCGCCTTGGAGGCGGCGTACGGGGAGTTGGGCAGGAGCGGGAAGTCCTCGGTCCACGAGCCCTCGTCGATCGTGCCGTACACCTCGTCGGTGGAGACGTGCACGAGCCGCTGGACGCCGGTGCGCAGCGCGGCCTCCAGGACGGTCTGGGTGCCGAGGACGTTGGTGCGGACGAACTCGGCGGCCGACTCCAGGGACCGGTCGACGTGCGACTCGGCGGCGAAGTGGACGACCGCGTCGTGCCCGGGGAGGAGGTCGAGCAGCAGCGGCAGGTCGCAGATGTCGCCGCGGACGAAGGTGAGCCGCTCGTGGGAGGCGGGCAGGTTGTCCCGGTTGCCCGCGTAGGTCAGCTTGTCGAGGACGGTGACGGTGTCGGTGCCGTCGCCGCCGTACGCCCCGTCGAGGAGGGAGCGGACGTAGTGGGAGCCGATGAAGCCGGCACCGCCGGTGACGAGGATCCTCATGCCGTCCCTCCGAGGAGCGCGTTGAGCTGGACCAGGGTGGCGGCGGGCGCCGGCATCTCCCGCATCTCGGCGGCGACTTCGGCGGCCGCCGTGCGGTGCGCGGGGTTGCTGAGCAGCTCGTGCAGCGAGGACTTCACGGTCGCGGCGGTGAGCGGGACGGACAGCGGCGGGTCGAGGACGATGCCGGTGCCGCGGTCGGCGGCGACCCGGCCGTTGGAGACGCTCTCCGGGCCGGTGAGCGGGATCGCCAGCTGCGGGACCCCGGCGTCGAAGGCGGTGAAGGTGCTGCCCATGCCGCCGTGGTGGACGATCGCGTCGCAGCTCGCGAGCAGGGTGCGCAGCGGGACCCAGTCCACGCAGGTGACGTGCGGGGGCAACGAGCCGGTGAGGGCGGGCAGTTCGGCGCCGCCGGTGGTGATGACCAGTTCGATGCCGAGGTCCGCCGAGCCGTCGACGATCTCGCGGAGCATGGTGCCCTCGCCGTACAGCGCGGCGAGGGAGCCGAGCGTCACGGCGACCCGGGGCCGCTCGCCGCGGCCGAGCAGGCCGGGCGGGATCTCCGCGCCGCCGTTGTACGAGGTGTAGCGCATCGGGAGCCGGTGCGCGGCGGCCGGTCCGCCGCCGCCGGGGCCGCCGAGGGACGGCGCGGTGAGGGAGGCCGGGTTGAGGTCGATCTCCACGTCGGCGACCGGGGCCGGGAGGTCGACGCCGAGGCGGGCGGCGACCGGCTCCAGGTACGCGAGGGCCGGGGCGAAGACCGGGCGGGGGGTGCCGATGCCGTGCAGCACGGCGGGCAGGCCGGTCATCCGGGCGGCGAGCAGTCCTGCGACGTGGTTGGGCGGGAAGACCACGGCGTCGGCCCGCCAGGTGCGGGCCGCCTCTGCGACGCCCTCCACCAGACGCGCGCCGACCTCGCCGAAGATCCCGGAGACGTACGGGAGGATCTTCGGGCCGGGGAACTCCTGCGCCAGGTCGCTCGTGGTGACCTTGGCGATCAGCTCCTCGTACGGCTCCGCGGCCTCGTCGCCCGCGGCCGCGATGGTCTGGAGACCGGCGGCGTTGGCCGCGCGCAGGGCGGGGCCCGAGGCGGCGAAGGCGACCTCGTGCCCGGCGGCGAGCGCCGCGTGGGCGAGCGGGACCAGGGGCAGCGTGTGGGACGTGCCCGGGATGGTGGTGAACAGATATCGCATGGTTCTCTCTCCGCGGGGCGGGGGCGTGGCGGGGCGGTGGGGGCGGCCGGGTCAGCCGGCCCGGGCTATCTCCATGACGTACTGGCCGTACGGGGACTTCGAGAGCTCCTCGCCGAGCCGCAGGCAGGCCTCCCGGTCGATGAACCCCATGCGCCAGGCGATCTCCTCGAGGCAGGCGAGCCGGACGCCCTGGCGGTGCTCCAGGATCTGCACGTACTGGCCGGCCTCGGTCAGCGCGTCGTGCGTTCCGGCGTCGAGCCAGACGAACCCGCGTCCCAGGGACACCAGTTCGGCCTTGCCGCGCTCCAGGTAGATCCGGTTGACGTCGGTGATCTCCAGTTCGCCGCGCGCCGAGGGCGTGAGGTTCTTGGCGATGTCGATGACGTCGTTGTCGTAGAAGTAGAGGCCGGTGATGGCGAGGTCGGAGCGCGGGTGCTCCGGCTTCTCCTCCAGGGAGACCAGCCGGCCGTCCGCGTCGACCTCGCCGACGCCGTAGCGCTCGGGGTCGCGGACCGGGTAGCCGAAGAGCACGCAGCCGTCCACGTCCACGGCCTTGTCCTGGAGGATTCCGGCGAAGCCGGGGCCGTGGAAGATGTTGTCGCCGAGGACGAGGGCGACGGAGTCGTCCCCGATGTGGTCGGCGGAGATGAGGAAGGCCTCGGCGAGGCCGCGGGGCTGCTCCTGGACGGCGTAGCTGAGCGAGATGCCGAGCGGGGAGCCGTCGCCGAGCAGCCGGCGGAAGTTCTCGATGTCGTCGGGGGACGAGATGATCTGGATGTCCCGGATCCCGGCGAGCATCAGCACCGAGAGCGGGTAGTAGATCATCGGCTTGTCGTAGACCGGCAGCATCTGCTTGGACGTGCCGAGGGTGATCGGGTGCAGCCGGGTGCCGTGGCCTCCGGCCAGGACGATGCCTTTCACAGTTCTCTCCTCCTGGGGTTCCCAGCCTCACCGGGTGCGGCGCGGCGTTCAAGGAGCCTCGGTTCAGGGCCTGGTCAGGTTCTGCACGCGCTGTTCAGCTGCGTCGGCAACGGGCCAGGTGAATGTCAGGCGCGGGTCAGACGAGGGCGGCCCGGCGCCGCACGGCGTCGAGCAGCCGCGCCTGGCGCAGCGGGGCCTCCGGGTCGGGCGCGCCGCCGTCCCCGGGGTGGCCGGCTCCGGTGCGCGCCACGAGGGCGGCGAAGGCGGCCACCGTGTTGCGGACCTGGTCGTCGGCGTCGAGGACGAGCTCCTCGACGCCGGTGCGGGTCTCCAGGCGCACCACCGGGCGGTGGTCGGCGGGCGGGGTGTAGGCCCGCTCGACGACGAGCCGGCCCTGGCTGCCCCACAGCTCGTACGCCGAGCGGTAGCCGTGGTCCATGCCGAAGGCGATGTGCGCGGTGACGCCCGCCGGGGTGGCGAGCAGCGCCCCGCCGGCGGTCTCGACCCGGCTGCCGGGCCCCCGGACGAGGTGCGCGCCGAGGACGTCGAGTTCGTCGCCGAGCAGGTGCTGGGCGGCTCGCAGCGGGTAGACGCCGACGTCGCCGAGGGCGCCGCCGCCGAGCCCGGGGTCGTGCCGGATGTCGGTGTCGGGCAGCCGGGGGATGCCGAACGAGGCGTGCAGGGCGCGGAGTTCGCCGATGGCTCCGTCCGCGACGAGCTTGCGGACGTCGGTGTGGAGGCGGTGGTGGACGAACATGACGTTCTCCATCAGCGCGAGCCCGGACGCGGCGGCCAGGCCGAGCAGCGCGGCGGTGCTCTCCGGGTCCGTGGTGAGCGGCTTCTCGGCCAGGACGTGCTTGCCGGCCCGCAGGGCGGCCTCGGTCCACTCGGCGTGCAGGGCGGCGGGCAGCGGTACGTAGACGGCGTCGACGTCCGGGCGGCGCAGCAGCTCCTGGTAGCCCTCGACGGCCGCCGCGCCGTACGGGGCGGCGGCCACGGCGGCCTTCGCCGCGTCGCGGCTGGCGACGGCGGTGACCTCGGTCCCGGGGAGCGCGGCCATCGCGGGCATCATGCGCCGGACGGCGATGTCGGCGCAGCCGAGCACACCGATCCGCAGGGGCGCCGGGGTGCTCGTCAAGGCCGCACCGCCCCGGCGTGGACGCAGGCCAGCAGGGTGCGGGCCTGGACGTTGAGGTAGTGGCCGTGCCGGGTGAGGGAGGTGAGCTGTGCGGCGGTCGCCCAGGCGTAGCCGGGCGGCGGGTCGGCCGGGGCCTGCGTCTCGTCGGCCTCCACCAGGAGGTAGCGGCTCTCGGCGTTGAGGAAGCGGCCGCCTTCCTCGGAGTGCACGGCCTCGTAGCGGACGCGGGCGGGGTCGGTGTCGAGGACGAGGTCGAGGAAGGGCGGGCGCTCGTCGGTCGGCAGGTGGGCGTAGTTGCCCGGGGTGTACTGGACGGTGGGGGCCAGTTCCACGGTGTCGAGGAAGCCGCCCTCGACGCGGGCGTGCACCAGGTAGTGCGGGACGCCGTCGAAGTCGCGGGTCAGGAAGGCGGCGACGCCGAGTCCGACCGGTTCGATCAGCGGCTGGGTCCAGCTGGTCACTTCGCGGTTCCCGGCCTGCACGGAGACGGCGACGACCTTGAAGTGCCGGCCCTCCTCGTGCTCGATGGTCTCCTCGCCCTGCTTCCAGCCGGGCAGCTCGCGCAGCGGGACGCGCCGGGCCCGTACGTCGTGGCGGGAGCGCTCGCCGGTGAACCAGGAGAGCAGCTGGACGTCGGAGAGCAGCGCCCGCCCGGCGTCGGCGTCCTCGTACGGCACGCAGGACAGGACGGTCCTGGCGTCCATGTTGATGACGTTGTCCTGGTGGAGGAGCTCGCCGAGCTGGCCGAGGGTGAGCCAGCAGAAGTCGTCGAGGAGCGGGACCTCGCCGGTGGCCTCGACGATCATGTTGCGGTTGGACTTGTGGAAGAACCAGGCGCCGTGCTCGGACTGGAGGGAGTCGGCGATGACGGTGCCGTGTTCGGCGCCGGTGAAGTACTCGATGTACTTCACGTCGCCGCCGCGGTGCGCCTTGGTGTAGTTGCTGCGGGTGGCCTGGACGGTCGGCGACAGCTGGAGCAGGTTCGGGTTGCCGGGCTCCATCTTGGCCTGCATGAGGAAGTGCAGGACGCCGTCGAACTCCTTGGCGAGGATGCCGAGGATGCCGACCTCGGGCTGCTTGATGACGGGCTGGTACCAGGAGCGGTACGGGCCGTCGCCGTAGGGTCCGTCCTCCTCGACGACGTGCAGGCCCTCGACGGTGAAGAAGCGGCCGCTGCGGTGGACGAGGTTGCCGTCCTCCTCGTCGAAGGACCAGCCGTCGAGCGCGTCGAAGGGGATCTTGTCGACGCGGAAGGTGTTGGCGCGGCGGCGGCCGTCGAGCCAGTCGTGGAAGTCCTCGGTGGCCAGGTGGGCGCCGCGGCCGGTGGCGGCCGAGCGGGCGATCCGCTCGGCGAGCCCGGCGGGCCGGCGGGCGGTGAGGGCGGGGGCGGGCGTGGTGGTGGCGGTGCTCATCAGGAGTGGCCCTTCGCGCCGGGGGCCTCGCCGGCGTTCCACACCAGGTCGAAGGTGAAGGAGCGGATGCGCCAGCCCTCGGGGGTGCGGACGACGTGGGCGTCGTAGTGCCCGCCGATGGCGAAGTGGGCGGAGGGCGCGGCGGCGTCGCGGACGTGGAAGGCGGTGAGGTGGGCCCGTACGGTCGCCTCGTCGCCGCGCAGGTCGATCGCGTAGGCGCCGCTGATGTGGTGGGTGCGGGCGAAGGTCGTGCGGGCCATCTGCTGGAAGGCGGCGAGGCCGTCCATGCCCTTGTACTCGCCCATCGGGAAGACGAGGTGGACGTCGTCGGTGAACACCGCGCCGAACCAGTCGTCGCTGCCCCGGTCCTTGTCGAGGTGCATGGCGTAGCGGTCGCAGACCGCGGATATCGCGGCGCGGTCGGACAACTCGCGGACGGTGGCGCGGAGTTCGGCGAGCTCGGCGGCGAGGGCCGGTCCGTCGGTGGTGGTCGCGGCGGTGAGGTCGGTGGTGGTCATGAGGGGAGGCCTTTCTCGGGGGTCAGTGGGGGCCGTGGCCCGTGGAGTGCCAGGTGCGGGGCCCGTCGAAGCCGCGGGCCCGCTCCAGGCGGCGCCAGCCGGCGACGGGACGGGCGGTGGGGGCCGGGGCCTGCGTCTCCTGGGTACGGGCGAGGAGGACGGCGGTGACGGCGGCGAGCTCCTCGGCGCTGGGCGCGCCCTTCTCGACGCGGAACAGACGGTCGGTGCCGGACGGCCGGGCTTCGGTGGTCACGGGGCGGGCTCCTGTCACTGGGGCGGGTTGCCGTGCTTGCGGCGCGGCAGGTCGGCGTGCTTGGCGGCGAGCATGGCGACGGACCGGCACAGCACCTGGCGGGTCTCGCGCGGGTCGATGACGTCGTCGACGAGGCCGCGCTCGGCGGCGTAGTACGGGTGCACGAGCTCCTCGCGGTACTCCTGGATCTTCTGGGCCCGCATCGCCTCGGGGTCGTCGGCGGCGGCGATCTCCCGCCGGAAGACCACGTTGGCGGCGCCTTCGGCGCCCATGACCGCGATCTCGTTGGTGGGCCAGGCGAGGGAGATGTCGGCGCCGATCGAGCGGGAGTCCATGACGATGTAGGCGCCGCCGTAGGCCTTGCGCAGGACGACGGAGATCCGGGGCACGGTCGCGTTGCAGTAGGCGTAGAGCAGCTTGGCGCCGCGCCGGATGATGCCGTCGTGCTCCTGGTCGACGCCGGGCAGGAAGCCGGGCACGTCGACGAGGGTGATGATCGGGATGTTGAAGGCGTCGCAGAACTGCACGAAGCGCGCCCCCTTCTCGGAGGCCTTGATGTCGAGCACCCCGGCCATG
This sequence comes from Streptomyces venezuelae ATCC 10712, assembly GCF_008639165.1. Classification (NCBI taxonomy): domain Bacteria; kingdom Bacillati; phylum Actinomycetota; class Actinomycetes; order Kitasatosporales; family Streptomycetaceae; genus Streptomyces; species Streptomyces venezuelae. The sequence goes on along the minus strand of NZ_CP029197.1, from coordinate 6,521,194 downwards.
GCGGCCGGCTGGTTGGCGACGATGCCGACGACGTGCCCGTCGAGCCGGGCGAAGGCGCACACCAGATTGGGCGCCCAGGCCGCGTGGACCTCCATGTAGTCGCTGTCGTCGACGAGTTCCTCGATGACCTCGCGGACGTCGTAGGAGCGGTTGCCGTCGGCGGGGACGAGGTCGAGCAGCCGGTCGCCGGGCCGGTCGGCGGGGTCGGAGCTGGGCATGACGGGCGGCAGGTCGCGGTTGTTCTGCGGGAGCATCGAGAGCAGGTAGCGGACCTCGGCCAGGCAGGTCTCCTCGTCGTCGTAGACGAAGTGGGAGACGCCGGAGACGCCGGCGTGGACGTCGGCGCCGCCGAGGCCGTTCTGGGTGATCTCCTCGCCGGTGACCGCCTTGACGACGTCCGGACCGGTGATGAACATCTGCGAGGTCTCACGGACCATGAACACGAAGTCCGTCAGCGCCGGACTGTAGGCCGCGCCGCCCGCGCACGGGCCGAGCATCACCGAGATCTGCGGGATCACACCCGACGCCCGGGTGTTGCGCTGGAAGATGCCGCCGTACCCGGCCAGCGCCGAGACGCCCTCCTGGATACGCGCACCCGCACCGTCGTTCAGCGAGACCAGCGGAGCACCCGCCGCGATCGCCATGTCCATGATTTTGTGGATCTTCGTCGCGTGCGCCTCGCCCAGCGCCCCGCCGAAGATCCGGAAATCATGCGCGTACACGAAGACCGTCCGGCCCTCCACCGTCCCCCAACCGGTGATCACACCATCGGTGTACGGCTTCTTCGCCTCCAGACCGAAACCCTGCGCACGATGCCGCCGCAGCTGCTCGATCTCCGTGAAGCTCCCCTTGTCCAGGAGCAGTTCGATGCGCTCGCGGGCGGTCAGCTTGCCCTTCGCGTGCTGGCGTTCGGTGGCCTTGGGGTCGGGGCCCTCCTGGGCGAGCTCCCGGAGCCGGCCCAGTTCGGTGAGACGGTCCGCGAGGGCTCCTCCGGCCGTGGACGTCGTGGTCATGCGCTTCCCACTCCCCTTTCGGTCTGCGTGTCGTACGGGTCGTACGTGTCGTGCGGTGTCTGCGTGTCGTGCGATGCGTGTGTGGTGCTGGTCAGGTCCTCGGGGCGCAGGGCCCTCGTCGTGACCCGTGGCGCGGTGTCGCCGTGCAGGGCGGCGGCCGCCGCGTGGTCGGGTCCGCCCGGCAGGTCGAGGACCGTCCAGCCGGCGGGCCGCCGGACGCCGCCGTGGCCCGGCGTGCCGAGGAAGTCGGTGGCGAGGCCCCGCGCGAGTCCCGTGCCGAGTCCCTTGAGGTAGGCCTCCTTCCGGGTCCACAGCCGGGCGAAGGCCGCCGCGAGACGGTCCTCCGGCAGGGCCGCGAGCTCCTCCCGCTCGGCCGGGTGGAGCGCGCCGCGGCACACCTCCGCGGTGGCGTACGGCGGGACGCGCTGGACGTCGACGCCCACCGGCCGCCGGGCCACCCCGAGCAGCACCAGCCCGTGGCTGTGCGACAGCGAGAAGGACGGCGGTCCCGCCACCCCGAGCAGCACGGGCCGCCCGGCGGCCTCACGGCCGAAGCGCAGCCGCCCGGCCGGGACTCCGGTGTAGCGGGCGAGGACCCGGCGCAGCGCGAGGTGCGCCGCGAGGTACTGCACCCGGTCCCGGGGGCGTACGTACGCCTCCGCCCGGCGCCGCTCGGCACCGTCGAGTTCCCCGGTCGCGAGGGCGTCGGCGGCCGCGGACCCCGGCGGGGGCGGGCGGAGGGTCCAGAGGTGCAGCTCATCGTCCGCGACCCTCAGGAGCGGCATCGCGGACCAGCCTTTCGCGGGAGTCGGGGTCGGAGTCGGGGTCTGGGGAGTCGGAGTCGGGGCCCCGGGATGGGTCGGGAGCGGCGGCCGTACGGGCCGGCCGCGTCCCGCGGTACTCGAGTCCGAGGGCGACCAGCGCCGCCGCCAGGGACACCAGCCCACCGAGCCAGAGGCCCGCCCGGGCGCCGAGCCGTTCGGTGAGCAGGCCGACGAGCAGGGCCCCGAGGGGGGTGGAGCCCTGCAGGATCAGGGTGTAGAGGGCGAGGATCCGGCCCCGGTAGGCCGGGTCGCTGCCCAGCTGGATGCGGTGGTTCGCGGCCTGCGCGAAGTAGATCGAGGCGAAGCCGGTGAGGGTGAGCAGCACGACCGCGAAGAGGAAGCCGGGCGCCCATCCCGCGGCGGCCTCCAGGGCCCCGAAGGCGAGGGCGGAGCCGATGACGGTACGGGCGGCGGGCCGGCCGCTGCGCCGGGTGCCGGCGATGGCGCCGAGCAGCGAGCCCGCCGCGAAGGCGGTGGTGAGCAGGCCGAAGGAGGTGGCGTCGGCGTGGAAGACGGTCTTGGCCAGCAGCGGCAGGGTGAGCTGGAAGTTCATGCCGCAGAGGCCGATCACCGCGACCAGCGCCATGGGGAGGGTCAGATCGGCCCGGGAGGCCGTGTAGCGCAGCCCGTCGACGACCCGCGCGTCCTTCCGTTCCTCCTTCCGTGCGCCCTGCCCCGCCTCCGGCCGCCCGCCCCGCGCTCCCCCGGGGTTCTCCTCGGGCCTCATCATGCGCAGCCCCGCCACGGTGGCCAGGTAGCTCACCGCGTTGAGGGCGATGGCCCAGCCGGTGCCGAAGCCGGTGATGAGCAGCCCGGCGAGGGCGGGCCCCGCGACCCGGGCGACGCTGAAGTACGCGGCGCTCAGGGCGGAGGCGTTGGGCAGGAGTTCGTTGCCGACCAGTTCACCGACGAACGACATCCGGGTCGGGACCTCGACGGCGTTGACGACCCCGATGCCCAGCGCGAGCAGCCAGATGTGCCAGAGCCGTACCCCGCCGGTCAGCACCAGCACCGCCAGGACCGCGGCGAGCGCCCCGGCCGTCAGGTTGGCCGCGGTGAGCAGCATCCGCTTGTCGTACCGGTCGGCGAGCCGCCCTCCGTACAGGGTGAGCAGCAGCATCGGCGCGAACTGCAGGGCGGTCACGGCGCCGAGGGCGGTGCCCGAGTCGCCGGTCATGCCGAGCACGAGCCAGTCCTGGGCGACGACCATCGTCCAGGTCCCGGCCACCGACACGACCTGTCCGGCCGCGAACAGCCGGAAGTTGCGGACGGACAGGGAGCGGAAGGTGTTCGATCGGGCCTTCACCATGAGCGGGGGTCACACCTCGGGTCGCAGGGTCGCGAGGCACTCCTCCAGGAACGCGAGGGCCCGCAGATGGTACGTACGGGCCGTGAGGCCCAGGCTGATGTTGTGCCCGGCGTCCGCCAGCCGTTCGACGAGCACCCGGGGCGCGGCGGTGAAACACCCGGCGAGCCGGTCGAGGGCCGCCTCGTCGTGCAGCCACCACGACTCGTACTCGGCGAAGGTCAGCCGGACCGGTACCCGCACCCGGGCGGCCACCTCCGGGAACATCCCGGGCCAGCGCAGCGCCTCGGCCCGCTCCCGCTCCGGCATGGGGGCGACGAGCGCGCCGCTGGCGGTGAAGGTGCCCGGCGGGTAGAGGCGCAGGGCGCCCCAGTTCCGGGTCCAGTGGCCGTGGCCGCGCGCCCCCGGCAGGTCGTCGGGCTCCACCGCGTACTCCTGTCCGCAGCCGGAGACGTCGAGCCCCAGGAGCGGGGCGCCGGCGTCGCCGGTGTCGTGCGCGGCGGCGGTCAGCGCGAGCTTCCCGCCGTAGGAGTGCGCGAGCACGAAGAATCCGGCGCCGGTGGGGTGCCGGGTGGCGAAGTCCGCGAGGGCGGCGCGCAGGGTGTCCGACTGCTCCGCGAGCGTCTGCCCGTGGGGCAGCCGGGCCGTCGACTCGCCGTATCCGGGGCGGTCGAGGGAGAGCACCGTGAAGCCGAGGCGCGCTCCCAGGGAGAGCAGGGAGAGGCCCGGCTGGGCCTGCCCGTGGAAGTACCCGGCGCTCATGCCGCCGCCGTGGAGGGCGACGACGGTCGCGCGCGGCGCCGCGGGCTCCCCGAAGGGCCCGGGTTCGGGCTCGGCGAGGAGGGCGGAGATCGGGACCCCGGCGCCGTCCAGGACGATCCGGCGTACGCCCCCGGTGAGGGGCGCCGCCGGAGCACTCGTCGTGGTCGTCACCGGGCCGCGCCGCCGTCGGCGGAGGCGCCCGGGGTGACGGACGCGTCGGACGCGGGCTCGCCGAACCAGCGGCGCAGGCTCGCGCCCAGGCCCTCGGCGTCCGTACCGGCCAGGGAGGCGGCCGCACCGGCCTCCGTGCCGGCGTCCGACGCGTCCGCGCCGGCGGCCCGCGCGGTCCACGCCACGTGGCCGTCGGGCCGGACCAGGACGGCCGTGACGCCCGCGAGCACGTCCGTGCCCTCGACGGGCAGCGGGGTGCCCGTCACCGTGACCACCCGGTCCTTCCAGGCCGCCGCGGCGTCCCGGACCGCCGGGTCGTCGGCGAGGTCGAGCAGCACGCCCTGCCCGGCGTGGAGCAGCCGGGTCGTGCTGGTCTCCCCCGCCGCCGTGGTGAGCGCCCGGTGCGCGAGCCGCGCCCCGACCAGCGGGTCGTCGGCGCCGCCTGCCAGGTCGTAGCGGATGTCGAGACCGCTGACGACTCCGGCGAGGTGCCGCTTCACGTCGTCGTACGCGAGGAGTTCGGTGAACAGCTCGCGCAGCGGGTCCGACTCCTCGCCGCCGAGGAACACGGTGCCCTGGGCCCGGGTGTTCATCAGCAGGCGCTGCCCCACCGGGTGGCGTTCGCCGTGGTAGGTGTCGAGCAGCCCGTCGGGCGCCGTGCCGCGGACCACGGCGGCCAGCTTCCAGCCGAGGTTGGCCGCGTCCTGGACCCCGGTGCTCAGCCCCTGGCCGCCGGCCGGGAGGTGGATGTGGGCGGCGTCGCCCACCAGCAGCACCCGGCCGCGCCGGTACTCGGTGGCCTGCCGGGTGGTGTCGGTGAAGGAGCTGACCCACTCGGCCGAACCGCCGCTGATGTCCTCGCCCGTGATGCGCTGCCAGGCGGCGGCCACCTCGGCGAAGCTGACGGCCTGGGCGTCCCTGCGGTCGCGCGGCGGGGTGCCGTGCGGGCAGACGATGATCCGGTCGACGCCCTCGGCGAGCGGCGCCGCCATGACCATGCCCTCCGGCAGCCGCTCGCCGAGGAACCGGGGCTTCAGCCCGCAGCCGACGACGTCCGCGAGGTACATCTCGCGGGTGGCGGGGGTGCCGGGGAAGTCGAAGCCGGCCGCCTTGCGCACGGGGCTGTGGCCGCCGTCGCAGCCGACGACGTAGGCCGCGCGCAGCCGCCGCTCCCCCTCGGGGGTGCGGACGGTGATCTCCACGGCGTCGTCGTCCTGGTCGAGGCCGGTGAACTCCCAGCCGCGCCGGATGTCCGCGCCGAGCTCGGTGGCCCACTCCTCCAGGACCGACTCGGTCGTGTACTGGGGGATGCCGCGGGCGCCGAAGTGGGCGCCCTCCAGGACGGTGTAGTCGAACTGCACACCGCCGAAGTGGCCCATCGGGCTGGTCTCCAGGGTCTCCCCCTGGCCGAAGCGCGGCAGCAGTCCGCGCTGGTCGAAGACCTCCATGGCGCGGGCCGTGAAGCCGAGCCCGCGGGACTGGCCGGTGGGCCGCTCAAGGCGCTCGGCGACGAGCACCCGGGCGCCGCCGAGGCGCAGTTCACCGGCGAGCATCAGACCGGTGGGACCCGCGCCGACGACGATCACGTCGGCGTCGAAGCCGGCTTCCGGGGTGGTGGTCACGGCGCTCACTCCGCCGAGCGCGAGTGGACCGCGCGGAAGGAGTTGGCCCAGCGGGAGGTGACGAGGGAGCGGGCGCGCAGCCGGCCCTCGCGGATGTCGGCGGGGCGCTGCTCCTCGGGCAGGGTGTGGAAGGCCTCGTAGAGCTCCTTGCTCTCCCACTGGGCGTAGTTGACGACGTACGTGCCGTCGATGCCGCGGTAGTAGCCGTGCGAGCGGTAGCCCGGGACGGTCTTGATCCACTCGTCGGGCTTGGCGAGGGTGTCCAGGAGCTCCTGCTGCTGGTCCGGCTTCACCTCGAAGAGGATGAAGACGGCGTAGTCGTCGCGCTCGGGCGAGACCTCGGCGGCGGCGCCCAGGTCGGGGTGGTGCTGGGCGTGCACGAGCTCCGTCTTGAGCAGCTTCACGGAGGTGGCGAGCTGGTCGAAGAGCGGCACGGTCTTCTTCTGGAACTTCTGCCCCTGGTAGCGCGCCTCCAGGTCGGCGAGGCTGCGCCACTGGATGTAGTTGAGGGTGCCCGGGGTGTCGACGCCGGCGTGCACGGTGGAGGAGATCCAGCCGGGGTACGTGGCGTTGTCGACGATGTCCTTCATCTCGTCGACGACGCGGGCCTGACCGTCGTAGGTCTCGGTCTCGAAGAGGTTGAAGACGGTCAGGTAGCCGTCTTCGGGGTTGATCAGAGGCATGGTTCTCGGTCCTTCGTCGGGGTTCAGAGGTGGGTGGGGGCGCCGAACCAGCGGTGCAGGGCCGCTTCCGGTCCCGCGCCGTCGGCCGAGGTCCAGGCGAGGTAGCCGTCGGGCCGTACGAGGACGGCGTCGAGTCCGTCGAGGACGCCGCCGGGCACGGGCCTGGCCACGGCGGTGCCGACCCGGCCGGCCCAGGCGGCGGCCGCCGCCGCTCCGGTCCCGGGCCCGGTGCCGCTCGGGTCCAGCGTCAGGAACAGGCCCTGGCCGGCCCGCAGCGACGGGTCGACGGCCTCGCGGCCGTCGTCCACGAGGGCCGTGCGGGGCAGCCGGGTGCCGGTCAGCGGATGCACGTCCGCCGCCCCGGCCCCGTACCGGATGTCGAGTCCTGAGACCTTGCCGGCCAGGTGCGCCCGCACGTCGTCCAGGGCGATGAGCGGGCCGAGGAGGGAGCGGACGGGCTCCGCCTCGGGCCCGCCGAGGAGCAGCAGGGCCTGGGCCCTGATGTTGCCGAGGACCTGGCGGCCGACGGCGTGCCGCTCGTCGTGGTAGGTGTCGAGCAGCCCGTCCGGCGCCGTGCCGCGGACCACGGCGGCGAGCTTCCAGCCGAGGTTGACGGCGTCCTGGAGCCCCAGGTTGAGGGCCTGGCCGCCGATCGGCATCTGCTGGTGGGCGGCGTCCCCCGCCCACAGGACGCGCCCGTCCCGGTAGCGGGTGAGCTGCCGGTTGGCGTCGTGGAAGGAGTTCACCCAGAGCGGCGTGCCGCCGCTGATGTCCTCCCCCGTGACCCGCTTCCACACGTCCACGACCTCGGCGAACTCCGGCTCGCCGGTCCTGGCCACGGCGGGCCTGCCGAACTCGTGGACCATGACCCGGGTGACGCCGTTGCGGCACGCGGCGACGGCCAGTCCGCCGGGCAGCCGCTGGAAGCGCCGGTCGGGGACGTCGATCCCGGCCACATCGGCCCGGAGCAGTTCGCGCCGGGCCTCCTGGCCGGGGAACTCCGCCCCGGCCAGGGCCCGTACGGTGCTCCGCTCCCCGTCGCAGCCCACGGCGTACCGGGCCCGCACGCGCACGTCACGGCCGCCGGGGCCGGTGGCTCCGGCCTCGGCGTACGTCTCCGTCACCGTGAGGGAGCGCAGGGTGTGGCCGCGTCGGACGTCGGCCCCGAGGCCGGTGGCCCACTCCTGGAGCAGCGCCTCGGTCCGGGTCTGCTCGACCTTCCACTGCCCGGGGTGCCGACCGGGCAGGGTCAGGTCGAGCGGGATGCCGCCGAAGTGCCCGCGGGGCTCCGACGGCGGAGTGCCGAGCGGGGTGAGCAGCCCGCGGTCGTCGAGCAGTTCCATCGTGCGGGCGTGCAGCGTGGAGGCCCGGGACTCGGTGGTGGGGGTCTCCCGGCTCTCCAGGACGATCACGTCCGCGCCGCCGAGCCGCAGTTCGCCGGCGAGCATCAGGCCGGTGGGCCCGGCGCCGATGACGACGACGTCGGCGTCCAGGAGGACCGGGGTGTCCGGGGCGTCCGGGGACTCCGGTGCGGGCGCTCCTGCCCGGCGGGGCTCCGTCATGTCAGCGCTTGCCCTCGGCGTAGGCCTTGGCGTACCCGAGGGTGGCCCGGCTGTTGGTGCTGAGCGCCGTCTGCACGTACTCGCGGGCGTCGGCGACGGTGGCGTCGGCGCCGAGGATCCGGGCGATGTTCTCGGTGTTGAGGACGACCGTGTGCTGCGAGGAGGCGGCGACGCCGTCCTCGTTCTCCTCGAACGTCCAGTAGCCGGTGTGCAGGGTCATGAGCGCCGGCAGGGTGATCTGCTTGTAGGCGATCCGGTGGTGCGGGAAGGTCACCCGGTACGACTTCGTCGTGTGGGTGGAGCCGTCCTTGGCCCGGGTGTCCATCTCCAGGCTCTGCAGGCCCGGGGTCTCCTCCTCGAAGCGCACGGTGGCGACGTGCGGCAGCCGCTCCGGCCAGAGGTTCGCCTCGTTGACGAAGTCGTAGGCGTCCTTGGCGGAGCCGTCGATCTGCACGGTGTCCTCGAAGGAGAAGGTGATCTCCTCGGAGGCGTGGGCGAGTTCGACGTTGGTCTTGAGGGCGGCGAGCTCGGAGCGCGAGTTGCGGTCGACGGCCTCGTCGATCCACTTCAGGCCCTCGGGGTCGTCGTCGATCGCCCGGTAGTCGTGCAGCAGGCGGATCCGGGACTCGGTCGCGGAGACCGGCTCGATGATCCAGGTGCCGCCCATGGCGGCGACCGGCGGGGTGGAGACCTCCTGGCGGAAGGTGATCCGGAGGTTGTCCGGGTCCAGGGTCCGCTTGGACGTCCAGTTCTTCGGGGCGCCGTTGGCGGTCGCCCAGATCCGGATGCGCTCCTCCCGCTCGCCGCGCTCGACGTGGTCGACGTAGAGGGTGGGCGGGAAGATCCGCGGCCAGTTCTCCACCTCGGCGATCAGCCGGTACACGGCCTGGGCCGGGGCCGCGACGGTGATCTCGTGCTCGACCTCACGGGTCGTCATCGTGAAACTCCTCGGGACGGTGCGTGTGGGGGTGCGGGGATCAGAAGTTGCCCAGGCCGCCGCAGACGTTGAGCGCCTGCGAGGTGATGGAGGCCGCGGTGTCGGAGGCCAGGTAGCCGACGAGACCGGCGACCTCCTCGGGCGTGGAGTAGCGGCCGAGCGGGATCTTCGACTGGAACTTCTCGAGGATGGCGTCCTCGGAGGTCTCGTACGCGGCGGCGTAGCCCTGGCGGACGCGCTGGGCCATCGGCGTCTCGACGTAACCGGGGCAGACCGCGTTGACGGTGATGCCGGTCGGGGCGAGCTCGTTGCCGAGGGCCTTGGTGAAGCCGACGACGCCGTGCTTCGAGGCCGAGTAGGGGGCGCCGAGGACGACGCCCTGCTTGCCGGCGGTCGAGGCGATGTTGATGATCCGGCCGCGGGACTTCTCGCGCATGCCGCCGGTGGTCAGGGCCTCGCGGGTGAGCCGGAAGACGCTGTTGAGGTTGGTGTCGATGACGTCGTTCCACAGCTCGTCGGCGATGTCGGCGGTGACGCCGCCGCCGCTGCGGCCCGCGTTGTTCACGAGGACGTCGACGGTGCCGAAGCGGTCGACGGCGGCCTGGACGAAGGCCTTGACGTCCTCGCCGGAGCGCACGTCGAGGGTGGTGCCGTCGACCTCAAGGCCCTCGTCCTGGAGCTGCTTGACGGTGGCGGCGACGTTCTCGGCGTTGCGGGCACCGAGGAACACCCGGTGGTTCTGGGACGCCAGGAGCCGGGCGACGGCGAGGCCGATGCCACTGGTGGCTCCGGTGACGAGGGCGACCCTCTTCTCCTGCTTCTCCTGCTGGGACATGCGGTGTCGTCTCTTCTCTGCCAGGGGGCGGCGGTACGGCGGCGGGTGCGGGCGCCGGGTGTTCGGTCGGGTGGGTCAGGCGGCGGCGACGGCCGACAGGTGCGCGTTGACGGCCTCGATGAGGGCGCGCGGGGTGTCGGCGTCGGACAGCACGTCGTCGTCGAGGGTGATGGAGTACTCGCGCTCGATGCGGCTGCCGGTCTCCAGCAGGGCGAGCGACTCGTAGCCGAGCGTCTCGAAGTGGGTGTCGAGGATGTCGCCGTCGAGGTCGACGCCCTCGTCGGCGCCGGCGCCCTCGCGCAGGATCCGCTTGAGGTCGTCGAGGGTGAAGGTCTTGCTGCTCATGGTTCTTCTCCTGGGTGACTGTGAGGTACTGCGGGGGAAAGGTCAGTTCGCGGAACGGACGACCATCGCGGAGTTGAAGCCGCCGTGACCGCGGGCGATCACCAGGGCGGTGTTCACCTCGGCGGTACGGGGCCCGCCGACGACCAGGTCGAGGCCGTACGCGGCGTCCGGCTCGACGTTGACGGTGGGCGGGATGACGCCCTCGTCCATCGCGAGGAACGCGGCGGCCAGGTCGAGCGGCGCGGCGCCGGAGTACAGCCGGCCGGTCATCGTCTTGGGCGCGGTGACCGGGACGGCGCCGGTGCCGAAGACGGCGTTGAGGGCCTCGGCCTCGACGCGGTCGAGCTCGGGGACGGCGGCCGCGTCCGCGAAGACGACGTCGATGTCACCGGGTGCCGCTCCGGCGTCGGCCAGGGCGAGTTCGATGGCCTTGCGCAGGCCGGGCTCGCGCCCGCTGCCCGGCCGGGGGTCGAAGGTGGAGCCGTATCCGGCGATCTCGCCGTAGATCCGGGCCCCGCGCTCCCGGGCCGCCTCGGCGGCCTCCATGACGAGGATCGCCCCACCCTCGCCGGGCACGTGGCCCTGGGCTTCGCGGTCGAAGGGCAGGTACGCCCGGGCGGGCTCCTCGCTGGTGCTGAGCCGGTCGGAGGCGAGCTGCGCCACCCAGCCCCAGGGGCAGAGCGAGGCGTCGACGCCACCGGAGACGATGAGCCGGGTGCCCTTGCGGATCTGTCGGCGGGCCTGCGCGACGGCGTCCAGACCGCCGGCCTGGTCGCTGACGACCACGCCGCTGGGGCCCTTCATGCCGTTGCGGATGGAGATCTGGCCGCTGTTGACGGCGTAGAACCAGGCGAAGGACTGGTACGCGCTGACGTACTGGCTGCCCTGGCTCCACAGCTTCTGCAGCTCGCCCTGGCCGAACTCGAAGCCGCCGGAGGCGCTGGCCGTGACCACGCCCATGTCGAAGTCGTCCTGCTCCTCGGGGCGGACGCCCGCGTCGGCCAGCGCCCAGTCCGCGGCGACCAGCGCGAGGCGGGTCATCCGGTCGGTCTGCGGCAGCAGCCGGCTCGGCAGGTGCTCCTCGGCGGCGAAGCCGGGCACCTCGCCGGCGAGGCGCGCCGGGTAGCCGGTGGGGTCGAAGCGGGTGAGGCGGCCGATGCCGCTCTTCCCGCCGAGGGTCGAGGCCCAGAAGTCCTCGCGGCCCAGGCCGTTGGGTGCGGCGACACCGAGGCCGGTCACCACCACGGACGCGCTCATGCGATCTTCCTCTCGGGACGGGCCAGGACCATGGCGCTCTGGAAGCCGCCGAATCCGCTGCCGACGGTCAGGACCGAGTCCGTGAGCTGCTCGCGGGCGACGAGCGGGACGTAGTCCAGGTCGCACTCGGGGTCCGGGGTGTGCAGGTTCGCCGTCGGCGGGACCACGTTGTGCTCCATGGCCAGGGCCGAGGCGGCGATCTCGATGGAGCCGATGGCACCGAGGGAGTGCCCGACCATCGACTTGATGGAGCTGACCGGGGTGCGGTACGCGTGGTCCCCGAGGCTCTTCTTGAACGCTGCGGTCTCGTGGCGGTCGTTCTGCTTGGTGCCGGAGCCGTGCGCGTTGATGTAGTCGATCTCGGTGGGGTTCATCCGCGCCTCGTCGAGCGCGACCCGGATCGCCTCCGCCATCTCCGCGCCGTCCGGCCGCAGACCGGTCATGTGGTACGCGTTGCTGCGGGTGGCGTAGCCGGCGATCTCGGCGTAGATGTGGGCGCCGCGGGCCCGGGCGCTCTCCAGCTCCTCCAGGACGAAGACGGCCGCGCCCTCGCCGAGCACGAAGCCGTTGCGGGTGCCGTCGAAGGGCCGGGAGGCGTGCGCCGGGTCGTCGTACCGGTTGGTGGTCGCCTTGATGGCGTCGAAGCAGGCCATCGTGATCGGGGAGATCGGGGCGTCCGAGGAACCGGCGATCATGACGTCGGCGGAGCCCTCGCGGATCAGCTCCACGGCGTAGCCGACGGAGTCGAGGCCGGAGGTGCAGCCGGTGGAGACCACGGTGTTGGGGCCCTCGGCGCCGACGGCCCAGGCGACCTCGGCGGAGAAGGAGCTGGGCACCATGTAGTCGTAGAGGTGCGGCACCGCGTAGGCGTGGTCGACGAGGTCGAGCCGGCCGCCGTCGCTGACGACCCGGTACTCCTCGTCGAGGCCCATGGTGGCGCCGACGGCGCTGCCGACGGTGACGCCGACGCGGTACGGGTCGTGGGCGGCCAGGTCGATGCCGCTGTCGGCGACCGCGCCGCGCGCGGCGACCACCGCGAACTGGGCGGCCCGGTCCATGCGGCGGATCTCCTGCGGGCTGAGGCCGTGGGCCTCCGGGTCGAAGTCGATCTCGGCGGCGACCCGGGAGCGGAACGGCGTCGGGTCGAAGAAGGTGATGCCCCGGGTGGCCGTGCGGCCCTCGCTGAGCAGGTTCCAGAAGGCCTTGGATCCGGTGCCACCGGGGGCGAGGACCTCGATGCCGGTGATGACGACGCGTCGCGCGGTCACGCGTTCGCCTCCCAGTTGTAGAAGCGGGTGGCCATGGCGTCGGCGGGCGAGCGCCAGGTGGCCGGGTCGTAGGCCTCGATGAACGGCTTCAGGTCCTCGCTGATGCCCACGAAGCGGGGGTCGGTCTTGGCCCGCTCGATGAGCTCGCCGCCGTTGTCGGCGTCGAAGTCCTGGAGGTGGAAGTAGAGGCCGCGGTACGAGAACAGCTGACGGCGTCGCGTCCCCATGAGATGCGGCATCTCGGAGGCGTCGAATTCGGCGAACAGCTTCGCCACGTCGGTGCTCGATCCGGGTTCCATTCGGGCCACGATCAGAGTGCTGTGCATGTGTTTCTCCTCACCGGAAGAAGTCCTGGAAAAGGACGTGCTGAAGAAGGCAGGGAAAGCGAAGGGAAATAGCGGGGTGGTACGAAAGGGCGCGCGGGGGCGGCGGGTGAATTCAGTCCTTGATGTCGCAGATGGTGGCGCCGGAGGTGACGGACGCGCCGACTTCGGCGGTCAGGCCCTTCACGGTGCCGGAGCGGTGGGCGTTGAGGGGCTGTTCCATCTTCATGGCCTCCAGGACGACGATCAGATCGCCTTCCTTGACCTCCTGGCCCTCCTCGACCGCGACCTTCACGATCGTGCCCTGCATCGGGGAGGCGAGGGTGTCACCCGAGGCGGCCGGGCCGGACTTCTTCGCCGCCCGCCGCTTCGGCTTCGCACCCGCCGCAAGACCCGTCCGGGCCAGCGTCATCCCGAGCGAGGACGGCAGGGAGACCTCAAGACGCTTGCCGCCGACCTCGACCACGATCGTCTCGCGGCCGGCCTCGTCCTCGTCCGCCTCCGCGCCCGCCGGCGCGAACGGCTTGATCTCGTTGACGAACTCCGTCTCGATCCACCGCGTGTGCACCCGGAACGGGTCCGCGGTGAAGTCCGGGTCGGTCACCACCGCCTGGTGGAAGGGGATCGCGGTCGCCATGCCCTCGACGCGGAACTCCGCCAGCGCACGCGCCGCACGCTGCAGCGCCTGCTCACGGCTCGCACCGGTCACGATCAGCTTCGCAAGCAGCGAGTCCCACGCGGGGCCGATCACGGAACCCGACTCCACACCCGCGTCGAGGCGGACACCCGGACCGGTCGGCGGCGTGAACTCGGTGACGGTGCCGGGCGCCGGGAGGAAACCACGGCCCGGGTCCTCACCGTTGATCCGGAACTCGAAGGAGTGACCCCGGATCTCCGGGTCGCCGTAGCCGAGCTCCTCACCGTCCGCGATCCGGAACATCTCCCGCACCAGGTCGATCCCCGTGACCTCCTCCGTCACCGGGTGCTCCACCTGCAGACGGGTGTTGACCTCGAGGAACGAGATCGTGCCGTCCGTGCCGACGAGGAACTCCACCGTGCCGGCACCGACGTAACCGGCCTCCTTCAGGATCGCCTTCGACGCCGCGTACAGCTCCGCGTTCTGAGCCTCCGACAGGAACGGCGCCGGAGCCTCCTCCACCAGCTTCTGGTGACGGCGCTGCAGCGAGCAGTCACGCGTCGAGACGACGACCACGTTGCCGTGCTGGTCGGCCAGGCACTGCGTCTCCACGTGCCGCGGCTTGTCCAGGTACCGCTCCACGAAGCACTCGCCCCGCCCGAACGCCGCCACCGCCTCACGGACCGCGGAGTCGTACAGCTCCGGGACCTCCTCCAGCGTCCGCGCCACCTTCAGACCACGGCCACCGCCACCGAACGCCGCCTTGATCGCGATCGGCAGACCGTGCTCCTCGGCGAACGCCACGACCTCGTCCGCACCCGAGACCGGGTCGGGCGTGCCGGCCACCAGCGGGGCCCCGGCACGCTGGGCGATGTGACGGGCCGCCACCTTGTCACCCAGATCCCGGATCGCCTGCGGCGGCGGACCGATCCACGTCAGACCCGCGTCGAGGACCGCCTGCGCGAACTCCGCGTTCTCCGAAAGGAACCCGTAACCGGGGTGGACCGCGTCCGCACCCGAGTCCGCGGCGGCCTGCAACACCTTCGCCATGTCCAGATAACTGGTCGCCGGAGTGTCACCGCCCAGAGCGAACGCCTCGTCAGCCGCCCGGACATGCAGAGCATCCCGGTCCGGCTCGGCGTACACGGCCACGCTGCCGATACCCGCGTCCCGGCACGCCCGGGCCACACGGACAGCGATTTCGCCACGGTTGGCGATGAGCACCTTGCGCACGACGGTTTCAACTCCTGATCGACTCGCCTTCTCCGTACCCGTTCCGCTTTTCCCGAAAGGGCTCGAAGACGGTGCACCGGACCTTCACGACAAGCTTGTTCCGGTCCAGGACTTCGTTCAAGACTCACCGATTCAGGGATCCGTCAGAATTCACAAGCCCGTGGCGGCAGTGTGGGAAATGCGCCAGGCGAATGTCAGGACGGTGTCAAACACCCCGGTCAGGCACGGCCGGCCCGGTCGGGCGCGAGCGGCGCGGCCGGGCACGAAAAGGCCCGCCCCGGGCCGGCACCTGAGGCGGTGCCGGACCGGGGCGGGCCGGGAGCGATGAGAGGTGTCCGCTCGGACAGCGTCGGCGGTGCCCGGTGGATCACGAGGACGGGAATGTGCGGGGCGGCGTCAGCCGCGGCCGAAGCGGAAACCCACGCCTCGGATGGTGATCACCCAGTCGCTGGCGCCGAGCTTGTTGCGCAGGCTGCTCACATGGGTGTCGACGGTCCGCCTCGACCAGGAGTCCCCCCACACCTGCTGCATCAACTGCTTGCGCGGGATGACCGTGTCGGGGTGGGAGGCGAGCAGATAGAGGAGGTCGAACTCCTTGCGGGTCAGGTCGACGTCCTGGCCGTCGAGCGTGACCTGCCGGGCGGCCGCGTCGATGTGCAGCGGTCCGCGGGTGATCGTGCGGGCGGTGGAGGGCCGGGGCCGGGCCCGGCGCATGACGGCCTCCATCCGGGCCATCAGTTCACGGAAGCCGTAGGGCTTCACCAGGTAGTCGTCCGCGCCGGCCTGGAGGCCGAGGACGCGGTCGAGTTCGCTGCCGCGGCTCGTCACGGCGATCACCGGCACGTCCCCGGCGGACCGGATGCCGCGGCAGACCTCCAAGCCGTCCAGGTCGGGCAGTTCGAGGTCGATCAGGACCAAGTCGGCCTCTTCGTAGGCCTGGAGGGCGGCGCCCCCCGTCTCCACCCGGTCGACCTCGTGGCCGTGCCGGCGGAGCCCCTGTACGAGCCCCTCCCCCTCCTTGCCGCAGCTCTCCACGACCAGGACGCGCCAGCCGGCCGCGGTGACCGGGCCGCCCCTCGCCGATGTGTCCACGCTCACGCCCGACAGACTCGCTCTCCCGGCGAGTCGTGGGGCAGGTATGTGGGGCTCCTTCACTTCTACGGACGTCAGGCTCACGGTTCCCCCTAGCACCTATGTCACTCATTTCCGGGGCCCTTGGAGAGTCCCGGAGTTCCGGGACCCGTAGGGATCCCGCCAACGGGAACGCTACAAACCGCTGCGCCGGTTTGTCAAAGGTCATTTCTCTACCACGGCGTGTGAGATTTTCCGAGAGTCGTGCAACGAAAATTTGACACGGAGTTGACATCGTGATGATTGAAATCGCATCACTTGACAGTGAATGTCCGTTTCTTGGGGCGACATAACAGCAGTCAGGTGAATCCATGGGAGACCACGGGCACTCTTGACCACTTCTTGACAAACCGCTGGTTCGGTTTGTTAATGGCGGCGTCACTTCGGGGAGACTTACCGGAGGTACTGTCCGCCGGCTCACGCCGCGCCCCCAACTCCTTCCGGGAGGAAGGGTTCCGGTTGCCCCGGGTGTCTCCTCGCCCATTCCCCACCGATGCGCCCAAGGTCACACGAAAAACTCGTACAATACCAAGCAGTCGGTTTAAAGACGTCGAGCGGTACGGCGCGACGGGGCGCAAGCCCGTGCCG
This sequence comes from Streptomyces venezuelae ATCC 10712, assembly GCF_008639165.1. Taxonomy (NCBI): domain Bacteria; kingdom Bacillati; phylum Actinomycetota; class Actinomycetes; order Kitasatosporales; family Streptomycetaceae; genus Streptomyces; species Streptomyces venezuelae. The sequence goes on along the minus strand of NZ_CP029197.1, from coordinate 6,504,697 downwards.
CTGCGACGCATGGTGCTACTGGAGCCATTGGTGACCAAACAAGAGCGGGCCACACGGACGCGCGACGCCCTGATCAAGTCGGCGGCCAGAGAATTCGACGAGCACGGCTACGCCCTGGCCAAGTTGTCGGCGATCAGTTCGGGAGCGGGCGTGAGCCCCGGCGCCCTCCACTTCCACTTCGAGAACAAGGCGGCGGTGGCCGCCGCCGTCGAGATCGACGCGTCCACCACACTGCGCCGGACCGCCAGGATCGTGTACCACCAGCGGTCGAACGCCCTGCAGAACCTCGCCGACACCACCCATGCGCTGGCCCGGCTGCTCCGCGAGGACGTCGTCGTGCGCGCGGGGTTCCGGCTGAGCTGCTCCCAGCTCTGCGGTACGGACCTCAACCTGCGCCAGGAATGGCAGAGCTGCGTCCAGCAGCGGCTCGCGGAGGCCGCCGACGAGGGCCTGCTCGCCTCGGACATCGGTGGTCAACAGGACCTCGCCCGCACGATCGTGGCCGCCACCATCGGCCTGGAGGCCCTCTGCCGGGACAACGGCGAATGGCTGTCGCCCGGCACCGTCACCGGCCTGTGGCGGACCCTCCTCCCCATGCTCGCGGCCCCCGGGGCGCTCGCCGCCCTGACACCGGCGGGCAGCCCGGGCATGGCCGAGCGGGCGTACACGCCGGTCGCCTGACACCGCGTGCCCGCCGGCCGCCCGACTCCGCGCGTGCCCGCCGGCCGGCCCGCTCAGAGCGCCGTCCCCCCGGTGGCGTCCACGTACTGGCCGGTGATCCACCGGGCGTCGTCGGAGACGAGGAAACCGACCACGTCGGCGACGTCGGCGGGCGTGCCGATCCGGTTGAAGACGGACATCGCCGCGAGGGCCGCGCTCGCCTCCGGGGTGGCCCTGCGGCGGGCGTTCATGTCCGTCGCGATGTAGCCGGGGGCCACCGCGTTGACGGTGATCCCCCGCGGCCCCAGCTCCTTGGCGAGGGCGAGGGTCATCGTGTCGACGGCGCCCTTCGTCATCGCGTAGGTGACGGAGTCGGGGAAGGCGTGCTTCGTGGCCGCCGAGGAGATGTTGACGATCCGGCCGCCGTCCCGCAGCCGGTCGAGGCCCCGCTGGACCAGGAAGAGCGGGGCTTTCACATTGATGGCGAACAGCCGGTCGAACACCTCGGTGGTGAGCTGGTGGATGCGGCCCGAGCCGCTCGCGGCCGCGTTGTTGACGAGGATGTCGAACTCCCGCGCCGCGCCCCGCTCCGCGAGGCCCGCGTCGAGGGCGGCGTAGAAGGTGTCGACGGCGTCCGGCGCCCCGAGTTCCGCGCGGAACGCGAAGGCGCGGCCGCCCCGCCCCTCGATGATCTCCACCGTCTCCAGGGCCGCCTTCTCGTTGCTGCCGTAGTGGACGGCGACCAGGGCGCCGTCCGTGGCAAGTCGCTCGGCGATGCCTCTTCCGATGCCGCGGCTCGCCCCTGTGACGATCGCGGTCCTGCCGGCCAGCGCGGACATGTCGGTGGTGCCTACCTTCTGTTCAGGAATGGTCGAGGAGTCCGTGGTACCACGCCGCGTGGTCCGCGAACCCCGTGGTGAAGCCCGGCCCCGGGTCGCAGCCGAGCTCCCGCCAGGGGCGGTCGTCGGCGAACCAGTGGTCGGTGGCGAGCATGTCCAGGTGGTGCCCCGCGAAGGGGAGGCCGGCGAGCAGCCTGCGGGCGGTCGGGAGGTCCACGGCCCGTCCCCGGGGGAGGCCCGTGCGGGTCAGCAGGGACTCGGCGGCCGCGAGGAGGTCGCCGACCGGCACCGGTTCGGGATGGTCGACGTAGTACGGTCCCGGCTCCGTCGCCGGGGAGAGGGCCGCGCCGAGCAGCGCGCCCGCCAGGCTGTCGACGTCGATCAGGGAGTGCAGCGAGGACCCGCCGTCGAGCGGTCCCGGCAGCGCGGCGAGGAGCCGGACCAGGCCGGGCAACAGCCGGCGGTCCCCGGTGCCGTACACCAGGTGCGGTCGCAGTACGGTCCCGCCGGCGTCCATGACGTGCCGCTCGCCGGCCGCCCGGGTGCTGCTGGTCACCGAGCCGGGGGCGAGCGGCAGGGTGCCGGGGGCGGCGGCGCGGAAGGGGCCGCGGCCGTGTACGGAGGCGGTGCTCAGGGCGACGATCCGGGTCGCCCCGGCGCGGACGGCGGCGTCGACGAGGTTCCGGGTGCCCTCGTCGTTGACCGCCCGGGCCAGTTCCGCGTCCCCGCCGATCGCGGAGGCGCAGTGGATCAGTACGTCGACGCCCTCGCAGGCGCGGCGCAGGGACGCGGGGTCGCGGAGGTCGCCGACGGCGGTCTCGGTCCGCGGTCCGGCGGCCGCGGCCGGGCCGGTGAGCGGGCCGCGGGCGAGCAGCCGTACGTGGGCGGGCTCCCGCGCGGTGGCGGCCGCGGCGGCCACGCGGCCGCCGATGAATCCGGTGGCGCCGGTGATCAGGATGCGAGGGCCCATCGTGCCGATCCGGTTCAGCCCGCCAGCCGGGTGTCGAGTCCGGCGGTGGCCACCGACAGTTCCCGGGACGGGGAGGTGAGCGTACAGCGGAAGACGGGGCTGCCGTCCTGGTGGCCGGTGACCCGGATGGTGGTCGTCGAGGGGTCCGGGGTGGGCACGGACTCGGCCTCGATCCAGCAGGGGCTGTCGAGCTCGACGTAGCGCAGGAAGGAGACGCTCAGGTCGGTGGGCAGATAGGCCGCGCTGCCGGTCGTGGCGGTCGCCGCCTGCCGGGCCGCCTCCAGGAGCACCATCCCGGGCACGTGGTCGTTCGGGCGGCGGAAGAGGGTGGTGTGCGCGGTGTTGACGCGCAGCTGCCACTGGTCGGGCCGGTTTCCGGGGGCGAGGACGACGTCCTCGGTCCGCGCGCGGCCGACGAGGCGCGGGTGCACGCCGGGTATGAGGGGCACGGGTCTGCCCAGCGCCTCCATCCGCTCGCCGCGCATCCGGCGGTACGCCAGGGCGGAGGTGCAGCGGGCCGTGCCGCTGCCGGTGGCGAGGAGCCGGTCGTCGCGGGTGAGCACCACGGTGGTGCGGAGGTTGCGGAGGCGGCTGCCGCGGCGGGTGATGTCGGAGCAGACGACGTCGACGGTGACGTCGGAGGAGAGGCCGTCCACCGTGAGCGCCTCGGAGTCGGCGCTGTAGGAGAGGTCCCACATGACGAACTGTTCGTCCAGGGGTACCCCCAGCTCGGCGTGAGCGACCAGCATGCTGGTCTGGCGTATCGTCTCGGCCACCAGCATGGGGTCGTGCCGGGCCCCGGCGACGGGAGAGAAGAAGGGATGTGAGGCAGGCCACCGGGCGGATACGGAGAACCGATTCTGCCGGAGCTGCGTCCAGTCCGTGGGAATGATGTCCGCGGGATCGGCGCGGTGAACGAATTCCCCTGGGACGTGCGTCGTCACGCCCCGATGGCTCTGGTCCATGAATCCCCCTTGCGTTCCCACCCCCCGGCGGTGAAAACCGCCGATCGTAGAATACGTACAGCGCGGTTTTCTTTTCAATGCTTCACGTCACACGTAGAGCACAGACAGCGAGACAGCAGGAGGCGCCTTGGCACAGCAAGCGCGTGCAATCCGAACCCGCCGGTTGATCCTCGAGTCCGCCGCGACGGTCTTCGCGGAGCGCGGCTACGAGCGGACGACCATCGGCGAGATCCTGGTGCGCGCCGGGGTGACCAAGGGAGCTCTGTATTTCCACTTTGCTTCCAAGGAAGATCTGGCCCTCGGCGTGCTGGACGCCCAGATGCTCGACGAGCCGCTGCCGCCGCAGGCCGTCAAGCTCCAGGAGCTGGTGGACCAGGGCTTCCTGCTCGCCCACCGGCTCAAGCGCGACGCCCTCGTGCGCGCGAGCGTCGCCCTGGCCCTGGACAGCGGCGCCACCGGGGTCGACCGGGGTGCGCCGTTCCGGGCGTGGATCGACCAGGTCTCCGAGATCCTGACGGTGGCCAAGGCGCGGGGCGAGCTGCTCCTGCACGTGGACGTGACGGATACGGCGGAGCTCTTCTCGGGGGCGTACGCGGGAATCCAGACCATGTCGCAGATCCTGTGCGATCGCAATGATCTGACGCACCGGGTCTCGGTCCTGCTGCAGCACGTACTGCCGACCATCTGCACGCCGGCGGTTCTGCCGGGACTCGACATGACGGAGGCCCGTGCGCGACAGCTGGCGCTCGACTACGACGCGAGCCGCCGCCGGAGGGAAGAAGGAAACCTCGCCGACACCCCGAGTTAACAAAAACCGACCGACCGGTACTTTGAGCGCCCCGATGCAGAACAGCGTCGGGGCGCTCTGGCATCATGGCACTGAGTGTGTTTTGCTGAGGGTACTCAGTGCCACAAGCGTCTAGGGGAGCTCCACATCATGGGCAAGGACTTCGACCTGTATCGGCCCTCCGAGGAGCACGACATGCTCCGGGAGTCGGTGCGTGCTCTGGCGGAGGCGAAGATCGTGCCGTTCGCCGCGGCGGTGGACGAGGAGGGGCGTTTCCCGCAGGAGGCGCTGGACGCGCTGGTCGCCAACGACCTGCACGCCGTGCACGTCCCGGAGACCTACGGCGGCGCGGGCGCGGACGCCCTCGCCACGGTGATCGTGATCGAGGAGGTCGCCCGTGCCTGCGGCAGTTCCTCGCTGATCCCGGCGGTCAACAAGCTGGGCTCGCTGCCGGTGATCCTCTCCGGCTCCGAGGAGCTCAAGCACAAGTACCTCGGCCCGCTCGCCAAGGGCGACGCGATGTTCTCCTACGCCCTGTCCGAGCCCGACGCGGGCTCCGACGCGGCCGGCATGAAGACCCGTGCGGTGCGCGACGGCGACTTCTGGATCCTCAACGGCGTCAAGCGGTGGATCACCAACGCCGGCGTCTCCGAGTACTACACCGTGATGGCCGTCACCGACCCCGACAAGCGGTCCAAGGGCATCAGCGCCTTCGTCGTGGAGAAGTCCGACGAGGGCGTCTCCTTCGGCGCCCCGGAGAAGAAGCTCGGCATCAAGGGCTCCCCCACCCGCGAGGTCTACCTCGACAACGTCCGCATCCCCGCCGACCGCATGATCGGCGCCGAGGGCACCGGCTTCGCCACCGCCATGAAGACCCTCGACCACACCCGCATCACCATCGCCGCCCAGGCCATCGGCATCGCCCAGGGCGCCCTCGACTACGCCAAGGGCTACGTCAAGGAGCGCAAGCAGTTCGGCAAGCCCATCGCCGACTTCCAGGGCGTCCAGTTCATGCTCGCCGACATGGCCATGAAGCTCGAAGCCGCCCGCCAGCTCACCTACGCGGCCGCCGCCAAGAGTGAGCGCGTCGACGGCGATCTGACCTTCTTCGGCGCCGCCGCCAAGTGCTTCGCCTCCGACGTCGCCATGGAGGTCACCACCGACGCCGTCCAGCTCCTCGGCGGCTACGGCTACACCCGCGACTACCCCGTCGAGCGCATGATGCGCGACGCCAAGATCACCCAGATCTACGAAGGCACCAACCAGGTCCAGCGCATCGTCATGGCCCGCAACCTCCCGTAATCACCAGACTGTTGGAAGGAGACAGGCCGTGACCCTCAAGATCGCTGTCTGTGTGAAGTACGTCCCCGACGCGACCGGCGACCGCGGTTTCGCCGACGACCTGACCGTCGACCGTGACGAGGTCGACGGCCTGCTGTCGGAGCTCGACGAGTACGCCGTCGAGCAGGCGCTGCGGATCTCCGAGGAGTCCGACGACGCCGAGGTCACCGTCGTCACCGTGGGCCCGGACGACGCCAAGGACGCGCTGCGCAAGGCGCTGTCCATGGGCGCCGACAAGGCCGTCCACGTCAACGACGAGGACATCCACGGCTCCGACGTGTTCGGCACCTCCGCGATCCTGGCGAAGGCCCTGGAGAAGACCGGCTTCGACCTGGTCGTCTGCGGCATGGCGTCCACCGACGGCTCGATGGGCGTGCTGCCCGCGCTGCTCGCCGAGCGGCTGGGCCTGCCGCAGGTCACCCTGCTCTCGGAGCTCTCCGTCGAGGACGGCCTCGTGAAGGGCCGCCGTGACGGCGACGCCGCCACGGAGCTCCTCGAGGCCCCGCTGCCGGCCGTCGTGTCGGTCACCGACCAGTCCGGCGAGGCCCGTTACCCCTCCTTCAAGGGGATCATGGCCGCCAAGAAGAAGCCGGTCGAGGAGCTGGACCTGGACGACCTGGACATCGACGCCGACGAGGTGGGCCACGCCGGCGCGTGGACCCTGGTCGACTCGGTGGCCGCGCGCCCGGCCCGTACGCAGGGCACGATCGTCACGGACGAGGGCGACGGCGGCAAGCAGCTCGCCGCCTTCCTCGCCACCCAGAAGTTCATCTGACCCGCCGTCAGCCTGACACCCCACAGGAGCAACGAATCATGGCTGAGATCCTGGTTCTCGTGGACCACGCCGACGGTGCGGTCCGCAAGCCGGCCCTCGAACTGCTGACCCTGGCCCGCCGGATCGGCGAGCCCACCGCGGTCGTGCTCGGTGCCGGCGAGGCCGCGGCCTCCATCGCCGCCACCGCCGGCGAGTACGGCGCCGCCACCGTGTACGTCGCGGACGGCGCCGAGTTCACCGAGCAGCTCGTCGTGCCGAAGGTCGACGCGCTCACCCAGCTCGCGAAGGAGAAGGGGGCCGCCGCCGTCCTGGTGACCTCCTCCGGTGAGGGCAAGGAGATCGCGGCCCGTGTCGCGCTCCGCCTCGGCTCCGGCCTGATCACCGACGCGGTGGAGCTGGAGGCCGGCGAGAACGCCCCGGTCGCCACCCAGTCCGTCTTCGCCGCCTCGTACCAGGTGAAGTCGACGGTCACGCACGGCGTGCCGGTCATCACCGTCAAGCCGAACTCCGCCGCCCCGGAGGCCGCCCCGGCCGCCGGTACGGTCGAGAACGTCACGGTCGCCTTCACCGGCAACGCCGCGAAGGTCGTCTCGCGCACCGCGCGGGTCTCCACCGGCCGCCCCGAGCTGACCGAGTCCGCGATCGTGGTCTCCGGCGGCCGCGGTGTCGGAGCGGCCGAGGGCTTCGCGGTCGTCGAGAAGCTGGCCGACTCGCTCGGCGCGGCCGTCGGCGCCTCCCGCGCCGCCGTGGACGCGGGCTGGTACCCGCACTCCAACCAGGTCGGCCAGACCGGCAAGCAGGTCTCGCCGCAGCTGTACGTCGCGGCGGGAATCTCCGGCGCCATCCAGCACCGGGCCGGCATGCAGACCTCGAAGACGATCGTCGCGGTCAACAAGGACCCCGAGGCCCCGATCTTCGACCTGGTGGACTACGGCGTGGTCGGCGACCTCTTCGAGGTGCTGCCGCAGCTGACGGACGAGATCGGCGCGCGCTGACCCGACGGCGCGCTGACCTGACGGCAACGAGAAGGGGCGGGTGGCACAGAGTGCCACCCGCCCCTTCTCGTTCTGTCCGTCCGCATGCCCTCAGTACCAGCCGTCGAGGGGGACCTCCTCGCAGAGCCGGACGACCGGCCTGCGCCCGGAGGCAGCGGCGCCGGAGACCTTGACCCGGACGCCGGGGCGCACGGCGTGCGGCGGCCCGTCGACCCGGCAGCGGACCACGAACCCCTCCGTCATGTGGACCGGCCAGAGGTCGTTGTCGGCGGCGGCGACCCCGCGGCGCACGGAGATCACGCCCTCTCCCCCGCTGAGTTCGGGCGCCAGGTCCGTCGACCCGCAGGTCGGACAGAGCAGGCGCTGGAACGTCGTGGTGTGGCACCAGCGGCAGCGCTGGAAGTACAGCTCGGAGTCGGGCGCCGACTCGTCGGCGGCCTGGACGGCGGTCCCGCTCCTCAGTCCCGTGTGGAACACGATGCCTTCTCCTTGCACTCGGCGGCTCGACCGTGCATGGAGCAAAGATATGGCACTGAGTGCCATCAAATAAAGACCTGAGTTCCCTCAATTAGAGATACTGAGAACCCCGAGGCGCTGCCGGCGTTCACTCAGCCCTCGCCGAGGCTCGACTCCACCTCGCGCACCACGCGCCACATGGGGGTGGACCGCTTGGTGATCACCACGACGACGTCCTCGGCCTCCTCGGCCGGCGCCTCCGCGGCCTGGCCGCCGCCCCAGGTGGCACGGACGAACTCCAGCGCCCCGTCGACCTCCGCCAGCGGATCGCCCTCGCCGCCCGAGCGCAGCCAGTGGCGCAGGGCGTGGTTGTGGGCGGCGACGACGGCCGCGGCGGCCACGTTGGCGCGCAGGGTGCCGTCCCTGCGGTCGGCCCAGCGGGTACGCAGATAGTCGCCGAGGGTCTTCTCGTACCGCCAGACCACCGAGAGCTCGTACGTGCGCAGCCCGGTCACCTCCCGGGTGAGGCGGTAGCGCTGCACGGAGAAGGTCGGGTTCTCGGCGTACATCCGCATCACGAGCCGGGCGGCGCCGCAGACCCGGACCATCGGGTCGTCGGAGTCGGCGCTCGCGGCGAGGAAGCGGGTCATGTCGGCGAGGCACTGCTCGTGGTCGGGGAAGACCACGTCCTCCTTCGACGGGAAGTAGCGGAAGAACGATCTCCGGCCGACGCCCGCGAGGGTGACGATGTCGTCGACCGTGGTCTGCTCGTAGCCGCGCTCCAGAAAGAGCTGGAAGGCCGCGGCGATGAGGGAGTCCCGCATCGCGGGCTTCGTGGAGTTCGTCGACGCTGATCCGGCTGTTCCCATGGGCCGAACCTAACACCCGCCTGGCCTTCGTGCGGCACTAGGTGCCGGACGAATCCGGCACCGAGTGCTCTCACGGGGGTACGGAGGCTCAGCGAGCCGTCATCCGGAGCGCGCCGTCCATCCGGATCGTCTCGCCGTTGAGGTAGTCGTGCTCGGCGACCATCGTCACCAGGCGGGCGTACTCCTCCGGGCGCGCGAGGCGCTGCGGGAAGGTGACGCTCGCGGCGAGACCGGCCCGGACGTCCTCCCCGAAGCCGGCCATCATCGGGGTGTCGACGATGCCGGGGGCGATGGTGACGACCCTGATGCCGAACTGCGCCAGGTCACGGGCGGCGGTGACGGTCATCCCCGCGACGCCCGCCTTGGAGGCGGCGTAGGCGATCTGGCCGACCTGGCCCTCGAAGGCGGCGATCGAGGCGGTGTTGACGACGAGGCCGCGCTGTCCGTGCTCGTCGGGCTCGTGCCGGGCGATGGCCTCGGCGGCCAGCCGCATCACGTTGAACGTCCCCAGCAGGTTGACGTCGAGCACGGCCCGGAACAGGTCGAGGTCGTGCGGGCCCTTGCGGCCCAGGATGCGGGCGGAGGGGGCGATGCCCGCGCAGTTCACGGCGAGCCGCAGTTCCGCGCCGTCGGCGTCGATCGCGGCGAGGGCCTCGCGGACCTGCTGCTCGTCGGTGACGTCTGCGGCGAGCAGCCGGACGCCCTCGGGCAGCGCTCCCGCGGCGGCCACGGCCTTGTCCAGGTCGAGTCCGTAGACGGTGGCGCCCCGGGCGGCGAGCGCGGCGGCGGTGGCGGCGCCGAGACCGGAAGCGGCACCGGTGACGAGAGCGGCGGAGCCGGCGATGTCCATGGAACTCCTCGTTCGGGTCGTGCGGGTGCGACCCTGCCGCCGGGTTGGCCGCCGGATCGGGCGCGTGCCCGCGGGGGACCGCGCGGTCCGCGCGATCTGCGCCGCCCACCATAGAACCGCAGGCCGCGCGCCCGGAAGCGGAACCCGTACGGCCGTCCGGGGGCCCTCGCCACCGTCCTGCCCGATGCCGTCACCCGGGACCACCCCTGGCTGACCCCGGTCCCGCTCTCCCCCCGCACTACCGGCCCGTGGCGTCGCCCTGCTCCGGCGCGCGGGCGGCTACCGGAGCGCGGCCACCCGCGCGTTCACCGCACTGGCGGCACGCTGGGACGAGGGCACAGACACAGGCACAGGCACAGGCAACGCACACGGACAAGCAGACGCACACGCACACGGACACGGAGCATGGCGACCGGGGTCAACCGATCGGTTGACCCCGGGGTCCACCGTTGCGGCGGCCGGAGGGAGCCGGGACGACGACCGGCGGCGCGGGGAGGCGGCACCAGGATGGAGGGGAAGCGGGCCACGGACCCCCGACGGCCCCCGCAGACCACCGAGTTCACTGGAGCAGACCCCATGAAGCACGTGAAGAAGACCTCGCGCACCCGTGTCCTCACCGGTGGCGCCGTCGTCGCCGCGCTCGCCCTCGGTGGCTTCGGTGCGTACTCGGCGAGCGCCACCGGCGAGAACACGGCGGCGGCCCCGGCCGCCGTCGTCGCCGCCAAGGCGGACGCGAAGAACAAGAACACCACGCGCACCACGCACCTGACGGTCGAGGCCGCCACGAAGGCCGCGCAGGCGACCCTGGACGCCGCCGAGAAGGAGAACCAGCGCGTCTCCGTCGCCGTCGTCGACCGCAACGGCAACACGATCGTCACCCTGCGCGGCGACGGCGCGGGCCCGCAGTCCTACGAGTCGGCCGTAAAGAAGGCGTTCACCGCCGTCTCCTGGAACGCCCCGACCTCGGAGCTGGCCAAGCGCCTCGCCCAGGCCCCGAACCTGAAGGACATCCCCGGCACCCTCTTCCTCGCCGGCGGCGCCCCGGTGACCGCCAAGGGCGCGCCGATCGCCGGCATCGGCGTCGCGGGCGCCCCCTCGGGCGACCTCGACGAGAAGTTCGCCCAGGCCGGCGTCGCCTCCCTCGGCAAGTAGTCCGGAACGGTCCGGCGCCCGCCGCCGCACGAGGAAGGCCGCCATGAACGCGCTCGACGACTCCCTCCTGGCGGCCGCCGCGCACGGTGACACCGTCGCCGTCCGCGCGGCCCTCGCCGCGGGCGCCCGGGTCGACGCCCGCGACGCCCGGCGCCGCACCCCGCTGCTGCACGCCGCCCGGCACGACCACGTCGCCGTCGCGCGCGTGCTCCTCGCCGCGGGCGCGGACCCGAACGCCCAGGACGACCGCCGCGACAGTCCCTGGCTGGTCACCGGCGTCACGGGCGGCGTCGCGATGATGCGGGCCCTGCTCACGGCGGGCCCGGACCTGACGCTGACCGACCGGTACGGCGGTACGGCCCTGATCCCGGCGGCCGAGCGGGGTCACGTGGCCTATGTCCGGGCGGTCCTGGCCGAGACGTCGATCGATGTCGACCACGTCAACCGGCTGGGCTGGACGGCCCTGTTGGAGGCGGTGATCCTCGGCACCGGCGGCCGCGCCCACCAGGACGTCGTCGCCCTCCTGCTCGCGGCGGGCGCCGACCCCGACCTCCCGGACCCACACGGCGCCACGGCCCTCCACCACGCCGACCGCCACGGCCTGAGAGAGATCGCGACGCTCCTCCGGACGGCGGCGCTCGACCGCCGTCCTCGCGTCGCTCACAGGTAGGGCTCTCGCCGGGCTCCGGATGTGTGCCCCGGTCGCTACGCGACCAGCCCGCGGCTGATGACGAGGCGCTGGATCTGGTTCGTGCCCTCGAAGATCTGGGTGATCTTGGCCTCGCGCATGTAGCGCTCGACCGGGAAGTCGCGGGTGTAGCCGTAGCCGCCGAGGACCTGGACGGCGTCCGTGGTGACCTTCATGGCCGTGTCGGTCGCGAGGAGCTTGGCCGCGCTGGCCTGGCGGCTGAAGGGGCGGCCGAGGTCGCGGCGGCGGGCCGCGTCCAGGTAGGTGGCGCGGGCCGCGTCGACGGCGGCGGCCATGTCGGCGAGGAGGAAGCCGAGGCCCTGGTGGTCGATGATCCGGCGGCCGAAGGTGGTGCGCTCGTTGGCGTAGGAGACGGCGGCGTCGAGGGCGGCCTGGGCGAGGCCGGTGGCGCAGGCGGCGATGCCGAGGCGGCCGCTGTCGAGGGCGCTGAAGGCGATCTGGAGGCCCTGCCCCTCGTCGCCGACGAGCCGGTCGGCCTCCAGGAGGGCGCCGTCCCAGTAGGCGGAGGTGGTGGGGACCGCCTGGAGGCCCATCTTGCGTTCGGGGGCGCCGAAGCTGAGGCCCTCGGTGGCGCCGGGCGCGAGGAAGCAGGAGATGCCGTGGCTGCCGGGGGCGGTGCGGGCGAAGAGGGCGTAGAACCCGGCCCGGCCGCCGTGGGTGATCCACGCCTTGGTGCCGTGGATCCGGTACCCGCTGCCGTCGTCCTGCCGCTCGGCCTTGCAGCTGAGGGCGGCCGCGTCGGAGCCGGCCTGGGGCTCGGAGAGGCTGTAGCCGCCGATCATGCGGCCCTCCAGCATCGCGGGCAGCCAGCGTTCCTTCTGCTCGGCGGTGCCGAAGGTGTGCAGCGGGTGGCAGGCGAGGGTGTGGACGCTGGTGGCGACGGCGACGGCCGCCCAGCGCGCGGCGAGCTCTTCGAGGACCTGGAGGTAGACCTCGTAGGGCTGGCCTCCGCCGCCGTACTCCTCCGGGTACGGCAGGCCGAGGAGACCGGCCTCGCCGAGGGTCGTGAAGAGCCCTTCGGGGTACGTCTCGGCGGCCTCGTACTCGTCCACCTTGGGAGAGAGCTCCTTGTCGGCGATCTCCCGGGTGAGGGCGATGAGGTCCGCTGCCTCGGGGGTGGGAAGCAGGCGGTCGACATCCATGGCGACTCCAGCGGCGCGCAAAGTGGTACTGGGAAAGGTACTGCAGTACCGCTGAGAGTAGCGCAGAAGGGTGCCGCCGTAACCCCCACGAGGACCGGCCTGGAATACTGACCAGGTGATCGAGACCTCAGCCGCCGACACCCCGAAGCTCACGGGCCGCGGCGCGGCCCGCCGCTCCGCCCTCTTCGAGGAACTCGTCGCCCTCCTCGTGGGCGAGGGGTTCGCCCGGCTGACGCTCGACGACCTGGCCGCCCGGCTGCGCTGCTCGAAGCGGACCCTGTACGGCCTGGCCGGCAGCAAGGAGCAGCTGGTGAGGGCGGCGGTGGTGCACTTCTTCCGGCGCGCCACGGCCCGGGTCGAGGCGGTCCTGGCCGCCGCGAGCGATCCGGCCGAGCGGCTCGCCGCCTATCTGCGGGCGGTCTCGGCCGAGCTGGCGCCGGTGTCGCCGCAGTTCTTCGACGACGTGGCCGCGTTCGAACCGGCGGCGGAGGTGTACGAGCGCAACACGCGCGCGGCCGCCGGCCGGGTCCAGCAGCTGATCGAGGAGGGCGTCCGGGCGGGCGTGTTCCGCGAGGTGCACGTGACCTTCGCCGCCGACGTCATCTCCTCGGTGATGGTCCGCATCCAGCGGCGCCAGGTGGCCGCGGCGACCGGTCTCGCCGACGCCGAGGCGTACGAGCAACTGGCGGAGCTTCTCCTCAGCGGACTCCGCAAGGTCTGAGGCCGGGCGAGGCCTCCCCACGTTCAGGGCCCGCCCCAAGGCCCGCGTTCAGGGCCTGAAGGCCCCCGCGCCTTATTTCAGGATGTGAGTTAAACCTCAAGAGAAGGTCGCCCGAGGGTCCCGACAGCGGTATGTTGCGTTCAGGACTATTTCACCTGGGGGCCCAAGTGACTTTGCGGAACGGCCGCACCGTGCGCGACCTGCGACGCGAGAACCGCACCGCCGTCCTTCAACGCCTCTACTTCGACGGCCCGTTGAGCCGCTTCTCGCTCGGACCCGCCACCGGCCTCAGCTCCGGCTCCATCAGCAACGTGGTCGCGGAGCTCGTCGCCGAGGGCCTGGTCGAGGAGGCGGGCAGTGTCGACTCGGCCGGCGGCCGCCCCCGTACCCTGCTGCGGATCACCCCGGACAGCGGCTGCATGATCGGCGTCGACGTGGGTGAGACCCGGGTCAGGATCGAGCTGTTCGACCTCACTCTCACCGAACTCGCCCGGACCGAACGGCCGTTGACGGTCGACAGCCCCCATCCGCACGGCCGTTACGAGGTCGGGGTGGTCGTCGACCACATCCGCGAGGGTGTCGCGGAGGTGCTGCGGACCGCGGACGTGCCCGCCGCACGGCTCCTCGGCGTCGGCGTCGGCGTGCCCGGCATCGTCGCCCGCACGGCCGAGGAGGGCGCCGTCGTGCACGGCCAGACCATCGGCTGGGACGCGGTCCCCCTGGAGCGGCTGCTGCGCGAGAGCGTGGACCTCCCGGCCTCGGTGCCGTTCTGGATCGACAACGGCGCCCAGACCCTCGGCCAGGCCGAGATGTGGTTCGGCGCGGGGCGCGGCGCGCGCAGCGCCGTGGTGGTCCTCTTCGGCTCGGGCGTCGGGGCGTGCGTGGTCACGGACCCGCTGGGTCCGGGCCGGGCGATCGAGTGGGGCCATCTGACGGTACGGGTCCGGGGGCGGCGCTGCCGCTGCGGTGCCCGCGGCTGCCTGGAGGCGTACGCCGGAGCCGAAGCGCTCCTGGAGCGCTGGGCGGAGGCGGGCGGGAAGCCCCCGGCGGGCGCGGACGAGGAGACGGCCCTCACGGCGATGTTGGCCGCGGCGTATCCGGCGGAGCCCGGGACCGCCCCGGACGCGACCGCGCTGGCGGTGCTGGAGGAGACCGCCGAGTACCTCGGCGCCGGTTTCGGCGACCTCGTCAACCTCTTCCAGCCCGAGCGCATCCTGGTGGGCGGCTGGGCGGGCCTCCAGCTCGGCGCCCGCTTCCTGGAGACGGTCAAGGGGTACGCGGCCGAGTACGCGCTCAGCTACCCGGCGGCCCGGGTGGAGATCGGCATGGGCACCCTGGGCCCCGACGCGGTGACGGTCGGTGCGGCGATCCTGCCGCTCGCGGACTTCTTCGCCCGCGGCGGCCGCCGCGCCGAGACGGAACCCACCGGCGAACAGCCGGCCTGGACGTCGACCGTACGGGACCGGGCGGCGCACTGAGCCCGCCCCGCCGCCGCCCTCAAAGCCGCCGTCGCGGTCGAGGTCGCGATCGCGATCGCGGTCAGGCGACCGACCCTATGCGCCCCGCCGGTTCCCGGGGAACGTCGTGGTGGATCGGGGTGTGGGCGCCGGTGAGGGAGAGGCCGGTGCCGCCGCGGCGGTTGGCGACGATCTCCGCGCCGATCGACAGGGCCGTCTCCTCGGGCGTCCGGGCGCCGAGGTCGAGGCCGATCGGGGAGCGCAGCCGGGCGAGTTCGATCTCGGTGACGCCGACCTCGCGGAGCCGCTTGTTGCGGTCCTCGTGGGTGCGGCGGGAGCCCATCGCGCCGACGTAGGCGACGGGAAGCTTCAGGGCGGCCTGGAGGAGGGGGACGTCGAACTTGGCGTCGTGGGTCAGCACGCACAGCACGGTGCGGCCGTCCACCTCCGTCGACTCCAGGTAGCGGTGGGGCCACTCGACGACGATGTCGTCCGCCTCGGGGAAGCGGGCGGGCGTCGCGAAGACGGGCCGGGCGTCGCAGACGGTGACGTGGTAGCCGAGGAACTTGCCGACCCGGACGAGCGCGGCGGCGAAGTCGATGGCACCGAAGACGATCATGCGGGGGGCCGGGACCGAGGACTCGACGAGCAGGGTCAGCGGCTGTCCGCAGCGGCTGCCGTCCTCGCCGATCTCGACGGTGCCGGTGCGGCCCGCGTCGAGCAGCGCGCGGGCCTCGGAGGCCGCCGTGCGGTCCAGTTCGGGGTGGCCGCCGAGCTTTCCCTCGTACGAGCCGTCGGGGCGGACCAGGAGTGCCCGGCCCATCAGTTCCTCGGGGCCGGAGACGATCCGGGCCAGGGCCGCCGCCTCCCCCGTGGCGGCGGCCCGGAGCGCGGCGGGGAAGACCCCGCCGCGGACCGGGGTGACGAGGATGTCGATGATGCCGCCGCAGGTCAGACCGACCGCGAAGGCGTCCTCGTCGCTGTAGCCGAAGCGCTCGGTGACGGTCCTGCCGTCTTCGAGGGCCTGGACGCAGAGGTCGTAGACCGCGCCCTCCACACACCCGCCGGAGACCGAGCCGATCGCCGTGCCGTCGCTGTCGACGGCGAGCGCGGCGCCCGGTTGCCGGGGCGCGCTCCCGCCGACGGCCACGACCGTGGCGACGGCGAACTCGCGTCCCTGCTCGACCCACCGGTGCAGCTCTTCGGCGATGTCCAGCATCTCGGTTCTCCTCTGGAAGGTGTGGGAGGGCGGCGGGGGGGCGTCAGCTGACGCCGAGCCAGCTCTCGATGGGATGGATCGCGAAGTACACGATGAAGATCGCGGTCAGGCCCCACATGAAGCCGCCGACCTCGCGTGCCTTGCCCTGCGCCGTCTTGATCACGACGTAGGAGATCACACCGGCCGCGACACCCGTGGTGATGGTGTACGTGAAGGGCATGAGGACCACGGTGAGGAACACCGGGATCGCGACGGAGCGGTCGCTCCAGTCGACGTGCTTGGCGTTCTGCATCATCATCGAGCCGATGACGACCAGGGCCGCGGCTGCGACCTCCTGCGGCACGATCGCGGTGAGCGGCGTGAAGAAGAGGCAGAGGGCGAAGAATCCGCCGGTGACCACGGAGGCCAGACCCGTGCGGGCGCCCTCGCCGACGCCGGTCGCGGACTCGACGAAGACCGTCTGCCCGGAGGCTCCGCCCACACCACCGACGATACCGCCGGCGCCGTCGATGAAGAGCGCCTTGGAGAGGCCGGGCATGCGGCCCTTGTCGTCGGCCAGCTTGGCCTCGGTGCCGACACCGAGGATGGTCGCCATGGCGTCGAAGAAGCCGGCGAGCACCAGGGTGAAGACGATCATGCTGATGGTGATGTAGCCGACGTCGCCCCAGCCGGTGAAGGACACGTCGCCGATCAGCGAGAAGTCCGGGGCGGAGACCGCGCTGCCGTCCAGCTCCGGCGGGCCGGAGAACCAGGCCTTGGCCGGGATGTCGGCGACCGCGTTGAGGATGACCGCGACGACCGTGCCGGCGACGATGCCGATGAGGATGGCACCGGGGACGTTGCGGGCCTGCAGCGCGAAGATCAGCAGCAGGGTGAAGGCGAAGATCAGGACGGGCCAGCCCATGAGCTCACCGGCGGGGCCGAGGGACACGGGGCCGCCGCCCGGGGCGGGGTTCTCGTGGACGAAGCCGGCCTTCACGAAGCCGATGATCGCGATGAAGAGGCCGATGCCGATGGTGATGGCGTGCTTCAGGGCGAGCGGAATCGCGTTCATGATCATCTCGCGGAGGCCGGTGACCACCAGGAGACAGATCACGGCGCCGTACGCCACGGACATGCCCATGGCCTGCGGCCAGGTCATGACCGGCACGACCTGTGAGGCCATGACTCCGGAGACGCTCAGGCCGGCGGCCAGAGCGAGCGGGACCTTGCCCCAGAAACCCATGAGGAGGGTCGTCGCGGCGGCGGCGAGGGCGGTCGCGGTGATGAGCGCCGGCTGGCTGAGTACGTTGCCGTCGACGTCCTTGCCGCTGAGGATCAGGGGGTTGAGCAGGAGAATGTACGCCATCGCCATGAAGGTGGTGACGCCGCCGCGGATCTCCGTCGCGACGGTGGATCCTCTCTCCGAGATGTGAAAGTACCGGTCGAGCCAAGACCTGCCGGCGGGATTGCGCGAGCCGGAGCCCGCGTCATCGGCGCTGGTCTTGGGCTCCACTGACGACTGGGTCATGGGGCCTACTCCCAAGGTTCAAAGGGGCACCCGCATCAGACTTCGAAGGGCATCTGATCTGTTTGAAGCTGCGGGATTTGGGATGGTGCGTGGGCTGCACGACCCGGGGGACGGCCCGAGACGAACGCGGTGAATCGGTACTGCGGGTGAGGCGGGGGTACTGCGGTGGGGGGAGTGCTCCGGGCGGTGCGGGCGGGGAAGTGTGACGTTCCTGGGGAGGCACGACCGCCCGGAGGGTCCTACAGGGTGCCGGTCAGCGCCTCGGGGCGGACCGGCGTCTTGTTGAGCTCCAGGCCCGTCGCCGCCCGGATCGCCGCGAGGACGGCCGGGGTGGACGACAGGGTCGGGGCCTCGCCGATGCCCCGTACGCCGTACGGCGCGTTGGGGTCGGCCAGCTCGAGGTAGTCGACCGGGATGGTCGGCGTGTCGAGGATCGTGGGGATCAGGTAGTCCGTGAAGGAGGGGTTGCGCACCTTCGCGGTCTTCGGGTCGACGATGATCTCCTCCATCACCGCGACGCCCAGGCCCTGGGTGGTGCCACCCTGGATCTGGCCGACCACGGAGAGCGGGTTGACCGCCTTGCCGACGTCCTGGGCACAGGCCAGTTCGATGACCTTGACCAGGCCGAGCTCGGTGTCGACCTCCACCACCGCGCGGTGCGCGGCGAAGGCGTACTGGACGTGTCCGTTGCCCTGGCCGGTGACGAGGTCGAAGGCCTGGGTGGGACGGTGCCGCCACTCCTCCTCGACCTCCACGGACTGGTCGCCGAGGACGTCCGCGATGGAGACGAGGGCCTCGCCGCCGTCGGTGACGACCTTGCCGCCCTCCAGGAGGAGTTCGGCGTTGGCCCAGGCCGGGTGGTACGAGCCGAACTTGCGCCGGCCGATCTCCAGGACCTTCTCGCGGACGATCTCGCAGGAGTTCTTGATGGCGCCGCCGGTCATGTACGTCTGGCGGCCCGCGGAGGTCGAACCGGCCGAGCCCACCTGGGTGTCGGCGGGGTGGATGGTGACCTGCTGGACGCCGAGCTCGGTACGGGCGATCTGCGCGTGGATGGTCACGCCGCCCTGGCCGACCTCCGCCATGGCGGTGTGCACCGTGGCGACGGCCTCGCCGTTGATGACCTCCATGCGGATCTTGGCGGTCGAGTAGTCGTCGAAGCCCTCGGAGAAGCCGACGTTCTTGATGCCGACGGCGTAGCCGACGCCCCGCACGACACCCTCGCCGTGCGTGGTGTTGGAGAGGCCGCCCGGAAGGGCGCGGACGTCCGCGTCCTGGCCGGCCGCGAGCCACTGCTGCTCCGGCGGCATGGGGCGGGCCTTGACCCGGCGCAGCAGCTCGGCGACCGGGGCCGGCGAGTCCACGACCTGGCCGGTCGGCATGATCGTGCCCTGCTCCATGGCGTTGAGCTGGCGCAGCTCGACCGGGTCCATGCCCAGCTTCGCCGCGAGCTTGTCCATCTGGGCCTCGTACGCGAAGCAGGCCTGGACGGCGCCGAAGCCGCGCATGGCGCCGCAGGGCGGGTTGTTGGTGTAGAGGCCGATCGCCTCGATCTCGACGTCCTCGACGACGTACGGGCCGACCGAGAGGGACGAGGCGTTGCCGACGACCGATGCCGTGGACGAGGCGTACGCGCCGCCGTCGAGCACGATCTTGCACTTCATGTGCGTGAGCTTGCCGTCCTTGGTGGCGCCGTGCTCGTACCAGAGCTTCGCCGGGTGCCGGTGGACGTGCCCGAAGAAGGACTCGTACCGGTTGTAGACCATCTTGACCGGCTTGCCGGTGCGCAGCGCGAGGATGGACGCGAGGATCTGCATGGAGATGTCCTCGCGGCCGCCGAAGGCGCCGCCGACGCCGGCCATCGTCATGCGGACCTTCTCCTCGGGCAGGCCGAGGCAGGGGGCGATCTGCTTGAGGTCCGAGTGCAGCCACTGGGTGGCGACGTACAGGTCGACGCCGCCGTCCTCGGCCGGTACGGCGAGGCCGGACTCGGGGCCGAGGAAGGCCTGGTCCTGCATGCCGAAGGTGTACTCGCCGGTGACGATGACGTCGGCCCGCTTGGCGGCCTCCGCGGCGTTGCCGCGGATGATCGGCTGGCGGTGCACGATGTTGGGGTGCGGGACGTGACCGGAGTGGTGGTCGTCGCGGTTCTCGTGGACCAGGATCGCGTCCGGGGCGAGGGCGGAGGCCTCGTCCGTGATGACCGGGAGCTCCCGGTACTCGATCTTGATCTTCGCGGCGGCGCGGCGGGCGGTCTCCGGGTGGTCGGCGGCCACGAGGGCGACCGGCTCACCGTGGTGACGGACCTTGCCGTACGCGAGGACCGGGGTGTCCTGGAACTCCATGCCGTAGTTCTTCGCGGCGGGCAGGTCCTCGTGGGTCAGGACGGCGTAGACGCCGTCCATCGTGAGGGCCTCGGAGGTGTCGATGGACACGATCTCGGCGTGCGCGACGGTGGAGCGCAGGATCTGGCCCCAGAGCATGTCCTCGTGCCACATGTCCGAGGAGTACGCGAACTCGCCGGTGACCTTGAGGGTGCCGTCCGGGCGGAGCGTGGACTCGCCGATGCCGCCCTTGACGTGGTTCTGCGTGACGTCGGTGGGGGTGCCCACCGGAACGGTGCGTGTGTTCTGAGCCATCGTCAGACCGCCTCTCCCTGACGCTCCTGGCGAGCGGCCGCGAGGCGGACCGCGTCGAGGATCTTCTCGTAACCCGTGCAGCGGCAGAGGTTGCCGGAGAGCGCCTCGCGGATGTCCGCGTCCGTCGGAGACGGGTTGCGCTCCAGCATCTCGTCGGCCGCGACCAGCAGACCGGGGGTGCAGAAGCCGCACTGGACGGCGCCGGCGTCGATGAACGCCTGCTGGATCGGCGAGAGTTCGACGCCCTCGCCGGTCTGCGAGTCCTGACCGGGCTTGGCTTCCCACTTCTTGGCGGCGTCGAGCGAGGTGCCGCAGGCACCGCTCGCGCAACCGGCGTGCTCCGACCGCTCCTTGGCGAACTCGGCGAGGCCTTCGACGGTGACGACCTCGCGGCCCTCGACCTGTCCGGCGGCGACGAGGCAGGAACAGACCGGCACTCCGT
Organism: Streptomyces venezuelae ATCC 10712; assembly: GCF_008639165.1. Taxonomy (NCBI): domain Bacteria; kingdom Bacillati; phylum Actinomycetota; class Actinomycetes; order Kitasatosporales; family Streptomycetaceae; genus Streptomyces; species Streptomyces venezuelae. Next base: position 6,484,199 of record NZ_CP029197.1, on the reverse strand, counting down.
CGAGGCGGACCGTGCAGGAACCGCACTCGCCCTGCTCGCAGGCGTTCTTGGAGCCGGGCAGACCCAGGCGCTCACGCAGAACGTAGAGGAGGGACTCGCCCTCCCAGACGTCGTCGGCTTCCTGCGGACGACCGTTGACCGTGAAATTGACGCGCATGGTTATGCAGCTCCCTCAAGCGTGCGGCCGGTGCCGCGGTACTGCTCCCAGGTCCATCCGAGCTGGCGGCGGGCCATGATGCCGACGGCGTGGCGGCGGTACTTGGCGGTGCCTCGGACGTCGTCGATCGGGTTGGCGGCGCCCGAGCAGAGGTCGGCGAACTGCTTCGCGATCGACGGGGTGATGATCTTGCCGTTGTCCCAGAAGCCGCCCTCTTCCAGAGCCGCGTTCAGGAAGGCCTCGGCCTCCTTGGCGCGGATCGGGGTCGGCGCGGCGGAGCCGATGCCGGTGCGGACGGTCCGGGTCTCCGGGTGCAGGGCCAGGCCGAAGGCGCAGACGGCGATGACCATCGCGTTGCGGGTGCCGACCTTGGAGTACTGCTGGGGGCCGTCCGCCTTCTTGATGTGGACGGTCTTGATGAGCTCGTCGGGCTCCAGCGCGTTGCGCTTCACGCCCGTGTAGAACTCGTCGATCGGGATGAAGCGGTTGCCGCGCACCGACTCGACCTCGACCTCGGCGCCCGCGGCGAGCAGGGCCGGGTGGGCGTCGCCGGCGGGCGATGCGGTGCCGAGGTTGCCCCCGACGCCGCCGCGGTTGCGGATCTGCGGGGAGGCGACCGTGTGCGAGGCGAGCGCCAGGCCCGGCAGCTCGGCCCGCAGGTTCTCCATGATCTGGGTGTACGGAACGGCGGCGCCGAGGCGGACGTTCTCCTCGCCGACCTCCCACTCGCGCAGCAGCTCGATGCGGTTCAGGTCCAGGAGGTACTCGGGCCGCCGGTGGTCGAAGTTGATCTCGACCATGACGTCCGTGCCACCCGAAAGGGGCACGGCCGTGGGGTGCTCTGCCTTGGCGGCGAGCGCCTCCTCCCAGCTGGCGGGGCGAAGGAAGTCCATGGTGGCTCTCTTCTAGTGATTCTGGTGATCGGGGGTCGTGCGCAGGATTCCGGGGGGACGGCCGGTCCTCGACTTCACGTTCATGTGCTGTTCACGCGGTGTGTGGCCTAGTACACAAGCCCACGATCGCCCGGGTGCAGTCACCGAAAACATGAAGGAGTTGGCTGGGTCCCTTGGTCGTCTTGTAGATTCGAACGAAAGGCGGGGAACAGTTACCTCGCTGTTTTCCCCTGGAAACGGTGGCACCAAGGCACCGTCGACAACGGGACACCCTCACCACCCATTGACGAAGGAACGGCGGCGACACGATGCGGCTGCGCGCACTGCTGGAGAACGACGCGCTCGGGCTGCGCCTGCTCGGCGGTGACGACGAGCTGGACCGCACCGTCCGTGGCGTGATGACGACGGACCTCAAGGACCCCAGCCGCTATCTGTCCGGTGGCGAGCTGGTGCTCACCGGCCTCGCCTGGCTGCGGGAGCCGGCCGACGCCGAGCCCTTCGTCCGGATCCTCGCCTCGGCCGGGGTCGCCGCCCTGGCGGCGGGCGAGGCCGAGCTCGGCGCCATCCCCGACGATCTCGTAGCGGCGTGTTCTCGCCATCGGCTGCCGCTCTTCGCGGTCAACGAGTCCGTTGCGTTCGCGACGATCACCGAACACGTTGTTCGACAGGTGTCCGGCGAGCGGGCCGGTGACCTGGCCGCCGTCGTCGACCGGCACAGGCGGCTGATGACCTCGGGTCCGGCGGGCGGCGGCCCCGAGGTGGTGCTCGACCTGCTCGGCTCCGACCTGGACCTGCGGGCCTGGGTCCTCTCCCCCACCGGCCGCCAGATCGCGGGCGCGGGCGAGCCCCTGCCGGCCCCGCTGGCCGCCACCCTGGCCGGCGAGCACCTGGCCGCCACCAGGACCGGACGGCGCGGCCCGCACCGGCTGAGCACCGGCGGAACGGCGTACTCGCTCTTCCCGATCCGCAACACCGGCCGGGGCGCCGCGCCCGCGACCCGCGACGTGCGCGAGACGGTCCTGTCCGACTGGCTGCTCGCCGTGGAGGCGGACGCCGGGGACTGGCCGGCCGCACGGCTCGACCTGCTCCAGGGCGTCACCCAGCTGATCGCCGTCGAGCGGGACCGGCGCGACGCGGCCCGTACGGTACGGCGCCGGCTCGCCCAGGAGGTCCTGGAACTGGTGCAGACGGGCGCCGCGCCCGCCGAGATCGCCGCCCGGCTGCGGGTCGCCGCCCCGGTGCTGCTGCCCGGGCTCGGCACCGCCCCGCACTGGCAGGTGGTGGTGGCCCGGGTCGAGTGGGAGCAGGAGCCCGGCCAGGGCGCGGTCGTGGACAGCGGCCCGGTCGCCCAGGCGCTCCTGGAGGAGATCCTGGTCGACCCCGCCACCGTCGGCGCCGAGTCCGCCGACCGGATCGCGGTGGCGCACAGCGGCGACGAGGCCATCGCCCTGGTCCCGCTGGCCGCCGGGCCGCTGCCGGACAGCGAGGACGAGGGCCCGGCCACCGCGCTCGGCCTGCACGCCGACGCGCTGCTCGCGTCCGTACGGGCCCCGCTGTCGGCCGGTCTCGCCGACGACGGGCGGCTCACCCTCGGCGTCAGCGCCGCCGTGCACTCGGCGGAGGGCCTGCGCGGGGCCCTGGAGGAGGCCCGGCACGCCCGCCGGGTCGCCGCGGCCCGCCCGGGCCGGGTGTGCGCCGCCGGGCACCACGAGCTGGCCTCGCACGTGCTGCTGCTGCCGTTCGTCCCGGACGACGTCCGGCGCGCCTTCACGGCCCGGCTGCTCGACCCGCTGCGCGACTACGACCGCCGGCACCGGGCGGAGCTGATCCCGACCCTGGAGGCCTTCCTGGACTGCGACGGCTCGTGGACGCGCTGTGCGACCCGGCTGCACCTGCACGTGAACACGCTGCGCTACCGGGTGGGCCGGATCGAGCAGCTCACCGGCCGTGACCTGTCCCGTCTGGAGGACAAGCTCGACTTCTTCCTCGCCCTGCGGATGAGCTGAGTCCCGGCGTTCACAGTTCACCCGTTCGGGTGGGTCCGGTGGAGTGACGTCCGGGCCGGTGGGGGGCCGTCGGCCGGGGGCGCCGGCGGCCCCCGCCGGGCCCTGATCACCGGCCGGAAGGGCGTCTGACGGTCTTTCGGGATCGGCCCGGGCGACGGCGTCCCGTTCCCGCGCACTCTTGTGAAATCTTTCACCTGACCCCTTGGCAGGTACTGCCCTTCGTGCTGAGATGCGGGTCTACTCAACAGCTCAATGGCGCGCTCGGGGAGGGCAATGTGGCGGATACCGCCATGTCTGGTTCCGAATCAAGGGGTGGCGACGATCCGTCCCTCGCCTACGGCAAGGAGACTCCCGTGGAGACCGCCATATGGCGGCTCCGCTCCCGAGGATGCTGGACGGACGCGGCCGCGCTGCTCGCCCCGCACGCGACCGAACCCGCCGCCGCACTCGAACGGGCCGCGCTGTTGATCGAGCGCTGCCTCTACACCGAACAGGGCTGGTCCGACGCGGAGGAGGCGCTCCGGGCGGCCGAGGCGGTGGCCGGCACCGACGAGGAACGCGGCGCCGCCGCCTGCGAACGCGGTTATCTGGCCTACGCGTCGACGCTGCTCGGGGTACGGGACCGGGCCGACGAGGCGCGGATGGCGCTGGGCCGGGCGGCCGCCCTGATCGCGCCCACCGCCGAGGGCCGGCCGCTGCTCGACCTGCGGCGCGGGCTGATCGCACAGAACCTCGGCGACTCCCCGCAGGCGGCCAGGGCCGCGTACCGCAGGGCGCACGCCGGGGCCACCGCGCAGGGCGACTCGCTGCTGCTCTCCTCCACCTGGCGGCACCTCGCCGGACTCGCCCTGCGGGAAGGCGAGTTGGCGGAGGCGCGACACGGCTTCGCGGAGTCGCTGCGGATCCGCGAGGAGCTCGGCTACCTGGTGGGTACGGCCCCGGCCCTCACCGCGCTCGCCACCACCGAGACCGAACCGGAGGCGGGCCGGCTGCGCGCCGAGGCCCGGCGTCTCTTCCGCCTCCTGGGCGGCGTGCCCACCTGGCTCGCGAGCCAGCTGACACCGCAGCCCGCGACATGAAGTCCCCTGCGCCGAGGGGCCGGTGACGCTCCCTCAACTGATGCCGTCCGGCGGCCCCTCGGCGCATGACCCGCGCGAAGGTCACCGGGGGGCCAGGCAGACCAGGCTCTCGTCGGTGCCGATGAGCAGGGAGCCGCCGCCGGTGACGGCGACCGCGCGGACCGGGGGGCCCGGGCGGAACGCGAGCGTCGGGCCGCCTTCCGGTCGGTGCAGTTCGACCAGGCCGTCCCCCCAGGCCACGGCGACCAGAGGACCGTGCGGGGTCTCGGTCGCGTGCAGGGAGACCACCGGCGAGGGGCGTTCGGCGAGGGGCTCGGGGCGCGGGTCCTGTCCCGGGGTCCAGAGCCGGACCGTCCCGTCGGCGCCGCCCGAGCAGACGAACGGGGTGCCGGACTCCACCGCCGAGACCGCCGTCACCCGGCCGCTGTGCGAGGCGGCCTGGTGCAGGCCGCGCAACCCGAAGGCGTGCACGGAGCCGAGCCGGTCCCCCACCACCACCGAACCGGCGATCGCCGCGAGGGCGGTGCCCGGGTGACGGGCCAGGGTCGCCGAGACGGCCTCCGTGAGGCGCTCCAGGTACGGGGCGCGCGGCGCCGTCCCGCGTACGGTGTGCAGCCGGCCCCGGTCGTCCAGCAGGAGGACCGTGCCGTCGGGCGCGGGCGCGAGCGCGGTGACCCGGCCCGGGACGGTGTGCGCCAGGCGCCCCGCCGGGCTCGCGTCGGCCTCGTGGAGGAGCCGTACGGTCCCGGTGCGGTCGCCGACGAGGACGGTGCCCTCCAGGGGGCCGGCCGCCGCGCCGAGCACGGTGACCGGGCCGGGCCAGGGCGGGGTCAGATCGCCGCGATGGCGGGCCCAGCGGAGCCGCCAGGGCGCGGCGGCCGCGAGTTCGGCGAGCGCGGGGCGCAGCCGGGGGTCGGCCCCGTCACCGAGCGCGGAGAGCAGGACCAACGCCCGGTCGGCGGGGGCCTGTTCACGACAGAGCGACTGCCCGGCGCGCATCCAGGCACTGCGCAGTCCGCCGTGGTCCCCGGCGGCGTTATCGCCGGGGCGGGCGGGGACCTCGGGTCCGTCGAGGGTGCCCGGCAGTCCGGCGGCGGCGGAACCGGTGACGTACGCCGTGGTGACGAGCAGCGGGTCGGCCGTGCAGACGGCCACCGGGTCGGACAGGTCGGGCCGCGGCCGGGCCCGCTCCGGCGCGCCGGAGCCGCCGGGGTCGGCGTCCCCGTCGAGGTCCACGACGGTGACCCGGCGGTCGGTGCGCAGGGCGGCGGGCGCCGGGGTGCCGCTGCGGGCCTCGACGACGAGCCGGACCCGGCCCACGCCCGCGAGTTCGGCGATCAGGTCGGTGAGGGCGGCGGGTTCGGCGGCGGCGTGCAGATCGGTGAGGAGGAGGACGGCGCGTCCGGCGGGCCGGGCCTCGCTGGTGGCGAGGGCGTGCACGAGGTCGCCGGGCGACCTGGCCACCACCCCGAGCCGGTCGGCGATCGTCCACGTCGCGCCCAGCGCGCTCTGCCCGGCCAGCGGGACGAGCACCCGGGCCGTACGGCGGCGCGGCCGCCCCGCGCGCGGACCGTGCTTGGCGAACCAGCCGAGCAGGGCCGTCTTCCCGCTGCCGGGGGCGCCGGTGACGAGGCAGAGCCGGGGCGCCTCGGGATCGGTGAGCCAGCCGAGCAGGGCGGTGGCCTCGGTCTCCGTACCGGTGACGGGTCGGCCTCCGTCCGCCGGGGACGGGGTCGCGGACGGCATGGGGCACCTCACGGGCGACGCGGTACGGGCGGCTGTCGCCCTTGACCTTAGTGGGCGAGGGCCCCCTGGGACCGCCCCGTCGCGGGACGGTCTTCGGGGAGCTTCCGAGGGTTCTCGGGGCGGGTCAGGCGTCGGGGTCGCCGCCGCCCAGGACGAGCTTGAGCCGGCCGATCTGGACCTGGGCGGCGCGCTCGGCGCGCTCGCGTCCGAAGTCGCCGGTGCTCACGTAGGACACCACGCTGCCGACCCGCATGTAGACGCCGACGTAGTCGTCCCGCTCGACGGCGAACGACTCGTCGGCGCCGCCGCTCTCGACCTTCACCGGCGTGAAGGGACCGCCCTCGCCCTGCGGCGCCTGCCGCTTCTTCTCCACCGCCTTGAGCACGGCGGTCGCCTCCGCCTCCGTGCCGAAGGTGTAGAGGGTGAAGGTGGCCTGGTCGTCGGAGGAGTTGCCGGCCAGGACCAGGTCCTTGATGCTTCCGGACTTCACGCCGGCGCAGTCCACGCCCTCCAGGTTGTCGGCACAGAACTTCGCCGCGGCGGCCTCCGGGACCACCTCGGGGTCGCCGCCGGTGTACGTACCGTCGGTGAACTCCGCCGACACGGGCAGGGCCTTGAGCAGTCCGGTCGCGTCCAGCGAGGCCGGCTGCGACTGCTCCTTGCCGCCCGCCCCCGCCCCGTCCGCGGCGCCCGGGGCACCCGTGGCGCCCGCGGCGCCCGCGGCGCCCCCGGCCGGGTCGGTTCCGTCGCCGCCCCCGCATCCCGCGAGTGCGGCCACCATGGCCGCCGCGACGACGATCCCCCGTACGCCCGTCCTCATTCCGACTCCCCCTGTGGCTTTGCCGATTGACATGATCATCAAAGCCTAGCGGGCCGCCGGGGTCAGGCGTTCGAGCCGGTGAAGTGCTCCCGGACGAGGGATTCGACGACCGGGAGGTCCTGGACGATCAGCGCGTCCAGGAGCGCCGAGTGCTCGGCCGCGTCGGCGACGAGCACGCCGTGCCGGACGGCGGGGGCGCTGATCAGGGGCCACTGGGAGCGGCGGTGGAGGTCGTCGGCGACGGCGAGCAGCTGCTCGTTGCCCGCGAGGGAGAGGACGGCCCGGTGGAAGGCCCGGTCGGCCTCCGCGTAGTGGGCGCGGTCGCCCCGGGCGGCGGCCGCCGAGGTCGCCTCGGCGAGCGGCCGGAGTTCGGACCAGCGGGCGGCCGGGACGGTACGGGCGAGCCGCAGCATGACCGGGACCTCGATGAGCGCGCGGACCTCGGCGAGTTCGGCGAGTTCCCTGGGGGTGCGCTCGACGACGCGGAAGCCGCGGTTCGGCACGACCTCGACGGCGCCTTCGACGGCGAGGCGCTGCATGGCCTCGCGGACGGGGGTGGCGGAGACGCCGAAGCGCTCGCCGAGGGCGGGGGCGGAGTACACCTCGCCGGGGACGAGCTCGCCGCCGACGAGGGCGGTACGGAGGGCGTCGAGGATCTGGATCCGGACGGAGTGCCGCACGATCCGGGCGGCGGCAGGCGGCGCCTCGCAGCGCGCGTGCTCCTCCAGGGCGTCGGGGACCCGCGTGACCGGCCCGGGCCGGCGACCCCCGGCCTCGTGCCCCCCGGCCTCATGGCCCCCTGCCTCGTGCCCCCCGGCCTGGTCGGTCCTCTGGTCCCTGGCCGGGTCGGTCCTCTGGTCCCTGGCCGGGTCGGTCCTCTGATCCCCGGCCGAGTCGGCCCTCTGGCCCCCGGCCGCTTCCGCGCCGGCTCCGGGGCCCCGTGGCGGCTCCATGCCACGGGCCGTGGCCTGCTCCGGGACGCGTACGGCGTGGGCGGGTCCGCCCGGGGTGCCGGGGGCGTCGCCGGAGGGCGGCGGATGCCCCTCCACCCCCCGCTCGCGCGCTGCGCCCTGCTCCACCCGGGTCCTCCTGCGGCCTCGTGCCGGGCCCGGCTCGCGTGGCGCGGGTCCTCTGTGCACCATAGGCGAACGGGCCGACATCAGGGGTGTGAGGGCTGCCTCGCTGGTGGGAGCCGTCGGACGGTGGTGAGAGGTGACACCGGATCGGGTAAGGTAAGGCTAACCTGCCAACGATCGCGATTCGGTGGTCCCCATGACCGTCCCCGCCCTGTTGCCCGCCCTCCCGACCTCGCCCGTCGCGGCCGCCTACGCCCGGCTCGCCGAGGTCTTCCCCCATCTGCGGATAGAGGAGCACGCCCGGGACGAGCGGCTGCCGCTCGGCGCCGGATGGGTCGGCGCGGAGCAGCTCGCGGCCGGCGGCGCGGACCTCGACGCCTTCCTCGCCTGGGACAACGCGCAGGTGCTGCGCGACTACGGCACCCAGGCCCGCCCCGACGTCGTCGCCAGCTTCGGACTGCACCGGTACGCCTGGCCGGCCTGCCTCCTGGTGACCGTCCCCTGGTTCCTCGACCGCCGGGTGCCGCGACTGCCCGCACGGAACGTCTCCTTCCAGCGGACGCTCGGCCGGCTGGCGGTCCGCGTGGAGGAGTTCGCCTGCCTGCCGGGCGACCCCGCCGCGGCGCTCCCCGGCGCCCGGGTCGTCGCCGACGAGGACGCCCTGCGGGCCGAGGTGCGGTCCTCGCTCGCCGAGCACTTCGAGGCGATCCTGAACGGATTCGGCGCCCGGATGCGGCGCGGCCGCCGCGCCCTGTGGGGCATGGCCACGGACGAGATCGTCGAGGGCCTCTGGTACGTCGGCGCCCTGTTCGGGGAGGAGCGGCGGGCCATGGACGAGCTCGAACTCCTGATGCCGGGGACCGCCAAGCCGTACGCCGGTGCCGCGGGCTTCCGGGAGCTCCCCGGGGCCGAGGGGCCGGACGGCGCCCCGCGCGCCACCCGCGACCGGGCGACCTGCTGCTTCTTCTACACGCTGCGCCCCGAGGACACCTGTCTCACCTGCCCGCGCACCTGTGACGCGGACCGGGTCCGCCGGCTCGCCGCGACCGCCTGAGGCTCCCGAGTGATTACGCCACCCGGACGGGTGGCGTAAATCGAACTCAACTCCCCTTCCCTGCATGGGTGTTCGACCAGATCGCACCTATTCGTATGCCCTGGCGCCCCGATGGCGTGCTCTTGCCCGGAAACCCCTTGAGCGCCCCGCGGGGTCGGCCAGTATGGGCCGCCAAACGCCCTACTGCGATGCAAGGGACACCGCATGAGACTGACCGACATATCGCTGGACTGGCTGCTTCCGGGTGGCGTCATGGTGGCCGGAGTCCTGACGGCGGTGGCGGTGCTCGCGCGCGGGAAGCGCGCCGGTGACCAGGCCGCGGCCGAGGACTCCTGGGAACGCAGCGAGGAGCGCCGCAGACGCAAGGAGGCCGTCTACGGCACCGCTTCCTACGTCCTCCTCTTCTGCTGTGCCGCGGTCGCCGCGGCCCTCTCGTTCCACGGGCTCGTCGGCTTCGGCCGGCAGAACCTCAACCTCACCGGGGGCTGGGAGTACCTCGTCCCCTTCGGCCTCGACGGCGCCGCCATGTTCTGCTCGGTGCTCGCCGTCCGCGAGGCAAGCCACGGCGACGCGGCCCTCGGATCACGCCTGCTCGTCTGGCTGTTCGCGGGCGCGGCGGCCTGGTTCAACTGGGTGCACGCGCCGCGCGGCCTGGGTCACGACGGTGCTCCGCAGTTCTTCGCGGGCATGTCCCTCTCGGCGGCGGTCCTCTTCGACCGGGCGCTGAAGCAGACCCGCAGGGCCGCGCTGCGCGAGCAGGGCCTGGTGCCCCGCCCGCTGCCGCAGATCAGGATCGTGCGGTGGATGAGGGCGCCCCGGGAGACCTTCGCCGCCTGGTCGCTGATGCTCCTCGAGGGCGTACGGACCCTGGACGAGGCGGTCGACGAGGTGCGGGAGGACCGCCGGGAGAAGGAGCAGAACCGCATCCGGCGGCGCGACCAGGTCAAGCTCGACCGGGCGCGGCTCAAGGCGATCAACCGCCAGCACCGGGCCTTCGGGCTCGGCCGGGGCGGCGGCCGCCAGGTCGAGATGGCGGCGCTCAACGCGTCCGCCAGCAGCGGTGCGGGCCCGGGTTCGGGGTCCGGCACCGGATCGGGCACCGGCAACGGTTCCGCGACGGCCTCCGTGCAGGCCGCCGTCGCGGAACCCGCCATAGCGGACCCGGGACAACTGCCGCTTCGACCCCGGCCCTCCCTCCAGGCCGTCAGGGGAGGTGACACCCACCCGGGTGACTCCCGGACGGTGGACCTCACGGCGGAGGACGACACCCAGGCGCTGCCCCGGCTCGACTCCCTGGAGCGCAAGCTCAAGGATCTGGAGCAGCAGTTCGGCTGAGCGCCCCTCGCGCCCACCACAGATCGGCGGGGCCGCCTCTCAGGCGGCCCCGCCGTTCAGTTCGAACCACACCACCTTGCCCACCCCGTGGTCCTCGACTCCCCAGGAGTCGGCCAGCGCCTCCACGAGGACGAGCCCCCTGCCGTGCGTACCGTCGTCGGCGGGCGGTACGTGCGGTGGTGCGAGCCCGGGGACAAAGTCACGGACCTCGACCCTCAGCTGCTCGGGCACGACCGTCGCGGTCACGACGGCGCCGTGCTCGGTGTGGATCAGGGCATTGGTCACCAGTTCGCTGGTGAGCAGTTCCGCCACGTCGGAGGCGCCCGGCCCGCCCCATTTCCGGAGCAGTTCCCGCAAGGCGTGTCGCACCTCCGGCACCGCGGTGAGATCGGCGCATCCCACCTTTCTGAGCAGTTGAGTCGGCTGTCGTGCCTCCCCGGCCATATCCCCCACCCACAGATCGCGTCGAACAGGCTCACGGGGATGCATGCCCCGCCATAACGCCCGCATTCCCTCAGAGTCGGGGCACGTTGCGCAGGTTGGAGCGGGCCATCTGGAGCATCCGGCCCACTCCGCCGTCCAGGACGATCTTGCTGGCGGAGAGCGCGAAGCCGGTCACCATGTCGGCGCTGATCTTCGGGGGGATGGAGAGCGCGTTGGGGTCGGTGACGACGTCCACGAGGGCCGGGCCCTTGTGCTTGAAGGCGTCCTTGAGGGCGCCGGCGAGGTGCTTGGGCTTCTCGACGCGGACGCCGTAGGCGCCGGCGGCGCGGGCGATGGCGGCGAAGTCGGGGTTCTTGTTCGTGGTTCCGTACGAGGGCAGTCCGGCCACGAGCATCTCCAGCTCGACCATGCCGAGCGAGGAGTTGTCGAAGACGATCACCTTCACGGGCAGGTCGTACTGCACGAGAGTGAGGAAGTCACCCATCAGCATGGAGAATCCGCCGTCGCCGGAGAGCGAGACGACCTGCCGGTCCCGGTCGGTGAACTGGGCGCCGATGGCCTGGGGCAGGGCGTTCGCCATCGAGCCGTGGCTGAACGAACCGATGATCCTGCGCCGTCCGTTGGGGGTGAGGTAGCGGGCCGCCCAGACGTTGCACATGCCGGTGTCGACGGTGAACACGGCGTCTTCGTCGGCCAGTTCGTCGATCACGGAGGCGACGTACTCGGGGTGGATCGGCACGTGCTTCTCGACCTTGCGGGTGTACGCCCTGACGACGCCTTCGAGCGCGTCGGCGTGCTTCTTCAGCATCTTGTCGAGGAAGCGGCGGTTGCTCTTGGCGCGGATCCGTGGGATCACACAGCGCAGGGTCTCCCGGACGTCCCCCCAGACGGCGAGGTCGAGCCGGGAGCGGCGGCCGAGGTGCTCGGGCCGTACGTCCACCTGAACGATCTTGACGTCGTCGGGCAGGAAGGCGTTGTACGGGAAGTCGGTGCCGAGCAGGATCAGCAGATCGCACTCGTGGGTGGCCTCGTAGGCGGCGCCGTATCCGAGCAGTCCGCTCATGCCGACGTCGTACGGGTTGTCGTACTGGATCCACTCCTTGCCGCGCAGCGCGTGGCCGACCGGTGCCTTGACCCGCTCGGCGAACTGCATCACCTCGGCGTGCGCCCCGGCCGTGCCGCTGCCGCAGAACAGGGTCACCCGTTCGGCCTCGTCGATCATCCGCACCAGGGCGTCGATCTCGGCGTCCCCGGGGCGGACGGTCGGCCGGGAGGTGACGAGCGCCGTCCCGGCCGTCTTCTCCGGGGCCGGCTGGGAGGCGATGTCGCCGGGCAGCGAGACGACGCTGACGCCGCGGCGGCCGACGGCGTGCTGGATCGCGGTGTGGAGCAGCCGGGGCATCTGCTGCGGGTTGGAGATGAGCTCGCTGTAGTGGCTGCACTCGCGGAACAGCTGGTCGGGGTGGGTCTCCTGGAAGTAGCCGAGGCCGATCTCGCTGGACGGGATCTGCGAGGCGAGGGCCAGAACCGGCGCCATCGAGCGGTGGGCGTCGTACAGGCCGTTGATGAGGTGCAGGTTGCCCGGGCCGCAGGAGCCCGCGCAGGCGGCGAGGCCGCCGGTGATCTGCGCCTCGGCGCCGGCGGCGAAGGCCGCGACCTCCTCGTGCCGCACCTGGACCCAGTCGATGGAGGGGGTACGGCGGATGGCGTCGACGACCGGGTTCAGGCTGTCGCCGACGACGCCGTACAGGCGCCGGACGCCCGCGCGGACGAGGATGTCGACGAACATTTCCGCCACGTTCTGTTTGGCCATGGCTCCATCAACCCACGGCCCGGCGGGTCGCGCCCGGTGGGTTACGCCTCCCAGACGCCCGCCCCGGTGCGGTCGTCGGCGTATCCGGTCACCCTCAGCTGGGTGTCGGCGAGGAACGCGGCGAGGCCCGGCGGCTCCTTGTCGGCCCAGCGGGCGGCGAGCTCACGGGCGAGCGCGGGCTCGCCACGCATCGGCTCGGCGAGACCGGGCGAGGCGAGGAGCAGGGTGTCGCCGGGACGGGCGACGGAGGCGCGGAAGCGGAACGGCTCGGCGGGCGGCGGCACGGGTCCCTCGACGAGCGGCCCCGGGCCGGTCGTGATGCCTAGGTCCATGGTGAGCCGGTCGCCGTCCTCCGTCTCCTCGGCGAGCGCCGCCGGGGCGGCCGCGGCCGGGCCGGGCGGCGAGCCGAAGCCGACGACGGGCGCGCCGGTGACGGCGGCGGCCTCGGGCAGCAGCGGTTCGATGTCCTGCCAGGCGCCGTCGCGGAGCCGGAAGAGGCCGCCGCCGCCGATGCCGAAGAACACCCGGGTGCGGCAGCCGGGGTCGGCGGGGACCAGCAGGCAGCGGAGGGTCGCGGTGTACTCGTCGGGGGCCAGGCCCCGCTCGGCGGCGCGGGCCCGGAGCTTGCCGTAGGTGCGGTCGGTGAGCCGGTGCAGTCCCGACTTGAGCTCGCCGCGGCGGCCGGACCTGATGTCCTCGGAGAGCCGGGCGTGGCTGCGGCAGACGGCCTCGGCGATCCACCGGCAGGCGTCGGCGGCCGCGAGGTGGGCGTCCTCGGCGGCGCGGGAGCCCGCGGCGACGGCGACGAGGACGAGCGCGCTCTCGTCGTGGCCGAAGCGGGCGGTGAGCAGGGCGTCGCGGCGGGGCTCGCCGCGGTAGCGGGCGGAGTCACCGCGTACGGAGGCGGCCCGCAGGGTGCAGGTGCCGTACCGGGCCCCGTCGAGCACGGTGTCGGCGACCAGTTCGCCGAGCTCCCCGGGACGGGCGACGGGCAGCGCGGTCGGCTCGGCCTCGTAGGTGGGCGGCCGGCTTCCGACGTATCCGGTACGGGGCCGGGGCACGGAGACCTCGACGGTGAGGTCGGTGTCGTCCTCGGGAGCCACGGGCGGGGGGACGGGCACCTGGACGGTGGGCGGCTCGACGGGCGGGGCGGCTCGACGGGCGGGGGCGGCTCGACGGGCGGGGCCGCGGGCGGGTCGGCGGGCGGCGGCGCTACCGGCGGCGGCGCGGGGAAGGTCTGGGGCCCGGCGTGCGGCGTCTCCCAGGGGGCCCGGCCGGGCACCGGGGGCGGCGGGGCGGGGCTCGGTGGCGGAGGCGGGGCGGGGCGCGGCGGCGGGGCGGGCCGCGCGGGCGGGGTCGGCGCGGGAGCCGCCGCCCGGGGGTCCTGGCGGTCGGGCGCAGCGCCCGGCCGCTCGGTCGTGGTCGCCCGGGACGCCGTCGTGAAGTGGTCGTCGAGGGTGTCAGCCGTCGCCGCCGGAGCCGTGTCCGGCTCCGACTCGTCGTAGAGCTTGTCCCACCAGTTGTCGTCCCCCTGCTGAGTCATGCCCTTATTGTCCACCGCACGGGCCGCCCGAAAACGGGACATCAGGAAAACCGTTGCGGCAAATGGGTGGTCCGCCGGGCGGCCCCACCCCCCACGGGAAGGACGCCCGGCGGACCGGCGTGATCAGCGCACGTCGTAGGCGCGGACCACGGTCTGGGTGACGGAGTTGCCGTTGGCGTCCGTCAGTTCGGTCTTCAGGGTGACCGGCTTGCCGGCCGCGCCCGTGTGGTTCACGGTCGCGGTCCACGTGCCGCCCCGCTGGGAGACCCGCGCTTCGGTCCAGGTCGTGCCTCCGTCGTAGGAGTACGAGAGCTTGGCCGAGGTGAGCGCTGCGGGGGTGTAGCCCGCGTGACCCGTCGCGGTGAGGCCGATGTGCTGGCCGTCGGTCGCGGCGAGGGTCTTGAGTCCGTCCTCCGGAAGGTCGTACCGGGGGAAGAGAATCGGGATGCCCTGAGAATAGACGCTCTCGTCAAGCTTGGAGGTGAATTTCCAGACCGAGTTGACGGCGGTGGAGCGGGCCCACACCTTGCTGCCGATCTTCATGACGTTCTGTTCGAGGGTGTACGTCCCCTCGTCGGCGGGCACCGGGAAGGCGCCGAACGGCCAGCCGGACTCGCCGAGGACCTCGCCGTCACGGCTGAGGCGGAGGTTGCCGATGTCGCCGAAGGAGCCGGGCTCGCCGTGGTGGGTGGTGTCGCCCCAGATCGCGGCGGAGAAGCCGATGTAGTCGCCCTGGCGCTCGGCGACGAGGACCGGCTTGCCGGTCGCGTCGCGCGGGGCGGTGGGGGCGACCGCCCCGTCGTACCAGCTCTCGGTGCGGCGTTCCCCGGCCTTGTAGGTGTGCGGGGTGCCGATCATGTACTCGCCGAACGGGAAGCTGGACGAGAGCATGCGGTCCCAGCTGGTGTCCCCTGCGGTGTAGTACTCGGTGCGGGTGCCCGGGGCGGGCACGGTCGCGAGGTCGCCGAAGCCGATCGCCAGGCCGCTGGGCCGGGTGGCGCCGCCGAAGTCGAGGAAGTCGTTGGCGACGCCCATCGCGCGGTAGGTGGACTCGGTGCGGCCGAGCTGTCCGTCGCGGACGCGGTAGTTCTTGTCGCCGCGGATCGAACCCCGCTCGGGGAAGGCGAGGTTGTAGAGGTACGGGCTCTTCGCCGTGGCCTTCCAGGAGAGCGTGACCTCGCCGGCCGCGAGCCGGGCGAGCAGCGCCGCGCCCTCGGTGGAGTCGACGGCGAGGACCGGGAACGCGGCGCCGGTGAACCCGGCCGACGGGTACCAGCGGCCGGGGCCGGTGCGGTATCCGAGGACGGCCACCGCGCCCGCCGCCTTGGCGTCGCGTGCGACGGTCGCCGCGGCGGTGGAGGTGTCGGGGAAGCGGACCAGGGCGACGCGGCCCTGGACCCCGGCGGCCTTGAGCTCGTCGGGGGTGCCGGCGCCCGCGTCGGCGAGGCGGGCGGAACCGGCGCCGTCGAGGTTGGCGGAGCCGGTGGAGCCGGTGACCGGGTGCAGGGTCAGGCCGTCGCCGGTCCGCAGGGAGGAGATCTGCGGGGCGGCGGTGCGCCAGTAGCTGCCGAACTCGAAGTCGCCCTCCTGGGCGGCGCCTTCGACGGAGGCGTAGTAGCCGCGGATGGTGCGGCCGCCCGCGGCGGTGCCGGCGTGGATCCAGAAGTCGTCCCAGGAGCGGGCGAAGGCGAGGGTGGTGCCGCGGGCCTCGGACGCCTTGTCGGTCGTGACCGACAGCTTGTGGGCCCTGCGGGCGTCGAGGACGACCGTGGTGTCCTTCTTCAGCTCAAGCTGCGGGCGGCCGAGGTAGCTGAGCGAGTCGTTCAGCGTGGCGCCCTCCCCCGCGTCGGGGGTGGTGACGAAGGAGGAGAGGAAGTAGCTGCCGGGGCGCAGCCGGTAGACCTGGTCGGCGGCGCCGTCGTTGAAGCGGCGCTCGCCGCTGGCGACGTCGGTGCCGATGACGTCGAGGGAGGAGGCGCCCGCGGCGGGCTCGCCCTGACGGTCGATCAGCTTGACCCGGAGGGTGACGGTCTCGGGCTCGACGTAGAGCGAGAACGGGGTGGAGACGTGGACGCCGCCCTTGCCGGTGGCGATCACACGGCCGGTGACGTCGCCGTACTGGGCGCGGTCGAGGCGGGCCGCCGGGTCGAGTTGCAGCGGGACCCGGACGGTGGCGCCGGCCGGGACGGTGACGGTGCGGCTGCCGAGGCGGGCGATCGGACTCCGCACGGCGGAGCCGTCGTTGCCGGTGACCTTCTCGACGGCCAGGTTCAGCGTGACCGGGGCGTCGGAGGTGTTGGTGTACGGGACGGAGACCGAGGTGCGGTCGGTCCTGTCCTGCGGCCAGTTGTAGGTGCCGCCCTGGACGGCGGGGGCGCCGAGGACGGTCTGGTCGATGGCCGCCTTGACGTCGAGGCGGCCGCCGCCGACCTCGCGGACGTCGCCGGGGACGGAACTCTCGGCGGAGGCCACGAGCGCGGCCTTGATCTGCTGGGCGGTCCAGTCGGGGTGGCGCTGCTTGACGATGGCGGCGGCGCCCGCGACGTGCGGGGTGGCCATCGACGTACCGGACATGGACTGGTAGGCGTACACGCCGCGGCCGCCGGCCGCCGCGGCGGAGATGCCGACGCCGGGCGCCGCTATCTCGGGCTTGAGGGTGTGGTTGACGATCGTCGGGCCGCGGCTGGAGAAGTACGCGGTGGAGTCGTCGCGGTCCGTGGCGCCGACGGTGAGGACGCCGGGCGCGCAGCCGGGCGAGGAGACCGTGTTGAGGGCGGGGCCCGAGTTACCGGCGGCGATGACGAACAACGTGCCCTTGTTCTGCGCGAGTTGCTCGGCGGCGACGCTCATCGGGTCGGTGCAGTCGGTGGGTTCGGGGTTGCCGAGGCTCATGGAGACGACGTCGGCGCCCTGGGCGACGGCCCATTCCATGCCGGCGATGATCCAGGAGGCGGCGCCCGAGCCGGAGTCGTTGAGGACCTTGCCGTTGAGGAGGGTCGCGCCGGGCGCGACGCCCTTCTTCTTGCCGCCGCTCGCCGCGCCGGAGCCGCCGACGGTGGAGATGGTGTGGGTGCCGTGGCCCTGGCGGTCGTCGGCGCTGTCGGAGTCGGTGAAGTTCTCCGAGGCGGCGACCCGGCCCTTGAGGTCGGGGTGTTCGACGTCGGCCCCGGTGTCGAGGACGGCGACCTTGGTGCCGGTGCCGTCGTAGCCGGCGGCCCAGGCCTCGGGGGCGTGGACCTGCTTCGTCGAGCGCTCCAGGGTGGCCTGGACCTTGCGGTCGAGCCAGAGCTTCTCGATCCCGGCGGCGGAGCGGGCCGCGGGGGCGTTCAGGTCGGCCCAGAACGTGGCGGCCTGCTTCTTGTCCGCCTTGAGGGCGACGCCGTCGACGGCCTTCAGGACCTGGCCGCGCTTCGCGCCGCGCGGGGCGGCGGGGACGGAGCGGGCGAGGTCGGAGCCGTAGACGGCGATGAGCGGCAGGGTCGGGGTGGCGGCGTCGTCGTAGCCCTGGCGGACGAGTCCGGTGACGTTGAAGAGTTCCTGGTCGACGCGGCCGGCGGCGAGCGCCTCGGTGGCGCCCTCGGGGTAGACGTAGAGGTCCTGGCCGGAGCGGCGGGTCTGGACCAGGGGGACGGTTCCGTCCTCGCGCGGCAGTGCGGTGGCGGCCGGGTTGCCGTCGGCGTCGTGGGTGACCACGACGCGGTCGCCGGTGACCAGGGTCACCGTGGCGGCGCGGTCCCCGGCGCGGGCCGGGGCCTCGCTGCCTACCAGCGGTCGCTTGCCGGCCGTGCCGTCCCGTGGCTCGTTCGCCACGGACGGCGCGACCGCGGTGACGGCCAGGACGACGGCGGTCGCCGCCCCCAGGGCCGTACGCGAAATCGGGCGCATCGCTCTCCCCATCTGATTCCGGAAAAAGGGCACAAGACACCCGTCTCCGGGAGCTGTTGGTGCTGCGGTGGCGCCACATTGGCAGAGGTGAGGGCGGTACAGGGATGATGGGCGAGGCGGGAATACGCCGTGGCCGTTTCCCGCCAGGTCACCAACGGAACGAATGCCTCCGGTGAACGTCCCGGGAAGAATCCGGGGCGCCCGTCGGCGGTAGGGCGAGGGGTGGGGCATCCATGCTGGGAGCGATAGGACTCGACGAGCGCCAGGAGTCCGCGTACCGGGCGCTGGTCGCGCTGGGCGCGGCCGAGGTGACCGACCTCGCGCACCGGCTCGCCCTGCCCGAGCGGGACACCGAGCGGGCCCTGCGCCGCCTGGAGTCGCAGGGGCTCGCCGCCCAGTCCTCGGCGCGCACCGGACGCTGGGTGGCGGCGCCGCCCGGGGTGGCCCTTGGCGCCCTCCTCACCCAGCAGCGCCACGAACTGGAGCAGGCAGAGCTGGCGGCGAAGCTGCTCGCCGAGGAGTACCGGGCGGAGGCGGCCGAGGCCGCCGTGCACGACCTGGTCGAGGTGGTGACCGGCGCGAGCGCCGTCACCCACCGCTTCCTCCAGCTCCAGCTGGGCGCGCAGGAGGAGGTCTGCGCCCTGGTGACGGGCAAGCCGATCGCGGTCTCCGGCATGGAGAACGACGCCGAGGAGCAGGCCGCCGGGCGGGGGGTGCGCTACCGGGTGGTCATCGAGCGCGAAGTGCTCACCCTGCCGTCCGGGCTGCTCGAACTCTCGGCGGCGCTCAGCCGCGAGGAGAAGATCCGGGTCGCCGACCGGGTGCCGACGAAGCTGGTGGTCGCCGACGGGAACCTGGCGATGGTGCCGCTGACCGGCCGGGGCGCGGAGCCCGCGGCGATCGTCGTGCACGCGAGCGGGCTCCTGGAGTCACTGATGGGCCTGTTCGAATCGGTCTGGCGGGAGGCGCTGCCGCTGAGACTCGGCGCGGGCGCGCAGATCACCGAGGACGAGGCTCCGGGCCCGGACGTCATGGACCTGGAGATCCTGTCGCTGCTGCTCGCCGGGATGACGGACGCGAGCGTGGCGAAGCAGCTGGACCTGGGGCTGCGGACGGTGCAGCGCCGGGTGAAGGGCCTGATGGAACTGACCGGGGTGACGACCCGGCTGCAGCTCGGCTGGCACGCGTACGAGAAGGGCTGGGTGGCCCGCGGCTGACCCCGCCGTACTCCGTCCGTCCGCCTTGACCTGCGGGAACACCCGGATTCCGGCACCCTGGGCACATGAGCGTGTGGCAGCTCCTGCTGGTCGCGACGGTGATGCTGCTCGGGCTGTTCGGGGTACTGGCCCCCGGCGTGCCGGGGACGTGGCTGGTGTGGGCGGCGATGCTGTGGTGGTCGCTGCACGAGCGGACCGACCTCGCCTGGATCCTGCTGGCCTCCACGACGGGCCTGCTGCTGCTCACCCAAGTGGTCGTCTGGCAGTTGCCGGCGCGCCGTTTCCGGGGGGTGGGCATCACCCGGCGGATGGTGGCGTACGCGGGGGTGGGCGCGCTCCTGGGCTTCGTGCTGGTCCCGGTGATCGGCGCGATCCCCGGCTTCGTCGGCGGTGTCTACCTCTCGGAGCGGCTCCGGCTCGGCGGACACGGCCAGGCCCGGGCGGCGACCCGGACGGTGATGCGGGCCGCGGGCACCAGCGTGCTCGTCGAGCTGTTCTCCTGTCTGCTGATCGTGGGGGCGTGGGCGGGCGCGGTCCTCTGGGGCTGAAAGGTCGCAAGGGCCGGTCCTAGGACCGTGGAGGGAGCGGGATCGGTCCCGCCGCCGATCCGCCGGGGGCCTCGCGGCACCATCCTGGGGCCATGAGGGATTTCGAGGGCTTCAGCGAGGCGGAACGCGCCTATCTCACCGGTGGCCGGCAGCTCGCCCGGATGGCCACGGTCGACCCGTCGGGTCAGCCGCAGGTCAACCCCGTCGGCTTCTTCCCGCAGGAGGACGGCACGGTCCTGGTGGGCGGGCTCGCCATGGGCCGTACGAAGAAGTGGCGCAACCTGCGGGAGAACCCGAAGGTCGCGCTGGTCGTGGACGACCTCGCGAGCACCCGCCCCTGGCGGGTGCGGGGCGTGGAGATCCGGGGCGAGGCGGAGCTCCTCGTCGGCCCGCACGCGCTGGGCCCGCACTTCAGCGAGGAGGTCATCCGGATCCATCCGCGCCGGATCCACAGCTGGGGCCTTGAGGAGCCGCCGGGAGCGGCGTCCTGAGGTAGCGGGCGGCGTACGAGCGCCAGGGCCGCCACTCCTCCGCGTTCGGGCCGTCCGCCAGGGGCACGTCGGGGTCGCCGAGGGCCCGCATCCGGATCAGGGCCGCGGCCTCGGCGCTCACGCCGGGAACGGCGAGCAGCGCCCGCTCGGCCTCGTCGCGGTCGGCGCCCGGATCGAGGCGCACCTCCCCGTCGGCGAGGGCGCGGGCCAGCGGGCCCGCGACCGGGTGGCCGGTCAGCGCCCGGGGCTCCGGGAAGACGTGGGTGAGGCTGCCGCAGCCGGTGGCCAGCGGGGTGCCGTGCTCCTCGACGACCCGGGCGGACTCCGCCGCGCCGAGCAGCGTCCGCAGCGCGAACTCCTCCGGTTCGGCCGTCCCCGGGGACCGTACGCCGGGCCGGGCGGCCACCTCGGCGGCGAGCCCGGGGGCCGACCCGAGGCGCTCGGCGACCGCGTACGGGTCGGCGTCCAGGTCGAAGAGGCGGCGCAGCCGGTGCACGGCGGTGGTCAGGTCGCGCAGCTCGGTGAGGTGGATCCGGGCCTCGAGCCAGCGCCCGGCGGAGCGCTCGTCGACGGAGACGACCCCGGTGCCGTACGGCAGCCGGAGGGTGCGCCGGTAGGTGCGGGCGCCGGGAGCGCCGACGACCTCCTCGACGCGGGGCACGGCCTCGGCGGCGAGCAGCTCGAAGACCTCGCCCGCGGCGTACGGCCCCCGGTGGGCGAGCCGCAGCGGCACCCCCGCGGCCAGGGCGGTGCGGGCTCCCGCGCCGCTGCCCGCCTCGGCGCGCAGCGCGCTGGGGGTGCGGGCGTAGACGGCGCGGATGGTCTCGTTGAACTGGCGGACGCTGGCGAACCCGGCCGCGAAGGCGATCTCGGTCACCGGGAGCCCGGTGGTCTGGAGGAGCAGCCGCGCGGTGTGCGCCCGCTGGGCGCGGGCGAGCGCGACGGGCCCGGCGCCGAGCTCGGCGGTGAGCTGTCGCTGCACCTGCCGGGTGCTGTAGCCGAGACGTCCGGCGAGGCCGGGGACGCCTTCGCGGTCGACGACGCCGTCGCCGATCATCCGCATGGCGCGCCCGACGACATCGGCCCGGACGTCCCAGGCGGCGGAGCCGGGCACGGCGTCCGGGCGGCAGCGGCGGCAGGCCCGGAAGCCGTGGCCCTGGGCGGCGGCGGCCGTCGGGAAGAAGGCGACGTTCTGCCGTTTGGGGGTGACGGCGGGGCAGCTGGGACGGCAGTAGATGCCGGTGGTGCGGACGGCGAAGAAGAACTCGCCGTCGAACCGCGCGTCCCTGCTGCTGACCGCCTCGTAGCGGGTGTCGTCGTCCGTCACGTCTCCCAGTGTGCGACGGCCGACGACCCCCGGCTCGCGGTTTTCGGACACGACGCTGGTGGCGGGGGACGCTCCCTCTCCCTCGCGCGCCCGCTACCGGACCGGTCCGCGCGCGTGGCGGGGAGGGGCGCTCCCCCGCACGCCGCTACCGGACCTGTCCGCGCTTCATCGCCAAGGCGCGGCGGCCCTCGGCGCCCTTCCGCTTCCAGTCCTTGAGGATCTCGGTGCGCAGCCGGGCGTCGGTCTTGGCCACGATCCGCTGGTTCTCGCGGAGCAGCTTGCGGTAGCTCTCCAGGCGTCGCACCGGGAGCGAGCCGTCCTCGATCGCCGCGGCCACGGCGCAGCCGGGCTCCGACTCGTGGGCGCAGTCGTGGAAGCGGCACTCCGCGGCCAGCTCCTCGATCTCCGAGAAGACCTGGCCGACACCGGTCTCGGCGTCCCAGAGGCCGACTCCGCGGAGCCCTGGGGTGTCGATGAGGACTCCCCCGCCCGGCAGGACGAAGAGGTTGCGGGTGGTCGTGGTGTGACGGCCCTTGCCGTCGACGTCACGGGCCGCCTGGACGTCCATGACGTCCGCGCCGACCAGCGCGTTGGCGAGGGTCGACTTTCCGGCGCCGGAGACGCCGAGCAGCACGGTCGTGCCGCCGGCGACCACCGCGGACAGCACGTCGAGTCCCTCGCCGGTGGTCGAGCTGAGGGGCACGACCTGGACGCCGGGGGCGACCGTCTCGACGTCTTCGACGAGGTAGGAGAGGCCGACCGGGTCGGGCACGAGGTCGGCCTTGCTGAGGACGACGGTCGGCTGGGCGCCGGACTCCCACGCCAGGGCGAGGAAGCGCTCGATCCGGCCGAGGTCCAGCTCGACGGCGAGCGAGACCGTGATGACCGCGTGGTCGACGTTGGCCGCGAGGATCTGCCCCTCGGACCGCTGGGAGGAGGTCGACCGCGCGAAGGCGGTACGACGCGGCAGGCACGCCCGGACGTAACGGGGATCGCTGACGCCCTCGGGGTCGACAGCGGCCCAGTCACCGGTACAGATGACCCGGAGCGGATCGTGCGGAGTCACGAACGCCGTGTCGGCGCGCACGACCCCGCCGGCGGTGGCGACGTAACACTGACCGCGGTCGACCCGGATCACCCGGCCGGGGAGAAGTCCCTGGGCGGCGTAGGGGGCGAACTCGGCCTCCCAGCCCGCGTCCCAGCCGTACGCGGCGAGCGGGTGCTGGGCATCGGAGGAGGAAGACGCGTGGAACGAGGTGTGGAACAAGGGGAACCCTTCGAAGGGGCGGCCCCGGCGGCGCGCTCCGAGCGCGCGGTTTCGAGTGAGTGTCAGCCGGAGGCCACAGGGGTGGGAACGATGAACTCCTGAATGCGGGCAGAGCCCGTCACCGTGACAGTCATCAATGTCCTCACCTCCTGCTTCTTCTCAACACACAGACACCGATCCCCCGACGAGGACACAGCCGCGCCGTGGAACGAGCAGAACCCTAGCCCCCTCCGAGGCGCGGCACCACCGATTAAATCCGGGGCTTCCCGGCTCGCGTGGTGAACTCAGCTCAGTGGCGATTTCCCATGCAGTCGACACGAGGGAAAACGCACCCAGCTCGGGCAGGTCTGCCAGCCGAAAGTCCGATCCTCCGGCGTCGGCCCGCGACCTGCCTGGGCTGCCGCCTTGCGGCCGGCCAGGCCGTCGTCCCCGCCCTCGGCGATCAGAAGGCGTGGAGGTACACCCGCGCCTTGCCGCCTGCCAGGTCGTACACGTAGACGTCGATCCACTGGACGCTGCTACGGCGGTGGTCCTTCACGCATGGCGGGCACACCCCTGCCCAACGGGCACCCTTCAGCGTCTGCGGTTCTGGCAGCCCCAGGTGCCCGAAGAGTTCCTCATCCGGCGGGAGATCCACTGCCTTGGTGCGGATCGGCTTCTCTGTGCGAAGGTCTTCCGCGATCTGGACGGCCGTGTTCGCGTCTGTGACGAAGGAGAGGAGGTAGACGTCCTCCTGCGGGTTCGCCTGAACCGCACCGTTCACTTCCGTCGCGCCCGCCGGCACGACGACCTTCATGAAGTCGGCGACCTCGGGGGCGCCAACTCCCAGCTCCCAGTACGGGTAGGGGTCGCGTGTGGCACGGTCTCGGTCGGATGTGGAGCAGGAACTCAAGAGCAACGAGGCGGCCAACACCATCAGGAGGCGTCGAGTGGTCTTGTCCGGCATCTTCACCTGTTCTCGTCATCGCCTCGCGAAACGCGGTCGGCGCACACGAACGTTGAAGGGGTGGCCCCGGCGGCGCTCCGAGGGCCGTAGGCCCCTTTCGGTTACGTGGGCGGATTCCTGTCGTCCTGGGTGGACTCGCGGTCGCGGGTGTCGGTGTCGGGCTCGGCGTTCTTTCGGTCGGGGACGACGGCGTCTTTCGCTTCGCGGCGGGCAGCGCTGTCGCCGCTTTCCCCGGGGGCTTCGGACGGGGGCGTCGGGCGGTTCTGTTCGCGGTCGGTCATGAGGTGTTCCTTTCGTGCCGTGCGGGCGGATGCCCAGCTGCGTCTGCCCCGTCCTCGGCACGCTTACTCGGTCGGCCCGGCTACACACGGCCCCGCGGGAAAGGCGCGGACCGTGAGGACGGAACGTGCCGCTGCGGGAGGACCGGTTCGATGAGCCAGGAGACGACGGGCCCGGAGCCCTACCGGCGGGCGGCGGACTACATCGCCGCCGTCCTGATCCACCTGCGCGAGAACGTGCTGCTCAAGGAGCCCTTGCGCCGGGAGCACCTCAAGCCGCGGCTCCTCGGCCACTGGGGGACCTGCCCCGGCATCAACCGGGTGTACGCGGCTCTCGACCGGCTGGTCCTGGAGCGGGACGCGGACGTCCTGCTCGTGACGGGACCGGGGCACGGCGCTCCGGCCGTGCACGCGAACCTGTGGCTGGAGGGCACGCACGCGGACGTCGATCCCGCTCTGGGACGCGACGGGGCGGGCCTGCGCGAGCTCAGTCGTCGTTACTGCGCGCCCGACGGTTTCCCCAGCCACCTCTCCCCTGCGGTGCCGGGCACCCTCCACGAGGGCGGCGAGCTCGGGTACGCCCTGTCCACCGCCTTCGGCGCCGCCCTGGACGCCCCCGGGCGGCTGGTGGCCTGCGTCGTCGGCGACGGAGAGGCGGAGACCGGCCCGACCGCGGGGGCCTGGCACGCGTCCAAGTACCTGGACCCGGCCACCAGCGGGGCCGTGCTGCCGTTCCTGCACCTCAACGGCTACAAGATCTCCTCCCCGACCGTGTTCGCCACCATGTCCGACAGCGAACTGACCCACCTCTTCCGCGGCTACGGCTGGGATCCGCGGATCGTGGACGTCACGTCCGATCCCGGCGACGAGAGCCTGGTGGAGGCGGTGGCCGACGCCCACTCCGCGATCACCGCGATCCAGCGGCAGGCGCGCTCCGGGACAGAGCCCTCCCCACGGCCGGCCTGGCCGATGATCGTGCTGCGCAGCCTCAAGGGCGAGGGCGCCCCCGTCGAGGTCGAGGGCAGGCGCATCGAGGGCACGTTCCACTCCCATCAGGTGCCGCTGGCCGACGTCCACGACGATCCGGTCCAGCTCCGCGCGCTGGAGGCGTGGCTGCGTTCGTACCGTCCCGAGGAGCTCTTCGACGAGGACGGCCGGCCGGTCCCGGAGGTGACGGCCGGCTGTCCCGAGGGACGGCGCCGCATCGGCATGCAGCCGGCGGCCGACGGGGGCCGGCTGCGCCGGCCTCTCGACCTGCCTCCGCTGGCTCCGTACGCCGTCGGCCTCGGCGAGGGACGCGGCCGGAGCCCGGCCGGCCCGACCGAGGTGCTCGCCGAGTGGCTGACGGAGATCATGCGCCGGACCGCCGGGCGCCGCGACTTCCGCATCGTCTCGCCCGACGAACTCGCCTCGAACAAGCTGGACGCCGTGCTCCGGGCCACCGGCCGTGCCTGCACGTGGCCGGTGGAGGGGTACGCCGAGGACCTGTCGCGGGACGGCCGGGTCATGGAGGTCCTCTCCGAGCACACCTGTCAGGGCTGGCTCCAGGGCTACCTCCAGAGCGGCCGGCACGGCCTGTTCCCCACGTACGAGGCGTTCGCGTCCGTCGTGGACAGCATGCTCAACCAGTACGCCAAGTGGCTGAAGATGTCCGGCGAGGTCCCGTGGCGCGCGCCCGTCAGCAGCCTCACGTACCTGCTGACCAGTGAGGGCTGGCGCCAGGAGCACAACGGGTACAGCCACCAGGGGCCCGGTTTCATCAACAACCTGATCACCAAGAAGAGCACGGTGACCGGCGTCTACCTGCCCCCGGACGCCAACACGCTGCTGGTCACCATGGAGCGCCTCCTCGACGAGACCGGGAAGGTCAACGTCGTGGTGGCGGGCAAGCACGAGGCCGCGCAGTGGCTCGGCCTGGACGAGGCACGGGCGCACTGCGCCGCCGGGGCGTCCACGTGGGCGTGGGCCTCGCACGAGCGGGGCGAGGAGCCGGAGCTGGTCCTCGCCTGCGCCGGCGGCATCCCCACCGTCGAAACCCTGGCCGCGGCCCAACTGCTGCGCGAGGACCTGCCCGACGCGTCGATCCGGGTGGTCAACATCGTGGACCTGTGCGCCCTCGCGCCCGCCGACCGGCACCCGAACGGCATGCCGGACGACCGCTTCCGCGCGCTGTTCGGCACGGACACCCCGGTGGTGCTCGATTTCCACGGCTACCCCTCGGCGGTGCACCAGCTCCTGCACGGCCGGCCGCGCCCGGACCGCTTCCACGTGCGGGGTTACGTCGAGGAGGGGACCACCACCACCCCGTACGACCTCCTCGCCGCCAACGGCACGTCCCGCCACGACCTCGCCCTCACCGCGCTGGAGCATCTCGCGGCCCGCCACCCGCGGGCGCCGGAACTCGGCGACCGCTACGCGGCCCACCGCGACCGGCTCCGGGCGGAACTGCGCCGGACGGGCGAGGACCCGGCGGAGATCACCACCTGGCGGTGGGGCGGGTGACGCGCGGCCCCGCCTGGCCGTGGGGTGGGTGAGGCGGGTGAAGCGCGGCGGTGCGCCCCGGCCGGGAAAAGAGGCGGCCTCCTGACGCGGCGGTGCGCCGGGGCCGCTCGCGGCGGTGCGCCCCGGTGGCCGGGAACAGGGACGGCCCCCTGACGCGCCTGGGCGCCGGGGGCCGCTCCTGTTCGCCCTGGGGCCGCGCGGCGGCTCACCAGGGCGGTGTCAGGGCCGTTCGCGCTTGTCGCGCAGGGAGTCCTGGACGCCGCGGGCACGCTCCTCGGCCTTGGCCATGGCCTCCTTCGCCTTGCCCTTGACCTGGTCGCCCTTGCCCTCGGCCTTCATCCGGTCGTTGCCGGTGACCTTGCCGACGGCCTCCTTGGCCTTGCCCTTGGCCTGATCCATCTTTCCCTTGTCAGCCATGCTGCTGCACTCCCTGTGTGTGGGGATCTCGGTGAGGCCCAAACTAGGCGATGTCGGACTTTCGCGCGCTTCGAGCCGCATGTGGCCGAACCCGCCTTTGCGGGGCGCGATCCCGGGTAGGCGCCGACCATGAACCTTGCAACCGTGCTCGCCGCCGAGGGAAGTCCGTCCCTGCTGCTGATCCTCGTCGGGGTGGTCATCGCCGCCCTGCTGATCGGCGCCTTCTGGTGGGGCAGCCGCCGCGCCGCCCGCCGCCGGAACACGGCCGGCGCCGCTCCCCGTTCACGCGCCGGCTCGTGGCGCACCCCGGACCGGGACCCGGACGAGTGACGCCCGCGCCGCCGCCCCAGGGGTGGGCCGACGGGTTCCGGGTAGCCATCACTGCATGAACGAGACAGAGCATTGGAAACCCGGTGAAATCGTCCCCCTGAGCGGCATCTACGCCTGCGACTGCGGCAAGGAACATCTGTGGAGCAAGAGCACCGATGTCCGTGGCCACCGGTTCCCGCCGCTGCCCTACGACTGTTCGGGTCAGAGCTGGACCCTGCGCACGCAGGCGCATCCCGACGCCGACGCCGGCTGACGGACGGCTGTGGTGCGCCTGAGGACCAGCGACCCGCATGCGCCGGGGTGGCGCCGGGTGCGGCACGGCCGGGGGTTCCGGTACCTGGACGCCGACGGCCGGCCGCTCCCCGCGGCCGACCGCGAGCGGGTCCGCGCCCTGGTGATACCGCCGGCCTGGCGGGGCGTGTGGGTCTGCCCCTGGCCGAACGGCCACATCCAGGCGGTGGGGACGGACGACGCCGGGCGCCGCCAGTACCTCTACCACCCCGACTTCCGTGCCCGGCGGGAGGCCGCCAAGCACGCGCACGTGCAGGAGGTGGCGCGCTCGCTGCCGCGGCTGCGCAGGCGGGTGGCGCGCGACCTCGCCGGTCGCGGCCTCACCAGGACCAGGGTGCTGGCCTGTCTGACCCGGCTGCTCGACCTGGGTTTCCTGCGCATCGGCGGGGAGCGGTACGTGCACGAGAACGGGAGCTACGGCCTCACCACGTTGCTGCGGGAGCACGCCAGCTGCCGGAACGGGGAGATCCGGCTGGACTTCCCCGCCAAGTCGGGCAGGACCGTCACGCGGACGCTGGTGGACGAGCAGGCCCACGCGGTCGTACGGGCCCTGCTGCGGCGGAAGGATCCGGGCCCGAGGCTGTTCGCGTACTGGGAGCACGCGGCGTGGCACGAGGTCCACGCCGAGGACCTCAACGCGTACCTGCGCGAGCGGGCGGGCGAGGACGTCACCGCCAAGGACTTCAGGACCTGGTACGCCACCGTGCTGGCCGCGGTGGCCCTGGCCGTCTCCGAGAGCACCTCCGACGCGTCCACCGCCCGGCGGAAGAAGGTCGTGGCCCGTGCCGTGCGCGAGGTGAGCGGCTACCTGGGGAACACGCCCGCCGTCTGCCGCGCGTCATACATCGATCCGCGCGTCGTCGAGCGGTACGAGGACGGGAGGACCGTCGCCGCGGCCCTCGGGAAACTCGGGGAGGACGGCCTCTTCGGCCGTCCGGCCACGCACGGCGCCGTCGAGCGCGCCGTCCTGGAGCTCCTGCGGGACGACGACCTGTGACTCCGCGGGACGACGACCGATGACCCGGCCGGCCTGCGAGGGCCGCACGACGACGACCGGTGACCCCGCCGGCCTGCGAGGGCCGCGGGGTCACCGGGGGCGCCGGCGGTGTGACCGATCCGGTCAGTGGCCGAGGGCCCGCTTGAGTTCGGCCTTGTCCATCTTCGAACGGCCGTCGATGCCCCGCTGCTTCGCCTCGTTGTAGAGCTGCTCCTTCGTCGGGCCCTGGGACCCGCTGTGCGAGCGCTGTCCGCCCCGCTTGGACGAGGACTTGTCCTGGGTCGACGAGCGGCTGGAGGTCTTCGACTCCCCGGAGCGGGCGCGTTCCTTGTTGACCGTGCGCGAGGCGATCTCCTTCGCGCGCTTGGTGCTCTCGCCGCGCTGTTCGGCGCTCTCCTTGATGTGCTCGTACTGGCGTTCACGCTTGGGACTGGAACCACGAGGCATGGTGACTGGACTCCTTCACTCGACTCGGTGCGAGAGCTCCGGCGGATGCGTCGGACCCCGTACGGCGGCTGCCCGGCCGGGGCGACATCATTCAGTCCCGGTCCAGAAGTCGACCAAGGTGCCCCGGCCGGGAGCCAGCCCATCCCAGCCGCCGGCGAGGTCCACGACGACGACACCCGCCGTGGGGAACCCCGCCCTCAGCCGTTCCAGCAGCTCCGGCGGTCCCTGGCCGCACAGGCCCGCTGCCAGTTGGTGGAGACCGGGATTGTGGCCGACGAGGGCGAGAACGCCGAGGCCCGCGCCGTGGTCGGCCAGCGTGGTGACCAACTCGTTCGGGGCGGCGTTGTAGAGGCGCTCGTCGTACACGGTGGGCGGCGGGTCCGTCAGCTCAGGCTCGACGAGCCGCCACGTCTTGCGGGCCCGCCGGGCCGGCGAGCACAGCACCAGCTCCGGCCGGTACGGGGACCGCTCCAGCCAGCGGCCGGTCTCGGCCGCGTCGGCGCGCCCCCGGGGGCTCAGCTTCCGGTCGAAGTCCTCGGTGCGGCCCTTCGGCTCCGCCTTCGCGTGGCGCACCAGCAGCAGCCGGGCGCCGGGCCCCGCACCGGCGGAGCCCGTTCCGGGAAGATCGGTTTCCGGTGACATCCTTCGATCGCCTCCTCGGAGCGCCGGGGTCAGACGGCCAGGGTGATGGCGTAGGCGAGGAAGAACAGGGCGACCAGCACGGCGAGCAGACAGATCAGGATGAGCGGCCCCTTGCCCCAGCCTCGTGAGAGCGGCCGATACGGGCCGGCGCCTGAGCCGGTGCTGGACTCCCCTGCGGGGGTTTCGCCCGGTGGGACGCGGCCTCCGCGCGGGCCGGGGTCGGATGCCGGGTTCGACGGGGTCGTCATGACGCGCACCTCCTAGGAGCGGCCCGGCCTTCCCGCGCGGCGACGCCGTCGCGGCCTGGGGCCCGGGGGCCGGTATGCGGCGGCTACCCCCGGCCCGCCCGATCACGCCCCGGCGGGCCCGGGGCGCGTGGCGCTCCGGGTCCGCCCCGCGTCACTCCTTCTCCCAGCCGGAGTGGAGGCGGGCCTTCACGTCGTCCGGGGGCAGGAACTTGGACCAGCGCTCGGGGAACTCGGAGGGCATGTCCGGGTCGTCCTCGTCGACGTCCTCGGCCTCGGCACGCACGCGTGCGACGAGTTCCGCCGCCTGGACGGCACGGGCCCGCTCATTGGCCTCGCGGGCGGCGGCCGTGGCCACCGAGGGCCAGACGCGGTCGATGGCGGCGTTCACGGCGGCGCCGACGAGGACGGCGAAGGCCGAGATGCCGATCCAGAGGAGGACGGCGATGGGGGCGGCGAGGGAGCCGTAGATCGTCGGTCCCTCGACCTGGCTGGTGAGGTAGATCCGCAGCAGGAAGCTGCCGAGGACCCACATCCCGAGCGCGACGAGCGCGCCGGGGATGTCCTCGATCCACGGCGATCTGACGGGCACGGACACGTGGTAGAGCGTGGTCAGGAAGGCGATGGAGAGCAGGATGACGGCCGGCCAGTAGAGGACGGAGACGACTTCCGTGCCCCAGGGGACGAGTTCGACGACCCGGTCGGGGCCGACGACCGCCAGGGGCAGCACGATGGCTCCGATGAGCAGCGCCACGATGTAGAGCAGCAGGGCGAGGAGCCGGGTCTTGACGATGCCCCGGTGCCCGTCGAGTCCGTACATGACGGTGATGGTGTCGATGAAGACGTTCACGGCGCGCGAGCCCGACCAGAGGGCGATCGCGAAGCCGAGGGAGATCAGGTCGGGCCGTTTGCCCTGGGTGATGTCGTCCAGGAGGGGTTCGGCGATCTCGCGGACGCCCCGGTCGGAGAGAACCGTTCCGGCCGCGTGGAGGATGTTCTCCCGGATGCTGGCGACGGTGTCCGTGTTGGTCCAGTCGTCGGCGTAGCCGAGGACCGCGATCAGACCGAGGAGCAGCGGCGGCAGGGACAGCAGGGTGAAGAACGCGGCCTCGGCGGCGAGGCCGAGGATCCGGTACTCGATGCACGAGTTGACGGTGTCCTTGAGGAGCAGCCAGACCATCTTCCGCTTGGAGACGTTGCGGTAGAGGACGCGCGCGCGGTGGAGTCTGCTCCAGGGCCGCCGCTCGGGCCGATCGGGTGTTTCGCTTGCTGCCTGCACCTGCTTACCGTATCGGCATGGCAGCGAGCACCCACACCGTTACCAACCAGGCTCCACCCCTGGTGGGACACGACGTCTTCACGAGCGACCGGGCGCTGGCGGAGGCGGTCGAACGGCACCTCGCGCCCGAGCTCCTGACGGAGGTCCGCGGGGACCTCACCGTCCTCGGCCGGGCGGCCGGTTCGGCGCAGCTCCAGGAGTGGGGGGAGCGGGCGAACGCGAACCCGCCGCGGCTGCGCACCCACGACCGGTACGGCCACCGGATCGACGAGGTCGAGTTCGA
This sequence comes from Streptomyces venezuelae ATCC 10712, assembly GCF_008639165.1. NCBI lineage: Bacteria > Bacillati > Actinomycetota > Actinomycetes > Kitasatosporales > Streptomycetaceae > Streptomyces > Streptomyces venezuelae. The sequence continues at coordinate 6,452,841 of NZ_CP029197.1, read as the reverse complement.
TCCGGCGTGGCACCGGCTGCTCGGCAAGTCCGTGGAAGCCGGTCTGACCGATGCCTGGGGCCGGCCGGGCGGCCATGTGCGGCGGGCCGCCGGTTTTCTGGTGGTGTCCCAGGTGGAGGCGGGTCACGGCTGTCCGCTGTCGATGACGCACGCCGCGGTGCCCGCGCTGCGCGCCGAGCCGGAGCTGGCGGAGGTCTGGGAGCCGGCGGCCCTCTCGCACGTGTACGAGCGGGAGCTCGGTCCGGTCGCGGAGAAGCCAGGTGTGCTGCTCGGGATGGCCATGACGGAGAAGCAGGGCGGCAGCGACGTCCGGGCGAACACGACGGAGGCGCGGCCGCTCGCGGCGGACGGGGAGTACGTCCTGACGGGGCACAAGTGGTTCTGTTCGGCGCCGATGTCGGACGCCTTCCTGGTGCTCGCGCAGGCTCCGGCGGGGCTGACCTGTTTCCTGCTGCCGCGGGTCCTCGCGGACGGCTCGCGGAACGCCTTCGCGATCCAGCGGCTGAAGGACAAGCTGGGCAACCGTTCGAACGCCTCCGCCGAGGTGGAGTTCGACGGGACGACGTGGGCGCGCCGGGTCGGCGAGGAGGGCCGTGGGCTGCGCGTGATCATGGGCATGGTGGCGGCGACCCGGGTCGACTGCGTCCTCGGTTCGGCGGCGCTGATGCGGCAGGCGGTGGCGCAGGCCGTGCACCACTGCGCGCACCGGGAGGCGTTCGGCGGCCCGCTGGCCGAGAAGCCGCTGATGCGGAACGTGCTCGCCGACCTCGCTCTGGAGTCGGAGGCGGCGACGGTGCTCGGCATGCGTCTGGCGGCGGCCTACGACACCGGTACGCCCCAGGAGCTGGCGCTGCTCCGGATCGCCGTGCCCGCCGCCAAGTACTGGGTGACGAAGCGGTGTACGCCGGTGGTGGCGGAGGCCCTGGAGTGCCTGGGCGGCAACGGCTACGTGGAGGAGTCGGGGATGCCCCGGCTGCTGCGGGAGTCGCCGCTCAACTCGGTCTGGGAGGGCTCGGGGAACGTGCAGGCCCTGGACGTGGTCCGGGCGCTGCGGACCGAACCCGCCGCGCTGGACGCGTTCCTCCGGGAGGTCGGGGCGGCGCGCGGCGCCGACCACCGGCTCGACCGGGCGATCCGGGGCGTGCTGACCGAGCTGGCGGATCTGGAGGGGATCGAGGCGCGGGCCCGGCGGCTCACGGAGCGGCTCGCGCTGGTCCTCCAGGGGGCGCTGCTGGTGCGGTGGGCGCCGCCGGAGGTCGCGGACGCGTTCTGCGCGGCGCGGCTCGGCGGGGACGGGGGCGCGGCGTTCGGGACGCTGCCGCACTCGCTGGACCTGCGGGCGCTGGTGGAGCGGGCGCGGGTGGAGGCCTGAGGCGACTGCCGTCCGCGAGTACGGCGTACGGCAGCACGGCAGTACGACAGCACGGCAGTACGCCGTACGCCCGTGTGTCCGTACGGCCGCGGAAGCTTGCCGCGCGTGCCAGGGGTGGACCCGGAGGGGTCGGCACGCACGGAAAAGCGGGGGTGGTGCTGCGCCGACACGGCACCACCCGCCGCTCGCACCAGCTTCGCCCAGGGGGCCGGCCGGGGACCAGAGTTGCAAAGGGTTGCAGGATTACCCGAACCGGGTCTCGCCGGACGGTTCCGAACGGCACGATGGGCACCGACACTCCGGACATCTGCCCTGTGCAGAACCGATACAGCACGCCGGGTGGCTGGGAGAACCGATGAATAACACGCAGCTCGACATGAAGCGCCTCGCCGCCATGGACGCCGCCCAAGCCACCCGGCTGCTGCACCGGGTGCGCGAGGAAACCCTCGCCGGCCGCACGCCGCCGATCGCCCCCCGCGCGGTGATCGACGCCTCCTGGCAGCGGATGGCCCGGCTCGGGCTCGACCCCGACCAGGGCACGAACAGCGTGCTGCTCCAGCGGGACGAGCTGGAGGAGCGGCGCAGGACCACGCTCCTCTCCGAGGTCATGCAGACGCTGAGCGGCGGACTCGCCGGCATCGCCGACACCTCGCTCCAGATCATGGTGGTCACCGACGAGCACGGCCGGGTGCTGTGGCGGCAGGGGAACCTCGCGGTGATGCGGCAGGCCAACGGCATCTGCCTGGAGGAGGGCGCGGCCTGGACCGAGCACACCACCGGGACCAACGCGGTCGGCACGGCCCTCGCCACGGGGCGCGCGGTCCAGGTGCACTCCGCCGAGCACTACGTCCAGGCGCTCCACAACTGGACCTGCGCCGCCGCGCCGGTCCACGACCCGCGCGACCGGCGGCTGCTCGGCATCCTCGACGTGAGCGGCCCGGCGTCGAGCTTCCACCCGGCGATGCTGGCCCTGGTCGGCTCGGTGGCGCAGCTCGCCGAGGCCGAGATGCGGGAGCGGCACCTGAGGTCGATCGAGCGGCTGCGGTCGGTGGCCGCGCCGATCCTGTGCCGGGTGGGCGGCCGGGCGGTCGCGGTGGACACCCACGGCTGGACGGCGGCGGTGACCGGGCTCGCGCCGGTGGACCGCATCCCGCTGCCGAAGACCTTCCGCTCGGGCCGGCTGTGGCTGCCCTCGCTCGGCCTGTGCGCGGTGGAGCCGCTGCCGGGCGGCTGGCTGCTGCGGGTCGAGGAGGAGACGCCGGCGGAGGAGCCGGGCGCGGCGGCGGCGAGCCGGGTGGTGCTCGACCTGAGCCGGCCGCGCCGCTGGACGGTGTCCGTCTCGGGGGCGGCGGGCAGCTGGCAGCAGGAGCTGAGCCCCCGGCACGCGGAGCTCCTCTACGTCCTGGCGCTGCACCGGGACGGGCGGAGCGCGGCGGAGCTGGCGGACGACGTGTTCGGCGACCGTACGCGGACGGTGACCGTCCGGGCGGAGATGTCCCGGGTGCGCCGGAACCTGGCTGGGGTCCTGGCGCACCGCCCGTACCGCTTCCGCGAGGAGGTCGCGGTGGAAGTGCTGCGCCCGGAGAACCCGGCGGACCTCCTCCCGCACTCGCTGGCTCCGGCGGTGCGGGCGGGGGCGAGCACGTAGCGGGCGCGACCGGCGGGTGTCCACCATGTGGACGAGTGTCTTCCGGCGGGGCCCCGACGGGGCTCCCCCGGCCCCCGCGACCTCCGACCCCTCTGGGAATCCGGCGCTCCGCATGATGCGATGACCCCATGAGCATCACTCTCACCACCTGGTCCCTCGAACAGACCTCGCCGTCCGACCTGCGTCCCGCCACCCCGCCGGAGGGCGACGACGTGGTGGTCCGGCGCGCCGAGGTGCCCTCGGCGGAGTTCAGCCGCTTCCTCTACACCGCGGTCGGCGGCGACATCCGCTGGTCCGACCGGCTGTCGCTGACGTACAAGCAGTGGCAGGAGATCGTGGAGAAGCCGGGTGCCGAGATCTGGGTGGCGTACGACAGGGGGACGCCGGCCGGGTACGTGGAGCTGGACCCGCAGGACGACGGCACGGTGGAGATCGTCTACTTCGGCCTGATCCCGGCCTTCCGGGGGCGCCGGATCGGCGGCCACCTCCTCTCGTACGGCGTGGCGCGCGCCTGGGACCTGGCCGAGCGCTGGCCGGACCGGGAGCCGACGAAGCGCGTCTGGCTGCACACCTGCTCGCTCGACGGCCCGCACGCGATGGCCAACTACGAGCGCCGGGGCTTCCGGCTCTTCGACACCAAGGTCGAGGAGGTCGAGGAGACCGAGACGCCGGGGCCGTGGCCGGGTGCCGACGTCTGAGAGCGCGCGGTACGGACCGTCGCGGACCGGTGAAGGGGCCCTGATCAGGGCCCCTTTCGCGTGACCCGCGTCACGCTGTCTCGTAGAACGAGACGACAATGTCCGCATCCTGGACGATGCTGGACTGGGTCCAAAGTCCCGTGACACGCTTCCGTCATGTCTGGAACTGGAATTGCCTTGGTGAGTCGGCGGCACGTCGACCTCGGCCGCATGTCCAGCGCCATCTGTCCGGCGCGCTGAGAGAACCAGCACCGCCGCGATCACTTTTCAGCACGACTCTGCCCGACCCTGCTGCGCACTGACGCGCCACCCTCCGACCTGAGCGCCAGTGTGCAGGTCAGAGCCGCCCTCTCGCAGTCCCGAAGGACAAGACGCCATGGCCGCCACCCCGGAAAACCCCACTCCCGCCGCCGCACGCCGCAAGACCGGGCGCCACCGTGGCGAGGGTCAGTGGGCCGTGGGGCACTTCACCCCCCTGAACGGCAATGAGCAGTTCAAGAAGGACGACGACGGTCTCAACGTACGGACACGTATTGAGACGGTCTACTCGAAGCGCGGATTCGACTCCATCGACCCCAACGACCTGCGCGGACGCATGCGCTGGTGGGGCCTCTACACCCAGCGCAAGCAGGGTCTGGACGGCACCAAGACGGGTGTCCTGGAGCCGGAGGAGCTGGACGACGAGTACTTCATGCTCCGGGTGCGGATCGACGGCGGCCGGCTGACCACCGAGCAGCTCCGGGTCATCGGCGAGATCTCCGAGGAGTTCGCCCGTGGCACCGCCGACATCACGGACCGGCAGAACGTCCAGTACCACTGGATCCGCATCGAGGACGTCCCCGAGATCTGGAACCGCCTGGAGGCGGTCGGCCTGTCCACCACCGAGGCCTGCGGCGACACCCCGCGTGTCATCCTCGGCTCCCCGGTGGCCGGCATCGCCGCCGACGAGATCATCGACGGCACGCCCGCCATCGACGAGATCTACCGTCGGATCGTCGGCAACAAGGACTTCTCCAACCTGCCCCGCAAGTTCAAGTCCGCGGTCTCCGGCTCGCCGCAGCTCGACGTGGCGCACGAGATCAACGACATCGCCTTCGTCGGCGTGCACCACCCGGAGCACGGCCCCGGCTTCGACGTCTGGGTCGGCGGCGGTCTCTCCACCAACCCCAAGCTGGGCGTCCGCCTCGGCGCCTGGGTCTCCCTCGACGAGGTCCCGGACGTCTACGAGGGCGTCATCTCGATCTTCCGCGACTACGGCTACCGCCGGCTGCGCAACCGCGCCCGGCTGAAGTTCCTCGTCGCCGACTGGGGCCCGGAGAAGTTCCGCCAGGTCCTGGAGGACGAGTACCTCCGGCGCAAGCTGACCGACGGCCCCGCCCCCGAGCAGCCCGCGGGCCAGTGGCGCGACCACATGGGCGTGCACCGGCAGAACGACGGCCGGTTCTACATCGGCTTCGCCCCGCGCGTCGGCCGGGTCGACGGCGCCACGCTCACCAAGATCGCCGCTCTGGCCGAGCAGCACGGCTCCGGCCGGCTGCGCACCACCGCGGACCAGAAGATGATCCTCCTCGACGTCGAGGAGGCCCAGCTCGACTCGGCGGTCGCCGCCCTGGAGGCCCTCGACCTGCGGGTGAACCCGACCCCGTTCCGGCGCGGCACGATGGCCTGCACCGGCATCGAGTTCTGCAAGCTCGCGATCGTCGAGACCAAGGCCCGCGGCGCCTCGCTCATCGACGAACTGGAGCGCCGCGTCCCGGACTTCGACGAGCCGCTGACGATCAACATCAACGGCTGCCCGAACGCCTGCGCCCGCATCCAGGTCGCCGACATCGGCCTCAAGGGCCAGCTGGTCCTTGACGGGGACGGCAACCGGGTCGAGGGCTACCAGGTGCACCTCGGCGGCGCGCTCGGCCTGGAGGCCGGTTTCGGCCGCAAGGTCCGCGGCCTCAAGGTCACCGCGGCCGAGCTCCCGGACTACGTGGAGCGGGTCCTCAAGCGCTTCCAGGCGGAGCGCGAGACCGGCGAGCGCTTCGCCACCTGGGCGGCGCGCGCCTCGGAAGAGGCGCTGTCATGAGCGAGCGTGCCGCCCCGTTCTTCTGCCCCTACTGCGGCGACGAGGACCTGCGTCCGAACGAGCAGGGCCACGGCGCCTGGGAATGCAGCGCGTGCAGCCGAGCCTTCCAGTTGAAGTTCCTGGGGCTCCTCGCCCCCGGAACTTCGGGCAACACCCCTGGAGGGAAAGAGATATGACGACGACTCAGGCAACCGCCGCGGCCGACCTCAAGGCACTCGCCGAGCAGGCCGGCCGCGATCTGGAGGACGCCTCCGCGCTGGAGATCCTCCGCTGGGCCGTGGACACCTTCGGCGAGGGCTTCTGCGTCACCTCCTCCATGGAGGACGCCGTCGTCGCCCACCTCGCCTCCCGGGTCAGGCCCGGCGTGGACGTCGTCTTCCTCGACACCGGCTACCACTTCGAGGAGACCATCGGCACCCGTGACGCCGTGGACGCCGTCATGGACGTCAACGTCATCACCCTGACCCCGCGGCAGACCGTGGCCGAGCAGGACGCCGAGTACGGCCCGAAGCTGCACGACCGCGACCCCGACCTCTGCTGCGCGCTGCGCAAGGTCAAGCCCCTCGAAGAGGGCCTGACCCGGTACGGCGCCTGGGCCACCGGACTGCGCCGCGACGAGTCCCCGACCCGGGCGAACACCCCGGTCGTCGGCTGGGACGAGAAGCGGCAGAAGGTCAAGGTCTCCCCCATCGCCCGCTGGACGCAGGACGACGTCGACGCCTACGTCGCCGAGCACGGCGTCCTGACCAACCCGCTCCTGATGGACGGCTACACCTCCGTCGGCTGCGCCCCGTGCACCCGCCGCGTCCTGGAGGGCGAGGACGCCCGCGCCGGACGCTGGGCGGGCCGCGCCAAGACCGAATGCGGGCTGCACGGATGACGGACACTCAGAACTTTCAGGAGAAGCACGTGACGGGCGCCACCATCTGGCTCACCGGCCTCCCGAGCGCCGGGAAGACCACCATCGCGTACGAGCTGGCCGGCCGGCTGCGCGCGGAGGGCCACCGGGTCGAGGTGCTCGACGGCGACGAGATCCGCGAGTTCCTCTCGGCGGGCCTCGGCTTCAGCCGCGAGGACCGGCACACCAACGTGCAGCGGATCGGCTTCGTCGCGGAACTCCTCGCCTCCAACGGCGTGAAGGTCCTCGTCCCCGTCATCGCCCCGTACGAGGACAGCCGCGAGGCGGTGCGCAAGCGCCACGCCGCGGAGGGCACCCCGTACGTCGAGGTGCACGTCGCCACCCCGGTCGACGTCTGCTCCGTACGTGACGTGAAGGGGCTCTACGCCAAGCAGGCCGCGGGCGAGATCAGCGGTCTCACCGGCGTCGACGACCCGTACGACGAGCCGCGGAACCCCGATCTGCGGATCGAGTCCCACACCCAGACCGTGCAGGAGTCGGCAGCGACGCTCCACGAGCTGCTCACCGAGAGGGGTCTCGCATGACCACCGTGGCTCATGTTCACGACAGTACGGACAGCCCGTTCGCGCTGTCGCACCTCGACTCCCTGGAGTCCGAGGCCGTCCACATCTTCCGTGAGGTGGCGGGCGAGTTCGAGCGGCCGGTGATCCTGTTCTCCGGCGGCAAGGACTCCATCGTCATGCTGCACCTGGCGCTGAAGGCCTTCGCCCCCGCGCCGGTCCCCTTCACGCTGCTGCACGTCGACACCGGGCACAACTTCCCCGAGGTCCTCGAGTACCGCGACCGCGTCGTCGCCCAGCACGGGCTGCGGCTGCACGTGGCCTCCGTGCAGGAGTACATCGACGCCGGAAAGCTGCGCGAGCGCCCCGACGGCACCCGCAACCCGCTGCAGACCGTCCCGCTCACCGAGGCGATCCAGCAGCACCGCTTCGACGCAGTCTTCGGCGGCGGCCGCCGCGACGAGGAGAAGGCCCGCGCGAAGGAGCGGGTGTTCTCGCTGCGCGACGAGTTCTCCCAGTGGGACCCGCGCCGCCAGCGCCCCGAGCTGTGGCAGCTCTACAACGGCCGCCACGCGCCCGGCGAGCACGTCCGCGTCTTCCCGCTGTCCAACTGGACCGAGCTCGACGTCTGGCAGTACATCCAGCGCGAGAAGATCGAACTCCCGGCGATCTACTTCGCCCACGAGCGCGAGGTCTTCGCCCGCAACGGCATGTGGCTGACCGCCGGCGACTGGGGCGGCCCGAAGGAGTCCGAGACGACTCAGACGCGGCTGATCCGCTACCGCACCGTCGGCGACATGTCCTGCACCGGCGCCGTCGACTCCGACGCCACCACGCTGGACGCCGTGATCGCCGAGATCGCCGCCTCCCGGCTCACCGAGCGGGGCGCGACCCGCGCCGACGACAAGATGTCCGAGGCCGCGATGGAAGACCGCAAGCGCGAAGGGTACTTCTAATGAGCACGTCCACCGAGCAGCTGTCCGAGCAGCTGGCGGCCACCACCCTGCTGCGCTTCGCCACCGCCGGCTCCGTCGACGACGGCAAGTCCACCCTGGTGGGCCGGCTCCTCCACGACTCCAAGTCGGTCCTCGCCGACCAGCTGGAGGCCGTGGAGCACGCCTCGCGCTCCCGCGGCCAGGAGGCGCCCGACCTGGCGCTCCTCACCGACGGTCTGCGGGCCGAGCGCGAGCAGGGCATCACCATCGACGTGGCCTACCGCTACTTCGCGACGCCCCGCCGCCGCTTCATCCTCGCCGACACCCCCGGGCACGTGCAGTACACCCGGAACATGGTGACCGGCGCGTCCACCGCCGAGCTGGCCGTGGTCCTCGTCGACGCCCGCAACGGCGTGGTCGAGCAGACCCGCCGGCACGCCGCCGTCGCCGCGCTCCTCCGGGTGCCGCACGTCGTCCTGGCCGTGAACAAGATGGACCTGGTCGACTACCAGGAGCCCGTCTTCGCCGCGATCGCCGAGGAGTTCACGACGTACGCCTCCGAGCTCGGCGTCCCGGAGATCACCGCGATCCCGATCTCGGCGCTGGCCGGCGACAACGTGGTGGAGCCGTCCGCGAACATGGACTGGTACGGCGGCCCGACGGTCCTGGAACACCTGGAGACCGTCCCGGTCAGCCACGACCTGACGGCCTGCCACGCGCGCTTCCCCGTGCAGTACGTGATCCGCCCGCAGACCGCCGAGCACCCCGACTACCGGGGCTACGCCGGTCAGATCGCGGCCGGTGCCTTCCGGGTCGGCGAGCAGATCACCGTCCTGCCGTCCGGGCAGACCTCCACGATCACCGGGATCGACGCGCTCGGCGCGTCGGTGGACATCGCCTGGGCACCGCAGTCGGTCACCATCCGGCTCGCCGACGACATCGACATCTCGCGCGGCGACCTGCTCGCCCCGAGCGGTGACGCCCCGCCGACCACCCAGGACATCGAGGCGACCGTCTGCCACGTGGCGGACCAGGCCCTCTCCGTCGGCCAGCGGGTGCTGCTCAAGCACACCACCCGCACGGTCAAGGCGATCGTCAAGGAGATCCCCTCGCGGCTCACCCTGGACGACCTCTCCCAGCACCCGAACCCGGGTCAGCTGGTCGCCAACGACATCGGCCGGGTCGTCGTGCGCACCGCCGAGCCGCTCGCGCTCGACGCGTACGCGGACTCCCGCCGCACCGGTTCGTTCCTGCTGATCGACCCGGCGGACGGCACCACGCTCGCGGCCGGCATGGCCGGCGATTCCTTCGCGACCGCCAAGGCCGTCGCGGTCGTCGAGGACGAAGAAGGATGGGACTTCTGACATGAGCGAGAACGTCTACGACACCTTCGCGAAGGAAGGCGGCCGGGTGGGCTCCGGCGCCCTCGGTGCGGGCATGGGAGGCGTCGCGCGATGTGCGTGCTGACCTCGACGCGCCGCATGCGCGGCGCGACCCCGCTCCACCCGCTCCACCCCGAACGACATAGACGCAGACTTCGAAAACGCTGAATCGAGGGGAACACCTCCCGTGCCTGCCACCACCCGTACCACCCTGCGCCGCGGCCTCGCCGCTGCCGCCGCCCTGCCGCTGCTGATCGGCGCGCTCGCCTCCTGCGGCTACGGCTCCGACGCCAAGAACGACGAGAAGAAGGTGGCCGCCGAGGGCAAGAAGCTCTCCGCCGACACCGTACGGCTCGGGTACTTCCCCAACCTCACCCACGCGACCGCGCTGATCGGCGTCCAGGACGGCCTGATCCAGAAGGAGCTGGGCGGCACCACGCTGAAGCCGCAGACCTTCAACGCCGGCCCGTCCGAGATCGAGGCGCTCAACGGCGGCTCGCTCGACATCGGCTTCATCGGCCCCTCGCCGTCCATCAACGCGTACGTCAAGTCCAAGGGCAAAAACCTGCGGATCATCTCCGGCTCCGCCTCCGGCGGCGTCAAGCTGGTCGTGAACCCGGACAAGATCAAGACCCTGGACGACATCAAGGGCAAGCGGATCGCCACCCCCCAGAAGGGGAACACGCAGGACGTCGCGCTCCTCAACTGGATCGCGGAGAAGGGCTGGAAGGTCGACCCGGAGTCCGGCAAGGGTGACGTCTCCGTCGTCCGCACGGACAACAAGGTGACCCCGGACGCCTTCAAGTCCGGCTCCATCGACGGCGCCTGGGTGCCCGAGCCGACCGCCTCCAAGCTGGTCTCCCAGGGCGGCAAGGTCCTCCTCGACGAGACCACCCTGTGGCCCGACAAGAAGTTCGTGATCACGAACATCATCGTGTCGCAGAAGTTCCTCGCGGAGCACCCGGACGTGGTCGAGGCCGTGCTCAGGGGGACGGTGAAGACCAACGAGTGGATCAACGCCAACCCGGACAAGGCCAAGGAGTCGGCCAACGCGGCACTGAAGGCGGAGACCGGCAAGGCCCTGGACGCCAAGGTCATCGACCCGGCGTGGCCGAGCATCGCGATCACCGACGACCCGCTGGCCGCGACGCTGAAGACGCAGTCCGAGTGGGCGGTCAAGGCCGAGCTGATCAAGCAGCCCGACCTGGCCGGCATCTACGACCTGAAGCTCCTCAACAAGGTGCTGAAGGCCGCCGGCAAGCCCGAGGTCTCCGACGCCGGTCTCGGCGTCAAGTAACCGCCGAGCCGACGAACCAGACCGCGAATCCGTAACCCCAGGAGGTGACGACCATGGCCACGACGTTCGCCAAGGCTGCCGAGGGCACCGTAGCGGAGCAGACGCACGCCGCCCGGATCGAGCACGTCTCGAAGTCCTTCTCCGGCCCGGCCGGTACCCAGCTCGTCCTGGACGACGTCAGCCTCGACGTCGCTCCCGGCGAGTTCGTCACCATCCTGGGGGCCTCGGGGTGCGGCAAGTCGACCTTGCTGAACCTGGTCGCCGGGCTCGACCGGCCGACCCAGGGGTCCATCGCGACCCCGGGCGGCCGGCCGGCCCTGATGTTCCAGGAGCACGCCCTCTTCCCGTGGCTGACCGCGGGCAAGAACATCGAACTGGCCCTGCGGCTGCGCGGGGTGGCCAAGTCCGAGCGCAAGCCGGAGGCCGAGCGGCTGCTCGAACTCGTGCGGCTCGGCGGCGCGTACGGGAAGCGGGTGCACGAGCTGTCCGGCGGCATGCGGCAGCGCGTGGCCCTCGCCCGTGCGCTGGCGCAGGACAGCCAACTGCTGCTGATGGACGAGCCGTTCGCGGCGCTGGACGCCATCACCCGGGACGTGCTGCACGGTGAGCTGACCCGCATCTGGGCGGAGACGAACCTCTCGGTGCTGTTCGTCACCCACAACGTGCGCGAGGCGGTGCGCCTCGCGCAGCGGGTCGTCCTCCTCTCCTCCCGCCCCGGCCGGGTGGCGAAGGAGTGGACCGTGGACATCCCGCAGCCGCGCCGCATCGAGGACGCGGACGTCGCGGAGCTGTCCCTTGAGATCACTGAACACCTGCGTGGGGAGATCCGCCGCCATGGCCAGCACTGACACCACCCCGAGGGCCAAGAAGGACGACCTCGCCGGCCTGGAGGCCGGTCTCGACGCCCTGGACGCGGTCGAGATCCGCCGTACGCCGGTGCGGGAGGTCCTCGTCAAGAAGGTCCTCCCGCCCACGCTCGCGGTCGTCCTGGTCCTGGCCGTCTGGCAGATCCTGGTCTCCGCGAAGGTCACCGACGAGACCAAGCTGCCCGCGCCGTCCGCGGTGTGGGACGGTCTGACCGACATGTGGCTCCAGGGCACCCTCCTCGAGGTCATCTGGACCAGCGTCTCCCGGGGCCTGGCCGGCTTCCTGCTCGCGCTCGCCATCGGCACCCCGCTGGGTCTGCTCGTCGCCCGGGTGAAGTTCGTGCGCGCCGCGATCGGCCCGATCCTGTCCGGCCTGCAGTCGCTGCCCTCGGTGGCGTGGGTGCCGCCGGCCGTGCTCTGGTTCGGCCTGAACGACGCGATGATGTACACGGTGATCCTGCTGGGCGCCGTCCCGTCCATCGCCAACGGTCTGGTCTCCGGTGTCGACCAGGTCCCGCCGCTGTTCCTGCGGGCCGGCCGCACCCTGGGCGCCACCGGACTCAAGGGCACCTGGTTCGTGACGCTTCCGGCCGCGCTGCCGGGCTACCTGGCCGGTCTGAAGCAGGGCTGGGCGTTCTCCTGGCGCTCCCTGATGGCCGCGGAGATCATCGCCTCATCCCCCGATCTGGGCCTGGGCCTCGGCCAGTTGCTGGAGAACGGCCGGAACAACATCGACCTGCCCGGCGTGTTCCTGGCGATCCTGCTGATCCTGGTCGTCGGCATCGCCATCGACCTGCTGATCTTCAGCCCGCTGGAGCGCTGGGTGCTCCGCACCCGCGGCCTGCTGGCGAAGTGAGCCGATCACCCATGAACCGACCCGTCCTCCTCGTCGTCGCCCACGGCAGCCGCGATCCGCGGCACGCGGCGACCGTCCAGGCGCTGGTGCGCCGGGCCGGTGCGCTGCGGCCGGGGCTGCGCGTGGAGACGGCGTTCCTGGACTTCAACCTGCCGACGGTGCCGGGGGTTCTCGACCGGCTGGCCGCCGACGGGGTGCGGGACGTGGTGGCCCTCCCGCTGCTGCTGACCCGGGCCTTCCACGCGAAGGCCGACATCCCCGCCGTACTGCGCCAGGCGCCGCCGTCGCTGCGGATCCGGCAGGCGGAGGTCCTCGGCCCCTCGCCGCTGCTCATCGCGGCGGTGGAGCGGCGGCTGTACGAGGCCGGGCTCGCGCCCGGCGACAAGAGCACGACCGGGGTCGTCCTGGCCTCGGCGGGCTCCACCGACCCGGAGGCGATCGCGGTGATCGCAGAAACGGCGCGGGAGCTGCGGCGCACCGGTTGGTGCTCCGTGCGGCCCGCGTTCGCCTCCGCATCTCTGCCGCGTACGGAGGACGCCGTCCGGGCCCTGCGCACGGACCCGGGCGTCCGCCGGGTGGCCGTCGCCCCGTACGTCATCGCGCCCGGCCGGCTCCCGGACCGCATCGCGGCGGGGGCGACGGAGGCGGACGTCCTCGCGGGCGTCCTCGGCCCCTCCCCCGAGCTGGCCCGGCTCCTCCTGGAGCGGTACGACGGTGCCCACGCGGCCCGTCCGGCCGTGGCCCACTCGGCCTGACGCCCGCCCTTCGGGGGCCTGCCCTCAGCTGAAGTCCAGGCCGCCCGTGCGGGTGCGCTTGAGTTCGAAGAGGTCCGGGTGGCCCGCCAGGACGCGGAAGCCGTCGAAGAGTTCGGCGGCGCGGGCGCCGCGCGGGACCGCGCGCAGGACCGGGCCGAACCAGACGGTGCCGTCGACGTGGATCGTCGGGGTGCCGACGTACGCCTCGGCCTCGGGGTCCTTGCCGGCGTCGTGGCTGCGGCGGACGGCCTCGTCGTACGCCGGGTCGTGGGCGGCCTCGGCGAGTTCGGCCGGGAGGCCGAGTTCGGCGAGGGACTCGGTGATCACGGCGTCGAAGTCCTTCCGCTTCCCCTCGTGGATCCGGGTGCCGTACGCGGTGTAGAGCGGCCGCAGGATCTCCTCGCCGTGCCGCTCGGCGGCGGCCGTCGCGACCCGGACGGGGCCGAGGGAGGCGTCGACGAGTTCGCGGTACCAGTCGGGGAGGGTGGTGCCCTCGTTGTGCAGGTACAGGCTCATGACCTTGAAGCGGAGGTCGATGTCCCGTTCGCGCTCGACCTCCAGGATCCACCGGGAGGTGATCCAGGCGAAGGGGCAGGCGGGGTCGAAGTAGAAGTCGACGGTGGGGCGGGGCTCGGGCCGGGTCTCGGTGCTCGTCATGGGCCGAATCTAGCCGCGAAGTGGCCTACGGCCTTGGTCCATTGGGCGGCTCTCCGGCTGGGCCATTCGGCCATTCCACGGTCCGGGCCCCACTGTCCCGCGCGCTCAGTCCGCCTTGGTCATCTCCACCAGCTTGACCACGGTGTTCCAGTTGCGGGCGGTCACCACCAGGCCCTTCACGACGGCCGGGCGGGTGAGTGCATCGGCCAGCTTCGAGCGGCCCAGGCCCTCGGGGACGTACAGGTACAGCACCCGGTCGCCGAGGGCGAAGGCCTCGGGAGCGAAGGCCTCCTGGTCGATGGCGGCGAAGCGGCCGGGGTCGGCGGGGCCGGAGAAGTAGAAGGCGTGGAGCTGCTTGCCCTCCAGTTCGGCCGCCGGGAAGGGGCAGTTCTCGGCCACGGCGGCCAGGTAGTCGGCGTCGCGGACGAGGCAGTCGACGCGGAAGCCGAAGTGGCCCTCGATCGCGTCCTCGATCTCCGTGGTGAGCGCGTCCGCGGTGGCGGCCCGGTCGGTGGTGAAGACCGCGTTGCCGCTCTGCAGATAGGTGCGGACGTCCCGGTGCCCGAGCTCTTCCAGGACGGAACGGAGCTGCGGCATGGGGACCTTGCGGTGTCCGCTCACGTTGATGCCGCGCAGCAGGAGCGCGTAGGTCTGCGTCATGGGATCAGGGTAGGGCGGGCCACCGCGCCTCGTGGGGGGTGGCGCGGTGGCTGGTTCGAACACTCTCCGATCAGAGGGAGTCCGGAAAGGGCCCGTCACTCATCTGTGACTTATTCAACAAACTTTCGTAATGACGAACCGCCCGTGAAGGTGTCATTTCCGCTGATAGCGGGCGAGCACCCGGTTGCCGTCCGCGACCAGACGTCTGCTCAGCTCGGCGCCGTCGATGGCGCCGCTGTAGTACTCCTGGAACGCCGGGGTCGCCACCTTGTCCTTCCATTCCGGATACCCCCGCACCGACTGCGCGGGCGCCGGCCGCAGCCGTTCGGCCACGGCGGCGCCGGTCGCCCAGCCGTCCCGCGCGGTGTGCAGGGCGGGGTCGGCGAGCGCCGCCGTACCGGTGGGCAGCATCCAGTCGCCGCGCGCGAGCCGCACCATGTTCTCCGGGCGCAGGAAGAAGTCGAGGAAGGCGGCCGCCTCCTTCTTGTACGGGCTGTCCTCGGCGATCGACAGGGTCTGCGGGGAGACGCCCTGGGTGAGCCCGGCGCTCCCGGCGGGGGCGGGCAGCACCGTCCACTCGAAGCCCTCGGGGGCCTGCTGCGCGATCTGCTGCCGGTAGGCGAAACCCAGCGGGACCATGGCGTACTTCCCCGCGAAGAGGCCCGGCAGGGTGTCGGAGCCGCCGCTGCCGAGCGTGGTGCGCGGGGCGGTGCGGTCGGTGACGACCAGGTCCCGGATGGTGCCGGGGACGACGGCGTCCGCCTCGGTGAAGCGGACGGTCACCCGGCCGTCGGGCTCCCGGTGGAAGAGCTGCCCGCCGGCCGAGAGCCCGAGGTTGAGGCTGACGGAGACCGGTTCCTTGAGCGGCCAGGCGACCGCGTACCGGCCGGGTCCCATGCTCCGGGTGAGGTCCTGGGCGATCTGCCGGAACTCGCTCCAGCTCCAGGGCCTTTCCGGGGTGGGGACGCGGACGCCGGAGGACTCCAGGATCTTCCGGTTGGCGATGATCACCCGGGGTTCCTGAAGGAACGGCACTCCGTAGACCCCCCGGTCGGCGCCGAAGGTGGTGGTCTCCCAGCTGCGGGCCGGGATGTCGGCGCGGAGCCGCTCGGACAGCAGCGGGCGCAGGTCGGCGAGGTCACCGCCGTAGGCGAAGTCGGCCAGGTCGTCGGAGGCGTCGTGGATGATGTCGGGCGCCTCGCCGCCCTCGAAGGAGGTGAGGAGCTGGTCGTGGACGGAGTCCCAGCTGCCCTGGACGTACTCGACCTGGATGTCGGGGTGGGCGGCGTTCCACTCCTTCACGAGCTGCCGGTTGGCGTCGACGGACTCCTTCTGCCAGGCGAGCGACTGGAAGCGGAGCCGTACGACGCCGTCGTCGGGGCCGTCGTGCCCGGCGGTGCAACCGGTGAGGAGCAGGGCGAGCGCGGCGGCGCAGGTCAGGAGCCGTCTCATGACTTCACCGCCCCGGCCAGCATCCCGCCGCTGATCCGGCGTTGGAGGAGGGCGAAGACGACGAGGGACGGCAGGGTGGCGAGGAAGGCCGCCGCGGCCAGCGGGCCGAGGTCGGCGACGCCTTCGGCGCCGAGGAAGTGGGTGAGGACGACCGGCAGGGTCTGCTTCTCCGGCGTCTTGAGCAGGACGAGCGCGAAGAAGAACTCGTTCCACGCGGTGACGAAGGCGAACAGCGCGGTGGCGACGATGCCGGGGGCGAGCAGGGGGGCGGTGACGGAGACGAGGGTGCGGAGCCGGCCCGCGCCGTCGACGGCGGCGGCCTCCTCCAGTTCGGCCGGGACGGCCCGGACGTACCCCATCAGCATCCAGAGCGCGAAGGGCAGCGACCAGACGACGTAGACCAGGACGAGACCGAACCCGCTGTTGACGAGGTGCAGGTTCTTGAGGATCAGGAAGAGCGGGATGATCACCAGGACGAACGGGAAGGCCTGGCTGACCACCACCCAGCCGGTGGCGGCCGAGGTGAGCCGGCCCCGGTGGCGGGCCGTCACATAGGCGAGCGGGGTCGCGATGAGCACCGCGATCACGGCGGCGGCGACCGCGGCGACCAGGCTGTTCCCGGCGGCCCTGAGCAGCGGCTGCTCGTCGAACGCCTGCCGGAAGTTGGCGAGCGTGGGCTCCTCGGGGATCCAGGTGGGATGCAGCGAGGCGAGTTCGGGGGCGGGCTTGAAGGCCGTGGAGACCAGCCAGAGGAACGGGAAGGCGAGGAAGACCAGGTACGCGAGGAGGGCCAGGTACTGGCCCGCCCGCGCGGGTCCGCTCGTCCGGAGGGCGCTCACCGGTCCTGGTCCCCTTTCAGCCGTCGTACGAGGGAGAGGGCGATGAGCACCGAGACGGCGGCGACCATCACGCAGCCCATCGCGGCCGCGTAGCCGAACTGTCCGTAGCGGAAGGCCTCTTCGTAGGCGAAGAGCATGGGGAGCCGGGTCCGGCCGCCCGGCCCGCCGTTGGTCAGCACGTAGACCAGGGCGAAGGAGTTGAAGTTCCAGATGAGGTTCAGGGCGGTGATGGCGAGCGCGACCGGTCGCAGGGCGGGCCAGGTCACGGCCCGGAAGCGGCGCCAGGCCCCGGCGCCGTCGAGCGCGGCGGCCTCGTGGAGTTCGCGCGGGGTGTTCTGGAGTCCGGCGAGCAGGGCGACGGTGGTCTGCGGCATGCCGGCCCAGACGCCGACGAGGACGACGGCGGGCAGGGCGGTGGCGAGCCCGGAGAGCCAGTCGCGGCCCTCGCCGAGGCCCAGGTTCCGGAGGGTCTCGTTGAGGATGCCGGCATCGGGGTTGTAGACGAGCCGCCACATGATGCCGACGACGACCTCGGGCATCGCCCAGGGGACGATGGCCAGGGCCCGCGCCAGCCAGCGGAAGCGGAGTTTCTGGTCGAGCAGCAGGGCGAGGCCGAGGGCGAGCAGGAACTGGGGGACGGTGACGCCGACGGCCCAGACGATCCCGATGCGGAACGAGTCCCAGAACAGGGTGTCGTGCAGCAGGTCCTGGAAGTTGAGGGTGCCGATCCAGCGGGTGGCCTGGGTGCGGCCCGACTGGGCGTCCGTGAAGGCGAGGGCGATGCCGTAGAGCAGCGGGCCGACGCTGAGGACCAGGATCGGGAGCAGCGCGGGGAGCACCAGGAACCAGGCGCCGAGGTCGGGGCCGCGCGGGCGTGTCCCGTGGGCGGCGCGCGGAGTGCGCGTCCGGCCCGGCCGCTTCGTCGCGGTCACCGAGCTCACCGATCGACCCCCGTCCGCCGCCCCCGGCCGCCGCCGCGGGAATCCCGCCATGGTCCTGAGGGTCCGGCGGGGCGTCAAGGCGATCTGCGCGGTGAGCTGCGCGGATGGGAGACTTTGGCGCAATCGCACGGGTCGCGGTCGTCCGGATCGCGGCAGTGCGGGCCGCGGTCGGCCCGATCGCGGTCGCGGAGGACATCGCGGTCGTCGGGATCGCGGTCGCACAGGCGACGGGAGAGTTCGATGGACGAGGCGCGGGCGCGGGAGATCCTGGCCGCGGCGGGGCTGCCGGCCGGGGAGGCGCGGCTGAGGGCCCTCGGGGAGAACGCGGTCTTCACCCTGGGCGAGCTGGCCGTGAAGGTGGGCCGGGACGCCGAGGTGTTCGAGCGGGCCGAGCGGGAGCTGGCCCTCGCGGCCTGGCTGGAGGACGCCGGGGTCCCGGCCGTGCGGGCGGCCGAGGAGAAGCCGCGGCTGGTCGAGGGGCACCCGGTCACGTTCTGGCACCGGCTGCCCGAGGCCGTACGGCCGGCCGAGCCCCGTGACCTGGCGCCGCTGCTGCGGCGGGTCCACGCCCTGCCGGAGCCTGAGGCGTTCACGCTGCCGCGCCGGGAGCTGCTCGGCGGGGTCGAGCGGTGGCTGCGGCTCGCGGGCGACGCGATCGACCCGGCGGACGCGGCCTTCCTGCGGGAGCGGCGTGATTCCTTCGCTCCGGCGGCGGCCGCGCTGACCCCGCACCTGACGCCGGGCCCGATCCACGGCGACGCGCTCCCCCGGAACGTCCACGTCGGTCCGGACGGCCCGGTCCTGATGGATCTGGAGACCTTCTCCTCCGACCTGCGCGAGCACGACCTGGTGGTGCTCGCGCTCTCCCGGGACCGCTACGGCCTCGACCCGGCCGCCTACGAGGCCTTCACCGAGGCGTACGGCTGGGACGTCCGGGAGTGGGAGGGGTGCGCGGTGCTGCGCGGGGCGCGGGAGACCGCGAGCTGCGCCTGGGTGGCCCAGCACGCTCCGGCGAACCCGAAGGCCCTGGCCGAGTTCGAGCGGCGGGTGGCCTCGCTGCGGGACGGCGACCCCGAGGTGCGCTGGTACCCGTTCTGACATCATGGGTCCCTCGCGAACGGGACGAGGGGAACGGGGTGTTGAGATGCGGGTGCAGCTGTCCGAGGTGAACCTCGACGTCGAGGTGAGCGGGGAGGGGCCGGCCGTGCTGCTCGTGCACGGCTTCCCCGACAGCCATCGTCTGTGGCGTCATCAGGTCGCGGCGCTGAACGACGCCGGTTTCACCACGGTCGCGCCCACCCTGCGGGGCTTCGGCGCCTCGGACCGCCCCGAGGGCGGCCCCGCGGCGTACCACCCGGGCAGGCACGTCGCCGACCTGGTCGAGCTCCTGGCGCACCTCGACCTCGACCGGGTCCATCTGGTGGGCCACGACTGGGGTTCGGGCATCGCGCAGGCCCTGACCCAGTTCTACCCGGACCGGGTGCGGAGCCTGAGCATCCTGTCCGTCGGCCATCTGGCGTCGATCCGGTCGGCGGGCTGGGAGCAGAAGCAGCGGTCCTGGTACATGCTTCTGTTCCAGCTGGCCGGGGTGGCCGAGGACTGGCTGGCGCGGGACGACTTCGCGAACATGCGGGAGATGCTGGGCGAGCACCCGGACGCCGAGTCCGCGATCGAGGCGCTGCGCGCGCCCGGAGCGCTGACGGCCGCGCTGGACATCTACCGCGCGGGCCTGCCGCCTGAGGTGCTGTTCGGCGCGGACGCGCCGGCGGTGCCGCTGCCGGAGTCGGTCCCGGTGCTGGGCCTGTGGTCGACCGGCGACCGTTTCCTCACCGAGCGCTCGATGGCGGGGACGGCCGAGTACGTCGCCGGGCCGTGGCGCTACGAGCGCGTCGAGGACGCGGGCCACTGGCTGCAGCTCGACCAGCCGGAGAGGGTCAACGAACTGCTGCTCTCCTTCCTCAAGGAGAACGGCTAGCCGGCCACCGCGACGGCGGGGCGCAGGGGCCACGTGGAGTCGACGACGGCCTCCGCGTCGCCCTTGCGGCGCAGGAAGTCCTGGAAGTTCTCGGCCCAGGCGCGGTACCAGCCGATCTGCCGCTCGTGGAGCTCGGCCGGGTCCAGCTCGGCGACCTCAGGGTGCCGCTCGGCTATCGCGACGGCGACCCGGACGGCGGCGAGCGCGTCGGCGGCGGCCTGGTGGGCGGCTTCGAGGACGACTCCGTACTCCCCGCAGACCGCCTCCAGGTTCCGCTTGCCGCGCCGGTAGCGGTCGACGGCCCGGTCGATGGTGTACGGGTCGACGACGGGCCCGATGGCGGTCCCGCCGAGCCGCTCCTCCAGGGAGGGCAGTCCGTGGCGGCGCAGCTCGGCCGCGAGGAGCGTGAGGTCGAAGGAGGCGTTGTACGCGACGACGGGCACGCCCTGGTTCCAGTAGCCGGTCAGCGTCTCCGCGATCTCGTCGGCGACCTCGCGCACCGGCCGGCCCTCGGCCGCCGCCCGCTCGCTGCTGATGCCGTGGATCGCGGAGGCCTGTTCGGGGATGCGGATGCCCGGGTCGGCGAGCCAGTCGCGCTGCCGGACCACGCGCCCGTCGTGGAAGCCGACGATCGAGGCCGTGACGATACGGGCCTCCAGTGGGTCGGTGCCGGTCGTCTCCAGGTCGAAGCCGACCAGCGGTTCCCCATGCCAAGCCATCGGGTCCTCCTTACGTGATCTCCCCCGTGGTGCTGACCACCCTCGCACGGGCCACTGACAACGCCCCCGACTGCCCCCGGCCGCGCCCGTCGGGGAGTCAGGAGACGGGGCGGGAGTCGAGCCAGACGGACTCGAATTCCTCCCGGTATGTCTCGAAAAGTCCGTGATCGCCGTCACGCATCCCCTGGCCGTGGCGCACCACGTTCCGCCCGCCGCCGCGCAGTACGAGCACCGGCGCCTCCATGCCCCGGGCCCGGCGCAGATAGGACTGCACGACCCCGACCCCGTCCGGCCCGTCGCCGTCCACCAGATAGGCGGTGAAGCGGGGGGTCTCGTCGAAGACGTGGATCTGGAAGGCGTCGGGGTCGCGGAGCTTGGAGCGCACCCGGCGCATGTGCAGGATGTTCATCTCGACCGAGCGGCTCAGCTCGCCCTTCTTCAGGCCGAGTTCGCGCTCGCGGCGCTTGACCGCGCTGCTCGCGGGGTTGAGGAAGAGCAGCCGCGTCCGGCAGCCGGACTCGGCGAGCCGGACCATGCGGCGCCCGGAGAAGTTCTGCACGAGCAGATTGAGGCCTATGCCGGTGGCGTCGAGCCGGCGGGCGCCGCCGAAGAGGTCCTCGGCGGGCAGCTGCCGCTGGAGCCTGACCCGGTCGGGGTGGACGGAGACCACGTCCGCGTACCGGTCGCCGACGAGGTCCTCGACGGCGTCCACCGGCAGCCGGTCGGCGGAGGGCACCCCGGCGCCGCTGCCGAGGATCTCCAGGATGCGCGCGGAGGCCCGCTCGGACTGGGCGAGCACGGTCAGCGACAGGGCCCGGTTGCGGGAGACCACGTTGCGGGTGACCTCCAGCTCGTCCAGGGCGAGCTCGACCTCGCGGCGGTCGTCGAAGTAGGGCTCGAAGCAGGGCCAGTGCTGCACCATCAGCTCGCGCAGCTGGGGCAGGGTGAGGAAGCTGAGGACGTTGTCGTCGGCGGGGTCCAGGAGATAGCCCTTGCGCCGCGAGACCTCGCGGACCGCGACGGCCCGCTGCACCCACTCCTGGCCGGCCGGGCCCGCCGCGGCCACCACCCACTCCTCGCCGTGCACCGGTTCGTACACGGGCCGCAGGACGGCGGCGACCACGGCACGCAGCCGCTGTTCGACGAGATTCAGCCAGATGTAGGCCCGTCCGGCGCGCTGGGCGCGGGTGCGGACCTCGCTCCAGGCCTCGGCGTCCCAGTCGAGCTCGGCGCCTATCTCCACCGGCCGGGCGACGGCGACCGTTCCGGGGGGCACGGCGCCCGGCGGCGCGGCCGCGCCGGGCGGGGCCTCGGCGGGGCCGGCGGAACCCTTCTCCTGACCCGGATCCCCTGGGGGCAGCTCCA
Organism: Streptomyces venezuelae ATCC 10712; assembly: GCF_008639165.1. Taxonomy (NCBI): domain Bacteria; kingdom Bacillati; phylum Actinomycetota; class Actinomycetes; order Kitasatosporales; family Streptomycetaceae; genus Streptomyces; species Streptomyces venezuelae. Next base: position 6,430,931 of record NZ_CP029197.1, on the reverse strand, counting down.
GACCTCCCGAGCTCACCCGCGCACCGCCTTCTGCTCCTGGACGCCCGTGTCGACCGGTCCGACAACGATCAAGGAAGGGTACTCCGCGAGCGGGAGGCGGTGCAGCAGGATCGTCAGGCTGCTTGCTCAACTCCCCAGATCGGGCTGCCCGTTCTGCGAGGCGAGATCGGGCGGAGTGAGCGGATTCATAGCGGTTACGTCCCTGGGCGCGAGCTGGAAGCCCTGCCAGTGGACCGGCATCGGCTGCTGGTCCTCGTCCCGGGCGATGTGGTGGAACCCGATGTTGACCCAGACGGACGGTTTGGTCAGAGTCTCACCGTTGACCCATTTGTCCACGCTGTCACCGGCGTTGGGGCCGCAGTCCCCGATGTTGTTGCTCGCGAACCTCTCACAGGCCCGGGCCTGGGTGAAGTAGACGTCGTGCCGCGTGAAGCCGCGCCCGGCGTGGGTGTCGGTGTGCCCGGGCACGATCTCGTACGAGCGGGCGTGGCCGTCGGCGTTCTTGCCGGTGCCGCTGACCACCCGCCACCAGCGCATGTTCTCCGCGTCGCCGGCGAGCTCCTTGGTGACGACGGTGCGCCTGGTCTTCACGGTCGGTCCGCCGCCGCCCGCGGGCGGTGGGGTCACGGTGGAGTCGAACTGCTCGATGCGGTCCTTGGTTGAGCCGTCGAGGCCGAAGTCGAGCTTCCAGAAGACGTTGTGGGCGTGGCTGGTGGCGTAGCCGTCGGCGCCCTTGCCGATGGGCCAGCCGCGGCCGTCCGTCGCGTTGTAGTCGACGGGCGAGAGGCTGCCGGTGGCGCCGACGTTGGCGCCGATGGTGCCGTCGGCGGAGAAGCGCCACTCGGAGATGTACTCGTACCAGCCGACCTTGTTGACGGTGTAGACGAGCAGGTCCTTGGCCTGCGCCTGCCACACCTTGGAACCGGTGTCGGCGGCCATGCGGTAGGCGTGGCCACGCGCGCGGGTGGTCGTGCACAGGCCCTTGACCTGGCCGACCTCGGGCACCTTGACGCTGGTGAGGGTGCCGCCGGGGCACTCGGCCGGCTTGAGGTTCTGCAGGCCCCAGCCGAAGCCGGCGCCGGTGAGGTCGTCGTACTCGGCGCCGCCGTCGTCGTACGGCACGTGGATCTGGGCGAGCCGGGCGCTGGTGAGGACCTTGACGGGAGCGGCGGCGCCGGGCGGCTGGTAGGTCACCTTGTCGAGCGTGAGTCCCGCGTCGGTGTCGTAGCGCCAGCACATGCGCCAGGTGGCGCCGCCGTCGAGCTTCTGCGTGATGCGGTACGCGGCGGAGCAGTCGGCCTGCGGCGGGGCCGGCGGGCCGGGCGGGGTGGTGGCCGCGGTGGCGGTCACGGGGCCCGCGGCGGCCGCGGCGGTGCCGAGCAGGACGGCGGTGGTGAGGACGGCACCCCGGGCGCGGGTGCGCCGCCGTCGCCGGGTGGTCGGGCTGTACCGGGTGGACATGGAACGTACTCCTTCGTACGAAGGTGCGACAGGAGAGGACCGGGCGCGGCGGTGGTCAGCCGACGCGGGTGACGGTCCTCGCGGAGAGGTCGACGATCAGGTTCCGAGTGTCGATCCAGGCCCCGTTGAGGACCTTGGTGACGAGCCGTACGCACCGGTGCTCCCCGCAACGGGTCAGCTGCTCGGGCACGTTCGCCTCGCGGTAGGTGCGGTAGACGTCGCCGTTGAACCACAACTGGGTGGTGGCGGTGAGCTCCTTGCCGGTGGCGTCCTTGTAGTCCTCCTTGACGCCCTTGCCGAGCGGGCTCGCGAGGATCAGCTCCAGGGCCTCACGGAGCTCCTCGGGATGGGCCGAGGGCTGGACCCCGCGCTGGGCGCCGGACTTCTCGACCTTCCCCGTGTCGAGGTTGACGGTCCGGGTGATGAGCTCGTCCCGTCCGTAGTCGTAGAAGCGGACGTCGGCGCGGCGCGTGCCGTCCCCGGGGAGCGGGTCGGCGAGCCCGGTGCCCAGGTGCTGGGGGCCGCGGCCGCCGTCGACATTCTGCTGGGCGGCGGCGCCGGGGCCGGCCAGCGCCAGCCGCTCGGCCCGGGCCAGCTCGTCGTCGGTGAGCGGGTCGCTCCCCACGCCCTTCTCCCCCTCGGCCGCCACGGGGGCCACGGTCGCCGGCGCGGGCGGGCCGCCGGCCCGCGCCCCGGTTCCGGACCCGGCCGCGCCGGCGCCGTCCGTCCCCTCGTTCCCTTCGCTCCCAGCGGCCGTGCCGCCGATGGCGGTGCCACCCACCGGCCTGGGCGGGGCTTCACCTGCGGAAACGCCCGGCAGACCGACGGCGACGGCGACGGCGGTCCCGGTCACCGCCATGGCCGCTCCGGCCACCACCTTCCCCAGGTGGCGGCGTGCTATTTCGTACACACTTCCCCCTCTTTCCCCCTCTTGGTCAGCGGTCACCCGGTAGGACGGGTCGAAGTCCTAGGCGGTTGGGCCTCTTTCGGGCAGGATTCTGGCCGAAGAACATCTACACAACCCGGACAGAAGAGGAAGAGTCGTATCCATGCAGGTCTGGCCGGGTCAGGCGTACCCCTTGGGCGCCACCTACGACGGTGCGGGAACCAACTTCGCGGTCTTCTCGGAGGCCGCCCACAGGATCGAGCTGTGTCTGCTCCATGACGACGGCTCGGAGACGGCGGTGGAACTACGCGAGACCGACGCGTTCGTGCGGCACGCCTATCTGCCGGGCGTGATGCCCGGCCAGCGGTACGGGTTCCGGGTGCACGGCCCGTACGCCCCGGAGCGGGGGCTGCGCTGCAACGCGGCGAAGCTGCTGCTCGACCCCTACGCGCGCGCGGTGTCGGGGCAGATCGACTGGGGCGAGGCGGTGTACGGCTACCCCTTCGGGAAGCCCGACGCGCGCAACGACCTCGACTCGGCCCCGCACACGATGGCCTCGGTCGTGGTCAACCCGTACTTCGACTGGGGCGACGACCGGCGCCCGCGCACCGAGTACCACCACACGGTGATCTACGAGGCCCATGTGAAGGGCCTGACCATGCTCCACCCGGACCTCCCGGAGGAGCTGCGCGGGACGTACGCGGGACTGGCCCACCCGTCGGTGATCGGGCACCTGAAGGAACTCGGCGTCACCGCCCTCGAACTGATGCCCGTCCACCAGTTCGTCAACGACCACCGCCTGGTGGACGCGGGCCTCGCCAACTACTGGGGCTACAACACGATCGGCTTCTTCGCCCCGCACAACGCCTACGCCTCCTGGGGCGACCGGGGCCAGCAGGTCCTGGAGTTCAAGTCGGCGGTACGGGCCCTGCACCAGGCGGGCATCGAGGTCATCCTCGACGTGGTCTACAACCACACGGCCGAGGGGAACCACCTGGGCCCCACGCTGTCCTTCCGGGGCCTGGACAACCCCTCGTACTACCGGCTGTCGAACGACCCCCGGTACTACACCGACACCACCGGCACCGGGAACTCGCTGCTCATGCGGTCCCCGCACGTCCTCCAGCTCATCATGGACAGCCTGCGGTACTGGGTGACCGAGATGCACGTGGACGGTTTCCGCTTCGACCTGGCGGCCACCCTGGCCCGCCAGTTCCACGAGGTGGACCGGCTGTCCTCGTTCTTCGACCTGGTGCAGCAGGACCCGGTGGTCAGCCAGGTGAAACTGATCGCCGAGCCCTGGGACGTCGGCGAGGGCGGCTACCAGGTGGGCAACTTCCCGCCACTGTGGACCGAGTGGAACGGCAAGTACCGGGACTGCGTGCGGGACCTGTGGCGCGGGGAGCCGCGCACCCTCGCCGAGTTCGCCTCCCGGCTCACCGGCTCCTCCGACCTGTACCAGGACGACGGGCGCCGGCCGCTCGCCTCGGTCAACTTCGTGACCTGCCACGACGGCTTCACCCTGCGGGACCTCGTCTCGTACAACGACAAGCACAACGAGGCGAACGGCGAGGGCAACCGGGACGGCGAGAGCTACAACCGCTCCTGGAACTGCGGCGTGGAGGGCGACACCGACGACGTCGGGATCGTCGAGCTGCGGGCCCGCCAGACCCGCAACTTCCTCGCCACGCTGATGCTTTCGCAGGGCGTTCCCATGCTCAGCCACGGCGACGAGTTCGGCCGGACGCAGGGCGGCAACAACAACGCCTACTGCCAGGACAACGAGGTGTCCTGGGTGCAATGGCCGAAGGAGAACAGCGAGGCCGAGGCCACCCTGCTCCGCTTCACCCGGGCGATGGTGCGGCTGCGCCGGGACCATCCGGTCTTCCGGCGCCGCCGCTTCTTCCACGGCCGGCCGGTGGAGGGCACCCACGACGAGCTCACCGACATCGCCTGGTTCACCCCCGAGGGCGAGGAGATGACGGCCCGGGACTGGCAGGCGGCGCACGCCCGGGCACTGACCGTCTTCCTCAACGGCAACGCCATCTCGGAGCCGGGCACCCAGGGCGAGCGGATCGCCGACGACTCCTTCCTGCTGATGTTCAACGCCTCTTCGGAGGAGCTGGAGTTCGCCGTCCCCGACAGCCACGGGGTCCGCTGGCGCACGGTGGTGGACACCTCCGACCCGGAGGGCATGCCGCCGCAGGAGGGCCCGGAGCTCGCGGGCGGCGAGCGGGTGACCCTCGCGCCGCTCAGCCTGACCGTTCTGCGGCGGCCGGCCTGACCTTCCGTACGGGAACGGGCGCCGGCACCCGGACCGTCCAGGACAGCACCGCGCAGGCCACGGCCGCCCCCACCGCCACCGCGAAGGCGGCGGGGGCGCCGTGGCCCTCGGCGAGCCGCCCCGACACGGCCAGGGCGAGGGCCTGACCGGCGACGATCCCGCTGGTCAGGAAGGCCATGGACTCGGCGAGCCGAGGGGCGGGGACCCATCGCTCGGTGAGCCCGAAGACGGTGATCAGATGCGGGGCGTACGCGGCGCCGAGGACGACCACCACCGCGTAGAGCGCGCCGAGCGAACCGACGGCCAGCAGCGGCACGGAGAGCACCACGAGCGCGGCGGTCGCGGCCCGCCAGCGGGTCATGAGTCCGATCCGGGCCGGCACGGCCGCCATGGAGAGGCCGACGACGGCGCTCATCACGCCCATCGCCGCGTAGACGATCCCGGCCTGCGCGGGCGCGCCGAGTGCCTCGGTGAGCGCGGTGATCCCGGCCTGCGAGGCGCCGAACATGGCGCCCTGGAGGACCATCGTGCCGCGCAGGACGTACGCCGCTCCCGGCAGCCGCCCCCGTTCGGCGGCGCCCGATCGGGTGGAGCCGGACGGTTCGGGCGCGGTGGCCCGGGCGGTCGGGTGGAGGGCGAAGGCCGTGCCGAAGACGGCGAGGAGCAGCGCCGCGAGGAGCAGGGCGGCGGCCGGGTGGGCGAGGGCGGCGGCGAGGCCGACGAAGGCCGGGCCGAGCACGAACGACACCTCGTCGAGGGTGCCCTCGAAGGAGAGCACCGCCCCGACGGTCCGCTCGTCCGCCCCGGCGCGGCGGGCGAGGGCCACCGAGCGGGTCCTGGCCAGCGGGCCGGCCTGGGGGACGGACGCTCCGGCGAGTGCGGCGACGCCCATCAGCCAGGGGGTGGAGAGCTGGGCGAGGGCGGCGAGGACCAGGGCGGTGACGGCGGCGGCGTTGGCCGCGGAGGCCACCAGGACGACCCCGCGCTGGCCGTGCCGGTCGGTCAGCCGGCCGATGACCGGTCCCGCGACGGTCTGGCCCGCCGCGAGCGCGCCGCTGGCCAGGCCGGCCGTGGCGAGGGAGCCGCTCGTCTCGGCGACCAGGAGCAGGCTGCCGAGCTGGCACATGGCGGTGGGGAGCCGGGCGAGGAAGGACACGACCGGAAGGGCGGGGCCGAGCAGGGAGAGGGTGTCGCGATACATCCGGAGCATCGGGCGAACGTAACGCGATGCACACGAACGGGTGCATGGGGCGATGACACAGAAGCCCTCCTGCGGGGTACGTACGTTCGCATGACCTCCCTCCCGTCCGGTTCCGCAGCCGTCCTTCCCACCGCCACCTACCGGCTCCAGCTCCAGCCGGAGTTCCCGTTCGCGGCGGCCGAGCGTGCCGTGCCGCACCTCGCGGGGCTGGGGGTCTCGCACCTCCACCTCTCCCCCGTCCTGGAGGCGGTCCCCGGTTCGGCCCACGGGTACGACGTGACCGACCACCGGTCCGTACGGGCCGAACTCGGCGGCGAGGAGGGGCTGCGGGCCCTCGCCGCGACCGCGCGGGCGCACGGTCTCGGCCTCGTCGTCGACCTGGTGCCCAACCACATGGCGGCCTCCCCCCGGCACAACCACGCCCTGCGGGCCGTGCTCCGGGACGGCCCCGACTCGCCGTACGCCCGCTGGTTCGACGTCGACCGGTCGGCCGGGGACGGCCGGCTGCTGCTGCCCGTGCTGCCCGCGCGGCTCCCGGAGGTGCGGGACCGGCTGCGGGTCGCGGACGGATCGCTGCACCTCGACGGGCAGGAGTTCCCGCTCAGGCCCGGCACCGAGGAGCTGCCGCTGGACGAGCTGCTCGACGCCCAGTGGTACCGGCTCGGCTGGTGGCGGCTGGCCAGGACCGAGCTCAACTACCGCCGCTTCTTCACGATCTCGGACCTCATCGGGGTGCGGGTGGAGGACCCCGAGGTGTTCACGGCGACCCACGCGAAGATCGTCGAGCTGGTCCGGGACGGGGTGGTCGAAGGGCTGCGCATCGACCATCCCGACGGACTCGCCGACCCGCAGGGCTATCTGGAGGAACTGGCGGCGGCGACCGGCGGGCGCTGCTGGACGGTGGTCGAGAAGATCCTCACCGGCTCCGAGACGCTGCCCGCCGCCTGGCCGGTGGCCGGGACCACCGGGTACGACGCCCTGCGGCAGCTCGACGGCGTGTTCACCGACCCGGTCGGCGCGGACGAACTGGCCGACGTCTACCGGGAGTTCGTCGGCAAGGCCGGGGACAGGGGCGGCCGCTGGGAGGAGACGGCGCGGCGCGCGGCGTACGAGGTGGTGGGCCACGACCTGGCGGCCGAGACGGCCGTGCTGACCCGCACGGCGGAGCGGATCTGCGCCGCGGACCCGGCGCTGCGGGACCACGCGCCGTGGGCGCTGCACACCGCGATCCGTGAACTCCTCGTCCGGGTGCCGGTCTACCGGCCCTACCGGAGCGGGGGCGAGGAGGTGCTGACGGCGGAGGCCGCGCGGGGCGCGAAGGCGGCCTTCGCGGTGCCCGAGGAGGCCGCGGCGGTCGACGTCGTACGGGGCCTGGCGCTCGGGACGCTCGGCGACGGGCCCGAACACCGGGCGTTCCGGGCGAGGTTCGCGCAGACCTCGTCGGCGCTGCGGGCCAAGTCGGTGGAGGACACCGGCTTCTATCGGTACACCCCGCTGCTCTCGGCGAACGAGGTCGGCGGCGACGCGGGCCGGCCCGCCGTGTCGGTGGACGAGTTCCACGCGCACTGCCTGCGGATCGCGCGGGACTGGCCCGGCACCGGCACCGTGCTGTCCACGCACGACACCAAGCGCAGCGCCGACGTCCGCGCGGCGATCGCGGTCCTCTCCCAGTGCCCCCAGGTGTGGTCCGAGCTCCTCGCCGAGGTCGCGGGGGTGCCCGCGCCGGACGCGCACGTGGCCTGGACGGCCTGGCAGACGGCCTTCGGCTTCGGCGCCCCGGACCCGGACCGGCTCGGGCCCGCGATCCTCAAGTCCGTACGGGAGGCCGGGCTCCGGACCAGCTGGACCGAACCCGACGCGGCGTACGAGCGGGCGGTGGCCGAGTTCGCGGCGGCCGGCCCCGGCCGCGTCCCGCTGCGGGCGGCCTCGGAGGCCGCCTTCGCGCTGGAGCCGCACATCCGGGCGCACGCGCTGGGCGCGCTGCTCTCGCAGCTGACGATGCCGGGGGTGCCGGAGCTGTACCAGAACACGGAGCGGGAGTACCGGGCCCTGGTCGACCCGGACAACCGGGCGCCCTTCGCGGTCGGCGCGGACGACGACCACACGGCCCTGGTCCGGGCGGCCCTCCGGCTGCGCCGTGAACGCCCGGCGGTCTTCGGCGCCCGGGGCGCGTACGCCCCGCTGACGGCGGAGGGCCCGGCCGCCGCCCACTGCCTGGCCTTCAGCCGCGCCGACGAGGTGGTCACCGCCGTCACCCGGCTGCCGCTGCGGCTCTGGGAGGCGGGCGGCTGGCAGGACACGGAGCTGGTGCTGCCGGCCGGCCGCTGGGCCGATGTCCTGGACGGCGTACGGGAGTTCACCGGCGGCCCGGCGACGGAGCTGAAACTGGCGGAACTGTTCGCGGAGCGGCCGGTGGCGCTGCTCGCGCGAATGGAGTGAGGGCGGCCTGGCCCCAGGCCGGCCGCCCTCACCCCTCGCGGGCCGTCAGGAGCGGGAAGCCCGGTCGACCTCGCACTTGGTGTACTCGGAGCCGTCGCCGGAGCCGGGGTACGGGGTGGTCAGTTCGGCGCTGGCGGAGGCGCCGGACGCGACCGTGATGCCGGCCTTGGTCGCGGTCGCCGGGACCGTGGTGCCGCCCGCGTCGCCCTTGAACTTCATGGTGACGCTGTAGGCGTAGTCGAGCGCACCGTCGTTCTTCACGGTGATGCGGGCGACCAGGTTCTTGGTGGCCGCGTCGTACTTGCAGTCGTCGATGGTCACGTCGCGGATCGCCTTGTTGGCGCTGCTGGAGCCGCCGGGCAGGGAGCCGCCGGAGGTGCCACCGGAGGTGCTGTCGTTGTCGCTGTTGTGGTTGCTGCTCGAACCGCCGGAGCTGCTGCTTCCGCCGCCGCAGCTGCCGCCGTGCGAGCCGCGGGCGCCGGTCAGGGCGACGACCGCGATGCCGAAGACGGCGATCGCGCGGACATGACGCATCTTCACGTTTGAATCCCCGTTGAAAGTGGTAAAGGTTGAGGCGCTCTTGACGAGTGCACGCCACCCTAGCAGCGAGCGGAGCGCTGCCTTCCCACCCCCGGATCAGCCTCCCGGCCGGACGATCAGGCTCCGCGGCGCCCGCGTGATGAGACCCGCCCACACCGGGCGGAAGCCCTCGGCGAGGCGGAGCCGGGGCATCGCCGTGAACAGGGCCCGCAGCGCGTACTCCGCCTCAAGACCGGCCAGGAGCACCGCCGGGCAGAAGCCGGAGCCGTACGTCAACTGGCCCGGGTCGGCACGGAAGGGATCGAAACGGTCCGGCTCGCGGAACCGCTCCGGGTCCCGGCCCGCCGAGCCCACGAGCAGCGCCACGGGCACGCCCGCCGGGACGACACCGCCGCTCACCGGCACCTCGGCGCTCGTCCTGCGCACGGCGATCTGCACGGGCGGGTCGCGGCGCAGCGACTCCGTCCAGGCGCGGGCCACCAGCCCGGCCGGCGCGTCCCGCAGGGCGGCGACCTGATCGGGATCGGCGAGGACGTTGCCGAGGAAGGACGCAAGCGCCTTCTCCCGTACGGCGATCTGCCCGCCGCACTCCCCCGCGAGAGCGCCGGCCGCCCGGCCGCGGACGAGCCGCATCATGTCGCGGTAGGGGACGCCGACGGCGGCGGCCACGGTCCCGGCGGGCAGCCAGTGGCAGAAGTCGGCCACCAGATCGGCCTGGGGCCGCTCGGCGATCCGGCGGGCCAGCACGTACGCGGTGCGCTCCGTGACCGACCGCAGGGCCGCCACGTCGACGTCGACATGGGCCCGCGCGCACGGCGGGTCGCCGGGCCGGTGCCCGTGGGTGAAGCGGCTGTCGGTGAGGGCGGTGGCCACGTCGGCGTACCGGCTGAGCACCCAGGCCCGCAGCAGCGGGTCGTACGTGAGCGGGAAGTCCTCCCGCAGCGTCCGGTGGATGCGGTGCGGGTCGCGCGAGGCGCCGGGGTCGAGGGGACTGGGCGCGACGGTCCTGGCCCGGGAGCCACCGAGGACGGCCGGATCGGGCACGGTCCGCACCCGTCCCGGCGCGGCGGCGGACCGGGGGCCGCCCTTACCGTCGGCCACCGGCTCCGCCGGCGCCATGGACGGCAGCCGCGTCCAGGGGTCCCCGGGCGGCGCCGCCGCCCGGTCGCCCGCTATGCCCCGGCCCGGCTCGCGGTTCGGCTCGTCGCTCATCGCGCCCCCTGTCCCTCGGCGGTGGGTGCCGCGGCCGGACATCGTGGCGCGCGTCCCCCCAGCCCACCACCCCCCAAGCCCCCCTGCCCGCCGTACACCGCCGAACGGGTGACACGACGGCTCCGGCACCGAGCTCCACGGAACCGGTGTCATCGGGGCGGAGGGGGCACAGCCGGCGGCCGTGTCCCGCCGGGCGGGGCTAGCCGTGCGACAGTCGGAACGACATCTGGCCAAAGCCGACGACGTCTCCCGCGCGGACCACGACCGCGCCCGTGACCCGGCGGCCGTTGACCGTCGTGCCGTTCGTGGAGCCGAGGTCGCGGAGCACCCACATGCCGCTCTGCATCGACAGTTCCGCGTGCAGTCGGGAGGCCGTCTCGTGGCTGAGGCGGAGGCCGTTGACCGGGTCGCGGCCTATCCGCAGCGGGTGCGGGCCGGGCAGCGGCAGCAGGAGCTTGGGCAGTCGCTCCGCGTGCCACGCCCGCCCCAGCCGGGCCGTGAAGGCGGACATCCGCTCGACCGCGCCCACCACCCGCCGGGTCCAGGTGCCCTCGGTCCTCAGGTCGGCGGTGAGCAGGTCGAGTTCGTCCGGGCGCCGGGCCTGGAGCGCGCGCTCCATCCGGAAGACGAACGTGTCGTGCGAGAGGCGGCCCTGGGCGGCGCCCTCACGGAGCAGCACCAGCGCGCGGTCCCGCTCGGCGTCGGTCAGCCGAGGGGAGTTCGCCGGAAGCTCGAAAGGGGTCGTCACACCGCTGATTGTCCGTCCGCCGGGCCCGCAGTGTCCAGAAGCTCCCCGGGCCTGCGGAAACTCCGTACCGCGCGCGGCGGGACCGCTGCTACGGTCGGCCGTCTTCCGCGCCCGTCTTCCCAGGGGGAACCAGCACGTGCCCACGTCCTCTCCGACCGCCTTCGACCCGAACCAGCTCGTCATACGTCCGCTCGCCGGACCCGGGGAACTCGACCTGTTCCTGCGCCTCTCCTACTCGCTCGACCACGAGCTCGCCGACGACCTGGCCACCGGTCGGCGGGTGCCCGAGTGGATGTGGGTGGCCCTCGACGGCGACCGGCTCCTCGGCCGGATCGCCTGGTGGACGAACGCCGCCGGCGGTGAGCCGCAGGCCCTGGACTTCTTCGACCTCTCCCCCGAGCTCTCTCCGGAGGAACGCGCGGCGATCGGGCTGCGGCTCCTGGAGACCGCCACGGCCGCCGTGGTCCCGGCGGGTACGCGGCGCCCGGAGTTCGGCCGCTTCCTGCCGGCGGACTGGCGTGAGGTGCCGGAGACCCGGGCCCTCCTGGAGTCCGTCTTCGGCGTTCTGGTGGCCACCGGGGCGCGTCCGCTCGTGGAGCGGCTGCGCCTGGAGTGGCGGCCGGGCACGCCCGTGCCGGAGCCGAAGGGCCGGCTGGAGTTCCGCCCGGTGCGGGACCGCGAGGACCTGGTCGCGCTGATGACGCCGGTCATGGAGGGCACGCTCGACGCGCACGGGCAGGCCGATCTCGCCTCCGGTCTGTCGGCCCGCGAGGCCGCCGAGCAGCACTACGACGAGGAGTTCGCGCACTACTCCTCACCCCGTGAGTGGTGGCGGGTGGCGCAGCTGCCGGGGACCGGGGAGCCGGTCGGCTTCGTCGTTCCCGCGCGGAACAACTACCACCACACGATCGCGTACATCGGCGTGCTGCCCGCCCACCGCGGGCACGGCTACATCGACGACATCCTCGCCGAGGGGACGCGCGTCCTGGCCGCCGTCGACGTGCCGCGCATCCGGGCGGCCACGGACCTGGGCAACGTCCCGATGGCCGCGGCGTTCGCCCGGGCGGGTTACGACGCCTTCGAGCACGCGATCAACTACGTGTGGGACGCGCCGGGCGTGGCGGGTCCCTGACTGCCAGGATGGGGGCGTAGGTCCGTCGACGAGGGGATTTGGCGTGCTCTTCGAGGTGTGGGCGCCGCACGCCCGTGACCGGGTGACCCTGGAGCTGAACGGCTCCGGGCACCCCCTGGAACGGGACGCCGAGCGGGACGGCTGGTGGACGGGCGTGGTGCCCGCCGAGGACGGCGACCGGTACGGCTTCGCCCTGGACGGGGGGCCCGTCCTGCCCGACCCGCGCTCCCCCCGGCTGCCCGACGGGCCCGACGGGCTCGGCGCGGTCGTCGACCACTCCGCGTACGTCTGGCGGAACGAGTCCCCGAAGCTGCGGCTCCGCGGCGCCGTCCTGTACGAGCTGCACGTCGGCACGTTCACCCCGGCGGGGACGCTCGACGCGGCGGCCGCGCACCTCGGGGAGCTGGCGGGCCTCGGCGTCACCCATGTGGAGCTGATGCCGCTGTGCCCGTTCCCCGGGGTGCGCGGCTGGGGGTACGACGGGGTGGCGCCGTGGGCGGTGCACGAGCCGTACGGCGGTCCGGCGGCGCTGAAGCGGTTCGTGGACGCGGCGCACGGGCTCGGCATGGGGGTGGTCCTGGACGTGGTGCACAACCATCTGGGGCCGTCCGGCAACCATCTCCCGCTCTTCGGGCCGTACTTCACGGAGACCCACCACACCCCGTGGGGCGCGGCGGTGAACCTGGACGCGCCGGGCTCGGACGAGGTCCGGGCGTACTTCCGGGGCAGCGCGCTGGCCTGGCTGCGGGACTACCGGATCGACGGGTTGCGCCTCGACGCGGTGCACGCCCTCGCCGACACGCGGGCGCTGACGTTCCTGGAGGAGTTGTCGGCGGCCGTCGACGAGCTGGCGAAGGAGCAGGGCCGTCCGCATTTCCTGGTCGCCGAGTCGGATCTGGCCGACCCCCGGACGACGGCTCCGCGCGCGCTCGGCGGGCTCGGGGTGCACGCCCAGTGGAACGACGACTTCCACCACTCGCTGCACTGCGCCCTGACGGGTGAGTCCCAGGGCTACTACGCGGACTTCGCGCGCGCCCCGATGGCGGCGCTCGCGAAGACCCTCACGCACGTCTTCTTCCACGACGGCACCTATTCGGCGTTCCGGGGCCGCCGGCACGGGCGGCCGGTGGACCGGGAGCGCACCCCCGCGCACCGGTTCCTCGGGTACGCCCAGACCCACGACCAGATCGGCAACCGGGCTCTGGGGGACCGTCTTTCGGCCTCCCTCTCGCCGGGTCTGCTCGCCTGCGCGGCGACCCTGGTGCTGACGGGGCCGTCGGTGCCGATGCTGTTCATGGGCGAGGAGTGGGGGGCGACGACGCCCTGGCAGTACTTCACCGACCACACGGACCCGGAGCTGGCGGAGGCCGTACGGCGGGGCAGGCGGCGGGAGTTCGCGGCGCACGGCTGGGCCGAGGACGAGGTCCCCGACCCGCAGGACCCGGCCACCCGGGACCGTTCGGTCCTGGACCGGGCCGAGCGCGAGCGGGACCCGCACAAGCGGCTGCTCGCCTGGTACCGCCAGCTGATCGCGCTGCGCCGCACCCTGCCGGACCTGACGGACCCGGACCTGGCGGGGGTGAAGGTGGCCTTCGACGAGGAGGCGCGCTGGCTGGTCTTCCGGCGCGGGGTGCTGCGGGTGGCGGTCAACCTGGGCAAGGAGCCGGCGGTGATCCCGCTCGGCTCCAACGGCCGTGACCAGGTGCTGGCGGCGTGGGAGCCGGTCGCCACCCCGGCGGCGGACGGGGCCCTGCGGCTCCCGGGCGAGTCGGCGGTCCTCCTGACGGACGGCTGAGCCCGCCGCGCGGCCGTGCTATTCGACGAGGGCCATCTCGTGCGGGGTGTTGTTGAAGCGGCGGCCCGCCCCGTCCTCGGTGGCGGTCACGATGTCCTCGATGCGGACGCCGAAGCGGCCGGGCAGGTAGACGCCGGGTTCGATGGAGAAGCACATGCCGGGCACGATCGGGAGCTCCTCGCCCTCGATCATGTAGGGCGGTTCGTGGGTGGTGACGCCGATGCCGTGGCCGGTGCGGTGGATGAAGTACTCGCCGTACCCGGCGTCGGTGATGACCTTGCGGGCCGCCCGGTCGACCTCCTGGCAGGCCACCCCGGGCCGTACCGCCTCGAAGCCGGCCTGCTGGGCCTCCCGTACGAGGTCGTGGACGCGCCGCTCCTCGTCGGTGGGTTCGCCGACGTGGACGGTGCGGGTGGTGTCGGAGCCGTAGCCGTGCTTGAGGCCGCCGAAGTCGAGGACGACCATGTCGCCGTGCTCGATGACCCGGTCGCCCGCCTCGTGGTGGGGGTTGGCGCCGTTGGGTCCCGAGCCGACGACGGTGAAGTCGACCTGCGAGTGTCCGAAGCGCCGCAGCAGCCCCGCGAGGTCGGCGGCGACGTCGGTCTCCTTGCGGCCGGCGAAGCGGACCTTGAGGATCTCGCCGTAGGCCCGGTCGGCGGCGGCTCCGGCGGCGGCGATCCTGGCCAGTTCGTGCGCGTCCTTGACGCCGCGGAGCATCGGCAGGGCCTCGGTGAGGGAGACGTACGAGGTGCCCGGCAGCGCCTGTTGGAGGCCGAGGAGGTGCATGGCCCAGGCGTTGTCGCTGATGCCGAACCTGCCGTCGACGTCGAGCAGCGGCGCGGTGACGGCGTACGGGTCCTTGCCGTCGGTCCAGTCGCGCAGGGTGAGCGCGGCGGCCCCTGCGGCCTTCTCGGCGTCGGGGGCCTCCAGGGTGGGGACGACGAGGACCGGTTCCTGTCCGGCTGCGAGGACGAGGACGGTGAGCCGCTCGGTGATCGCGGTGGGCTGGTAGCCGGTGAGGTAGACGAGGTCGGGTCCGGGCGCGACGACGATGCCCGCGAGTCCGGCGTCGGCGGCGGACTCGGCCGCGCGGGCCATCCGGGCCCGGTAGTCGTCCGCGGTGAAGGGCAGGGCCGCCTCGGACGCGGTCCCGGTCTCCGTCGCGGGGGCGGGGGTGCTCGACATGGGGTCTCCTTCTCGGCTCCGCTGCGTCCTGGACGTACAGCATCCTGCCGGGCGGGGACCGGGGCCGCGACCTGGTGGTCGGCGGGCCGGGAGCGGCGGGGCGCGGCGCGGGCCGCCGGGTCAGCGGCGGTCCGGGCCCTGGGCGATGAGCCGCTCCAGGAGCTCCTGGAAGTCGTCGCCGACGACGATCCGCAGGTCGCCCCGCTCCTCGTCGTGCTCGCTGAGCTGGGTGAGCGTGCCGCCGCGCCACCAGAAGACGTACGGGCTGATGGCGCCCGGCGTGTCCTCGTACCCGGAGGCGGCGAACGAGGCCATCGCGCCGAGCGCCGGGATGATCGAGGTGTCCCGGATGGGGTGGAAGGCCAGCTGGTGCCGGAACGGCATGGCGACCAGGGCGCCGTGCTCGCCGAGCGGCACGCCCGTGACCCGGCGGACCACGCCGTCCAGGTCGAGGACGCGGCTCGCGGTGTAGAAGGAGTCGCCGAGGATGATCTCGAAGCACATGCCGTCGGCGTCCCGGACGGTCTCGTGTTCCTCGACGGGCAGCCCGCGGAGGTTGCGCAGCGCCCGGTCGCGCAGCTGGGTGTGGTCGCCGAGCCGTTCGAGCGCCTCGTCGGTGAGCATCATGACGCTCTCCGGCAGGTCGAGGGCGAGGACCTCGTACAGTCCGGGGGCGACGGTCCTGGCGTACCCGAAGGCGGCCGCGTCGATGCCCTCGCCGCTGACGACGCGGGGGTAGAGCTGGGAGCGGATCTGCTCGGGCGGCAGGGTGTCGAGCGCGGAGGGGCCTTCCATGGCGCGGACGACGAGGCCGATGTGCCGGTGGATCGTGCCGGGCCAGACGCGGGGGCCGCGCCGGTCCTGGTGGCAGACGGCGGCGAGGTTGCCGAGGCCGAAGCGGCGTCCCTTGTCGTCGATGACGTGGTCGGCGTAGACGGTGACTTCCAGGCCGAGTTCGGCGAAGGTCTCCCGGACGCGGCCCCGAAAGAGCGCGGCCTCGCGCTGCGAGAAGTACGCGAACTCGGGGTCCCTCGGTGCGTCGTCGCCGTCCCGCCGGGGTCCTCGTCGCCACCACGCCACGCCCGTCCGCCTTCCGTCGCCGTTGCGCACAGGGTAGCGACTGCCGGTGTCAGGCCCCCAGCCGTCCGGTGAACCGGGCCACCGGTCCGGTGGGTGCGGGAACGCGGCCGGCGGGCCGGAGGAGTTCGGTGCGGTGGACCAGCCGGGGCGCGACGAGGGGGACGCCGACGGCGCCGGGCACCCCGGCGGCCAGCGGCAGGGGCAGCAGCGCGAGGCCGTGCCCGGCGGCGGCCAGTGCGGTGAGCGCGCGGGTGTCGGTGCCCTCGTAGCGCAGGGCGGTACGGAAGCCCCGCCCGGCGGGCCCGCCGTGCACGGACCGCAGCTCGTCGAGCGGGACTCCGGCGGCGGGCGCGTCGAGCCAGCGGGCGTCGACCAGGTCGGCGAGGCGCAGCCCGGGGCGTCCGGCGAGCGGGTGGCCGGCGGGCAGCAGGACGGCGAGGGGCTCCTCGGCGACGGGGGTGGCGGTGAGCGGGGCGACGTCGGGCAGCCGCAGCGGGTCGCTGGGGGCGGCGATGCCGTCGACGAGCCCGGCGTCGGCGTCGCCGGTGGCGACGGCCTCGGGCACCCGCTCGCGGGGCAGGGCGCACAGGGTGACGCCGGTGGCGGGGAGCGCGGCGAGGGTGCGGGGGTGCAGGGCGAGCGGGGAGGCGGCGACGCTCAGGGTGGTGCGGGGGGCGGCCGCGAACCGGTCGAGGTCGGCGCGGGCCGCGTCGAGGCGGAGCAGCAGCGCCCCGGCGTGTTCCAGGAGCCGCTCCCCGGCGGGGGTCGGGGCGACGGGCCTGCGGGTGAGCAGGGGCAGTGCGAGGTCGGCTTCCAGGGCGGCGATGTGCTGGGAGACGGCGGACTGGGTGTAGCCCAGCGCGCGGGCGGCCTCGGAGAAGGAGGCGAGCCGGGCGACGGTGACGTACGTACGGAGGAGGTGCGGGTCCATGGGGGGGGCGGCTCAGGACCCGTCGGGGGCGGTGAGGAGGGCGCGGGCGTAGTGGGTGAGGGAGCGGTTGTAGCGGGGCAGCAGGGGGGCGAGGGCGCCGAGGGCCAGTGAGGCGGCTTCGCGGTCGCGGCCGGTGTCGGCGAGGGCGAGGGCGAGGAAGGCGTCGACGGCGCCGGAGAGCGCGGCCTCGTCGGCGTCCAACTCTTCGGCGGGGATGGCGCGTTCGGCGGTGAGGAGCTCGACGCTCCGGTCGGGGCGGCCGAGGTTGCGCAGGCTGCTGGCGAGCTGGATGACGGCCCGGCGGCGGCGCAGGCCGCTGAGCCGCCGGTCCAGGGCCCGGCGGTAGAACCGGACGGCTTCTTCGGGCTCTCCGGTGGAGTCGTGGGCGGCGCCCTGTTCGAAGAGGGCGGCGGGGTCGTCGTCGGGGCGCTCGGCGGCGAGGGCGGCGACGCGGGCGCGGAAGTCGGCGGGCTCGTACGCGTCGAGGCGCTCCCAGAGGGCGGCGACGCGGTGCTCCCAGTCGTGGTCGTTCGTCATGGGGTCAGCGTATCCACCCCGCCATTAGCGTTCGTGATGCCGGATGCAGGAATCATCGTTGGACGTGAACTGGCGGCGCGGCCAAGGATGGTGCCCATGAACGACACGCACACCCTTCCTCCTCGTACCCCCCGGATCGCCCTGGTCGGCGACCGCTCCCCGCACGTCCGCTCCCACGTCCGCATTCCCGTCCTGCTCGACGCCCTCGCCGAGCGGGACGGCCTCGCCCTCGACGCGTACTGGATTCCGACCGGGGACGCGGCCGCGCCCGGCGCGGTGCGGGGCTTCGACGCGGTGTGGGTGCTGCCGGGGAGCCCGTACGAGAGCGAGGCGGGCGCGCTCGCCGCGATCCGCACGGCCCGCGAGGACGGCGTCCCCTTCCTCGGCACGTGCGGCGGGTTCCAGCACGCGCTGCTGGAGTACGCGCGGGACGTCTGCGGCCTGACGGGCGCGGCGCACGCGGAGAACGACCCGTCGGCGGACGAGGGCGACCTGCTGATCGCGCCGCTGGCCTGCTCCCTCGTGGGGCACGAGGGGGTCGTACGGGTCACCCCGGGCTCGCTCGCCGAGCGGGCCCTGGGCGCGGAGCGCACCACCGAGCGCTACCACTGCAACTACGGCCCCGACAGCCGCCACCTGGACACCCTGCGGGCCCACGGGCTGCGGTTCACGGGCGCGGACGAGGAGGGCGGCATCCGCATCGCGGAGCTCCCCTCGCACCCCTTCTTCCTCGCCACCCTCTTCCAGCCGGAACTCGCGGGCGACGGCACCCGCCCGCATCCGCTGATCCGGGCGCTCGCGGTGGCGGCGACGAGGCACGCGGAGGGCGTCAGCGGGACGTGAGCGGGCGCGGGTCCTAGCTCAGGGTGACCGGGACGTGAGCGGGCGCGGGTCCTAGCTCACGGTGACGACGAGGTCGGCGCGGGCCCGGCCGGGGGCGACGAGGCGGGCGTTGGCCTCGTCGGAGTCGTGGACCCAGCGCTCGGCGCGGTCGCGGTCCTTGCCGAAGCGGACGTGGCGCTCGACGAGCCGGGACACCCGGCGCCGGTCGTCCAGGTCGAGGTACCAGGCCTCGTCGAGGAGGGGCCGGACGCCGGCCCAGGCGCCCGCGTCGTGCAGCAGGTAGTTGCCCTCGGTGATGACCAGGGGGACCTCGGGCCCGACGGGGATCGCCCCGGCGATCGGCTCTTCGAGGGAGCGGTCGAAGGCGGGCGCGTAGACGGTCGTGCCGGGTTCGGGGGCGCGCAGCCGGGCGAGCAGCGCGGTGTACCCGGCGGCGTCGAAGGTGTCGGGCGCGCCCTTCCTGCCCGCCCGGCCGAGGCGTTCCAGTTCGGCCTGGGCGAGGTGGAAGCCGTCCATGGGGACGAGGACGGCGCGCCCGCCGAGGTGGGCGACGAGCCGCTCGGCGAGCGTGGACTTCCCCGCTCCGGGCGGCCCGGCGAGCCCGAGGACCCGGCGGTCCCGCCCCTCGGCGAGGGCCCGTGCCCGGGCGGCGAGGCGGTCGAACTGCTCCACGTCCATGCGGGGCATTCTCGCACCGGGCGGGGCCGCCACGAGGGCCTTCGGGCCCGGAATCGGGCACGGGGGCGGCCGTGGCGGCGGCCCCCGGCCGGTCCGGAACCGGCCGCGACCCTCGTCCGCCCCTCCCCCGACCCTCGTTCGGACCCTCCCATCCGGGCCGGAACGACACGGGTCGGCGCGGGTGGTTTGCTACTGCTTCCGCGTATTACGTTGGGGTAATGCCGTCCATCGCACTCGTGACCCTCGTCGTCCGTGACTACGACGAGGCCATCGCCTTCTACACCGACGCCCTCGGCTTCGAACTGGTCGAGGACACCGACCGGGGTGGCGGCAACCGCTGGGTCGTCGTCCGCCCGCGCGGCGCGGCCGGCGTCGGCGGCCTCGGGAACGCGGGCCTGCTGCTCGCCCGCGCGAAGAACGAGGCCGAGGAGGCGTCCGTCGGCAACCAGACGGGCGGCCGGGTCGGCTTCTTCCTGCACACCGAGGACTTCGCCCGCGACCACGAGCGGATGACGGCGGCCGGGGTGAAGTTCATGGAGGAGCCGCGCCACGAGCCCTACGGCTCGGTCGCCGTCTTCGAGGACCTCTACGGCAACCGCTGGGACCTCCTCCAGCCGGCGGACCCGGCGGCGTAGCCGACAAGGAGCTCCGGATCTCCGGCCGTTGCCGGATCCGGTCCCCCGAAAACCGCTGTCGCGCGGCCCGTCAACCTCCCTACACTCACGTCTCGGCCGCACCGATCCGTGCGGGCCGTGAGACGTCCGTAACCGAGGGGAGCCGACCGTGCGCAGCCGCCGTGCCGCCGTCGTGTCGCCCTCCCGTGCCCGGTACGACGTGATCCTCGCCTCTCCCTCCGGCCGGTGGCGGCTGCGCGCCCGCCATCGCCGACCCGTGACGCCGCCGCCGTCCGTCTGACGGCCCGTCGTCCGGGAATCGCGCTGCCCTGTCTTCATCCAGCAGCAGCGAAAGGCACGACACCGTGCGTACCACCCAGCTCACCGGCCTCGTCCGCAACCTCGGCATCCTCGCTCACGTCGACGCCGGCAAGACCACCGTCACCGAGCGCTTCCTGTACCTCACCGGCGCCACCCACAAGCGCGGCGAGGTCCACGACGGCACCACCGTCACCGACTTCGACCCGCAGGAGCGGGACCGGGGCATCACGATCTTCGCCGCGGCCGTCAGCTGCGACTGGGCCGGCCACCGGATCAATCTGATCGACACCCCGGGTCACGTCGACTTCTCCGACGAGGTCGAGCGCTCGCTGCGCGTCCTCGACGGCGCCGTCGCCGTCTTCGACGCCGTCGCGGGCGTCGAGCCGCAGAGCGAGACGGTGTGGCGGCAGGCCGACCGGCACGGCGTCCCGCGCCTCGCGTTCGTCAACAAACTGGACCGCGCGGGCGCGGAGCTCGACAGCGCCGTCGAGTCGATCCGGACCCGGCTCGGCACCGTCCCGCTCCCCGTCCAGCTGCCCATCGGCCGCGAGGACGGCTTCACCGGCGTCGTGGACCTGGTCAGGATGCGGGCGTACGAGTGGGCCGACGGCGCCGACACGTACACCGACCTGCCGGTCCCCGACGACCTCCGCGACGAGGCGCTGCGCCGCAGGCGACATCTGGAGGAGACCGTGGCGGAGCTCCACCCGGGCGCCCTCGACGAGTTCTGCGAGCGGTCCGCGCTCTCCGAGGCGACGCTGACGGGTGCGCTGCGCGACCTCACCCTCGGCGGTGAGGCCGTGGTCGTCCTCTGCGGCTCCGCCTACCGCAACCGGGGCGTGGAACCGCTCCTCGACGCCGTCGTCGCCTACCTTCCCGCGCCGGCGGACATGCCTCCGGTACGCGGTGAGGTCCCGGCGGACCCGACGGCCCCGTTCACCGCGCTCGCGTTCAAGGTGAGCGCGACCGCCACCGGCCGCTTGACGTATCTCCGCGTCTACGCGGGCACGCTCGGAAAGGGGGACACCGTGCTCGACACCACCACCGGCCGCACCGAACGGATCGCCCGCGTCCTCCGGGTCCAGGCCGACCGGGCCACCGAGGTCGACGTGGCGCGCGCCGGTGACATCGTCGCCGTCGTGGGCCCGAAGTCCGCCCGCGCCGGGGCGACCCTGTGCGACCCGGCCGCGCCGGTCGTCCTCGAACCGCCCACGACCGCCGACCCGGTGGTCACGGTCGCGGTGGAGGCCCGCCGCGGCACCGACACCGGCCGCCTGGCGACGGCCCTCGCCCGGCTCTCGGAGGAGGACCCGTCGCTCGTCGTGCGGTCCGACCCGGAGACGGGTCAGACGGTGCTGTCCGGCCTCGGCGAACTGCACCTGGAGGTCGCGGTGGAGAAGCTGCGGCGCGACCGGGGGCTTGAGGTCACGGTCGGCCGTCCGCAGGTCGCGTACCGGGAGACGGTGACGAAGGGCGTCACGGGTCTGCTGTACCGCCACGTCAAGCAGGACGGCGGCGCGGGCCAGTTCGCCCATGTCGTCATCGACGTCGAACCGGCGCCCGACGGGACGGAGTTCGCGTTCTCCTCGGTGGTCACGGGCGGCCGTGTCCCGCAGGAGTACGTCCGCGCGGTCGAGGCCGGCTGCCGGGACGCGCTCGTCGAGGGTCCGCTCGGCGGCCACCCGGTGACGGGGGTGCGGGTGACGCTCACGGACGGGGCCACGCATCCGAAGGACTCTTCGGAGATGGCGTTCCGCACGGCGGGCAGGTTCGCGCTGCGCGAGGCGCTCCGCGCGAGCGTGGTGACCCTCCTGGAGCCGGTGGCCGATGTGACGGTCACCGTCCCGGCGGAGTCGGTCGGCGCGGTCCTCGGCGATCTCGCGGCCCGCCGCGGCCGGGTCACGGACCAGACGACCCGCGCCGGCACGGCGGTGGTGGAGGCGACGGTGCCGCTGGCCGAACTCTTCGGCTACGCGTCCCGCCTCCGCGGCCGCACCCAGGGCCGGGGCACCTTCACGACCCGCCCGGCGGGTTACGCGCCGGCGCCGTAGGCCCGGTCCGGGGACGCTCCTTGAACCATCAAGGAGCGTCCCCGGCACGCGAGTTGCACGAGGGCCGGAGTGGGGCGAACCTGGTGGTGGAGACGCGTGCAGGCGCCTGCGGACAGCAGCCTCCGTCGATCCCACCCAACCAGAACGGAGCCCCGCCATGGTTCTGGTGCATCTCGAATGCAGGGCCCCCGATGCCGGAAAGAAGTACCTCGCCGGCACCTACACCCAGGGCACGGTTTCTCTGCGGAACAGGGAAGATCCGGGTACGCGATGGGAGATGAACCACCTGGGCAACAATCAGTTCACGTTCCTGTGCGTCGAAGAGCTGGACCTGACCAACTTCTTCGACGTCCTCGACTCGTTCAACGAGACCCGCTATCTCGACGGGAACACGGCCACCGGCGCCGTCCAGCTCGCAAAGAACACCAATCCGCCGTTCACGGGCACCCGCTGGCTCCGCTCCAACGGCCCCGAGGACTCGCTCGTCTTCACCTGCCTCGGCGCGCTCGACGGACCCCGGATGCTCGACGGCTGGCCGGGCCACGACACCGTGCAACTCCGGCCTGACACCACGTTCCTGGGGACGAGGTGGATCACCGGGACGCCCTTCTGACCCACCGCCGGTTCAGGGAACCACGAGGTCGAGCTCGGCACGTACCGTCTTTCCGACCGGTACGCGGTCGAGCACGGCCCACCGTGAGGCGAGCGCCTCGACGAGGAGCAGGCCCCGCCCGCCCTCGTCGAGCGGGCCCCGGGTCGTGGCGGCCGGCCGCCGTTCGCCCCGGGTGTCGGAGACGTCGATCCGGAGCCGCAGCCCGGGCGTGTACGAGAGCGTCAGCTCGAAGTCGCGCCCGGGCACCCGGCCGTGCGTGACGGCGTTGGCGGCGAGTTCGGCGACCAGGAGCGCGGCCGTGTCGGAGGCCTCGGAGCCGTACGGGATCCTCCAGCGGTCGAGCTGGTGGAGGGTGAGCCGGCGGGCCAGCCGGGCGCCGCGCGGGGTCGAACTGAAGCGCTGGGTGAACACACGTACGGTGACGGGCGCTTCGCGGGTCACGGGGGAGGTCATGGGGCCAATGTGGCGCCGCCCGAGGGCAGTTACCAGCTCAGAAACTCGTACGCTGCCCAGCGTACGGGTTCACACTCTGGACTGTACCGGTAACTATCAGTGAGCCTTGTTCCGTTCAGCGCGAGCACACGGGTACGGAGGTGGCGGGGTGACGGACGAGGTTCCGAAGGGAAGCGAACCGGAGACGTCGGAGAGCCTGAAGGCTTTCGGGGAGGTGGTCAAGGTCTTCCGCAAACGCGCGGGCCTGACCCAGGAACAGTTCGCCCCGCAGGTGGGCTACTCGGTCCCCATGATCGCCTCGATCGAACAGGGCCGGCGCCTGCCGTCGAAGGAGTTCGTGGACCGCGCGGAGGAACGGCTGGACGCGTTCGGGGTGATCCGCGCGGCGGCGAAACACCTGACGCGGAGGGCGGGGCTGGCGAAGTGGTTCGAGGGGTTGGCCGAACTGGAGCCCCACGCCGTGACGCTGTACACCTACGAGAACCGGCTCGTGCCAGGCTTGTTCCAGACCCCCGCGTACGCCCGGACGCTCTTCGAGGAACAGATCCCGGCGATGGGCGACGACAAGATCGAGTCCAGCCTGGTCGCCCGCATGGAGCGGGCGAGCCTCCTCACGGAACGCCCGGAGACGATCTTCAGCTTCATCATCGAGGAGCACGCCCTGCGCCGCCAGGTAGGCGGCCCGGCGGTGATGGGCGAACAGATCGACCACGCCCTCGGCCTCTGCGGGCGGCGCAACATCGACGTCCAGGTCATGCCGCAGTCGCGCGGGCACCACGCGGGTCTCGGCGGACCCCTGCGCCTCCTGGAGACCGAGGAGAACTCCTGGTACGCCTACTGCGAGGGCCAGGAGACCGGCCAGCTCATCTCCGACCCCAAAGTGGTCAGCATCCTCCAACAGCGATATGCCAGGATGCGAGCACAGGCTCTGTCACCTGAAGAGTCCGTGAGCCTGCTGCGGGAGATCCGAGGAGCACTATGAGCACCACTGACCTGGCCTGGTTCAAGAGCAGCTACAGCAGCGGCAGCGGCGACGACTGCGTCGAAGTCGCCCTCTCCTGGCACAAGTCCAGCTACAGCTGCGGTGACGGCGGCAACTGCGTCGAGGTCGCCTCCTGCCCCTCCACCGTCCACGTCCGCGACTCCAAGAACCCCGACGGTCCGCAGTTCGCCGTGGCGCCCGGCGCCTGGACGGAGTTCCTCGCCCGGCTGGCGTGAGAACGCGTCTGGCAGGATGCGTGTACCTGCCCTCCACCGCATCTGGACGGGCCGGTACACGCACGACGCGAGGAGCGCAGACCAGATGAGCACGACGCCCGGCGGGTACCTCTCCGACCTCTTCTCCCTCGACGGGCGCACCGCCCTCGTCACCGGCGGCAGTTCCGGCATCGGCCGGGCCATCGCCGGCGCCCTCGCCCGCGCCGGGGCGAGCGTGGTCGTGCTGGCGCGCAAGGAGGCGGAGCTGACCGCGACCGTCGAGGAGCTGACGGCCGACGGCTGCCGCGCGGCCTGGGTGAGCGCCGACCTGAGCACCCGCGAGGGGATCAAGGCGGGCGCGGAGGCGGCCGCGGCCGTCTTCGGTGAGCCCGACATCCTGGTCAACTCCGCGGGCATCAACCTCCGTCCGCCGTTCGGCGAGCTCGACGACGAGGTCTGGGACACGACGATGACCGTGAACCTGGAGGCGCCGTTCCTCCTCGGCCGGCGTTTCGGTCCCGGGATGGCCGAGCGGGGCTTCGGCCGGATCATCCACATCACCTCGCAGCAGGCGCACCGCGCCTTCGTGCAGAGCGGTGCGTACGGGGTGTCCAAGGGCGCCCTGGAGTCACTGGCCCGTTCGCAGGCGGAGGCCTGGTCCCCGAACGGCGTCACGGCCAACACCCTGGTCCCCGGCTTCGTCATGACCGCGCTCAACGAGCGGCTCTCCTCCGACCCGGAGAAGGTCGCCGCGCTCGCCGCGCGCACGATGGTCGGGCGGAACGGGCTCGCCGAGGACTTCGCCGGCGCGGCCGTCTTCCTGGCGAGCACCTCCTCCGCGTACGTCACGGGGCAGTCGCTGTTCGTGGACGGCGGCTTCTCCGTCCACTGAGGCGGTGGCGGCCCCGGGGGTCAGCAGATGGTGCCCGGGGCGGCCGCCGTGGCCTTCAGGAGATCGCGTACCAGGTCGAAGTCGACGCGTTCCGGTTTCCGGAACCGCAGGCAGCCCTTGCCCATGTCCTGCTCGGCCAGCCGCTCCTCGAAGGCCTCCCGGACGTCGCTCCGCATGAGGTAGAAGGAGATGCACTGCCGCTGGCTCGCGAAGGCGATCTCGGCCGTGCCGTTCCGCTCGTACGCGGGCATGCCGTACGCCATGACCTCTTCGAAGCCCGTGAGCTCCGCCCGGCACAGCCGCCGGAGCCTCGTCAGGGCCTCCCTGCGGTCTTCCGGCACCTCGGCCAGGTATCCGTCGACGTCTTCCGCGCTGCTCCGCACCATGCCGTGAGCTTAGAGCGGCGGCGCGGGGTCGTCCGGCAGCCAGTCGCGGGTCGGGTCGTACTCCAGCCAGCGGCTCCGGCCCGCCTCCCCCGCGCAGGCCGCCGCGAGGCCGCTCAGGCCGGGGTGGGGGTTCCCGGTGCGCCACAGGAGCGACCAGGCGTACATCGGGGTCGGGTCGACCAGCGGGACCGAGCGCAGTCCGGGGACGTCCGGCAGGGGGACGTCGGCGGGCAGCAGCGAGAAGCGGCGCGGGTCCGCCGCCACCTCGGTGAGAAAGGGGGCGAGGCCCAGGTTCACGCTGCCGGCCCGCTCGCGGACGCCGAAGCGGTCGGCGAACCGGCGCAGGAAGTCCAGCCGGTCGAGCGCCCCCGGCGCCCACAGCACGCTGTCGCGCAGCTGCTCGGGCCTGAGCGCCGGCTCGGCCGCGAGCGGGTGGCCGGCGCTCAGTACGGCGTCGACGGGTTCGAGCCGGACGAGACGGTGGGTCAGACCGGTGGGGAGCGGCGGGTGCACGCGTCCGAAGGCCGCGTCGATGTCGCCGTGCAGCAGGGCCGCCGACACGGCGGGCAGGTCTCGGCCGTGGCCCAGCTCCAGTTCCCGTGCCGGTCCGGCGACTTGGCGCAGGGTCCGCATCGGCGCGTACAGGTGGCCCCACACGTCGACGCGGAGGGGGCGTTCCTCACTCGCCACGGCCGCGACGGCGTCGTCGGTGGCGGCGAGGACCCGGCGGGCCGGGTCGAGGAGGCGGCGGCCCGCCTCGGTGAGGGCGACGCCGTGGCCGAGGCGCTCGAACAGCCGCGTACCGAGCAGTGATTCCAGCCGGGCGATCCGCTTGGAGAGGGCCTGCTGGGTCAGGGACAGGTCGGCGGCCGCCCGGCCGAAGTGCGCCTCGCGGGCGGCGTGCACGAAGGCGCGCAGCTGCGCCGTGTCCAGATCCACGCCGCCCACCTTAGGAGACAACCGTTGGTTGTCGGGCTCTCCCGCCGGTTGTTGGATCACCGGGGGTTCGACGGCTTGCATCGTCCCCATGCGACAACTGATTCCCACGGGGGACGCGCTGCGGCCGGTGGAGTTCACCGAGGCGCCCCAGCCCGTCCCCGGGCCCCATGAGGCGCTGGTGAAGGTCGAGGCGTTCGCGCCCAACCGCGGCGAGACGTTCCTGCTGGAGCGGCCCGCCTCCGGGCTGCTCCCCGGCAAGGACATCGCGGGGCTCGTCGTCCAGGCGGCGGCGGACGGCTCGGGCCCCGGCATCGGCACCCGCGTCGTCGGGCACCCGCCCCACGGCGGGTGGGCCGAGTACGCCGCCGTCCCCACCCACTCACTCGCCGTCCTCCCGGACGGCATCGACAGCGTCCGGGCGGCGGCCCTCCCCCTGGCGGGGATCACCGCCCTGCGGCTGCTGCGGACCGCCGGGTCCCTGGCCGGCGCGCGGGTCCTGCTGACCGGCGCCTCCGGCGGGGTCGGGCACTACGTCACCGAGCTGGCGGCCGCCGCGGGGGCCGAACTGACCGTGGTGACGGCCACCCCCGAGCGCGGTGCGCGGCTCGCCGAGCTGGGCGCGGCCGAGGTGGTGCACGAGGTCGCGGACGCCCGCGGGCCGTACGACGTCGTCCTGGAGTCCACCGGCGGCCCGCACCTGCCCGTGGCCGTGTCCAAGGTCCGGCCGGGCGGTCTCGTCGTCTGGTTCGGCCAGGCGAGCCGCACCCCCGCCACCCTCGACTTCTTCGAGCTCCTCGGCGGGCCCGAGCGCGTCACGATCCGGCACTTCCACTACGCGGGCGCCCCGTACGGCCGCGACCTCGCCGCGCTGGTGCGGCTTGTGGAGCGGGGGCGGCTGCACCCGGAGATCGGCCGGACGGCGGACTGGTCGGAGACCGCGGACGTCCTGGTCGACCTGCGGGAGCGCCGGGTGCGCGGCAAGGCCGTCCTCACGACGGGGGCGACCCGGACGGCGGGGCAGCCCGCGACGACAGGGGCGGCCCGGGCGGCAGGCCACCCCGCGACGACAGGAGCGACCCGGACGGCGGAGCGCCCCGCGACGACAGGAGGGACCCGATGAGCGTGGCCGAGTTCGTCGACGCACAGTGGTCCCGCGCCCTCGGCGCGGGCCTCGACCCGCAGGAGTACCGGCGGGTCACCGAGGACCTGGCGTCCGTCGCCGACTGGGGTCCCGCCTTCCGGCGGACCGCACGCGACCACGTGCGGCGCGCGGAGCAGGCCGGGTCCGCCCGGTCGGCGGGTGAGTTCCTGCTGACGGCGGCCCGGTGGTTCCATGTCGCGACCCTCGCGCCGTACGAGGAGGCCGACGCGGCCGCGGCGGAGGCGGACAACGCCCTGGGCCGGGGTCTTGCGCTCCTGGAGCCCGGGGCACGCCGGATCAGCGGCCCGGAGTTCACCGGCTGGCTGCGCGGCCCCGCCGACGCGCCCGGCACCGTGATCGTCGTACCGGGTCTGGACTCGGCCAAGGAGGAGTTCCTCGACCTCGCGTCCGCGCTGCTCGCCCGGGGCCTCGCGGTGTTCGCGATGGACGGGCCGGGGCAGGGGGTGCTGCGGGCCACGACCACCAAGCGGGCGGACTACCACCAGGTCGTCGGCCGGGTCGTCGACGCCCTCGGCGTTCCCCGCGTCGGGGTGGTCGGGCTCAGCCTGGGCGGCTACTACGCGGCCGAGACCGCAGCGCTCGAACCCCGGGTGGCCGCCGTCGCGACCGTCAGCGGTCCCTTCCGGCTCGACTGGGCAGAACTGCCCCAGCCGGTACGGGACATCCTGATCCGGCGCACCGGCGGGGAGGAGGCCGCCCGCGCGTTCACCGGCCGGGTCGACCTGAGCGGACTGGCCCCGCGGATCGAGGCCCCGCTGCTGACCGTCGACGGGGCCCGGGACGTCATCCCCGGCGTGACGAACGGGGAACCGCTGGCCCGCCTCGCACCGCGCGGCGCCTACGTCTGCGTCCCGGAGGGCGACCACCTCCTGGGCAACGCCCGGGCGGCGTGGCTGCCGCTGCTCGCGGACTGGATCACCCACACCCTGACAGGAGCCCGCGCGTGAACCGCTTCACCGGCAGGACCGTCCTCATCACCGGCGGCACCAGCGGCATGGGCCTGGCCACCGCGCACCGGCTGCTCTCCGAGGGCGCGCACGTCGTCGTCACCGGCAGGACCCGCGACCGGGTGGACGCGGCCGTCGCCAAGCTCGGCCCGCGCGCCTCGGGCGCGGTGGCCGACGTGGCGGACCTCGGCGCGGTGGACGCGCTGATGGACCTCGTCGGGGAGCGGCATGGCCGGCTCGACAGCGTGTTCGCGAACGCGGGCGCGGGGACGTTCCTGCCGTTCGAGGAGATCACGGAGGCGGCCTTCGACCGGACGGTCGACGTCAACCTGAAGGGGGTGTTCTTCACGGTGCAGAAGGCGCTGCCGCTGCTCGTGGACGGCGGATCGGTCGTGATCAACGCCTCGTGGACCCTGCACCGCGGCAACAGCGTCCTGACCCTGTACTCGGCGACCAAGGCCGCCGTGCACAACCTGGCCAGGACCCTCGCCGCCGGCCTCGCGCCGCGCGGCATCCGCGTCAACTCCGTCAGCCCCGGTTACATCGACACCCCCATGTACCCGGCGGCCTCGCTGAGCGAGGCCGAGGCGGCGGCGGTGACCGGCGGGATCGTCGCCGGGCGCTTCGGGCGCCCGGAAGAGGTGGCGGCGGCCGTGGCGTTCCTCGCCTCGGCCGACGCCTCCTACGTCAACGGCCAGGACCTCGTCGTCGACGGGGGCCTGGTCGGCTCCGTCAGCCCGCCTCCGGCTCCAGCCGGAGCGAGATCGAGTTGATGCAGTACCGCTGGTCCGTCGGGGTGGGGTAGCCCTCGCCCTCGAAGACGTGGCCCAGGTGGGAGCCGCAGCGGGAGCAGCGGACCTCGGTGCGGACCATGCCGTGCGAGGTGTCCGCGATCAGTTCGACGGCCGAGCTGTCCTTCGGGTCGTAGAAGGACGGCCAGCCGCAGTGCGACTCGAACTTCTCGGTCGAGGTGAACAGCTCCGCGCCACAGGCCCGGCAGGAGTACACGCCCTTGGTGGTGGTGTCGGTGTACTCACCGCGGAAGGCGGGCTCGGTGCCCGCCTGGCGCAGCACCTGGTACTCCGCCGGGGTCAGCTCCGCACGCCACTGCTCGTCCGGCTTCTCGACGTCGTACGCCATGAGCTCGCTCCCTCTGCTACTTCGACAGGTGGTCCAGGATCAGCGGGCCGAGGTCCGTGACGTCGCCCGCGCCCATGGTGAGAACGAGATCGCCGGGCCCGGCCATTCCCGCCACGACACCCGGCACGGCCGCCTTGTCGTGGACGGCCGTGACGTCGGCGCCCGCCTGCCGCGCGGCGGCGATGATCAGCTCGCTGGTGATGCCCGGGATGGGGTCCTCACGCGCCGGGTAGATGTCGAGGACGACGGACGCGTCCGCGAGGGCCAGCGCGTCGCCCATCTCCTTGCCCAGTTCCTGGGTGCGGGAGAAGAGGTGCGGCTGGAAGACGACCAGGAGGCGGGAGGCCCCGGCGGCGCCGCGCATGGCCTCCAGGTCCGCGGTCATCTCGGTGGGGTGGTGCGCGTACGAGTCGATGACCTGGACGCCCTTGGCCTCGCCCTTGAGCTGGAGGCGGCGGCCGACGCCGGTGTAGGCGGTGAGGGCCTGGGCGAGCTCGGCCGGGTCGATGCCGACGCGGGCGCCGGCGGCGAGGGCCGCGGCGGCGTTGTGGGCGTAGTGGCGGCCGGGCACGGAGACGGTGAAGGTGTGCTCGACGCCGTCGAGGGCGACCGTCACCTCGCTCTTCATCCCGTTCGGGACGATCTTGAGGATGCGGGCGTCGGAGTCCTCGGACTCGCCGACCGTGACGATGTCGAGGCCCTCGCGGTCGGCGACCCGGCGGGCCAGCTCGCGCGCGCCGGCGTGCTCGCCGACGACCAGGGTGCCGCCGGGGCGGATCTTGGCGGTGAAGGCCTCGAAGGACTCGTAGATCTCGTCCATGGAGGCGTAGTTCGCGTGGTGGTCCAGCTCGACGTTGAGGACGATCGCGACCTCGGGGTCGTACTTCTGGAAGCTGCGGTCGCTCTCGTCGGCCTCGGCGACGAAGACCTCGCCGTCGCCGTGCAGCGCGTTGGTGCCGGGGCCCGCCAGGTCGCCGCCGATGGCGTACGAGGGGTCGAGACCGAGCTCGGTGAGCGCGACGGCCAGCATCGAGGTGGTGGTCGTCTTGCCGTGCGTACCGGCGACGGCGATCGCGCGCAGGCCGTCCATGAGGGAGGCGAGCGCGTCGGAGCGGTGGACGACGGGGATGCCGAGCTCGGCGGCGCGGGCCAGCTCGGGGTTGTCGGCGCGGATGGCGCTGGAGACGACGACGGCGGAGGCGTCGTCGGCGAGGTGCTCGGCGGCGTGGCCGATGTGCACGGTGACGCCGAGGGCGCGCAGCGACTCGGCGGTCGCGGATTCCTTGGCGTCGCTTCCGGCGACCTTGGCTCCGCGCTGGGCGAGGATCTTCGCGATGCCCGACATTCCGGCACCGCCGATGCCGATGAAGTGCGGCCGTTCCATGGCGGCAGGGATGGCGGGTGCCATGCGGATCTCTCCCCGGGGTTCGACGTGCTTGGAGGTCCCCAGCCTAGTGGCTCCGCCCGGGTGGCCCCGGCGGCGGCGACGGGGCCGGGCGCGTGGCGCGGCGGCCTCGCGGCGGGGGGCGCGGTGGCTGTGCATCGGGGGGCGCGCTCGCCGTGTGGTGCCTGGCACGGTGGCCCGCACCGCCCGGCGCGGTGGCCGGGTCCGGCTCGGGTCCGCGCCCCCTGCACGGGGCGCGGACCCGGGCCGCCGCGGCTACTCGCCGGCTTCCTCGCTGTGGGCGAAGAGCTTGAGGACGGGGACGCCGACCTTGTGGCGGGCCCGGGAGGCCCAGTCGCGGTGGAAGAACTCCTCCACGTAGTGCGGGGCGGTGAGGACGATCACCTCGTCCGCCGCGGACTCGTCGACGACCGCCTTCATCTTGTCGAGAGGGTGGTCCTCGACGACCTGGCCGACCGCCTCGCAGCCGGCGTTTCTCAGGGCCCGGAGGGAGTACTCCAGGGCTTCCTCGGCGGGGACCCTGGCCGCCTTGCCCTCCGGCTCGTCGCCCTCTCGCGCCGCTTCCTTCAGTTCGCCCATGGCGACGTCGTCGATGGCACGCAGCAGTACATCGGCCTGGTCACCACGCGGCTGCATCAGAACGATGAAGGACATGCCCTCGTCGCCGTGCAGCGTGGTGACGAACTCCACGTCGACGGACGTGAGGGGCTTCTCGATCATCAGAACGCTTGTGAACACCTCAGGAGCCCTTCTGCGGAAACCATCCTTCCCCGTGCCCGCACGGGGTCTGCGACAGTAAGTGTGCCCAGCGGACGGTAAGCGGAACGACAAATTCCGCCGATTGTCAGATCCGACGGTAGCGGGTGAAGAGGAAGCCGTCCTGCTCCAGCACGGAAGCCACCTGGAAGCGTGTCGGCACGGCCACCGCGGGGCCGCCGGCGATCCGCTGGGCGGCCCCCGAGGTCATCGTGGGCGAGACCGTCAGACAGAGCTCGTCGAGGGCGTCCGCCGCCACGAACTGCCCGAGCAGCCGGGGCCCGCCCTCGGTCAGCTGCCGCCGCAGACCGCGCTCCGCGAGCACCGCCCTCGCCCGGGCCGGCTCCACCCCGGCCCCGTCCCCGGCGACCAGCACCTCGGCACCCGCCGCCCGCGCGGCCGCGACCCGCTCGGCGGGCGCGGCGGCCCCGGTCAGGACCAGGGTCGGCACCAGCGGCTCGGTGAAGAGCGGAAGCGAGAAGTCCAGGTTCAGGGAGGCGCTGACGACGGCGATCGCGGGGGCCGGGCCCTGCCCCGCGGCCTCGCGCCGCGCGGCGAAGGCCTCACGCGCGCGTGCCGGGCGGTAGCCCTCCAGTCGTACCGTTTCGGCACCGACGACGACCACGTCGGCGAGGGCCCGCAGGGTGCCGAAGATCCGCATGTCCTCCTCGGAGGAGAGCGGCTGGGAGCGCCCGTCGTGCTGCCCGGCACCGTCGAGCGAGGAGACCATGTTGGCCCGCAGCCAGGCCCCGTCCCCGGCCTCCCCGCCGGCCCCCGCGGCCCCGGCCGACGGCAGCTCGGGGTACGCGTAGGCATCGGCGAGCTCGTCCAGGGACCACTCGCGGCCGGCGGTCTCGGGCTCTGTCATGTCCGTCACAGGCAGCAGTCGTCGCATCCTTCGAGTCTGACATGGCGCTTACAGTGGGGAACTGTGTCGACCCGTGCCCTCACCGAAGCCGCTTCCGCCCCGGCGGCCCCGCTCTCGCTCTGCTCCCGAGAGCCCCACGTCCCCGCCGACCGGCTCGTCGCCGAGATGGTGCCGCCGCCGCGCTTCGACTCCGTACGGTTCGACACCTACCTCCCGGACCCGAACCAGCCCAGCCAGACTGAGGCTGTCAAGGCGCTGAGCACCTTCGCCGAGGGACTGGGCGGAGCGCACGCCTCCGGCGCCGGGAAGCGCCGCTGGTTCGCCCGCAAGCCGGCCGCCCCCACCGGGCCGCGCGGGGTCTACCTCGACGGCGGCTACGGCGTCGGCAAGACCCACCTGCTCGCCTCGCTCTGGCACGCGACCCCCGCCGAGCCCGCCCTCAAGGCCTTCGGCACCTTCGTCGAGCTGACCAACCTGGTCGGCGCGCTCGGCTTCCAGCAGACCGTGAAGACCCTCAGCGGGCACCGCCTCCTCTGCATCGACGAGTTCGAGCTCGACGACCCGGGCGACACCGTCCTCGTCTCCAGCCTGCTCGGCAAGCTCGTCGAATCGGGCGTGGCGCTCGCCGCCACCTCCAACACCCTCCCCGGCAAGCTCGGCGAGGGCCGCTTCGCCGCCGCCGACTTCCTCCGCGAGATCCAGGGGCTCTCCGCCCACTTCCGCCCGCTGCGGATCGACGGCGAGGACTACCGCCACCGCGGGCTGCCCGAGGCCCCGGCCCCGTACTCCGACCAGGTCGTCACGGAGACCGCGTACGCCACGCCGGGCGCCTCCCTCGACGACTTCCCGCACCTGCTCGAACACCTGGCCAAGGTTCACCCGAGCCGGTACGGCGCGCTCACCGACGACCTCGCCGCCGTCTGCCTCACCGACGTCCAGCCCGTCCCCGACCAGTCGACGGCGCTGCGCCTGGTCGTCCTGGCCGACCGGCTCTACGACCGCGAGATACCCGTGCTCGCCTCCGGACTGCCCTTCGACCGGCTGTTCAGCGACGAGATGCTGAACGGCGGATACCGCAAGAAGTACTTCCGGGCGATCTCCCGGCTCACCGCGCTCGCCCGCGACGCCAAGGGGCTTGTGGCGCAGTAGGTTGGAGGCCATACCCGATCGAAAGGGATCCACCATGGCCACCGTGCGTCACGCCCACACCGTCTGGCAGGGCGACCTCCTCAAGGGTTCCGGCGTCGTCACCCTCGACTCCTCCGGTCTCGGCTCATACGACGTCTCCTGGCCGGCCCGCACCGAGGAGCCGAACGGGAAGACCAGCCCCGAGGAGCTCATCGCCGCCGCGCACTCCTCCTGCTTCTCGATGGCCTTCTCGAACATCCTGGCCAAGGCGGACGCTCCGCCGGCCCGCCTGGAGACCAAGGCCGACGTCACCTTCCAGCCGGGCGAGGGCATCACCGGCATCCACCTGACCGTGCGCGGCGAGGTCCCCGGCCTGGACGCGGACCAGTTCCAGGCGCTGGCCGAGGACGCGAAGAAGAACTGCCCGGTGAGCCAGGCGCTCACCGGCACGAAGATCACCCTCACCGCCGAGCTCGCCTGACACCACGTCAGCACCGGCGCCACACGAGGCAGTTGTGGCCCGCATGGTTCACGTGTCACCACCGTGCGTGATACACACATGCGGGTCACGCGTCACACACACCACCTGTCTGTCCGCCAGCAGAAAGTGGGTTGCTGCCTCATGTCCGCAACACGACGTCAGATCCTGTCCCGCACCGGCGCGTCCGTCGCCGGCATCGCCTTCACCGGCGCCCTCTCCGAACTCTTCGCCGGCAGCGCGGCCGCCGCCGGGCGCCGCGGCGGCTACGGCCCGCTCGTGCCCGACCCGGCCGGACTCCTCGACCTCCCGGCCGGCTTCCGCTACAAGGTCCTCTCCCGGCAGGGCGAACCGCTCCGCTCCGGCGAGGGCCTCGTGCCCAGCAACCCCGACGGCATGGGCGCCTTCGCCGGCCGCCGCGGCCGCGTGCACCTCGTCCGCAACCACGAGAACCGGGTCACCGGGAAGATCGGCGTCCCCACCGTCCCCGGCCTGACGTACGACCCGGCCGGCAAGGGCGGCTGTACGGCCCTGGAGCTCGACGGCCGGAACAACGTCCTCGGCGAGCGGGTCGCCATCGCCGGAACGGCCGTCAACTGCGCGGGCGGGCCGACCCCCTGGCGTACCTGGCTGACCTGCGAGGAGACCGAGGACAAGGCGGGGACGAACGGCTACACCAAGGACCACGGCTTCATCTTCGAGGTCGACGGGGCCGACCCGCACCGCACCGGAGCCGTCCCGCTCACCGCGATGGGCCGCTTCCAGCACGAGGCGATCGCGATCGACCCGGCGAGCGGCATCGTCTACGAGACGGAGGACGCCTTCGAGCGCCCCTTCGGGCTCTTCTACCGCTTCCTGCCGAACCGGCCGCTCGGTGGTACGGGCTCGCTGCGGGCCGGCGGGGCCCTGGAGGCCATGCGGGTGCCCGGCGTGGCCGACCTCTCGGTGGTCCAGGAGGCCGGCACCCGGTTCGAGGGCGTCGAGTGGGTTCCCGTACCGGATCCGCTCGCGGCCGAGACCCCGATCAGGCTCCAGGACTTCGGCCCCCGGGGCATCACCCACGCCCAGAAGCTGGAGGGCTGCTACTGGGGCGGCCGGGCCGTGTACTTCGTGTCCTCCTTCGCGCGCGTCAAGGACGGCTCGGGCGCCACCCACTTCGGCCAGGTGTGGAAGTACGAGCCGCACCGGCGCCGGCTCACCCTCGTCGTGGTCTTCGGCCCGGACACCGACATCCAGCTGCCCGGCGAGTCGCCGGACAACATCTGCCTGGCGCCGAGCGGCGGCCTGATGGTCTGCGAGGACGGCGACGGCGCCCAGCACGTCTTCGGGGTGAGCGAGCGGGGCGAGGTGTACGCGCTGGCCCGGGGCAGGCAGAACATCGGCACGACCGAGGCGCCGGAGTGGGGCGAGTTCGCGGGCGTCACGTTCTCGCCCGACCGGGAGACCATGTACGTCAACTGCTACACGCCGGGCACGACGTTCGCCGTGACGGGCCCGTGGTGCTGACCTGACCGCCGCCCGGCCGCCCGCACTCGCGGGCGGCCGGGTTCCGGCGCAGGATCGGGGGAGGACGAGGGCGCGGCGGAAGGGGCACGCGGTGGCGAAGAGGGACGGGAAGAAGGACGACGGTAAGCGAGAGGGGAGGAAGCAGGACGGCGGGAAGAAGCACGGCGGGACGCGGGACGGCGGGAAGAAGAAGGACGGCGGGGCGAAGCCGGAGCGTCGGGAACCGTCCGTGCGGGAGCTGCTCCGCGTCCCCGGGGGCGAGCGGATCGACCTCGCCTCGTACGACGCGGCGGCGACCCCCGGAGGCCCCGCCGGCAAGGCGGCCGGCCTGGCCGCCACCGCCGCCCTCGGCCCCCGGCTCGCCGACCTCCAGGAGCGCCTGTACGCGTCGAGCACGGCGGGCGACCGACGCCGTGTCCTGCTGGTCCTCCAGGGCATGGACACCAGCGGCAAGGGCGGCACGGTCAAGCACGTCATCGGCCTCTTCAACCCCTCGGGCTGCCGCATCCGGGCCTTCAAGGCCCCGACCCCGGAGGAGCGGAACCATCCCTTCCTCTGGCGGATCACGAAGGCGCTCCCCGAGCCGGGCGAGATCGGCATCTTCGACCGCTCGCACTACGAGGACGTGCTCATCGCGCGGGTGCGGGAGCTGGTCCCGCGCTCGCAACTGGAAGGCCGCTACGGCCAGATCAACGACTTCGAGCAGTCCCTCGCCGACGACGGGGTGACGCTCGTGAAGGTCTTCCTGCACATCTCGTACGAGGAGCAGCGCAGCCGTCTCCTGGAGCGCCTGGACAATCCGGAGAAGCACTGGAAGTTCAACGTGGGCGACATCGAGGAGCGCGCGCTGTGGCCGGCGTACCAGGAGGCGTACGAGCTCGCCCTGGAGCGCTGCGCGACGGACGAGACGCCCTGGTACCTGGTCCCCGCGGACCGCAAGTGGTACCGCAACTGGGCGATCAGCAGGCTCCTGCTCGAACACCTGGAGGCACTGGACCCGACGTACCCGCCGGGTGACTTCGACGTGGCCGAGAGCCGACGGCGGCTACTTGCCTCGTGAGCGGCGGCGCCAGTCGCCGACGGCGTCCCGCAGCGCCCGGGACGCCCCGAGGTCGAGCAGGCCGAGCCGGCCCTGCTGCGCCATGGTCCTGAGGAGCCAGTCCAGCAGGACGGTGTCGCGCGGGTGGTTCAGCCAGACGGCGAAGGTGGTCATGAGCCTCGTGTCGTCGAGCCAGGTCACCAGGTCGAACAGGGTCTCGATCTGCGCGCCCGTCAGCTCCAGGATCACCACGCCGAGCCGTACCTCGTCCGCCTCGGGACGGTCCGGCAGGGCGGCGGCGAGGACGAGGGCCGCCATGTCGTGCCGGCCGGCCTCCGCGAGGCCGACCGCGACCCGCAGGCCGAAGTGGTCCCCCCGCCGCCCGCGGGCCAGGGTCTGCGCCACGCGGAACAGCCGCGGCGGCGCCGAGGAGCCGGAGAGGGCGGCCGTGACGAGGCCGACGGCGTCCGCGTCGCTCCGCGTCCGGGACACCGCCTCGGCGAGGACGCGGTCGCTCTCCGAGTCGGAGAGGGTCTCGGCGTTCCGCAGTCCCTGATGGACGACGGCCGCGTTCCGGGTGGTGACCCGGGCGGCCACCGCGGTCGTCCACGACTCCTGGATCCTGCTGCGCCCCTGCCAGGCCACCTCGGGGGCGAAGGCCAGCACGTCCGGCAGAGGCCTCAGCCGGGCGACGTCGGCGACGAACGCCACCGCCGGGGTGAGCCCGGCGGTCTCCTTCACCCAGTCCAGCAGCTCCACCGTCTCCGCCAGCGGCCGTGACCAGGCCGCCTCCGTCAGCTCACGGCTCGCCTCGGGGAAGTCCTCCTCCTCCCACAGCGCCACCAGCTGTTCCTTGAACGCCGCCAGGGGCAGGTTCCCGGCCGACGGGGCGCGCCGCGAGAGTTCCTCCTCAAGGCCCAGCACCTGCTCGCGCAGCTCCTCGCCGTGCCGTTCGGCGTCCGCGCGGAGGTGTTCGGCGTCCCTCAGGTCCTCGCGCAGGCGGGCGACCTCGCGGAGCAGGTCGTCCTGGATGCGGGCGAGGTCGGCGCGCTCGGCGCCCCAGTCGAGGCGGAGCCGGGTGAGGTCGTCGGCGAGGTGACGGACTTCGGCCTCCTTGCGCTCCAGGAGGGTGTGCAGCGCCTCGATGTTGCGGTCGGCGCGCTGGGCGTCCCGGCGCGAGCGGGCCAGTTCGCCGCGCAGGGTCTCCAGCTGGAACTCGTCCGGGTTGCAGACCCGCAGCGCGTCGAGCCGCTGGTTGCGGAGGGCCTCCTTCGCCTCCGGCTGGAGGGGGGCGCCGAGGTGCTCCTCGACCTCCCGCACCAGGCGGTCGACGAAGTCCTGCGGAGCGAGCCGGCGGCCGGAGAGGTAGCGGGAGACGGCGGACTTGTCGAGGTGGACGCGGTGGGCGTACTGGCTCTGCGGGATGTCCAGGCGCTTGAACAGGTCCGTCAACACCTTGCCGAGCGCGGCGACCTCGGGGACGCCGCCCCGCTCGATCTCCGACGAACTCCCCTGCGTGCGGGCGAGTTCGGTCATCGCACACCTCCCC
Source organism: Streptomyces venezuelae ATCC 10712 (assembly GCF_008639165.1). NCBI lineage: Bacteria > Bacillati > Actinomycetota > Actinomycetes > Kitasatosporales > Streptomycetaceae > Streptomyces > Streptomyces venezuelae. The sequence goes on along the minus strand of NZ_CP029197.1, from coordinate 6,392,535 downwards.
CTCGGCCGTTGCCACGGGACCGGCAACGGTTGCGGCTTTCGCAACGTACCCGACGGCGCGGACGGTGGGGGCCGACTCATCCACACCTCCGAAGGAATCCGATGCGTACTCTCCGGTGGGCCCAGCGGGCCCTCATCGTCCTGGTGGCGACGCTGCCGCTGCTCCTCGTGACGCTCGCGTTCGTGCCGGCGTTCCTCGTGCTTCCGTTCCGGCGGGAGCGGGCGGCGCAGGCCGAGGCGATGGTGCGTCAGCTCAGCGCGTGGACTCGGGGGCTGCTGCTGTCGAGTCGCGAGCGTTAGACACTTTGATCGGTTAACTTCCGATCGTGAACACTTCTGTACGAAACCTGGCGGCGCTCGGTCTTCTGGGCGCCGTCCTCGTCGGCTGCGGCCAAGGCACCCCCGAGACCGCGGCGGCCCCCGCGGCGAAGCAGCCGACCGCCGCCGGCACCAGCCCCTCACCCCTGGCGAGCGCGGCACCCGGCCCCGGGAAGCCCGCGGCCGGCCGCACCGCACCGCCCACCATGGCGCCGGGACCCGGCGGCCGCACGCCCGTCTACAACCGCCGGACGAAGGGCGCGGAGAAGGTCGTCGCGCTGACCTTCGACGCCGACATGACGGCCGACCAGGGGCCCAGGGCCGCGCGCGGCGAGCACTTCGACAACCCGCAGCTCATCGCCACCCTGCGCCGGCTCAAGGTGGACGCGACGGTGTTCATGACGGGCCGCTGGGCGGAGGAGTACCCGGACCAGGCGAAGTCCATCGGCGGCGACCCGCGCTTCGAGATCGCCAACCACTCGTACAGCCACTACGCCTTCGCCTCCCCCTGCTACGGCCTGCCGACCGTCGCGGGCCCCGACATGGCGGCGGACGTCCAGCGCGCCTTCGACGCGTTCCGCGACGCCGGGGCCGTGCACGTCGTCCCGTACTTCCGCTTCCCCGGCGGCTGCTACGATGACGCGGCCCTCCGCGCGCTCGCCCCGGCGGGGGTGACGGCCGTCCAGTGGGACGTGGTCAGCGGCGACGCCTTCGCGAAGGACCCGGACGCGGTCGCCGACCAGGTCCTGGACGGCGTCAGGCCCGGCTCCCTGGTCGTCATGCACTGCACCCGCAGCGCGGCCCCCGTCACGGAACAGGCCGTCCGCCGCATCGTCCCGGAACTCCGAGCCCGCGGCTACCGCTTCGTGAAGGTCTCGGAACTGATGGGCGGCTGAGGCGGCTAGCCCGAGCAGGACTGGCGTTCCGCCTCCTGCCACTCGCACACCGGGCACAGGGTGATGCCCTTCGTCGACTCCGGGTACTCGGTCGGCTCCTGGCAGAGGACGCAGACGGCGAACGGTCCCTCGGCCGCCGTCCCGGACGTCGGGGCGGGCGTCGGGGCGGGTCCGGGGGCGCAGTACGACGCCGACTCGTGCGACGTGGTCTCGTGCGACGTGGTCTCGTACGGCATGGACTCGTTCATACCTTCGAGCGTACTCACTCCAGCCGGGCCGTGGCCCGGCACGCGAGGGCCGCGCAGACCGCCGCCAGGAGCACCGCGCCCGCGGCCGCGAACCACGGCGGGTCGGCGATCGGCGTACGGGCGCCGGTGATCAGCGCCGTCATCGCGTGCTTCGCCGGGGAACCTGTCGTGACCAGGGCCAGCAACGAGCCCAGGACCAGCGCCGAGAGGGACCAGCCGGGCGCGCGAACGAAGGGCCGCGAGACCAGCGCGCCGACGGCGGCGCCGGTCAGGGCGCAGGCCAGCACCGCGAGGAGCCCGGCGGTCGCGGCGGCGAGCGCGGTGACACCGCGCCGATTGCCGGTCGCCGTCACGGCGAGGACCGCGACCCCGCCGACCAGGACCGGAAGCACCGTCCCGGTGACGAGCGCCGCCAGATGCGCACGGCCCCGGCCGGCCGCCGCCGCGACCACGTTCCGCGCGGCCGGCGGCTCCTGCGTCACACAGATCCGCACGGACCACGCCGTCACCGGGAGCAGCGCGCCCGCCGTCAGGCCGAGCGCGCCGAGGACGGGCTCGCCCACGCTGATGCCGACCCCGAGGACCGCCACGTACAGCAGGAGCGGGGCGAGCCAGCGCTGCGAGCGGAGCAGCAGGCCGGTCTGGTAGCGGAGCAGCGCCGTCATACGCGTACGCCTTCGGGGCCGAGGTGATGGATGTGCCAGGAGGCGTCGAGGAGCGCGCCGAGCAGCGCGTCCGAGTGCGCCGCGTCCACCGTGAGGACGGTGGTGGGGGCGGCGGACGCCGGGTCGACGGCGCCCGGCGCGGCGACCGGGTCGCCGGGGAGGCCGACGGGGAGCGGGCGGGGGCCGCCGGAGACGGTGATCCGGACGCGGGGGCCGGGGCCCGGCGGGATTCGGGGGGCGGGGAGGGGTGGCACTCCGGGGGCGGGGGTCGGTGGCACTCGGAAGCCGGGGCCCGCCGGCGCTCCGGAGCCGGGGCCCGCCGGCACTCGGGAGCCGGGGCCCGCCGGCACTCCTGGGGCGGGGCCCGCCGGCGCTCCGGGGGCGGGGCGCGTCGGCTCGTGGTTCTCGCGTTCCCGTACCCGGCCGTCCCGTACCTCGTACACCGCCGACGGCTCGCCCGCCAGGCGCCGCGGGTCGTGGTCCACGAAGACGACCGTCGCGCCCGCCGCGAGACGCCCGCGGACCGCCGCGTCGAGTTCCGCCCGCGCGCCCGTGTCCAGGCCGGTCCACGCCTCGTCGAGGACGAGCAGCGACGGCTCGGCGAGAAGGGCCTGGGCGGCCGCGACCTTCTGGCTGGTGCCCTTCGAGAGCTCCGCCATGGCCGTACGGGCGTGCTCCCCCGCCCCGAAGCGCTCCAGCCACTCCTCGGCCCGCGCCCGCGCCGCCGCCCGGCCGAGGCCCCGGACCCGCCCGAGGTGGACCAGATAGTCGGCGGCCGTGAACGGCAGGGCCACCGGGAAGCGCTCGGGGACGTACGCCGTGCGCGGCGGGCGCCCGGTGACACGGCCCTCGGTGGGCGCGTCCACGCCGGCGACGAGCCGCAGCAGGGTCGACTTGCCGGTGCCGTTCGTGCCGACGACCCGGACGAGGGCCCCGGCGGGCAGATCGAGACCGACCTCCCGGAGGATCCACCGCCCCCGCAGGCCGTGCCGGCGGCCGACCCGCTCCAGCCTCAACTGGACGAGGTCTTCTGCGGGGTCAGCTCGCTGGGACGGACGACCACGAAGCCCTGGCCCTCCATCTTCAGCTGCACCGCCTCGCCCGAACCGCCGCGGAGCATCGACCCCAGGGACTGCGAGCGGTGCAGCGAGGTGTGCAGCTGCTCGCTCCAGCCGACGACGGCGTCGGTGTCGACGTAGACCGGGGCCTGCGGGGTGACGGGGATGACGATCGGGTTGCCCTCGCAGATCAGCGCCACCTTCCCGTAGCCGGAGAAGACGGAGTTGAAGAGGCCGCCGCCGGTCATGCCGGCGCCCTTCACCGTCCTGATCTCGTAGTGCAGGGTGGCGTCGAAGCAGAGCACGTTGCGCCCGTTCACCGAGAACGCGTCGCCCTGCTCGATCTCGACGATGAAACAGTTCTGCGCCTCGTGCGCGAACCACGCCTCGCCCTGGCCGCGCACGGCCATCAGCGCCAGGCCCTCACCGGTGACGGCCCGCTTGAGCATGCCGCCGATGCCCTGGCCCTTCCGCTCGAACTGCAGGTCGCCGCGGAAGGCGATCATCGAACCCTGGCGGGCGTGCATCTCGCCGTTGACCGTGTACTTCACCGACTTGGCGTTCTGCAGGACCATGCCCGGGAAGTCGGCCGCCTCGGCAAGGTGCTCGCTACTGAAAAGATCACTCTTCATGAGGGGCATCCTGACCCGGAGGCACTCATTCCCACAAGAATCACCCGAGACGGCAATGGCAGACTTGCCGGGTGAGCAGCAACGACACCGATCTCCGCGACGAGAAGCCCCAGTTCGTCCTCCCCCTGGTCGTCCGCATCGAGCGGGACGCGCCACCGCCGCGTACCGACGCCCTGGAGACCGCCGCGCGCGCCGTCCTGGCGATCCTCACCGACGACCGCTCCCTCGGCGAGGGCGAGTGGGCGCAGGTGATGACCGACTGGCAGGACGCCAGGATCCGCAAGGTGGTGCGCCGGGCGCGCGGCGCGGAGTGGCGGCGCGCGGAGGCGCTCCCGGGGCTCACGGTCGCCGGCGCGGAGGCGGAGGTACGGGTCTTCCCGCCGGTCCCGCTCGACGGCTGGCCCAAGGACCTGGCCCGCCTCCAGGTCTCGGGCACCGACCTCGACGACCCGGCCGCCCCCGGGGCCGTACCGGAGGGGACGCCGGTGCTGTGGATGAGCCCGGAGCTCGACATGTCCGCCGGGAAGGCGATGGCGCAGGCCGGTCACGGCGCCCAGCTGCTGTGGTGGGCGCTGGCGGACGCCGACCGCAAGGCGTGGCGGGAGGCCGGCTTCCCCCTCGCGGTCCGCACCGCGCCGGCGGAGGCGTGGGCCGCGCTGACGACGAGCGGACTTCCGGTGGTGCGGGACGCGGGCTTCACGGAGATCGCACCCGGCTCGTGCACGGTGGTGTCGGAGCACCCGGCTCTGTCCCGCTGACGGGCATGTGCCTCTGACGGGTCTGTTCCCGGCGACCGGCTCGTCCGGTCCCGGGGGTGGGCCCGGTGCAGCTCCGATGGCCCCGGTCCTGCCCTTCCGTACCTGTCTTCGCGGTGACATCCCGGGTAGAACTCGCAAGGGCAGGCTGTCGACTGGGAGAGGTCTCGTGCACGCGAAGGCGAACGACCGGAACGGATCCACCGGCGAGCGGGAACGGAGCCCCGGGCGGGACTCGACGTCCCGGCAGCCGCGGTCGCCGGGACCGGCGGGGCCGGCGGCGCGCGGCATGTCCCCGCGCCAGGCGGGCGAGCTGCAGCGGCGGATCGGGAACGCGGCCGTGTCCCGGCTGGTCCAGCGGGAACGACAGGAGCCGTCCGGCGGACAGACCGCGCACGAACACCCGTCCACCGTGCAGGCCTCGCACGAACACCCCTCCGGCGGGCATGCCGCGCACGAGCGCCCCTCCGGCGGGCAGGCCGCGCACGAACCCCCCTCCGCCGTGCAGCGCTCCACCGTGCACCAGGTGCTCCGCGGCTCCGGACGGCCGCTGGGCGAGGCGCTGAAGTCGGAGATGGAGGGCCGCCTCGGCGCGGACTTCTCCGACGTGCGCCTGCACACCGGGCCGGCGGCCCAGCGGTCTGCCGCCGAGATCGGGGCGCGGGCCTACACCTCCGGCAGCCATGTCGTGATCGGTACGGGCGGCGCCGACAAGCACACCCTCGCGCACGAGCTCACCCATGTCATCCAGCAGCGCAGCGGCCCCGTCTCCGGCACGGACAACGGCGCCGGGCTCTCGCTGTCCGACCCCTCGGACCGCTTCGAGCGGGAGGCCGAGGCGAACGCGGCACGGGTCATGGCCCGGCGCCCCGCGGGCGGGCAGCCGAGCCCCGCCGCGGCGGCGCGACCGGCCGCCGGGGCGCCGGTGCAGCGCATGCTGGGGTTCGAGACCGAGGTCAGCCTCCCGGTCGCGGACGCGGCGGGCCGGCAGTACGCGGGCGACACCGACCTGGCCCAGAGCACCACGGAGGACTTCAAGATCGTCTCGGACAAGCGCGCGCTGAACAACGGCGCCGGGTACTCGAACCTGGAGTTCGTGACCGGAGCGGTCAAGGTGGTCGGCTCGGAGGCCGCGACGGGACCCGGGACCCTCGACCGGCTGCTCGACGAGATCAGGACGGTGAGCGAGGCGTTCTACGCGGCGACGGACGGGACCCGGCTCCAGGACATGACCCTGGACCTGGAGGTCCTCCCCGCGGGAGCGGACGCCCGGCTCCGCCCGGGCTTCGCGTACCCGGAGTACGCCGGGCGGCCGGGCATGGGCGACGGCCTGTTCGTGCACTACTCGGTCGGCGTACCGCTCGGCGGCATGCCGCTGTTCTTCGACCACCTCAGGGACGCCGCACCGGTGGCCCCCGGCGCGCCCAACCTTCGTGCCCGCTTCCGACTGACCCAGGCCAAGGACTTCGCCGCGGAGGTCGTGGCCGGATACACGAAGGCCAACGAGGGGTCGAAGAAGCGGAAGCGGCTGGAGACGGACGCCCTCGACGGCTACGCCCAGCTGTTCTACACGCAGATCGCGGCCGTGGCCGACTACCTCGCGCAGGACGCCGACATCGGTCAGATCAAGAACCTGACCGCCGTCCTGTCCCGGTCCAGGCTGTCGGACGTCCGCGCACTGCTCGACCCCGAGTTCCAGACCTACCTCGCGGACAACAGCGACACCATCCTCAACACCCTCGCGGACTACCAGGAGAAGAGCGAGACCGCGGGCGCCCCGCCCCTGGACTTCCGCGAGAACTCCACCCGGAACATCGACGGCAACGTGGTGTCCCTCATCAGCTACTACGAGTCGGCGCTCACGGGCACACCCGCGGTGGACCAGCAGTCCGTGTTCGGCGGCATGAACCAGATCGCGCCGCACAAGGAGGGGGGCGCCATGATGGTGCCCTTCGAGATCCGCACGATGGGCTCCCTGATGAAGACCTGGGACGAACTCAGGGCCGAACTGCACGACCTGGCGAACTGGGCCGAACAGTCCTACCGGCACGACCGCTCCCAGACCAACACCACGAACCGCCCCCGCACCACCGGTCCATAGTCAGCCTGAGGGGCCGCCCTCCTCGACGACCTCCACGTCGGTCTTCCCGCCACGCCGGGCCCACTCCCCGGCCTGGCGCGCGGCAGCCGCGTCCGAGAACCCCTCCATGGTCTCCAGAGTCCCGTCCGCCGCGCGCCAGCGGAGGACGAACCGCCCGGGAGCCGGCGTGGCCGCCGCCTCCTGGACGGGCCCGCTGTCGCTCCGGAAGTACCCGAGCTGCCGGCGCCAGTAGACGACGTCACGGCCCGTGGCGAGGGCCTTCGGATGCCGCGGCCCCCCTTCTCTCCGCTGCCGTACGAGAAGCTCCTGCAGCACCGAGATGGCTCCCGAGACGTCCCCCTTCCGGGATCTCCAGTACGCGATGCGACGGCAGGTCGTGATCACCGTCGGGTGCAGGGGGCCCTCCCGATGTTCGAGGCGTATCGCCTCGAAGGCCGCGATCGCCCCGTCGACATCGCCCCCGAACCCCCGCGCGTCGGCGATCGACGTACGGGTGGCGATGGTCTTCGGGTGTCCCACGCCCAGCGCCCTCTCCTGGTCGGCGAGGAGCTCCTCCAGTACGGCGACGGCCGCGGCGTGATCGCCTGACCGGGCCCACCAGTTGGCGAGGCGACGACAGGTCGACACCACCTTCTTGTGCAGCGGACCCGCGGTCTCCCGCTGGTCGGAAAGGATGGCCTCGAACGCCTCGATCGCTCCCGCGATGTCGCCCGACAGACCCCGCAGGTCCGCGAGTTCACCGCGCGTGGCGATCGTCTTCGCGTGCTCGGCGCCCAGCGTCGCCCGCTGGTCCGCGATGATCCCCTCCAGCGTCGCGATCCGGGCGGCCGAGTCACCCGACTGCTGCCAGTGGGCGAGGTGGCGGCGGGTGGCCATGACCTGCGGATGCTTCTCGCCCAGCCGAGCCACCTGGTCGGCGAGGATCTCCTGCAGGTCCGCGATCGCCCCCGCGCGGTCCCCCGCCTGTCCTCTCCGGTCGGCGAGCGCGGCGCGGGTGGCGAGGGTCCTCTCCCCCGGTCCCCAGGCCTTCAGCTGACGGGCCAGGACGTCCTCGAGCGTCGCGATCGCCTCCCGCAGGTCGCCGGCCGGCCGCCAGTGGGCGATGCGACGGCGGGTGACGGTGACGTCGTTGTGGTCCTCCCCGCGGGCCCGCACCTGGTCGGCGAGGAGCGACTCAAGACCGGCGATCGCCCCTTCGCGGTCGCCCGACTGCCCGCGCAGCTCGGCGATCGCACCACGGGTCGCGAAGGTCTCGGGATCCTCCGGACCGAACCGTGCGACCTGTTCGGCGAGGACCGCCTCGAGGGCCGCGATCTCCGCCGGGTGATCGCCGGAGTGGATCTGCATCCAGTGGGCGATGCGGCGACGGGTCCTGGTGACGGCGGGGTCGTCCTCGCCCGTCAGCCGCGTCAGGTCGGCGGCCAGCTCTTCGAGGACGGCGACGGCCCCCTCGCGATCGCCCGACTGACCCAGCAGTTCGGCGAGATCACTGCGGGTGGACAGCGTGTCGGGATGGTCCCCGTCCCGTCTCCTCAGCTGGTCGGCGAGGATGCCTTCCGTCGTCTCGATCGCGCCGACGAAGTCGCCGGAGCGGGACTGCCAGTTGGCGGACCAGCGCAGGATCTGCACGGTGTCCTCGTGCCCGGGGCCGAGGTGCTGGGCGGCGGCGACGGCCAGCTCCTTGAAGGCGGCGGCCGCGGAGGCCGTGAGCCCGGCCGTTCCGAGGCTGGTGGCGCTGCGGGTCAGCACGGTGTGGGCGTCGAGTGCCCAGAGCCGCTCGGCCGCGTGGGCGTGCAGCGCGTCCGCGTTCGCGCGAAACGCCTCCTGGCTGTTCGTCGCCGCGGGCAGGGCGCTTCGGGCAGGCCAGGCGGCGCAGAGGGCATCGGCGGCTGCCCGTACGGTGCCGTCGAGGCTGTCCGGCGGGAGCTGGTCACGGGTGGCGCGCTGGATGAGCCCGTGGACGCGGACGTGACTCCCGGGCTCGGGTCTGTTGCCGATGAGGTTCAGGCGGTACAGACACCACAGGGCGTCGTCGGCGTCCACCTCGTCCACCGCGGCCGCCTCGTCGCGGCCCGCCGCCCCGCCTGCCGGCTCGTCCCCGCTCGCCGCCCCGAGCGGCGGCCGGGCGCCGGGGACCCTTCGCGTGCGGAACGCGGACAGGTACGAGAGCGCCGGGGCACTGGTGAGCGCGGTCTTCGGAATGCCGTGGGCGTCGAGCAGGCTGCACAGCTGCAGCATCGGGCGGGCCAGGCCGACGGGTGCGAGCTGGTCGGCCAGCTCGACCGACAGCGACCAGGTCGTGGCGACCGTGGCGCGCTGCTGGTCGGGCAGGCTGCCGCTCTCGGGCAGGTTGTCGGCGAGGCGGCGGCGCCGGTCCGTGAACCGCCTTCGGTAGGCGGCGCAGTCGAGCCCCCGGTCGACCATGTAGGCGGCGGCCTGCGCCAGGGCGAGGGGCAGGTGCCCCAGGTCCTCGGCCAGACCGCGGAGTTGTTCCGGGTCCTGGCCCTGGGCCCGGGCGGCGAGCGTCGCGGTCAGGTAGGAGAAGGCCTCTTCCGGTGTGAAGAGCCCGACTTCGATCATCTCCCGTCCGCTCTCCAGTGCGGAGTCCCGGCGCCGGGTGGTCACCACCGTCTGGCCGGCGGGGCGGTGGGGCGGCCACAGGCCGGCCATGTCGCCGGGGTCGGCGAGGTCGTCCAGCACGATCAGCCAGCGCCGGTCCGTGGTCCCCAGCCACACCAGGAACTCGTCCGCCGCCTGTTCGGGTGCGGCGCCGTCGGCGCCGGTGACCTTGGCGGCCGCCTGACCGTAGGCCGACAGGACGGCGTCGCGACCGGTCGCCGACACCCACACCAGGAGGTCGACGCCGCCGGCGACCTGCTGCCGCCGGGCGTAGTGGGCGGCCAGCTGGGTCTTGCCGACGCCGCCGGTGCCGGAGAGCACCTGGCAGAGGACCGCCGTTCCGCCGCCGGTCACCGCGGCTTCGAGCGAGTCGACCTCACTGCGGTGCTGGAAGCACTCCGCCTGGGCGGGTACCACTCCGACCTGGGCAGGCCAGGAGATCACCTTCTGCTGGGCGTAGTTGATCGTCACGCTGTCGATCTGCTGAGCGACCAGCGAATTGCGGTCGGCGATCAGCATCGTGCCGACGACGGCGGCGGGAGGATCGGTGACGGGGACGCCGGGTTCGGTCAGCCCTGCGACCGGCCCGGCTGAGAGGGGCCCAAGGTGACGCCTCCGTGGATGACGCCGGCGGCGACGGAGCCGCCGTCGGCACGGATGCTCATGTCGCCGCCGACGGCGAGACCTCCGTCGCCGGCCGTCGGAGCGCTCGCGGGCGGCCGAGCGCCGGACGCCGCCACGATCTGCCGGAGCTCCTCCGCGACCTCGTCCCGCTGGGTGTCGTCGAGCTCTTCCAGCAGTTCGACCAGCCGGTCACGCCAATTGATCTGCAGGGTGGCCTGAATCTGTCCCGCGGAGTCGTCCGTGGCCCCTTCCAGTTCCGCCGCCGTACGGTCCAGTCGCTCAAGCGTCGCCTGCTCGGCCCGCTCGCTCCTGCGTCCGAAGAGCCGCGCCACCCGCTCACGAAGGCCCGTCCACGCATCCGTACCGGCGGCCTGGATCACTGCCGTGCCGCTGGTGGTGGCCAGTACGGTCAATGCCTCTGACAGCACGTTCTCTCCTTCGGGAACACACGGACCTTCAGACCCGCAGCACCTTACAAGTGGGGACGGACGCAAGGTGACGGGTCGTCGAGAACGAGCCAGCCCTCGCACCCGTGGGGTAACCGCGCGTCACATGTGTGGCGAGGACACGGGATTCGGACTCTTTCAGTTACTTGCGAGTAAGTACGAACTGGGCCGGAGTGCGCCTTTCGGCATACTCCGGCCCTTGAGATTACGGTCCGAAAGCGGACATCTTATTGATTATCCACTTAATCGCTTTCCGGCCAGCCGCGCTTCGGATTCCTTGCGCAGGGTCGGAAGTGACCGACCATAGATGTGCCGCTCGGTTCACCTGAGGTCGCTGAGCACACCGCTCACGTTGAGGACCTCGTGGCATTCCCGCGCCTGACGACCGGTCGCGGGAGTGCCCGGCTTCGCGCAGGTCACCTGGACGGTCACAGTCTGGCTCTCGGTGATGTTGATGGGGGTGACCCAGTGGTAGTCCTGGTTGCGGAACGTCTCCAGTGCGATCGTCGTGATCTTGCGGTCACCGAAGTTGATGGTCACCACACCCTCGTCGCCCTGGAAGTTGGCGACAACGATGTCCGTGATCCCGAACGACTTGCCCGCCGGAACCTGGTACGTGCCGGTCTCCGTCCGGCCGCCGGCCGTCTGGAGGTCGATCGTGGCCGAGCTCTGCTGACCGCCCGTCCCGCCGCCCGCACCCGTGCCGCCCGAACCGCCGCCGCTCTTACCGGGCTTGGCGGCACCGCCGCCGCCCGGCTTGTCGTCACCGGCGGTCACGGGAGGCGCGGCGCTCGGCGGCGCACTGGGCACCGGTCGCTTCTGCACGGCCTGGTCGGCGGCCTCCTTGGCCGTGCTGCGCACCGCCGGACGGACCAGCAGGAACCAGGCCAGCAGCAGCGCCAGCAGCGCGGCGAGCAGCACGAGCAGCCAGCGCGGGAAGATCGGGATCTGGACGAACTCCGCGTCCAGCGGGGCCCGGACCTCGGCGACGGGATCGGTCCGCTCCGCGGCGGCCGCGTCGTCCTCGCCGTCGCCCGTCTCGGCGACGGCGACGGTGAACGGCCAGGTGGTCGGGGTGCCGAACCACACCGGCCGGCCCGTACGGACCCGCAGCCCCACCTCCGTCGACTCGCCCGGCTCCAGCCGCACCGACGCGGGGGTGAAGCCGAAGTTCAGCTCCTCGCCCGCCTGTCCGGGCGTGAACCCCACCCGAACCGGGGCGTTGCCCTCGTTGCGTACGGCGAGCCGGTACCGGCCGCGGAGCCAGCCGCGCCGGCGCCGCGGCGCGAGCTCGGTGCGCAGCGCCCGGAACTCCTCGACGTGGACGGTGGTTTCGGGGACCCGTACCGCCTCGGGGTGCTCGGTCGGCAGGACGCGCACGGCGAGCGGCACGTCCCCCGCCCGCACCTGCGGCGAGCGGGGCGGGGAGAGCCGGATCGTCACGGTCTCCGATGTACCGGGGTAGAGCGAGAGCCCCTCCGGTTCCACCGTGGTCCAGGCGGCGCATTCGCCGACGACTTCCAGGCGGTACGCCTCGACGATGTCGCTGTCGTTGCGCACGGTCAGGGTCGTGGTCGCGCTGCCGCCCGGCGTCACCGACACACCGGGTATGTCGAGGCCGGCCGCGCCAGGGCTGGGAGAGGCTGTGGGAGACGTCACCCCTCCACGCTATGACGGCGCCCCGGCCGGCTCCACGGACGCGGGGGCAAGCCCCCGGGCAGTTCCGGTGCCCCGGCGGACTCACCTCAACTCACTTCACACTGCCATCCGTTGACGGCGGCCGCACCCTCATCGGCGGCCCGCCTCCCACGAAAGAGGACCTGACCATGTCCCTCACCACGCACCACGCCCCCTCCTCCATACCCGGCATACCCGGCTCCGACGCGTCCGGGTCCGCCACCGGCATCCCGACCGCGCAGAGCGCACCGCCGGGCGTCCGTCGGGCCACGGTGGCCGTCTACGCCTCGGACCCCATCCTGTACGTCGGCATCGTCCACCAGCTGCGCCGGCGCCCCGAGGTCGAGGTCGTCGACACCGCCGACGCCGACACCGCGCAGGTGTCGCTCGTGGCCGTGGACAGCGTGGACGACGAGACCGCCGCGCTGCTCTACCGGCTGCGGCACAACCCGCGCACCCGCACCGGGCTCGTGGTCGGCACGTTCGAGTCGGGCGACGCGCTGCAGCGGGCCATCGAATGCGGGGTGACGGCGGTGCTGCGGCGCGCCGAGGCCGACCAGGACCGGCTGCTCCGGCTGGTCCTGGCGATCGCGAACGGCGAGGGCGTCCTCCCCGGCGACCTGCTCGCGAAGCTCCTCACCCACGTCGGCAGCCTCCAGCGGGCGGCGCTCGACCCGCACGCCGCGTCCCTGTCCACCCTGGCCCCGCGCGAGGCGGACATGCTGCGCCTGGTGTCGGAGGGCCTGGACACCGCGGAGATCGCGCGCAAGACCTCGTACTCCGAACGGACCGTCAAGAACGTGCTGCACGAGGTCATCACCCGGCTGCAACTGCGCAACCGCACCCACGCGGTCGGCTACGCCCTGCGCAACGGACTGATCTGAGGCATGGCAGGGCACTGCCCGAAAGCGCAGCCCGCGTTTCCCCCGGGTGCGGCCCCCCGGCCCTGCCGGGCCCCGGCCGCCGTGCCGCAGGGTGGTGCGGACGTACGTGATGCTGCACCGGACTGTGAGGTGGACCGTGATGAGCACCGGTGGCTCCGGCGGTCGGCGGCACCGCTGGGGGTTGGTCGGCGCGCCGCTGCTGCTGCTGATTCCCCTGCTCGCGGTGACGGCGGCGACCGGACCCGACGACGCCCGGCCGGGCGCGCCCGTGGCCGCGCAGGCGGCCGACGCGGGTGACAGCCGGATCGCGTTCGCCGGCACCCGGCACCGCAGCCTCGGGCGGGTGACGGGCGACACGTCCAGCGCCCCGCTGTTCGGCGACGGCCCGGTGCACCAGGACCTCCAGCCCTCCGCGCTCGGCGACCAGCTGGTCTTCGCGAGCCGCCGTGACGAGCGGAGGCCGCAGGTCTACCTGCGGGCCCCGGACGGCTCGGTGCTCCGGCTGACCGAGGGCATGGACGCGGCGAACCCCCGGCTGACCCCGGACGGCCGGTCGGTCGTCTTCGACTCGGCCGAGGCCGCCACGGGCGGCGGCCGCCAGCGGGACCTGTGGCGGGTGCGGACCGACGGCACCGGGCTCACCCGGCTGACCGACACCCCCGCGAACGAGGTCCACCCCACGGTCTCACCGGAGGGCGGGCGGATCGCGTACTCCAGCGACGGGGACCCGCTGGTCGGCCGGCAGGTCTACGTACGGCCGCTGGCGGGCGGCGACGCCACCCGCGTCACCGACCCCGCCAACGGCAGGGCCACCGAGCCGGTGTGGAACCCGGTGGACGACGCCGAGAACCGGGACGTGATCGCGTACACGGCCACCGGCTCCTCAGGGCCGCGGCTGCGGTGGACCGACGGGCGCGCCGACGGGCCGCTGCTCGCGGGCGCCCAGGCGAACTGGCGTACCCACGGGGCAGCCTGGCTGCCCGACGGGGACAAGCTGCTGTTCCTCAGCCCGGACCGCACCTGCGAGTGCAAGGGCGACTGGAACCACGTGTTCCAGGTGCCCGTGCACTCGGAGCAGGTGCCCGCGCTGATCCTCAGCGAGGACCGCGAGGTCGGCTCGCCGACCTGGCTCGGCCCGCTCGAAGGCGGCGGCACCGTCGTCGAGCGCGTCTCCGCCGAGGGCCCGCACGCGGTGACCCTCCAGGACGTCCGGATGGACGGCTCCGACCCCCGCGACCTCAATCTGCCGATCCTGAACGAGGACCCCGCCGCCGACACCAACACCGACCCGGCGAAGGACCCGCTGTTCCAGCCGGGCGCCGACTACGACCCGTGGACCGAGCGGCAGAGCTACACGCCCGACGGGCGCCGGATCGTGGTGACCCGCTTCGAGGGCCCGAAGAACGCGCGGATCCAGCGGATCTGGATGGCGGACGCCGACGGCACCCACCCGGCGGTGCTGCCGCTGGCGGGCCGCGGCGAGAAGGACTGGGACACCGACCCGACCTTCTCCCCCGACGGCAGGTTCCTCGCCTTCACCCGGACCTCGCCCGGCGGCGTCGGCGGGGCCGCGGGGCCCAGCCGCATCCTCGTCGCGGACGTGGCCACCGGCGCGATCACCGGCGAGATCGTCCCGCCGGCCGGGGAGACCCGCGGCCAGGACGCCCAGCCCACCTGGTCCGCCGACGGCACCACGCTCGCCTTCACCCGCAACCACGTCATCGACGGCGCCGGCGGCAACAAGCACATCTGGACCGTGCCCGTGACCGACCTGAACCGGCAGCGCGACCTGAGCGCCAAGAACTGCCCCGGCGCCTGCCAGGTCATCGACGACAGCCCCGCGTTCTCCCCGGACGGGCTGACCATCGCCTTCAACCGGAAGAACGGCGCCGGGCGGATCGACGAGCGCAACGGCATCCTGCTGACCGACCTGAAGGGCGACGACTGCCGGGTCCTCCTGCCGCCCGCCGCGCGCGGCCTGCCCGGCGCCTGCGGGCGCGAACTGCCCGAAGCCCCGGGCCCGTTCCAGCCCCGGGACGCCGCCTGGACCGCCGACGGCAAGAGCCTGGTGCTCAGCGCCCGGCCCGACCGGGAACCCAACAGCCAGGAGAAGCTCAAGGTCCTGAACATCGCCTCCGGCGAACTCGGCAAGCTCACCAACGATCTGCCGGGCCGTCACAAGGAGCCGACCGTCCAGCAGTCCGTGGACCTCGCCGTCGAAGCACCCGACGCCCTGCCGCCGCTCACCGTCGGGGACTCCACCGACATCGTGGTGAACGTCGTCAACCGGGGCCCGGCCGCCTCCCCCGGCACCCGGCTGACGCTGGCGCCCCCGCCGGGCCTCACCGTCACCGGAATCACCGCGCCCGGCGCCACCTGCGCCGCCGCGGAGCTGAGCTGCGTCCTCGGCGTGGTGCCGCCCGGCACCACCGTCCCGGTGACGGTCACCGTCACCGGCGTCACCCCCGGCGACCAGCCGGTGGACTGGTCGGTCGGCGGCGCCGTACTCGACCCGCGGCCCAGCGACAACGCGGACCGGACGGTGGTCCCCGTACGGGAAGCACCGGTCACGCCGACTCCCCCGACGCCCAGCCCGTCGACGACGACACCCACCCCGCCGCCGCCCAGCCCGACCCCGCCGCCGACCACCACCCCGGCACCCACCCCGCCGGCGCCCCGGCCGCCCGCGCCCAAGGCCGGACCCGGCGTGACCGTCACGGCCCAGCCCAACCCCGGTTACGTCGGCGGCCGCGTCGTCGTCACGTACACCGTCCGCAACGGCCGCAACGCCCTCGCCACCGGACTCCGGCTGCGCATCGGACTGCCCGCCGGCATCCCGAACAACGGGCCGCCGCCCGGCTGCGACCGCACCTGGGTGTGCGCGCTGCCCGACCTGGCCCCGGGCGCCCGGAGCGTCCTCCAGGTCGTCCTCAGCCCCGACAAGGCCCTCACCGGCCGCGTCACCGGCACCCTCACCACGACCGGCACCGACGCCGACCGGCGCGACAACACCGCCCGCCAGCGGCTGCGCATCCTCCAGCCGCGCATCGTCGCCGTGCCGCCGATCGGCAAGCCCGGCTTCGTCACCTCGGTGCGCGGCAAGGACTTCCCGCCCGGCGTGCCCGTGCGGTTCGCCTGGAAGCCGGGCATCACGGCCGCCGCCGCGCCGACGGTCCCGCTGCCGGACGGCACCTTCATCGGGCAGCTCCTGATCCTGGCCAAGGACCAGACCGGGCCCCGGACCATCACCGCGAGCGGCCCCGGCTTCTCGCCCGTGCGGACCGACTTCCTCGTGGTCAGCGGCACGATCCAGCCGCCGGACGTGGTGACCCGCCGGTGATCCACGAAGTCGACGAAGCACTCCGCCGACTGCTCGTGGAGTCCGGCCTCGAGACGTCGGGCGTCGAAGTCGTCTTCGACGCGCCGACGCGCGACTGGGCGGCCCGCCGCAGCGCGCCCACCGTCTGCGTGTTCCTCTACGACATCCGGGAGGACCACGCACGGCGGGGCAGCGGCGGCGGCGAGGTGTACGACGAGGACGGCCTCGTCGTCGCGCGCCGCACCCCGCCCCGCTGGTTCGACCTGACCTACCTGATCGCGGCGTGGGCGGGCCGGCCCCAAGACGAACACCGGCTGCTCTCCCAGGTCCTCGGCACCCTGGTGTCCACCGACGCGCTGCCCCCGCACCTGCTGACCGGCACGCTCGCGGACCTGGGCCTGACCGTGGCCCTGGACGCGGGCGGCACCGGCGCGGACGCGCCGGCGGCCTCCGACGTGTGGTCGGCGCTCGGCGGCGAGCTGAAGCCCTCGCTGGGGGTCCGGGTACGGGCTCCACTGGCGGGCATCAGCCGGGTCACCGCCCAGCCGGTCACCGAGGGGCTCGTCGTACGGTCCGTGCCGCGGTCCGAGCAGGGCGACCCCGACAGCACGCGCCGCCTGCGCTACACCGAGGTGCGGCCGCCGGAGCCCGCGGAGGGCTTCGGCGGCTCCCGGGAGCGTCCGCCGGCCCCGGCGCGGCGCCGAAGAGGAGAACGACAGCCGTGACCCACACGATCCGCCGCGAGTCCGACACCACCGGCGACACCGGGACCGGGACCGCTGAAGATGCCCGTCCCGACGACCCTCACTTCTGGGCGCGGCTGCGGGCCGTCGAGGAGCGGGTGCGGCTGGCCGTGGCCCGGCGGCGGGCCGGCGATCCCGACCCCGACGACCCCTACCGGGGGCAGTACCTCAGCCCCGAGGCGGCCGGGCGGCTCCTCGACGCCCCGGACGGGCCGCTCCTGTCCGTACTCCCGGCGGCCGAGGCCCCGCCCGGTTCGCCGCTGCACGTGCTCGCCGCCCGCTTCGGGCTCGACCCGCTCGACGTGGACCTGCTCCTGGTCGCCCTGGCACCGGACCTGGACACCCGCTTCGAGCAGCTCTACGGATACCTCAACGACGATCTGACGCGCCGCCGGCCCACGGTCGGGCTCGCCCTCGAACTGTGCGGCCGCTCCGGGGCGTCGGCCGCGCGCTTCCGGCTCTCCCCCACGGCTCCGCTCGTCGCGGGCGGCCTGCTGGAGGTGGCCGAGCCCGAACGGCCGCCGCTGTCACGCCTGTTGGTCGTTCCGGACCGGGTCACCGCCCACCTGCTCGGTGACACCTCGCCCGAACCGAGGCTCGCCGGAGTGCTCCGCGAGGCCGCCGAAGACCCGGCCGTGGACCCGGCCGAACGGGACCGGGCCGCCGCCGCGATCAGCCACGGCACGGGACGCGGCACCGGATACGGAAGCGGGCACGGCACAGATCACGGCCCAGGCCACGGCCCCGGCCACGGCCCCGGCCCCAGCCACGGCACCGCCCACGTCCACCTGCGGGCCCGGGGCGGTGACCCCGAGGGCCTCGCCGTCGCCGCGCTCCGCGCGGGCGGCCGGCGGGTCCTCGCCCTGGACCCGGCCGTCCTCGGCCGGGACGCCCTGGACGTGCCCGCACTCGCCCGCGCCACGGCCAGGGAGGCCCGCCTGGTGGGCGCCGGGGTGCTGCTCGGCCCACTGGAGGAGCTGCCCGACAAACCCGGCGAGCGGACCCGGCTGCTTCGCGCGCTCAGCGCGGAGCTGCGCGGCATCCCCCTGTTCACGTACGGGACGAGCGGCTGGGAGCCCGGCTGGGCGGCCGACACGCCCGTCACGCTGACCGTGGCGGCCGCCTCGCCCGACCGACAGGCGGCGCGCTGGCGGCACGCCCTGGAGCGCGAGGAACCCGACCGGGACGGCGCGGTCGACGGGCTCGCCCGGTCCGTGGCGGCGCACCGGCTCGACGCGGGGCAGCTGCGGCGCGCCGCGGGGGCCGCCGTGCGCACGGCGGCGCTCGACGGCCGGCCGGTCTCGCCGGAGGACCTGCGGTCCGCCGTGCGGGCCCAGAACGGCGCGGGCCTCGCCCGGCTCGCCCGCCGGGTGGAGCCGGCGGTGGGCTGGGACGATCTGGTGCTCCCCGAGACCACCCACCGGGGTCTGCGGGAGCTCGCGGTACGGGCCCGGCACCGCGACCAGGTGCTCGGGCAGTGGGGCATGCGGCCCGGCGGCGGGCGCGGGCGCGGGGTGATCGCCCTGTTCGCGGGGCCTTCCGGGACCGGCAAGACGATGTCGGCCGAGGTCGTGGCCGCCGACCTGGGCATGGATCTGTACGTGGTCGACCTGTCCACGGTCGTCGACAAGTACGTCGGCGAGACCGAGAAGAACCTGGAACGGATCTTCACGGAGGCCTCGGCCGTCAACGCGGTGCTGTTGTTCGACGAGGCCGACGCGATCTTCGGGAAGCGCTCCGAGGTGAAGGACGCCCAGGACCGGCACGCCAACGTCGAGTCCGCCTATCTGCTCCAGCGGATGGAGTCCTTCGACGGCATCGCCGTCCTGACGACCAATCTGCGGGCCAACCTGGACGAGGCGTTCACCCGGCGCCTGGACGTGATCGCGGACTTCCCGGTGCCCGACGCCGCCCAGCGGCTCGCGCTGTGGGAGCGGTGTCTGGGCGACCGACTGCCCCGGGCGGACGACCTCGATCTGGGCTTCTGCGCCGACCGGTTCGAGCTGGCCGGCGGTTCGATCCGGGCCTGCGCGGTGACCGCCGCGTACGACGCGGCCGCGGCGGGTGCCCCCCTGGCCATGGAGCAGCTGGTGACGGCGGTCGCCCAGGAGTACCGCAAGCTCGGCCGCCTGGTCCTGGAGGGCGAGTTCGGACCGTATCTGCCGCAGGTCACGCGCCCCTGAGCCGTACCCGAACCGTGCCCGTACGGCAGTGCGGCCGTACCTGCGCCGTCCCGGACCTGCCCGCTGCCTGGGAGGTCCGGCGGCGGGCGACCAGGAGGGCAGCGCCCGTGCCCCCGGCCAGGTCCGTGCGCCCCTGCCGCCGACCCGCGGCCACCGGAAAGGCTGGAGCGACCTGAGCGCGACGCGGCGATCCGCCGCCGCCACCCGGCGCAGCGCAGCGACACGAAGGAGCGAGCATGCCGACGTACCTCACCCCGGGCGTGTACGTGGAGGAGGTGCAGTCCGGTGCTCGGCCGATCGAAGGGGTCGGCACCGCCGTCGCCGCGTTCGTCGGCTTCGCCCAGACCGGCCCGTTCCACGAGCCGACGCTGGTCACCAGCTGGGACCAGTACACCCAGAACTTCGGCGGCTTCACCGAGGGCACCTACCTGCCCCACGCGGTGTACGGGTACTTCGCCAACGGCGGCGGCGCCGCGTACATCGTCCGCATCGGCGGAACCGCGCAGAGCGGCGCCGCGAGCGCCGGGCCCGCGGGCGCCGGTGCCGCGCGGCCGGTCGAGCTCGGCGGCGGCTTCCTCGCCGCGGTCAAGCCCGGCGTCACCGGCGTCACGGTCGAGATCGCCGACGCCGACGGGGAGAACCCGCCCGAGGACCGCTTCAAGCTGCTGGTCCGTCAGGGCGACCGGGTGGTCGAGACGTACGAGGCGTCGACCCGCAAGAACGTCAAGGGCTACCTCGTCAACCAGACGCGGGCGTCGAAGCTCATCGAGGTCACCGAGCAGCGCGACGCCACCCAGACCCGTCCCGCGGCCCTCAGCGTGGCCCTGCCGGACGCGGCACCGGTCGTGCCCGCGCAGGCCGGCCGCGACGGCGTGGCCCGGCTCGACCCGGCCGAGTACGTCGGCGACGCGGGCGCCCGCACCGGCTTCGCCGGCCTGGAGACCATCGACGAGATCACCATGGTCGCCGTCCCGGACCTGATGAGCGCCCACCAGCGCGGCGACATCGACGCCGAGGGCGTGCGGACCGTGCAGCTCGCGGTCATCTCGCACTGCGAGCAGATGGGCGACCGGGTCGCCGTCCTGGACACCCCGCCCGGGCTCTCCGCGCAGCAGGTGCGCAACTGGCGTCAGGACGAGGCGGGTTACGACTCCCGCTTCGCCACCCTGTACTACCCGTGGGTGAAGGTCTTCGACCCGGCCGCCGGGCGCAACGCGCTCGTCCCGCCGAGCGGTCACATCGCCGGCGTGTGGGCGCGCAGCGACGCCGAGCGCGGGGTGCACAAGGCGCCCGCCAACGAGGTGATCCGCGGCGCGGTCGACCTGGAACTGCGGCTGAGCAAGGGCGAGCAGGACCTGCTCAACCCGATCGGCGTGAACTGCGTACGTGCCTTCCCGGGCCGTGGCATCCGCATCTGGGGCGCCCGCACCCTCTCGTCCGACCCGGCCTGGCGCTACCTGAACGTGCGCCGCCTGTTCAACTACCTGGAGGAGTCCATCCTCCTGGGCACCCAGTGGGTGGTGTTCGAGCCGAACGACGACCGGCTCTGGTCGAGCATCCGGCGCAACGTCACCGCGTTCCTCACGGAGGAGTGGCGCCGTGGCGCGCTGTTCGGCCGGACGGCGGCGGAGGCGTTCTACGTCAAGTGCGACCGGGAGAACAACCCGCAGGAGTCCATCGACCAGGGCCGTGTGGTCTGCGAGATCGGCGTGTCGCCGGTCAAGCCCGCCGAGTTCGTGGTGTTCCGGCTCGCCCAGTTCTCCGACAGCACCAGCCTCGTCGACGAGTGACCCACGGATCCGCAAGGAAAGGTTGACAGACACACATGGCAACGGGAGACGCTCTTTCCACCCACATCTTCGGCGTGCAGCTCGGTGGTTACCTGGTCGAATCGATCCAGGAGATCAGCGGGTTCACCGTCGAGGAGGACGTCGTCGAGATCAAGCAGGTCACCTCGGACGGCAAGCAGATCATCCGCAAGCAGCCGGGCGCCCGGCAGGCCGGCGAGATCACGATCACGCGGGGACTCGACCAGAGCAGCGAGTTCACCAAGTGGATCAAGGAGACCCTGAACAACGGGGCCGTGAACTCCGCCCGGCAGAACCTCACGATCGAGATCAAGGACACCGAGGGCAACACGGTCCGCCGCATCCAGCTGATGCAGGGCTGGGCCTCCAAGTGGGAGGGCCCGTCCCTCAAGGCCGGCGACTCGTCCCCGGCCACCGAGTCCGTCACGATCGTGTTCGAGGAGATCGTCGTCGAATGAGGCGCCGTACGGTGACGGCGGGCAACCTGGAGGACCTCCTCCAGGTCACAGCGCCCGCCCCGGCGCCGGAGGAGGCGGCGGCCGGCCCGGCCGCCGCCCCGCCGCGCCGAGAGGACCACGGCCTGCGCACCGAGTTCGAGTTCGAGCTGCCGCGCGGGTACGTCGACGACGCGGGCAACGTGCACCGGCACGGCTCGATGCGGCTGGCCACCGCCCGCGACGAGCTGCGCCCGCAGATCGACCTGCGGGTCAAGGAGAACCCGGCGTACCTGAGCGTGGTGCTGCTCAGCCAGGTGATCACCCGGCTCGGCGACATCACCGACGTGCACGCCGGGATCGTGGAGCGGATGTACGCGACCGACGTCGCGTTCCTCCAGGACTTCTACCGGCGCGTCAACAGCGAGGGCCACACCCGCGCGGCGGTCACCTGCCCGCACTGCGAGGGCGGCTTCGAGGTCGACCTCTCCGGTGGGCGCCTGGGGGAATCGTGACGTACGCGCTCCCCCGGCTCCGGGAGGAGATCGCGTACATCGCGTACCACTTCCATTGGCGGCGCGACGAGATCCTGGACCTGACGCACGGCGAACGCCAGGACTGGGTCGCCGAGATCGCGCGCATCAACACCCGTATGAACGAAGGCGGTTGAACAGATGGCATGGCGGGACAGGCTGCGCCGGCGCGCCGCCGTGCCGGACGCCGTGACGCCTTCCGACGACCCGGCCGGGCTCACGCCCGGCACCGCCGGGCCGGGCGCCGCATCGTCCGGCCCGGCGCCCGGCTCCGGCGTACCCGGCGACTGGGACGGCGGCTGGCGCATGACCACACCGGCCAGGCTGACCGTGTCCCGCGCGCCGATGAGCGTCAGCGACGGGCTCGTCTTCCGGTCGCGCCTCGCGGCCTGGCGCGACCCGTCGTTCGACACCGGTCTCGCCCATGCCCTGCTGCCGACCGCCCCGACCGGCGTCGTACGCGGCGTGACGCGCCCCGCCACCGCCGGGCCCGCCCCGCACAGCGCCGGCGGTCCGCTGCTGCTGCGCGCGGTCCGGCAGAACGAACAGAACGAGGAGGCGGGCGCGACCGGGGCGACGGAACGGCCGGGCCCCTCGGGGCCGGTACGGCCGGCACCGCCGGTGCAACGGTCGGCGGCGGGCACGCCGACGGCCGCGCCGTCCACGCCTGTCGTCCGCACGGCGGCGACCGGAGCCCCTGGCGGCTCCGCCGGTCCGGTCGTCGCGCGGGCCGAGGCCCGTGGGGGTACGGCCGGGAACCCGGGCGCGGGCAAGGCACCGACGCCCGCTTCGGCGCCGGCGACGGTGTCGGGCGAGGCCGGTCCGACCGCCGGGGAGACCCGTACGGGCGACCTCGCCTCCCGCCCCTCCTCGCCGGTGCTCGGCACGCCCGCTCCCGCCGTGCAGCGGGCCGCGACGGCCGACGGCGGCCCCGTGCCGCCCGCCGCGCCTGTACGGACGCCGACACCCCCGAACTTCCCGCTGATCCGCCGTATCGCGGTGATCCCGGACTCGGCCCTGGCGGCCGCGCCAGGGGGTACCCCGGCCGGACGCACCCCGCCGGTACAGCGGGCGAAGGCGGGCAACACCTCCATGGGCGCCCCCGCCATGCCCTCGTCGGGGGCCACGCCGCCGGTACGCACCTCCCCGCCCGGGCCCGCCGGTGCGCCCGCGCAGCGGGCCTCGGCAACTCCTGCGGGAGGCTCCGCCGCCGACACCGGGGCCGCCGCCGAGGCGCCGCCCGCCGTCGTCCGGCCCCGGGCCGTCGGCAGGTCGCTGACCGTCGCCCGGGTGCCCGCCGTAGCCCGGCGCCGGGTCTCCGTCGTGACGCCCCCCGCCGCCCCCGCCGCCCCTTCCGCCCAGCCCGCCCAGAGCTCTCCGAGCACCCGGCCCGCTCCGGACTCGCCCGTCCAGCGTGCCCCCGGCCGGGCGCCGCTCGGCGCGCCCCTCACCGAACTGCCTTCCACCGCAAAGCCGTTGAGCCATGGTCCGGCGGTGGCGCCCGGCACCTCCCCCGCCCCGGCCATGCCCGTGATCCAGCGCCAGGCGGAGCCCTCGGCGGACGGCGGTGGGCCGGCGCCGTCCCCACAGTCCGGCACCGCGAGCGAGACGACCCGCCGTGGGCCGGGCCGGCCGACGCCCCGGGTACGCACCGGGCTCGGCGCGCCCATGGCCGCCCTGCCGCCGAGCGCCGCCCCGGCCACGCCCCCGTCGTCCCGGCCCGGAGCCGCGCGCCCCGCGTCCGCCGCCGACGGCCGGAGTACGCCGCCGTCCCCGGGCCCGTCCCAGCCGTCCGCCCAGACGCCGCTGCTCGGGACGGACAGCGTCCAGCGCCGTACCGACGGAGCCCCCGCCGCGCCCGCCGACAGCCGGAGTACGCCGCCCTCTTCGGGCCCGTCCCAGCCGTCCGCCCACGCGCCGCTGCTCGGGACGGACAGCGTCCAGCGCCGTACCGACGGAGCTGCCGCCGCGCCCGGCACCGGGCCCACCGGACCCACCGGGCCGGTCGTCCAGCGCGCCACCACCGCACCCGGAGTCCCGGCACCCCAGCACCCGACGCCCCCGACCGGCCCCGCCCCCACCGGCACGCCGTCGGCTGTCCAGCCCCAGGGACCCACCCCCGTCCGGCCCGCGCCGGGCACCGGACCCACCGGACCGACCGGACCCACCGGCCCGGTCGTCCAGCGCGCCTCCACCGCACCCGGACTCCCGGCACCCCAGCACCCGACGCCCTCGGCTGCCCAGCCCCAGGCACCCCTCCACCCCGCACCCACCCCGGTCCGGCCCGAACCCGTCCCCGCGCCCTCCGTGCCCGTCGGCGCTCCCCCGGTCGTCCAGCGGTCCGCCACCTCCCCGGAGCTGCCGACGTCCCCCACCCCGGCGCCGCACCACTCGGCCCGGGCCCAGGCCTCCCCCGGCTCCCCGGCGCGTGCCCGCGCTTCGGTGCCGCCGCTCGTCGTCGCCCGTGCCGTCCCCGGCCGGAGCGTGGCCTCCCGCCCCGTCTCCGACGGCGGCTCGGCCGTCCCGCCCCGTACGCGCAAGCTGCTCGCCTCGCGGCCCGTGACGCTCGGCACCCAGGACCTCGGCGGCCCGGCCGCTCCCGCCCCGCGCCCGGCAGGCCGCCCGGTGGTCGCGGCACGCTGGCCAGGATCGCCGCAGGTCCAGCGCGCGTCCGAGGGCGCCCCCGCGGCGCCCGCGCCGACCCCCGCCCGTACCGCCGGCGCCCCGCCCGTGGCCCCCGGTCACGCCGTACGCCCCACGTCGCGCCCCGGGCCACCGGCGTCCGGACCGCGTCCCGCGAACGGCCTCCCCACGGCGTACGCGTCGTCACCCGGGGCTCCCGCCCCGGTCGTCGCTCCCCTCCCGGTGACCCGCCCGCAGACCGCGCCGCTCATGGTGCAGTCCGCCCCGGCCATGCCGTCCGCGCGGCCGCCCGTCCCCGTCGTACGGCCCGGATCACCCGCTCAGGCCCCGCCGCCCCCGGTGGGGACCGCCGCTCCGGTGCAACGGGCCACGGGCGGCAGCGGCGGGCCGGCTGCCGCCCCCCGCGCCGGCCGGCCCACGCCCCCACCGGCGACCGCCACCGGGACCACGTCCTCGGGCCGTTCCAAGCGGGCCGGCGACGGCGTGCCGCCCGGTGGGCCCGACCTCGATCTGGACGAGCTGGCCCGGCGGCTGCTCGACCCCGTCGCCCGGCTGCTGCGCACCGAGCTGCGGCGCGGCCGGGAACGCGCGGGCAGGCCCTTCGACGGACGCCGCTGACCCCCTGGGCGGGGTGAGGGCCGGACGCACGAGAACGAGACGGACGAACGAGAGACGGACCACGGACCCATGACCGACAACATCTTCGCGACCAGCGTGTTCTTCCGCCTGGCGATCGGCGGAAACGACCTGGGCGCCTTCCACACCTGCTCGGGCATGGGCGCCGAGGTCGAGATGGAGACCTACGCGGAAGGCGGCAACAACGGCTTCACCTGGCAACTGCCGGGCCGCGTGACCTGGTCGAACATCACCCTCACCCGGCCCGTCACGGCGGACACGGCGAAGATCGGCCGCTGGCTGGACGAGACGCTGCGGCGGGTGGAACCGAAGGACGGCGAGATCGTCGCGCTGCGGCCCGACCTGAGCCGGATCATCAGCTGGCAGGTGTTCGGCATTGTCCCGGTGCGCTGGCAGGGGCCGTCCTTCGACCCCGCCAACTCCCAGGCGGCGGTGGAGACCCTGGAGATCGCCCACGCGGGACTCGTCCCCTCCTGACCCGCCTCCACCGCCCCACGGCCGCCCCACGGCCGCTCCCGCATCCGCCACCTCCTCCTCGTCCTCACCTCAACTCGTCCCGCCGCTCCGGAAGGGAGTCCACGGCATGGCCTCATCGGCACGCGCCAGCCGCGCCCGGGCCCAGCTCACCCTCAAGGAGCCGCCGGCCTCGGTCGGGGCCAAGCCCGGCGGGACGCTCGCCCGGCTCGACCTCCAGTTCAACCCGTCGACCCTGCAGTTGAGCAAGAGCACCGAGTGGCGGCGTACGCCCTCCCGGATGGCCGGGCAGTCGGCGCTGCCCGAGTTCGTCGGCAGCGGTCCGCGCACGCTGAGCCTCGAAGTCTTCCTCGACGCGACCGCCAAGCACGACAACTCGGTGGAACAGGCGGTGGAGAAGCTGATGAAGGCCTGCGTGCCGACCCCCGCCAGCCTGGGGCGGAAGAAGCCGGCCAGCCCCTGGGTGCGGTTCGAGTGGGGCAGCGCGCGGACGACCTCGTTCGACGGGGTGCTGTCGAGCCTCTCGGTCTCGTACACGCTGTTCGACGTGGACGGGAAGCCGCTGCGGGCCACCTGTTCGCTCTCCATCGAGGAGGCGAGCGTCGATCCGGCCGGCCAGAACCCGACGTCCGGCGCCCGGACCGCCCGCAGCACGCACACCGTGGTCGCGGGCGACAGCCTGGCGATGCTGGCCTGGCACGAGTACGGCGACGCGACGGCCTGGCGGGTCATCGCCGAGGCCAACGGCATCGACGACCCGATGGCGCTCGTCCCCGGCACCGAGCTCGTGGTGCCGGGGATGCGCGACGCGGAAGGCGAGGAGGACCGATGAGTTCGGGCGAATCCGGAGGCCGGTCGTTCGCGGCCGACCCGATCGTCGAGG
Source organism: Streptomyces venezuelae ATCC 10712 (assembly GCF_008639165.1). NCBI lineage: Bacteria > Bacillati > Actinomycetota > Actinomycetes > Kitasatosporales > Streptomycetaceae > Streptomyces > Streptomyces venezuelae. The sequence goes on along the minus strand of NZ_CP029197.1, from coordinate 6,365,957 downwards.
CGCCCGGCGAGCTGCCGCAGATCTGGGCGGCGCAGCTGGTGAGTTGTGTGGTCGACGAGAACGTGGGCCTGCCGGACACGGCGGTGCTCACCTACCGCGACCCCGACCACGAGTTCCTCACCGCGACGGGCATCACGATCGGCACTCCGCTGCGGGTGTCGGTGGTGACCGTGAAGGGGCAGGCGCGGGAGCGGCTGTTCAACGGCGAGGTGACGGCGCTCGAGATCGACCGCGACCGCACGGGCTCCTTCACGGTGGTCCGCGCCTACTCCAAGGCGCACCGCCTGCAGCGGGGCCGCAAGGTGGTGGCGTACCGGAACATGACGGCCGCCGCGATCGTCCGCAAGGTCGCGGCCGGTGCCGGACTGACCGTGGGGAAGGTGGAGGCGGCGCCGGTCACGTACCAGCAGCTGTCGCAGGCGAACGTCTCCGACTGGGACTTCCTGCAGTACCTGGCGGGCGAGAGCGGCGCCCAGGTGCGGGTCGACGACAAGGGGGTGCTCCAGTTCACCAGGCCGACGAAGGCGTCCGGGGCGCCGGCCCCTTCGACGTCGGCGACGCGCGATCCGATGGTGCTGGAGTACGGGCGGAACCTGCTGGCGCTGCGGGCCGCGCTGTCGACGGCGGACGGTGCCTCGAAGGTGCAGGTGCGCGGCTGGGACGTGACGACCAAGCGGCCGCTGGTGGCCGATCAGCCGTCGGTGGTCAGCGACACGGTCGTGCCGGGTCTGAGTCCGGGCCTCGCGGCGAAGTTCGGCACGGCGACGGTGGCCGTCACGGACACCCCGTACCGTACGCAGGCCGAGACGACGGCGGTCGCGAAGGCGGTGGCCGACCAGGTCGGCGCGGGCTTCGGAGAGCTGGAGGCGGTGGCCGAGGGCAATCCGATGCTGCGGGCGGGCAAGCCGGTGGCGCTCGGGAACGTCGGGCAGGCGTTCTCGGGCCGGTACACGGCGACGGCCGTGCAGCACGTCCTGGAGCCGGTCGGCGGCTACCGCACCACCGTGTGGGTCAGCGCGAGCCCGGACCGCTCCCTGACCGGCCTGGTGACCGGTGCCAACGCGCCGGGGCGCGGACCGCGCATGCCCGGTCTCGCGATCGGCGTGGTGACGGACGTGCGCGAGCCGAACGGCTCCCAACGCGGCGCGGTGCGGCTGAAGTTCCCCTGGCTGGACGACACGTACGTCACCGACTGGGTCCGTACCGTCCAGTGGGGCGGCAAGGGCGGCGGTGGCGTGGTGAGCCCCGAGGTCAACGACGAGGTGCTGGTCGGCTTCGAACAGGGCCTGCTCGACAGCCCGTACGTCATCGGCGGGCTGTACAACGGCGTCGACCAGCCCTCGCCGCACGACGTGCCGCTGATCGACAAGACCAGCGGCAAGGTCAACCGCCGCTCGGTGGCGTCGCGTTCGGGCCACCGGGTGGAGCTGCTCGACGCTCCGGCGCCCGGCCCGTCCGGGCTGCGCCTTGTGACCGGGGACGAGCGCCTCGAAGTGACGATGGACGACCGCAAGGACCGGATCGAGCTCACCGTGTACGCGGGCAGGAACAGACCGTTGACCTCGGTGCTCCTGGACAGGGACGGCATCACGCTGGACGCCGGCCGGGGCACCGTGAAGGTGACCGGCCGCCAGGTCGACATCGACGGCACGGCCGGGGTCAGCATCGGCGGCCGGTCGGTGCAGGTGTCGGGAACGTCCGACGTCACCGTCGACGGCGGCCTGCTCGGCGTCCTCAAGGCCCGACTCATCCGGATCAACTAAGGAGCCCCCTGATGCCAGCCGCAGCCCGTACCGGCGACCCGACCAACCACGGCGGCCGGATCGCGACCCCGCCGCCCGGCGCCGCCGCGAAGGTGGCGACCGTGCTGATCGGCGGCCTCCCCGCCGCCGTCGTGGGCAGCCTGCACGTCTGCGTGGTGCCGCCGCACGCCGCCCTGGGTCCCGGCAACGTGATCATCCCCAACCCGGCCGGGCTCGCCTCGGGCCCGGTGCTCATCGGCGGGCTGCCCGCCGCGAAGGCCCGCGACCAGACGACGTGCGGCGCGATGATCGTGTCCGGGGCCATGAACGTCCAGATCGGGGGCGTGTGATGAGCGAACGCTTCATCGGACGCGGCTGGGCGTTCCCCCTGCGGGTCGGCCCCACCGGCGGGATCGCCATGGTCGAGCGGGAGCGCGAACTGGAGGAGGCCATCCGGCTGATCCTCGGCACCGCGCCCGGCGAACGGCCCATGCGGCCCGAGTTCGGCTGCGGCATCCACGAGTACGTCTTCGCGCCCGGCGACGGCGACACCGCCGGCCGGGTCTCGCAGCACGTGCGCGAGGCACTGGAGCGGTGGGAGCCGAGGATCGCGGTGGACGAGGTCGCCGTGGCCTTCGACACCGTGGACGAAGGCACCCTCTACATCGACGTGCACTACACGGTGCGCACCACCAACGACCGGCGCAACCTGGTCTTCCCCTTCTACACGATCCCCTCCGAGGAGGGGGCCGAGGAAATGGTCGCGGACTGATGGCCCTGCCCTCCCCCAACCTGGACGACCGACGGTTCCAGCAGCTCGTCGACGAGGCGAAGCGGTACGTGCAGCAGCGCGCGCCCGAGTGGACCGACCACAACGTCTCCGACCCGGGCGTCACGCTGATCGAGACGTTCGCCTACCTCGTGGACCAGCTGCTGTACCGGCTGAACCGGGTCCCGGACAAGAACTACCTGGCGTTCCTCGACCTGTTGGGCATCCAGCTGTTCCCGCCGTCGGCGGCCGCCGCCGAGGTCGACTTCTGGCTGTCGGCCCCGCAGCCCGAGCCGGTGGCACTGCCCGCGGGCACCGAGGTGACGACCGCTGCCGGCGAGACCGAGGAAGCCGTGGTCTTCGCCACCGCCGAGGAACTCCGCATCCTGCCCAGCGAGTTGACCCGGCTGGTGACGGCGCCGCACGGCGGTGAGCAGACCGACATGACCGGCCGGCTCGCCGAGGGCCGGGACATCCCCTGCTTCCAGGCCGCGCCCGCGCCCGGCGACGCGCTGCTGTTCGGCCTGCCCACGGCGGTGCCGCGCTGCATCGTCGCGGTGCGCCTCGACAGCCGTGTCCAGGGCGTCGGCGTCGACCCGCGCCAGCCCCCGCTGGTGTGGGAGGCCTGGGACGGCGGTCAGTGGCGGCGCTGCGAGACCGGCACCGACAGCACCGGCGGTCTGAACAAGCCGGGCGAGGTCGTGGTGTACGTCCCCGCCGGGCACACCGCCTCGGTGATCGGCGGGACCCGCGCGGGCTGGCTGCGCTGCCGGGTCGTCGAGGCGGAGCCCGGCCAGCCGTTCTACTCGGAGTCGCCCACCGTGCGCGAGGCCGCCGTCTTCACCGTGGGCGGCACGATGACCGTGGAGCACGCCGAGACGGTGACCGACGTGCCGCTCGGCGCGTCGGAGGGCGTGGCCGGGCAGACCTTCCGGCTCGGCCGGCCGCCCGTGCTGCTCGACGGGGAACCGCCGGTGGTGGAGGTGTCCTCGCCGGAGGGCTGGCAGCGCTGGACCGTGGTGGACCACTTCGGCCGCTCGGGACCCGACGACCGGCACGTGCGCGTCGACGCCACCACCGGCGAGTTCCTTTTCCCGCCGGTGGTGCGCGAGGCCGACGGGACGCTGCGCGCCTGCGGCGCCGTACCGCCCAAGGGCTCCCAGATCCGGGTGAGCCGCTACCGCACCGGCGGCGGCCCGGCGGGCAACGTCGCCCGGGGCGCCATCTCCGTGCTGCGCAGCTCCGTCCCGTACGTCGCCCAGGTGACCAACCGGGAGGCGGCGCGCGGCGGGGTGGCGGGCGAGACGATCGACAACGCCAAGCTGCGGGCCCCGGAGACCCTGCGCATGCAGGAGCGCGCGGTGACCGCCGAGGACTACGAGATCATCGCCCGGCAGGCGGCGCCGTCCGTGCGCCGGGTCCGCTGTCTGCCCGCCGCCGACGGCGGGCCGGGCGCGGTGCGGGTCCTGGTGGTGCCGGACGCGGTGGCCGACGAGGGCGACCGGCTCCGCTTCGAGCAGCTGATCCCCTCCGAGCAGGTGCTGCGGACCATCACCACGACCCTCGACGAACGCCGGCTGATCGGCACCCGCCTCGTCGTCGAACCGCCCGTCTACCAGGGTGTCACCGTCGTCGCCCGGCTCTCCGCCCCCGCCGCGGACGCCGACCGGGTGCGGGACGCGGCGCTCGCCGCGCTGTTCCGGCACCTCAACCCGCTGCACGGCGGACACGAGGGCGCCGGCTGGCCGTTCGGGCGGCCCGTGCAGTACGGCGAGGTCTTCGGCGTCCTGCAACGCGCCGTCGGGGACGTCCTGGTGGAGGAGATCCGGATGTTCGCCGCCGACCCCATCACGGGCCGCCGCGGCGCCCCCGTCGACCGGATCGACATCGGCCCGGGCACCCTGGTCTTCTCGTACCAGCACCAGGTCGTCGTGACGGCCTCGGACACGGAGGGACTCGGATGAGCCGGGCCGCCGTCCCCGGCCTGCCGAGCCGGTACCCGATCGGCGAGCAGCTGCCCGCGCTGTACGCCGACGACGACTTCGCCCAGCGGTTCACGGCGGGCCTCGACACGGTCCTGGCCCCGGTGTTCGCGACGCTGGACAACCTCCCGGCCTACCTGGACCCGCGGGTCACACCGGCCGACTTCCTGTCCTGGCTCGCGACCTGGGTCGGCGGCGTCGACGACCCGCGGTGGCCGCTCGAACTGCGCCGCGAGGCGGTGGCCCGCGCGGTGGAGCTCCACCGGTGGCGGGGCACCCGGCGCGGCCTGGTCGAGGCGCTGAGCCTGATCCTCGGGGTGTACGCCGAGGTCAGCGGCGACGGTGGGGCGAGCTGGTCCGCCACGGCGGGGGGCGCACCGGCCCCCGCCGTGGCCGACGAGGTCCTGGTCCGGGTGTGGGCGCACCGCGAGGCGGTGAACGCGGATCGGGTCCGGGCGCTGGTCCGCACCCTGTGCCCGGTCCACACGGTGTGCCGGGTCGAGGTCGTGCCGGGGCCGCCCCCGGCCGAGGCGAACGGAGGTGACGGCGGTGCGTGAGTGTCCCGTGTGCGGGGCGTCCAACGGCCCCACGGACGACTTCTGCGGCAACTGCGGCTCGTACCTGGGCTGGTCGGACTCGGGCCCGTCGCCGACCGGGCCGGGGCCCGCCGCCGGTACGACCCCGGGCGCCGACGACCCGGCGACGCCGTCGGAGCCGACCCCGCCGCCCGAGGCGGGCACCCCGGAGCCGACCCCGCCCCCTGAGACCGCAGCCCCGGCCGGCCGGCGTTCCCGCCGCGCGAACCGAACGCCTCCGGCCCAGCAGATTCCGCAGACGCCTCCGGCCCCTCATGCATCTCCGGCCCGGGAGACACCTGCGGCCCGGCAGACTCCGCCGGCACCGCAGAACCCACCGGCCCCGCAGGCATCTCCGGCCCGGGAGACCCCGGCAGCCCGGGAAACCTCTGCGGCAGGGGAGACACCTGCGGCACGGCAGACATCCCCGGCCCGGGAGACCCCTGCGGCGCGGCAGACTCCGGCGGCACCGCAGACATCTCCGGCCCAGCAGACTCCGCCGGCACCGCGGACGCCTCCGGCCCGCCAGACTCCCTCCGCACCACAGAACCCACCGACCCCCCAGGCATCTCCGGCCCGCCAGACTCCCTCTGCACCGCAGAACCCACCGACCTCCCCGGCATCTCCGGGCCGGGAAACCCCGGCGGCCCCCCAGGCATCTCCGGCCCGGCAGGCTCCGCCTGCGCCGCAGACGCCTCCTGCCCCGCAGGCCCCACCGGCGCCCCGGACGCCTCCGGAGCCCGCCACCGCTCCTCCGTCGCCGACCAGGCCGGCCGCTGCGAACTTCCCGGCGCCCGCCGCCCCGCCGACCCCGACCCCGACCCCGACCGCCGAGGAGTCCACTCCCGCACCCACCGCCCCCCGGGCGCCCGCCGCTCCCCCGCCGACCCGGCCGGCCCCGCCCGCCCCCGCGCCGAGGGCGCCCGCCGCGGACGACTCCCCGGCGCCCGTCCTCCCGGGGAAGGCCGTCGCACCGCGGCCGGTCGTCCGGCCCACCGTCGTGGACGACGACGTGGCCGGCGTGCCGTGCCCCGCCTGCGGCACGCCCAACCCGCCGGACCGCCGGTTCTGCCGCCGCTGCGCGGCGCCGCTGACTCCCGCCTCCGCACCGGCGCCGCTGCCCTGGTGGCGGACGATCTGGCCGTTCCGCCGCCGGACCCGGGCGGGGTCGGGGCGGCTGACGCGCTTCCTGGTGGTCCTGGTCGTCGTCCTCGCCCTGTGCGCCGGCGGCTTCCTGCTGCTGCCCGCCGGACGGCATCTGATCGAGGACACCCGGGACAAGCTCGGCAAGGCCAAGGCGGTGACGCCGACCGGTGTCACGGCGAGCGCCGAGGTGCCCGGGCATCCGGCGCGGGACAGCATGGACGGGCTCAGCAACCGCTACTGGGGCTCGCCCGGCGCCGGCGCCGCCGTCACGTACACCTTCGCCAAACCGTTCCGCCTGGTCGACGTGATCATCACCAACGGTCCCTCACCCGCGCCGGAGAAGTACGCCCTCCAGGGACGGGCCCTGCAAATCGAGATGACGGTGACGTCGAAGGACGGCGAGACCGTCGTCAAGAAGTTCTCGCTGAGCGACAAGGCCGGACCGCAGACGTTCCCGACCGGGATCAGCGACGTGACGTCGATCCGGCTGACCCTCGACGGGCCGGCCGGCCTGGCCCGGGGCCGCCACCTCGCGCTCGCGGAGGTGGAGTTCTTCCAGCGCGGCTGACGGACGCCGCGCCCGGAACCTCAAATGAAGCTCTGAACGTCCCCCTTCCGGGGTTCGAACGCTCCCGCCGGGGCCATCAGGTGGGTGACTGAGGACCGAAGGAGGGGGACATGACGGAACTCGGCATCGGCATCGGCTGGCGTCCCGAGATCGCTGACGCGGTGGAGGGACTGTCCGGCATCGACTGGGTGGAGGTCGTCGCGGAGAACATCTGCGCCGACCACCTGCCCGATTCCCTGACCCGGCTGCGCGAGCGCGGCGTCACGGTCGTCCCGCACGGCGTGTCGCTGGGGCTCGGGGGCGCCGACCGCCCCGACCCGGCGCGGCTCGCCGCGCTCGGCGAGAAGGCGGTGGCGCTCGGCGCGCCGCTGGTGACGGAGCACATCGCGTTCGTGCGGGCCGGGGGGCCGCTCACGGCGACCCCGCAGCTCGAAGCGGGCCATCTGCTCCCCGTGCCCCGGACGCGGGACGCGCTCGACGTGCTCTGCGAGAACGTGCGGATCGCGCAGGACGCGCTGCCCGTGCCGCTGGCCCTGGAGAACATCGCGGCCCTGATCGCCTGGCCGGGCGAGGAGATGTCCGAGGGCCGTTTCCTGGCGGAGCTGGTGGAGCGTACGGGGGTACGGCTCCTCATCGACGTCGCCAATCTGCACACGAACCACGTCAACCGGGGCGAGGACCCGGCGCGGGCGCTCTCCGAGCTGCCGGTGGAGTCGATCGCGTACGTCCACGTGGCGGGCGGTGTGGAACGGGACGGCGTCTGGCACGACACCCACGCGCATCCGGTGCCGCCCGCGGTCCTCGGCATCCTGTCGGACCTGACGTCCCGGGTGACCCCGCCGGGCGTCCTCCTGGAACGGGACGACGACTTCCCGCCGCAGGACGAACTGGCGAGGGAGCTGCGGGCGATCAGGGCCGCGAGCACCGCCGTGGGCACGCGTTCCGCCGGGGCGGCGGGGGTGGGCTCCGCCCATCGGCACGGGGCCCGTCCGTCGCGGCCCGCGCCGGCGGGTCAGCTCCTCATCGGCGCGGGCGCCCGGGTCTCCGGCGGCCCGATGCCGGCCGCGCCCGCGGCGGCCGTACCGGAGGCCGCGCCACGAGCGGGCGCCCGCCAGCGCCTGGCGGTGGACCAAGCGGCGCTCCTGTCCGCGCTGGTCGCCGGCACCCCCGCCCCGGAAGGCTTCGACAGCCGTCGCCTCGGCGTGCAGGCGAGGGCGCTGGCGGCCAAGCGGGCCGGGGTGGTCGCCAAGGTCGCGCCGGAGCTGCCGGAGATCCTGGGCAAGGGCTATCGGCCGGCGTTCCTCGCGTACGCCAGGTCCCGCCCCATGTCCGGCGGTTACCGCCGCGACGCGCTCGACTTCGCCGAGCACCTGCTCGTCGCCGGGCGGCCGGAGGACGCGATGGCGCGGCGCCGGCTGACGGAGTGGTGGCAGGACCGTTCCGGCAGCCGTCCGCCGGGCCGTGCCACCCGGCTGGTACGTGCCGCCCGCCACGCACTCGTACGGAGATGAGGTGCCCGTGAACGTCCTGGTCACGCTCTACTACCTGGCCGGTGTCACCGGCATGGTCCTGCTCGTCGTCCGGGTCGTCCGGACCCGCCGGGGGTCCGGCGGCCCCGTCCACGACCGGTACGAGGTCGCGTTCGTCAACGGCGGCCCGGCCAGGGTCGTGGACAGCGCCCTCGCCGCCCTCCAGGCGGACGGCAGGCTGGTGGTCGGCGGCCCCGGCATCGTGGCCGTCGTCCGCCCCACCGCGTACGACCCGGTGGAGCGCGCCGTGCTGGAAGCGCACGCCGTCGCCCCGCACGGGGCCCTGCACCACCTGCGGCTCGCGGTGATGCGGCATCCGGCGGTGCAGGAGATCGGCGAGGGGCTCGCGGCGCGCGGGCTCGTCGTCCCCCCGCCGGTCCGGCGGACCACGGCGCGGTGGTGTGCCGCGCTCGTCCTGACGGCGTTCGCGCTCTTCCCGGTGTCGATCGTCCTCACGGCGGTGGACTACGCCACCGACCCGGAGGCGTCGGTGCCGTTCATCGTGAAGGTGCTGCCGGTGCTGTTCGGGTGCCTGCTCACCGCCATCCTCTGCGGGTCGCTCGCGGGCGGGCAGGTCACCCCGGCCGGCCGGAGCGCGGTCTCCGCGTTCGGGCGGGGGCACGCCCACCTCGCGGACGCGGGCCTGCTCGTCGCCCTGTACGGACTGCGGGCGCTGCCCGACGCGGTGTTGAGGGAGCAGCTGGTCGCGGCGGCCAGGATGTCCGGGCCGGTCCGGCGGCCGGGTCGGGGCCGCGGGCGTCCGGTGCGGTACGGCTCCGCGACCGACGCCGCGGCGGACGCGGCGGCCGAGTTCGGAGCGGCCGTCGTGTGGTGCGCGGGGGCGAGCTCGTGCGGAGGCGGAGGCGGAGGCGGCGGAAGTTCGTGCGGAGGCGGAAGTTCCTGCTCCGGCGGAAGCTCCTGCTCCGGCGGAGGCTCCAGCTGCGGCGGGGGCGGCAGCTCGTGCTCGAGCTCGAGCTCCAGCTCGTGCTCAAGCTCCAGTTCCAGCGGGAGTTCGTGTTCGAGCTCCAGCAGCTGACCTGCCGCGGAAGTCGGGGACGGGGCCCCGGAGATGACGCCGGTGCGGCGCGCGTGAACCGCGCGCCGCACCCGGTGCCGGACCCGGTGTCGCTGGAACGGCGGGCGAACGTTCCCGCCCGCCGTCTGATCTTCCGGGTCAAGGGTGACGCGCCCGGCCGGAAGCCGGGCGCGCCACCAGGTCTCGTACGACCGTCAGGCCAGGCCCGCCACCAGGTCGGCGACGCTCTTGCGGCGACCGGTGTAGAACGGGACCTCCTCGCGGACGTGCATCCGCGCCTCGGAGGCGCGCAGGTGGCGCATGAGGTCCACGATGCGGTGCAGCTCGTCGGCCTCGAAGGCGAGGAGCCACTCGTAGTCGCCGAGGGAGAAGGAGGCGACCGTGTTGGCGCGGACGTCCGGGTAGCCGCGGGCCATCTTGCCGTGGTCGGCGAGCATCCGGCGGCGGTCCTCGTCCGGCAGCAGGTACCAGTCGTAGGAGCGCACGAAGGGGTAGACCGAGACGTAGTCGCGCGGGTTCTCGTCGGCCAGGAAGGCCGGGATGTGCGACTTGTTGAACTCGGCGGGGCGGTGCAGCGCCATGTTCGACCAGACCGGTTCGAGGGCGCGGCCCAGCTTGGTGCGGCGGAAGAGGTTGTACGCCTCCTGGAGCTCGTCGCTCGTCTCGGCGTGCCACCAGATCATCACGTCGGCATCGGCGCGCAGACCGGACAGGTCGTACGTGCCGCGGATGGTGATGTCCTTGGCCGCGAGCTGGTCGAACAGCTCCTGGACCTCGTCGGCGTAGCCGCCGCGGTCCTCGGGGAGAACGTCGCGCAGCTTGAAGACGGACCACAGGGTGTAGCGGATGACCTCGTTGAGGTCCTTCGCCTTCTTACCGGCGTTCGGGATCTTTTCGGGCGCACTCATACGCCTATTCTCGCCCGTCACAGGGAGTGCCCCGCACCGGGGTCGCCCGTTTTCGACGTGGCGATGATCTCCTCGCCCCGCCGCCGCGCCAGCTCCCCCGCGATCTCGTCCGCCGCACGGTGCGCCGAGGAGATGCAGGCGGGGATGCCGACGCCGTCGTACGCGGCGCCCGCGAGCCGCAGTCCGGGGAGGGCGGCGACGCCCGCGCGGATGCGGGCGACGCGGTCGAGGTGGCCGACCGGGTACTGGGGCAGCCCGCCGATCCAGCGGGTGACCGTGCTCGCCACCGGGTGTGCGGCGAGTCCGGTGGCGGCGGCGAGGTCCTTGAGGGAGGCGGCGACGAGGTCGGAGTCCTCGCGGTGGACCTGCTCCTCCTCTCCGTGCCGGCCGACGGAGGTGCGCAGCACGAACAGGCCGGGGGCTCCGTCGGAGACCCAGCGCCACTTCTGCGAGGAGAACGTGGAGGCCTTGACGGTGTGTCCGTCGACGGGCGGCACCAGGAAGCCGGAGCCGGCCAGCTCGGGCATGTCGGAGCGGCGGAAGGCGAGGGTGACCAGCGCCATGGAGGCGTAGTCGATCGCGTCGAGCTCGGCCCCGGCGGCCGGGGCGTGGCCGCCGACGAGCGCGGCGGCGACGCCGGCGGGGGTGGCGAGGACGACGGCGTCGGCGTCGAACGTCCGGTGCCGGGTGACGACCTGCCAGCCGGTGGCGCCGGAACGGACCAGCGTCTGCACGGGCACGCCGGTGAGGACCTCGCCGCCGGCGGTGCGGACGGCGTCGGCGACCGCGCCGGGGAGCGTGCCGATGCCGCCCTCGATGCCGAGGAAGACGGAGCCGCCGAGGCCGTTGGCGGCGCCCGCCGCGTCGGCGGGGGTGGCGGCGCCGGCCCGCTGGACGGCGTGGACGGCGGCGGTGAGCGTGGGGTGGGCCCGGGCGGCCTCGAAGAGGGCGGGGACGGCGGCCTTCATCGAGATGCGGTGGGCGTCGCCCGCGTACACCCCGCCGAGGAGGGGTTCGACGAGCCGGTCGACGACCTCGTGGCCCATGCGCGCGGCGACGTACGCGCCGATGGCGATGTCGTCGCCGATCTCGGTGGGCGGCAGCTCCAGGTCGCCGCCGATGCGCCGCACGCCCTCGGCGGACAGGAGCCCCTCGACGGCCTCGGGGGTGCCGGGGACGCCCATGACGTGTCCCTTGGGCATCGGGACGAGCTCGCCGCGGGACCAGACGGACGCGGTGGTGGTGGCCGGGGCCTGGAGGCGGTCGCCGAGGCCGACGGCCCGGGCGAGGGAGACGGCCTCGGGGCGGCGGGCGAGCAGGGACTCGGCGCCGAGGTCCACGGGGGCGCCGGCGATCTCCCCGGCGAGGAGCTTGCCGCCGAGCCGGTCGTCGGCTTCGAGGAGGGTCACCCGGTGGCCGGCGTGGGCCAGCCGGTGGGCGGCCGCGAGTCCGGCGATCCCGCCTCCGACGACGACGACATGAGGCACGGCGTGCTGTCCCGTGGTGTCCGCGTTCATGGGACCACTCTCTCAAATCGCCCACGCGTCCCGTTCCGAGGCCTGACCGTGACCGCATCGCTACCGTCGGAGGGCAACCCGTCCGGTGGGCCGGTACGTCGAACCGGCGACACCTACCACCCCTGGGGGGACGCGATGCGGAGATCACGTACGACGGCGGGAACACGGACGGCGGCGGGCGCCGCGCTGCTCACGGCCGCGCTGGTCCTCACCGGTTGCGGCGCGGGCGCCGGCGACGCGGGGACGGACGCCAAGCGGGACCTGAGCGCGGCGGCGCCCGCGGACGCCAAGGGCGCGGCGGAGCGGGGCGCCGCCGACGGCTACGCGGGATCGGGTGCCGAGAAGGCCCCGTCCGCGCCCTCGAAGGCCCCCGCGCAGCAGCACGTCATCCGTACGGCCTCGCTCTCGGTGGAGGTCGGCGATGTGACGAAGGCGCTGGTCACGGCCCGCGATGTGACGGCGCGCGCGGGTGGGCGGGTCGAGAACGAGTCGACGGAGCGGCTCGACGACGGGTACGTGGTCTCCCGCGTCGTGCTGCGGGTGCCGCAGGAGCGTTACGACTCCGTCCTCTCCGAACTGGCCGGAACGGGGAAGCTCTTGGCCCGCAAGGCCGACGCCAAGGACGTCACCGAGCAGGTGGTGGACGTGGAGAGCCGGATCGCCACCCAGCGCGCGAGCGTGGCGCGGGTGCGGGCCCTGATGGAGCGGGCCGAGAAGCTGACCGACGTGGTGACCCTGGAGGGCGAACTCAGCCGCCGCCAGGCGGACCTGGAGTCGCTGCTGGCCCAGCAGTCCTCCCTGAGGGACAAGACGTCCCTGGCGACGATCACCCTGGAGCTGTCGCAGAAGGAGAAGCCGCCGGCGGAGAACGAGGAGGAGGGCCGCCCCGGTTTCGGTGACGCCCTGAGCGGCGGCTGGAACGCCCTGGTCGGCGCGGTCTCCTGGGCCGTCGTCGTGCTCGCGGCCCTGGCGCCGTGGCTGGCCGTGGCCCTGATCGGCTACCTCGTGTGGCGCCACGTCGTCCGCCCCCGCCGCGCCAGGCGCGCGGACGCCCGCCCGGAGGCCCTGCCGGAGCCCCCGCCCGCCGTCCCCGCCGCCCGCCGCAACGCCGCGGGAGCCCCCGTACCCCCGGAGACGCCCGAGAAGTAGCGTCGTCCTATGACGGAACGACTGGTGGTCATCGGGGGCGACGCGGCGGGGATGTCCGCCGCGTCGCAGGCGCGCAGGCTCAAGGGGCCGGAGGAGCTGGAGATCGTCGCGTTCGAGCGGGGGCACTTCTCCTCGTACTCGGCCTGCGGCATCCCGTACTGGGTCGGTGGCGACGTCGCCGGCCGCGACGAGCTGATCGCGCGCTCCCCCGAGGAGCACCGGGCGCGCGCCATCGACCTGCGGATGCGGACGGAGGTGACGGAGATCGACGTGCCCGGCCGGCGGGTCCTCGCCCGGGACCTGGAGGCGGGCACGGAGGCCTGGACGGGCTTCGACAAGCTGGTGATCGCGACGGGCGCCCGGCCCAGGCGGCCGGCGCTGCCGGGGATCGACGCGCCGGGGGTGCACGGGGTGCAGACCCTGGACGACGGGCAGGCGCTGCTGGACTCCCTCGAGGGAACTGGGGGGCGCCGGGCGGTCGTGGTCGGCGCCGGCTACATCGGGGTGGAGATGGCCGAGGCGCTCCTCAACCGTGGGTACGAGGTGACGCTGCTGCACCGGGGCGAGCAGCCGATGGCGACCCTGGACCCGGACATGGGCGCTCTGGTGCACCGGGCGCTGGACGGTCTGGGGATCACGACGGTCGCCTCGGCGGAGGTCACGAAGATCCTCACCGGCGAGGACGGCCGGGTCCGGGCGGTGGCGACGGACGACGCCGAGTACCCGGCGGACGTGGTGGTCCTCGGGATGGGCGTGGTGCCGGAGACCACGCTCGCCGGGGCGGCGGGGCTGCCCCTCGGGGTGTACGGCGGGCTGCTCACGGATCTGGCGATGCGGGTCCGGGGTCATGAGGACATCTGGGCGGGCGGCGACTGCGTGGAGGTCCTCGACCTGGTCGCGGGCCGGGAGCGGCACGTGCCGCTGGGGACGCACGCGAACAAGCACGGGCAGGTCATCGGGGCGAACGTCGGCGGCGACTACGCGACCTTCCCCGGGGTGGTGGGCACGGCCGTGTCGAAGGTGTGCGATCTGGAGATCGCCCGGACGGGGCTGCGGGAGAAGGACGCGCGGGAGGTGGGCCTGCGGTACGTGACGGTGACCGTGGAGTCCACGAGCCGGGCGGGCTACTACCCGGGGGCCGCGCCTATGACGGTGAAGATGCTGGCGGAGCGGCGTACGGGACGGCTGCTCGGCGTGCAGATCGTGGGCCGGGAGGGCGCGGGGAAGCGGGTGGACATCGCGGCGGTGGCGCTCACGGCGGGGATGACGGTGGAGGCGATGACGGCCCTCGACCTGGGGTACGCGCCGCCGTTCTCCCCGGTGTGGGATCCGGTGCTGATCGCGGCTCGCAAGGCGACGGCGGCGGTCCGCGCCGGGGGCTGACCGGCCGGCGCGGGACGGCGGCGGTACGGCGGGACGGCGCGACGGCCGCCGGGGTCTTCCCCGGCGGCCGTCGGAATGGGTCGACGCGCCGGCGTCAGACCGCGGTGCGCGTGTGCACGTACTCCACGAGGCGGGTCAGGGCGTCGGGGTCCATCGACGGCATGACGCCGTGGCCCAGGTTGAAGACGTGGCCCTCCAGGCCCTTCGCGGCGGCCAGGACCTCGTCGGTCTTGGCCTCGACGACCTCGCGCCCGGCGAACAGCACGGCCGGGTCGAGGTTGCCCTGGAGCGCCTTGCCGGGGCCGACGCGGCGGGCGGCCTCGTCGAGGGGGACGCGCCAGTCGACGCCGACGACGTCCGCCCCGGCCTCGCCCATGAGGCCGAGCAGCTCGCCCGTACCGACTCCGAAGTGGATGCGGGGGACGCCGTAGCCGGCGACGGCGTCGAAGACCTTGACGGAGGCCGGCATCACGGAGCGGCGGTAGTCGGCCGGGGCGAGGGCGCCGACCCAGGAGTCGAACAGTTGGACGGCGGAGGCGCCGGCCTCGATCTGCACCTTGAGGAAGGCGGAGGTGATCTCGGCGAGGCGGTCGAGCAGGTCGGCCCAGAGCTGCGGGTCGCCGTACATCATCGCCTTGGTGCGCTCGTGGCTGCGCGAGGGGCCGCCCTCGACGAGGTAGCTCGCGAGGGTGAAAGGCGCGCCGGCGAAGCCGATGAGCGGGGTGTCGCCCAGTTCCGCGGTGAGCATCCCGATGGCCTCGGTGACGTAGTGGACGTCGTCCGGGGTGAGGTCGCGCAGCCGGTCCAGGTCGGCGCGGGTGCGGATGGGGTCGGCGACGACCGGGCCGACGCCGGGCTTGATGTCGAGGTCGAGGCCGATGGCCTTGAGGGGGACGACGATGTCGCTGAAGTAGATCGCGGCGTCGACCTTGTGGCGGCGGACCGGCTGGAGGGTGATCTCGGTGACCAGCTCGGGCCGCATGCACGACTCGAGCATCGGGATGCCCTCGCGCACCTTGAGGTACTCGGGGAGGGAGCGCCCGGCCTGCCGCATGAACCAGACGGGGGTGTGCGGCACGGGTTCGCGCCGGCACGCCTTGAGGAACGCGGAGTCGTGCGTCCGCGACTGCTGCTTCGTCTGGTGGCCCGTCGGGCGTTCGTTGGCACTCACGCCCAGAATCTTCGCATGTGGCGGGAAGCCGCTCGTCCGGGGCGGGTGTCCCTCCCTGCAAGGAGGCCCCGTTCCGCCTACTCTTCCCCGCATGGCTGCGGCGCAGGGACATTTTTCCGATCATTCCGACGGCGATCGAGGGACGGGCGAAACGGCGGACAGTACGGAGACGAACCCGGTGCCACCGGCGTTCCGGCGGGCGGTGGAGGCGCTGCGTTCGGCGCGGCTGCGGCCCGAGATCGAGATCGACCCGACGAGGCCCCCGCAGCGCCTCGCCCCGTACGCGTACGCGGTGGAGGCGGCCGTCGTGGACGGCGAGGAGGACCTGGCGGACGGGCGGCTCGTGCTGCTGCACGATCCGGACGGCCACGAGGCCTGGAAGGGCACGTTCCGGCTGGTGACGCTGGTCCGGGCGGAGCTGGAGCCGGAGATGGCGGCGGATCCGCTGCTGCCGGAGGTGTGCTGGTCCTGGCTGACGGGGGCCCTGGAGGCCAGGGGGCTGCCGTACGGGGAGGCGAGCGGGACCGTGACGATGGCGGGCTCGCACTACTTCGGGGGGCTCGCGGAGCGCAGGCCGGCGACGCAGATCGAGATCCGGGCGTCCTGGACGCCGCGCGAGGGTCTGGGCGGGGTGCCGGACACGGGGGCGCATCTGGCGGCCTGGTGCGATCTGCTCTGTCAGATCGCGGGGCTGCCGCCGGCGCCGGCCGACGCGGGGACGGGTGCGGCGGGGACGGTGTCGGGCGCCGGTGTCGTCTCGTTGCCCCAGCGGCGGGGTCCGCAGCAGGCCTGAGGGGCTGTTTTCGGCCTGTTCCGGTGTCCCTCGTGGGGGTGACGGAGCGGGGGCCGCTCGTAGGATGATCGATCACGCGTCCGAATTGCCCTAATTGTTACTCACCAAATCGTGATCTTTCCCTAAAGGCGGGCGGCCCAGCTGCCGAAGGAGTCAGTGACCCCTTCACAGCACGGGTTCGCCCCCGGCTTCTTCCCCGAGCCGGCTCCGTCCCGCACCCTTCCCCCCAGGAGGCCTGGTGTCCGTTCTCCTCGAGCAGCCCGCAAGCCTGGTCGCCTACCGCCCGAACAAGCCGACGGCCATGGTCGTCGTGGCCGACCCGCGCGTCCGCTCCACCGTGACCCGCCACCTGTGGGCCCTCGGAGTACGCGACGTGATCGAGGCTTCTTCCATCGCGGAGGCACGTCCCCGCGTCGGCAACCCGCGCGACATCTGCGTTGCCGACGTCCACCTGCCCGACGGCAGCGGCCTGACCCTGCTGTCCGAGACCCGCGCCGCGGGCTGGCCCAACGGCCTCGCCCTCTCGGCGGCGGACGACATCGGCGCCGTGCGCAACGCCCTGGCGGGCGGCGTGAAGGGCTATGTCGTCACCGGCACCCGTACCAACATCGGCCACCCCACCCGACCCGGCGCCGCCCCCATCGGCGCCGCGGCCGCGCGGCTCGGCCACCGCCGCCCCCCGGGTGCCCCGAGCCACCCGGGCGGCTACCGCGAGCTCTCCGGCCGGGAGGTCGAGGTGCTCAGGCTCGTCGCGGAGGGCCAGTCGAACAAGGCGATCGGCGTCTCCATGGGCCTCTCGGCCCTCACCGTGAAGAGCCACCTCGCCCGGATCGCCCGCAAGCTGGGCACCGGCGACCGGGCCGGCATGGTCGCGGTGGCCCTGCGGACGGGGATCATCCACTGACGGACCGGCCGACGGAAAGCCGGCGCCTGTCGACGGAACGTTCCGTCGACAGGCGCTTGCCGTTCACCGATACCCTTGACAGGTGACCGACGCCCAAGAGACCGCAGCAGACACAGCACTGCGCACCACCGGGGGCGGCCCCCCGGACGACGATGTCCCTGCGAATGGGCTTCCGATCCCGTTGCTGGAGCCCCGCGAGGGGATTCCGCCCGTCGTCGAGACCGAGGACGCCCTCGCCGAGGTGATCGCCGCCTTCGCGGCGGGCCGCGGCCCGGTCGCCGTGGACGCCGAGCGCGCCTCCGGCTACCGCTACGGCCAGCGCGCCTACCTCGTCCAGCTCCGCCGCGAGGGCGCGGGCACCGCGCTCATCGACCCGGTGGGCTGCCCCGACCTCTCCGGACTCGGCGACGCGCTCGCCGGCACCGAGTGGATCCTGCACGCCGCGACCCAGGACCTCCCGTGCCTGCGCGACATAGGCATGCTCCCGACCTCGCTGTTCGACACCGAGCTCGCCGGGCGCCTCGCCGGCTTCCCGCGGGTCGGCCTCGGCGCGATGGTCGAGTCCGTCCTCGGCTACGCCCTGGAGAAGGGCCACTCCGCGGTCGACTGGTCCACCCGGCCGCTGCCCGAGCCCTGGCTGCGCTATGCGGCCCTCGACGTGGAGCTCCTCGTCGACCTCCGGGACGCCCTGGAGAAGGAGCTCGACCGGCAGGGGAAGCTGGAGTGGGCGCACCAGGAGTTCGACGCGATCGCCGCCGCGCCGCCCGCCCCGCCGCGCAAGGACCCGTGGCGCCGGACCTCCGGCATGCACAAGGTGCGCCGCCGTCGCCAGATGGCGGTCGTACGGGAGCTGTGGACGGCCCGTGACAAGGTCGCCCAGCGGCGTGACGTCTCCCCCGGCAAGGTGCTGAGCGACGCGGCGATCGTGGAGGCGGCGCTCGCGGTGCCGGTGAACGTGACCGCGCTCATGGCCCTGCCCGGTTACGGGCACCGGATGGGCCGCCGTCAGCTGGAGCAGTGGCAGGCGGCCGTCGACCGCGCCCGCGCCCTGCCGGAGAGCGAGCTGCCCCAGCCGGGCCAGCAGGTGGCGGGCCCGCCGCCGCCGCGCGCCTGGGCGGACAAGGACCCGGCCGCCGCGGCCCGCCTCTCGGCGGCCCGCACGGCGGTCTCGGCCCTCGCGGAGGAACTGAACCTCCCGCAGGAGAACCTGATCACCCCGGACACGGTCCGACGGGTCTGCTGGGAGCCGCCGACGCCGGGCACCCCGGACACGGTCGCCGCCGCCCTCACCGGCTACGGCGCCCGCCCCTGGCAGGTGGGGCTCGTGACCCCGCTGCTGGTCGAGGCCCTGACGGCGAAGGCGTGACCCCAGCGCCCCCGGACCCCCGCACGGCCATCGGCCGTGCCCTCGAGCGCCGGGCGGGCTGGAGAATCCAGCCCCGCCGGCGTTCGAGGCGCGGGGTCCGGGGCGGAGCCCCAGTTCGGGAAGGGGCGGGGTGGGGAAGGAAGCCCGCCGCAGGCGCCCCCGCCCACCCGCACGCCCCCGGCCCCCCGCCGGGGGTTTCGCGTATCCGGGAGTGTGACCTTCACCGCTCCGGCCCCAGGGACTGGGCAGCCTGGTTACCCACAAGTAGCATGGGGGAAGCAAGCGCACGCTTAGGCGTGTGCCGCAGCAGTGCCATCCCGCACCCTGGAGGAGAGCCATCGTGCCTCGTACCGTCAGGGACGTCGTCTTCGTCGACGGCGTCCGCACCCCGTTCGGCAAGGCGGGCCCGAAGGGCATCTACCACGAGACCCGCGCCGACGACCTCGTCGTGAAGGCCATCCGGGAGCTGCTGCGCCGCAACCCCGGCCTCGACCCCGCCCAGATCGACGAGGTCGCCATCGCCGCGACCACGCAGATCGGTGACCAGGGTCTGACCCTCGGCCGTACGGCGGGCATCCTCGCCGGCCTGCCGCAGTCGGTGCCGGGCTACTCGATCGACCGCATGTGCGCCGGTGCGCTCACGGCCGTGACCAGCGTCGCCGGTTCGATCGCCTTCGGCGCGTACGACGCCGTCATCGCCGGCGGTGTCGAGCACATGGGCCGCCACCCCATGGGTGAGGGCGTCGACCCGAACCCGCGCTTCGTGTCGGAGAAGCTCGTCGACGAGTCCGCCCTCTTCATGGGCATGACCGCCGAGAACCTGCACGACCGCTACCCGAGCATCACCAAGCGGCGCGCCGACGAGTACGCCGTGCGCTCGCAGGAGAAGGCCGCCAAGGCGTACGCCGACGGCAAGATCCAGGCGGACCTGGTGCCCATCTCGGTGCGCCGCACCAACGCCGAGGGCGGCGAGACCGGCTGGGGCCTGGTCACCGCCGACGAGCCGATGCGCCCGGGCACCACCCTGGAGTCGCTGGCCAACCTGAAGACGCCGTTCCGCGTCCACGGCAACGTCACCGCGGGCAACGCGGCCGGCCTGAACGACGGCGCCACCGCCTCGATCATCGCCTCCGAGGACTTCGCCCGGGAGAACAACCTCCCGGTCAAGATGCGCCTCGTCTCCTACGCCTTCGCCGGCGTCGAGCCCGAGGTCATGGGCTACGGCCCGATCCCGGCCACCGAGAAGGCCCTCGCGAAGGCCGGTCTGTCCATCGAGGACATCGACCTCTTCGAGATCAACGAGGCCTTCGCCGTCCAGGTCCTCGCCTTCCTGGAGCACTACGGCATCGCCGACGACGACGCCCGCGTCAACCAGTACGGCGGCGCCATCGCCTACGGCCACCCGCTCGCCTCCTCCGGCGTCCGTCTGATGACGCAGCTGGCCCGCCAGTTCGAGGAGAACCCGCAGGTCCGTTACGGCCTCAACACCATGTGCGTCGGCTTCGGCATGGGCGCGACGGTCATCTGGGAGAACCCCCACTGGGAGGGCAAGTGAGCACCACCGCCGAGCTTCTGAAGGGCGCCGCCGAGCTCTTCCCGGACGAGGTCGTCACCAGCGCCCACGTACGGCACTTCGAACTGCCCGCGGGTGCGGGCCGGTTCGCGCTGATCACGCTGGACAACGGCTTCGACCACACCAAGCCGACCACCTTCGGCCCGCAGTCGCTGGCCAACCTGAACACGGCGATCGACCAGGTCGAGGCCGAGGCCGCGAACGGTGAGATCGTCGGCGTCGGCATCACCGGCAAGCCGTTCATCTTCGCCGTCGGCGCCGACCTCAAGGGCGTCGAGCTGCTGAAGAAGCACGACGAGGCGCTGGCCATCGGCAAGGGCGGCCACGACGTCTTCAAGCGTCTCTCCGCGCTCGCCGTGCCGACCTTCGCGTACTACAACGGCGCGGCCATGGGCGGCGGCGTCGAGGTCGGTCTGCACTGCACCTACCGCACCGTGTCGAAGGCCCTGCCGGCCTTCTCGCTGCCCGAGGTCTTCCTCGGTCTGGTGCCCGGCTGGGGCGGCTGCGCCATCCTGCCGAACCTGATCGGTGCCGAGAAGGCCGTCTCGGTCATCATCGAGAACTCGCTGAACCAGAACCGCCAGCTCAAGGGCAAGCAGGTCTTCGAACTCGGCATCGCCGACGCGCTGTTCGAGGGTGCCGACTTCCTGGAGCAGTCGCTCATCTGGACCGCCGGCGTCCTGACCGGCTCCGTGACCGTCGAGCGTCCCGAGGTCGACCGCGGCGAGGCCTGGGACCAGGCCGTCGCCAAGGGCCGCGCCATCGCCGACTCCAAGGTCCACGGCGCCGCGCCGGCCGCCTACCGCGCCCTCGACATCATCGAGGCCGCCAAGGACGGCGACCTGCAGAAGGGCTTCGACGCCGAGGACCAGGCCCTCGCGGACCTGATCATGGGCGGCGAGCTCCGCTCCGGCATCTACGCCTTCAACCTGGTGCAGAAGCGCGGCAAGCGCCCCGCCGGCGCCCCGGACAAGTCGCTGGCCCGCCCGGTCACCAAGGTCGGTGTCGTCGGCGCCGGTCTGATGGCCTCCCAGCTCGCGCTGCTCTTCCTGCGCCGCCTCGAGGTGCCGGTCGTCCTGACCGACATCGACCAGGAGCGCGTCGACAAGGGCGTGGGCTACGTCCACGGCGAGATCGAGAAGCTGCTCGGCAAGGGCCGCATCAACCAGGACAAGGCCAACCGTCTCAAGGGCCTGGTCTCCGGCGTCCTGGACAAGGCCGCGGGCTTCGCGGACGCGGACTTCATCATCGAGGCCGTGTTCGAGGAGATGTCCGTCAAGCAGAAGGTGTTCGCGGAGGTCGAGGCGGTCGCCCCGGCGCACGCGATCCTCGCCACCAACACCTCCTCGCTGTCGGTGTCGGAGATGGCCTCCAAGCTCCAGCACCCGGAGCGCGTGGTCGGCTTCCACTTCTTCAACCCGGTCGCGATCCTCCCGCTCCTGGAGATCGTCCGCGGCGAGCAGACCGACGACGCCTCGCTGGCCACCGCCTTCGGCGTCGCCAAGAAGCTGAAGAAGACCGCGGTCCTCACCAAGGACGCCCCGGCGTTCGTCGTGAACCGCATCCTGACCCGCTTCATGGGCGAGATCCAGAACGTCATCGACGAGGGCACGCCGGTCGAGACCGCCGAGAAGGCGATCGAGCCCCTCGGCCTGCCGATGTCGCCGCTGGTCCTCCTGGAGCTCGTCGGCCCGGCCATCGGTCTGCACGTCTCCGAGACCCTGAACCGCGCCTTCCCGGAGCGCTTCACCGTCTCCCCGAACCTCAAGCGGGTCGTCGAGGCCGGCAAGCGCGGCTTCTACGTCTACAACGCCGAGAACGGCTTCAAGCCGGAGCTCGACCCCGAGGTCGCCGCCCTCCTCGTCCAGGGCGACTCCGTCCTGACCGAGGAGCAGGTCCGCGACCGCGTCCTGGACGCGGTGGCGCAGGAGATCGGCCTGATGCTGGAGGAGGGTGTCGTCGCCGAGGCGCAGGACATCGACCTCTGCCTGATCACGGGTGCAGGCTGGCCCTTCCACCTGGGCGGCATCACGCCGTACCTGGACCGTGAGGGCGTCTCCGAGCGCGTCAACGGCAAGCGTTTCCTGGCGCAGGGCGTGGCGAGCGTCCCCGCGTAACTCCTCAGGGCGTACGCGTACGGCCCCGGCACCTTCCCCAGGTGCCGGGGCCGTTCCCGTGCGGGGCGGGTCACCCTATGGGGCGCCAGCCATCCAACCGCAGACCTTCCGCGCCGGCCCGCTGGCGGGCGGTGAGGACCCGGCCTCCGCCGGTCCGGGCCATCGCCACCAGACGCCCGTCGAGGTCGCTGGAGAGGACGGCGGTGAGCTCGGCGTGCCGCTCACCGGTCTCCGCCCAATGGACGCCCTCCGTCTCCCGCTCGCTCGGGAGGACGGCGAGGGCGAGCCGGCCGTCGGCGGACCGCTGGGCGAGGACCGTGGACTCGGCGCCGTCGACGAGACAGCGGGTGGCGTCGAGCCGCCCGGTGCCGACGGCCTTGCCGAGGACGGTCGGCTCCAGGGAGCGGTCCGGCGACCAGGCGCCCACCTGGCCCTCCTGGTCGAGGTAGAAGAGGGTGACGTGCCCGGAGGGGCCGGTCGTGGCCGCCAGGCTGCCCATGGTCACCGAGGCCGGCACCACGTCCTCGCGGACCGGTCTGCCGCCGGACTCGCTCTGGACGTACCGCACCAGGCCCTTCTCGTGAGCGGTGTACAGCTCGACGAAGCCGGAGCCGTTGGTGACGGCGACCGGCGAGGGGTCGGTCCTGGAGCCCTTCAGGTCCCACCAGGGGTGCCAGCCGCCGGTGTCCTTCTGCGCCCGCGCGCTCAGCCCGCCGCCGCCGTTGCGCATGAAGACGTACGCGCGTCCCTGGGCGTCCACGGCGACCGCGGGGTTGCCGGTCCACCGCGACGTGGCGTTGGAGTGTCCGATCGAACGCCATTCCAGGGCGGGACGCCCGGTCTGGAACTGGACGGAGTGGACCAGCTCGACGTGGCCCTCCCCCGTACCGGCCGGCCGCACCCCCACGAGGTGCACGTAGCGGTCGGCGCCCTGGCCGACGGCGAGGAACGGGGTGAGCCGGCCCGCGGGCCCCGGGCCCCCGAGGGAGACCGGCCCGCTCCAGGAACCGTCCGGCTGCTCCGTCCAGCGCACCACCTCCCCGTCCCGTGGCAGGTAGGCGCTGAACCGTCCCTCCACTCCTCTGGTGAGCCAGGCCCCCTGGAGCAGCGGGGCGGTGGAGGGGCCGTGGGAGCTGTCGGTGGGGGCCTGGGATCGATTCGCCATGGGGGGATCCAGCACTCCGGTCGTCGGGGGAGTTCGGGTACGGACCGACTGTAGTCGTCCTCCCGAACGCTCCCCTCCGCGCCTGGTGGATCTTGCGGAATCGCCCCCTCAGTACTTCGCCGCCTGTCCTTCCCGGCCGAGCCGGCTGTGACCGCGTCCGTACAGGAAGTACACGACGATGCCGATGACCATCCAGACGGCGAACCGGAACCAGGTCTCGCCCGGCAGATTGAGCATCAGCCAGACCGAGGCCGCGATGGAGAGGATCGGCAGCACCGGCACCCAGGGGGTGCGGAAGGCGCGGGGCAGGTCGGGGCGGGTGCGGCGGAGCACCATGACGCCGACCGCGACGACGACGAAGGCGAAGAGGGTGCCGATGTTCACCAGGGTCGCGAGCTCGTTGATGCTGGTGAAGCCCGCGACGATCGCGATGATCACGCCGAGCAGGATGGTGGGGCGGTACGGGGTGCGGAAGCGCGGGTGGGTCTTGGAGAAGAAGCGCGGCAGCAGGCCGTCGCGGCTCATCGCGAAGAACACCCGGGTCTGGCCGAGGAGCAGGATCAGACAGACCGTGGTGAGGCCGACGGCGGCGCCGAAGCTGATCACGCCGGCGTAGAACGGGTGGCCGGCGGCTTTGAACGCGTCGGCGAGCGGGGCGCTGACGGACAGCTCGGTGTAGTGCTGCATGCCGGTGACGACGAGGGCGACGGCCACGTAGAGGACGGTGCAGATGAGGAGGGAGCCGAGGATGCCCCGGGGCATGTCCCGCTGCGGCAGCTTGGTCTCCTCGGCGGCGGTGGCCACCACGTCGAAGCCGATGAAGGCGAAGAAGACGACGGAGGCGGCGGTGAAGATGCCCATGACGCCGAAGTTGGTCGGCTCGTACCCGAAGATCAGCTGGACGAGCGGGGAGTCCCAGTTGGAGCCGCCGCCCTCGGGGGTGACGGCCGGCGGGATGAAGGGCTTGTAGTTGTCGCCGACGATGAAGAACAGGCCGGCGACGATCACGATCATGACGACGGTGACCTTGATCGCCACGACGAGCGCGGTGATCCGGGCGGACAGCTTCATGCCGAGGACGAGGACGACGGTCAGCACCAGGACGAGGACGAAGGCGAGGATGTCGAAGGTGCCGCCCGCCACGTCGGGCCCTTGGAGCGACGCCGGCAGATGCCAGTCGATGTTGTCCATGAGCGAGCGGACGTACCCCGACCAGCCGACGGCGACCACCGCCGTACCCAGGGCGAACTCCAGGACGAGGTCCCAGCCGATGATCCAGGCGGGCAGTTCGCCGATCGAGGCGTACGCGAAGGTGTACGCCGATCCGGCGACCGGCACCGTGGAGGCGAACTCGGCGTAGCACAGGGCGGCGAGGGCGCACACGATGCCGGCGGCGACGAAGGCGAGGGCCGTGGCCGGGCCGGCGTTCTCCTTGGCGACCTTGCCCGTGAGGACGAAGATGCCGGTGCCGATGATGACGCCGACGCCGAACACCGTCAGGTCCCAGGCGGACAGGGACTTCCGGAGGGCGTGCTCCGGCTCCTCCGTGTCCCGGATCGACTGCTCGACCGTCTTCGTCCGGAAGACGCCGTTGTTGGCGCGTGGCTGCTGGTCCGTACTCACTCGTCGTACCTCCCTGCCATGGGGCTGCCCGCTCTGTGGTCAGGATGCACGCGAAAGGGCCGATCGGCACTCCGAAGAGTGAACCGATCGGCCCCTGAGGTGACGCGGGGTGACGTGACCCGTCAGTCGCGGGCGGGCTCCACGGCCCGCGCGCTGTTCTCGGGGGGGGTCCCCCCTGCCCGAGCGGAGCCGAGAGCTCGGGGGAGGTTGTCGAGTCGCGAGACCAGGCCGGTGACCTGGCGGGCGATGTCGGGGGCGGTCAGACCGATCTCGGCCAGGACCTCGCCGCGGGAGGCGTGGTCGAGGAAGCGCGGCGGGATGCCGAAGTCACGCAGCGGTACGTCGACGCCCGCGTCGCGGAGCGCCTGGGCGACGGCCGAGCCGACGCCGCCGACGCGGCTGTTGTCCTCGACGGTGACGACGACCCGGTGCCGCTCGGCGAGCGGCGCGAGGGCCTCGTCGACCGGCTTGACCCAGCGGGGGTCGACGACGGTCGTGGAGATGCCCTGCCGGTCGAGCAGGTCGGCGATCTCCAGGCACATCGGCGCGAGCGCGCCCACCGAGACCAGGAGGACGTCGGGCGTGTCGGTGCCCGGCTCGCGGAGCACGTCCATGCCGCCGACGCGGCGCAGGGCCGGTACGGCGGGGCCGACGGCGCCCTTGGAGAAGCGGACCACGGTGGGGGCGTCGGTGACCTCGACGGCCTCGCGCAGCTGGGCGCGGACCTGGTCGGCGTCGCGCGGGGCGGCGAGCCGCAGGCCGGGCACGACCTGGAGGATCGACATGTCCCACATGCCGTTGTGGGAGGCGCCGTCGGTGCCGGTGACACCGGCCCGGTCCAGGACGAAGGTGACGCCGCACTTGTGCAGGGCCACGTCCATCAGGACCTGGTCGAAGGCGCGGTTGAGGAAGGTCGCGTAGACCGCGAAGACCGGGTGCAGGCCGCCGGTGGCCAGGCCGGCGGCGGAGACCGCGGCGTGCTGTTCGGCGATGCCCACGTCGAAGACCCGGTCGGGGAAGGCCTTGGCGAACTTGTCGAGGCCGACGGGCTGGAGCATGGCCGCCGTGATGGCGACGATGTCCGCGCGCTCCTTGCCGAGGGCGACCATCTCCTCGGCGAAGACGCCGGTCCAGTCGGCGCCGGAGGAGGCGATGGGCAGGCCGGTGTCGGGGTGGATCTTGCCGACGGCGTGGAAGCGGTCGGCCTCGTCCTGGAGGGCCGGCTGGTAGCCGCGGCCCTTCTCGGTGAGGCAGTGGACGATGACGGGGCCGCCGAAGCGCTTGGCGCGCGTCAGGGCGGACTCCAGGGCCTCGATGTCGTGGCCGTCGATGGGGCCGACGTACTTGAGGCCGAGGTCCTCGAACATGCCCTGGGGGGCGATGAAGTCCTTGAGGCCCTTCTTGGCGCCGTGCAGGGTCTCGTAGAGCGGCTTCCCGACGACGGGGGTGCGCTCCAGGATGTCCTTGCCGCGGGCGAGGAAGCGCTCGTAGCCGTCGGTGGTGCGCAGGGTCGCCAGGTGGTTGGCGAGGCCGCCGATGGTCGGGGCGTAGGAGCGCTCGTTGTCGTTGACGACGATGACGAGCGGGCGGTCCTTGGCGGCGGCGATGTTGTTCAGCGCCTCCCAGGCCATGCCGCCGGTGAGGGCCCCGTCGCCGATGACGGCGACGACGTGGTCGTCCTTCTTGAGGACCTCGTTCGCCTTGGCGAGTCCGTCGGCCCAGCCGAGGACCGTGGAGGCGTGCGAGTTCTCGATGACGTCGTGCTCGGACTCGGCCTGCGAGGGGTAGCCGGAGAGGCCGCCCTTCATCTTGAGCTTGGAGAAGTCCTGGCGGCCCGTGAGCAGCTTGTGGACGTAGCTCTGGTGGCCGGTGTCCCAGAGGACCTTGTCCTTCGGGGAGTCGAACACGCGGTGCAGGGCGATGGTCAGCTCGACCACGCCGAGGTTGGGCCCGAGGTGCCCGCCGGTCTTGGAGACGGCGTCCACGAGGAACGTCCTGATCTCGTCGGCCAGCTGGTCCAGCTGTTCCGGGGAGAGCCGGTCCAGATCTCGCGGTCCCCTGATACGGGTCAGCAGAGCCACCCGTGCCTCCTTGCGTTTGAGCTGGTCGAGCTTGCCGATTTGTCGAGTCTAATGTTCCGTCTTGGATCGTGGGCATCGGGCCGGGGGAAGACGCGTCACCCCCACGACCTACAAGCCGCTGATCTGTACGGCCCCCGAAGCCGGTCCGCACGGCTTGACGAGGGTCGGTGCACTGCTCCGGACGCAGCAGTGCCCGGCGCCGGTTTCAGCGGCGCCGGGCGGTGTGGCGAGCGTTACGCGCGCGGGGACGGGTCCCTAGGCGCGTCCGGCCGTCTTCTGCGTCTTGCGGGAGACCGAGTCGATGATCACGGCGATGAGCAGGACCGCTCCGGTGATCATGTACTGGATCGCGTTGGAGGACAGGTTCATCTGGTTGAGGCCCTGGACGATCGACTGGATGACCAGGATGCCGAGGAGCGCCGACCAGACCTTGCCGCGTCCGCCGAACAGGGACGTACCGCCGATGACGGCGGCGGCGATGCACATCATCAGCTGGTTGCCGCCGCCGAGGGAGCGGTCGGCGCCGCCGGTCGCGGAGGCGAGGAAGAGACCGCCGATCGCGCCCATCGTGCCGGAGATCATGAAGACCGAGATCCGGATCCACGACACGTTGATGCCGGCCCGGCGGGCGGCCTCGATGCCACCGCCGACGGCGAAGACCTGGCGGCCGTAGGTGGTGCGGCGGAGCACGAAGTCGGTGACGAGCAGGATCACCAGGAAGATCACCAGGGAGAGCGGCAGGCCCTGCTCCTGGTTGAAGCCGTAGGCGGCGATGAGGACCAGGACCGCGAGGACGGCGGTGCGCAGGATGATCTCGCTCTGCGGGCGGTGCGGCAGCTCGGCGGCCTTGCGGCGGCGGGAGTCGCGCAGCTGGGCGAGGTAGAAGGCGGCGACGACGACCACGGCGAGGCCGTAGGCGGCGGCGACGTCGGAGAAGTAGTACTTCGTGAGGTCGCCGACGAAGCTGCCGATCGGGGTCGGGATGGTGGACTTGTCCCCCATCACCCAGGTCTGCAGTCCGGCCCAGCCGAGGAAGCCGGCCAGGGTGACGACGAAGGCGGGCACGCCGATCTTGGCGAAGACCAGGCCGTGGAAGGCGCCGAGCAGGGTGCCGGACAGGATGCCGAGGAGGATCGCGAGGGAGTCCGGCATGTCGGTGCCGAGGACGCCCCAGACCGATCCGGCGAGGCCCGCGACGGAGCCGACGGCGAGGTCGATCTCGCCGAGCAGCAGCACGAAGACGATGCCGACGGCCATGATGCCGGGGCCGACCGCGTACAGCGTGATCTGGTCGAGGTTGTACGAGGTGATGAAGTTGCCGGTGAGGGCCTGGAACACGATGCCGATGACGATGAGGCCGACCACGACGGGCAGCGAGCCGATCTCACCGGAGCGGATCTTGCGCTTGAACTCCTCGACGTACCCCTTGAAGCCCTGCTGGCGCACGAGGAGACGGGGGTCGACGGCCGGGATCGCGCCGGCGGCCGGGACCTCGGTCACCGGGGCCTGCTCGTCGGAGGTACGGGGGTCGGGCACCGCGGCCTCTTCGCTCGCGGTGGGAGGGGTGTTGCTCACTTCGCTACCTCCGCGTTGCGGGCCTGGCGGCGGGTCACGGCGTTGTCCGTGGCACCGGTGATCGCGGCGATGATCTCTTCGTGCGTGGTGGTGGCGACCGGGAAGGTGCCGTTGTTGCGGCCCAGCCGCAGCACGGCCACGGTGTCGGCCACGGCCTTCACGTCGGCCATGTTGTGGCTGATGAGGATGACGCCGAGGCCCTGCTCGCGCAGCCGCTCGACCAGGTCGAGGACCTGGGCGGTCTGCTCGACGCCGAGGGCGGCGGTGGGCTCGTCCAGGATCACGATCTTGGGGTCGCCGACCAGGGCGCGCGCGATGGCGACGACCTGCCGCTGGCCGCCGGAGAGGGCGGCGACGGGGATGCGGACGCTGGGGATGCGGATGGAGAGGGTGGAGAGCAGGTCCTTGGCCCGCTTCTCCATGGCGACCTCGTCGAGGACGCCGCCCTTCTTGATCTCGCGGCCGAGGAACAGGTTGGCGACCACGTCCAGGTTGTCGCAGAGCGCGAGGTCCTGGTAGACGGTCGCGACACCGAGGTTCTGGGAGTCGTGCGGGCGCTGGATCTCGACCCGCTCGCCCTCCCACTCGATGACGCCCTCGTCGATGGGGTGCACACCGGCGATCGTCTTGACCAGCGTGGACTTTCCCGCTCCGTTGTCGCCGACGAGCGCGACGACCTCTCCTGCGTGGACTTCGAGATCGACACCGGAGAGGACCTGAACCGCTCCGAACCGCTTGAAGATCCCGCGCAACGCCAGCACGGGCGTCTGGGACACGTGAACCAACTCCTTCGCCGCCCGCGGGCGGCGGCATGTCGCGCCGCCGGTGCAGCGCCGAAGTTTCGAGGGGGGGCTGAGCTCGTCCGGCCCCCGGACCGACAGCGGGGTCTGGGTCGGCCGGGGGCCGGACGGGCAGGGGGACGGATCCGGGCGGGTCCGCCGGCGGGCGTACGGGGTGGGGTTCACCTCCTGACGGAGGCTTCACCCTCTGTACGCGGGGCGGTGGCGGGATCCGTGGTGCCGGGCCCTCGGCGGGCCCGGCGGGCGGTGCTCAGGGGGCTACTTGATGCCCAGGGCGGTGCACTTGGCGGCCAGGTCCGAGGTGCACAGGTCGGCGGCCTTGTAGATGCCGTCCTTGATCACCGTGGTCTGGATGTTGGTCTTGTCGACCACGACCGGCGGGAAGAGCGTCGACGGCACGCCGTCGGTCGTGCCCTGCGCGGCGAGCTCCTTGCCCTTGAGCAGGTTCACCGCGAACTTGGCGGCCTCGGGGGCCAGCTGGAGCGGCGACTTGTAGATGGTGAAGGTCTGCGAACCGGCGATGATCCGCTGGATGCCCGCGACCTCGGCGTCCTGGCCACCGACCGGGATGTCCTTGATGCCGGCGTTCTCCAGCGAGGTGATGACACCGCCGGCCATGCCGTCGTTGGCCGAGTAGACCGCGCCGATCTTGTCCTTGCCGACCGAGGAGATCGCGGCGGACATCTTCTCGCCGGCGACCTTCGGGTCCCACTCGCCGGAGGCCTCGTAGGCGATCTTGCCGACCTTGCCGTCGAGGGCGGTGTGGGCGCCCTTCTTGAACAGACCGGCGTTCGGGTCCTTCTCGTCGCCGTTGATCATCACGACGTTGGCGGTGGCGGCCTTCGGGCCGAGCGCGGCGAGGAGGGCCTGGCCCTGGAGCTCGCCGACCTTGTTGTTGTCGTGGCTGACGTAGGCGTCGGCGCCCTTGACGGCGCGGTCGTACGCGACGACCTTGACGCCCTTGGCCTTGGCCTCCGTGATCCAGCCCTCGGCCTTGGTGGCGTCGACCGGGTCGAGCGCGATGACCTTGATGCCGTCGGCGATCAGCTGGTCGAACTGCTGCTTCTGCTTGACGACGTCGGAGACCGCGTTGTTGTACACGACCTCGCAGTCGGCGCAGGCGGCCTTGACGGCCTTCTCGAACTGCGGCTTGTCCAGGGACTCGTAGCGCGAGGTCTTGTTCTCGGGCAGGAGCAGACCGATCTTGGTCGAGCTGCCCTTGTCCCCGCTGTCGTCGCCGCCTGCCTTGCCGCAGGCGCCGAGCGTGAGAGCCATCGAGACCGCGGCCGTTGCTATGACGGCACGACGCGTCACTGCGTTCATGTGGGTTGCCTCCCTGACGAGGCCGCGACGTTGCGGCCGAGGTGGCACGAAGTCAACTCGGCCGTAACACCGACGTCAAGAAGTAAATCCTTAACGAGATGACAACGGTGGTGTTCGTTATCTAAGTGAACGCAAGGCGTGAGGCCGGAGCCGCCGCCGGCAGGGCACTCTCAGACCCCTGGAAAAGCGTCGAATCGCCCATTTCGCTGAGTACGAGGGCCAGCGCGCCGAGCACCTCGGCGCGGCCTCCCAGGGCCCCCTGGGCCAGCGAGAGCTGCCGGGCGGCGCTGGGGATCGCGTACCGCGAGACGGAGTCCCTGATGGGCGCGAGGACCAGCTCCCCGGCCTCGGCGAGGTCGCCGCCGAGCACCACCCGGCTCGGGTTCAGGAGATTGCAGAGGTTGGCGATGCCGCTGCCGATGTGCCGGCCGACGTCGGCGATCACCCGGCGGCAGCCCGGGTCGCCCTCCCGGGCCAGCTGGACGACCCGCTCCATGGTCAGATCGGGGCCGTGGCTCGGCTGGAGCAGCGGCAGCACGTACCGGGCGGCGGTGAAGGTCTCCAGGCAGCCGCGGTTGCCGCAGCGGCAGACCGGGCCCGACTCGTCGAGCGTGATGTGCCCGATCTCCCCCGCGGTGCCACCGGGGCCCCGGTAGACCCGCCCGTCGATGACGAGACCGGCGCCGACACCGCTCGCCACCTTGATGTACGCCAGGTCCTTGACGCCCCGGCCGCTCCCCCAGACCAGCTCGCCGAGCGCGCCGAGGTTGGCGTCGTTGTCGACGTGCACCGGGACGCCGAGCCGGCCGGAGAGCTCCTCGGCGGGGTTGATCCCGCTCCAGCCCGGCAGGATCGAGGTCGACCCGAGGGTGCCGGAGGAGACGTCGATCGGGCCCGGGACGCCGAGTCCGACGCCGATCACCTTGTCGGGGCCGATGCCGGTGGCCAGGATCAGCCGCTTGACCAGCTGTTCGGCGCGGTCGAAGCCCTCGGCGGCGGAGGCGTCCACGTCGAGCGGCTCCGCCTCCTCGGCCAGCACCTGGTGGGCGAGGTTGCCGACGGCCACCCTGAGGTGGGTGTGGCCGAAGTCGACGCCGATCACGATCCCGGCGTCACCGGAGAGCGAGACGCTGCGGGCCCGGCGGCCGCCCGCCGAGGTGGGCGTGACGTCGACGGTGCCGCCGTCCTTCAGCTCCCGGACGATGTTGGAGACCGTGGCGGCGGACAGGCCCGTCGCCCGGGCGATCTCCGCCTGGGTGAGCGAGCCGGCCATGCGCACCGCCCGGACGACCCGTTCGAGATTGGCCCTGTGCAGAGACGTCTGCGAACCCGGAGTCTCCATCGACTCACTCACTCCCACCGTTTTCTCCAACATGTGAACTCTAAGGGGACGCTTTCGGCTTGGTCCCCGTCAAGACCTTGAGAGGCGGAGGGTGTGTGTCACACGGTGTCCACGGGCGGTTCCCGGCGCTGTCACCCCCGCGGTGCCGGGCCATGGGAAGGGCCCCCGGCGCGGTGCGCCGGGGGCCCTTCGGGCGGTGCGGGGGCCGTCTCCCGGCCCCGGGGGTCACTTCACGGCGCCGGCCGTCAGACCGGCCACCACCTGCCGCTGGAAGATGATGTAGGCGGCGAGCACCGGGAGCATCGCCATCACGAGACCGGCGAAGAGACCCGACCAGTCGCCCTTGTAGCCCTGGCTGACGGCGAGCTGCACGAGGCCCTGCGAGAGCACCTTCCGCTCCGGCTCGGTGTTGAGCACGGTCGGCAGCAGGTACTGGTTCCACTGGCCGAGGAAGTTGAAGATGCCGACGCTGATGAGGCCGGGCTTGGCCATCGGCAGCATCACCTGGAAGAAGGTCCGGGTGTGCGAGGCGCCGTCCACGAAGGCCGCTTCCGCCACCGAGGTCGGCAGGGTGCGGAAGAAGGCGGTCAGGAAGAAGACCGTGAACGGCAGCGAGTACGCGATGTAGACCAGGATCAGGCCGTGCAGCGTGTTGAGCAGCGCCATGTTCTGCATGACGTAGAACAGCGGCACGAGGGCCAGGATGATCGGGAAGCTCATCCCTCCGATGAAGAGGAAGTAGATGAACCGGTTGCCCGGGAAGTCGAAGCGGGCCAGGACGTAGGCCGCCATCGAGCCGAAGAGCAGGGTGCCGAGGAGCGAGCCGCCGACCACCAGGATCGTGTTCAGGAAGTAGTCGCTCATGTGCGCCTCGGTCCAGGCGCGCGACCAGTTCTCGAAGTGCAGCTTGTCGGGCAGCGCCCACGGCGAGGTGAAGATCGCCTTGTCGGTCTTGAACGAGGTCATGACCGCCCAGAGCAGCGGCATGACGACCATGATCGCCCAGATGATCAGGACGCCGTGCGAGAAGACGTTGAGGGTCGCGCCCTCGCTCTTCGAGGCCTTGCGGGGCGCCGGCGCCACCGTCTTGATGACCTCGGTGCCCGAGCCGCCCGGGGAGCCGGGGGTCTCGACGCCGGGGGTGGCAGTGTCGGTGGTCTTCATCAGAACTCCAGCCGCTCGCGCCGGCCCAGCTTCATCACGACGGCCGCGAAGGCGAGCGTGAGGAGGAGGAGCGCGACACCGATGGTCGTTGCGTAGGCGGCCTGACCGTCCCGGAACGCCTTCTGGTACACGTACAGCGGAAGGACGATGGTCGAGTAGTCGGGCCCGCCGCCGCTGGGGCCTACGGTCATGATCTGGACGACGGCGAAGGACTCCGCGCCGAGCGCGAGGATGCCCATGTAGATCCAGCCCGACTGCACGGTGTCCCAGAGCAGCGGCAGGGTGATCTTGAAGAACGTGGTGAACCGGTTCGCGCCGTCGAGCAGGGCCGCCTCGTAGAAGTCCCGCGGAATGGACGCCATGCCGGCCGAGAAGAGGACGACGAAGAATCCGACGGTGGACCAGACGAGTACCACCATCACGCAGATGAGGGCGAGGTCGGGATCGCCGAGCCAGTCCGGCTGGACGCTGCCGAGACCGACGCCCTTCAAAACGGAATTGATGGCTCCACTGTTCGGGTTGTACGCGAACTGGAAGAGCAGCGCCACGATCGCGATCGACAGCACCTGCGGGAAGAAATAGACAATCTTGTAAAAAGAGGATCCGCGCACACCCGCGATGGCCGCGCCCTTACGGCGCCGACCGCCGACATTGAGCATGAAGGCGAAGAAGAGGGCGAGTCCGACGGTGACCAGCGGGAGCACCACCGCGAAGGTCAGACTGTGCTGCAACGACTTCCAGAAGACCTCGTCGTCGAGCATTCTGCTGTAGTTGTCGAATCCGACCATCCCGAATTCGGGGCTCAGCCCGGTCCAGTCCGTGAACGAGTAGTAGATGGACTGGACGAACGGCCAGATGACGAAGAGCGCGTAGAGCGCGAGCGGGGCCGCCAGGAACCCCACGATGAAACGGTACTTGCCGTGTTGCATTCCTACCGACCCCGATCTTTCCCGCGCCGGGCGCGCCGCTGCTGCCGCGCGCCAAGGGCCGGGGCCCGCTCCCGGTCGGCGGGAAGGGGCCCCGGCACTGCTCACTGGTGCTTGTAGTGCTTGATCGAGGAGTCCTTGGCCGCCTCGTCGGCGTACTTCTGGATCTTCTTGATCGTCTCGGCCGGGGTCGCGCGGCCGGCCATCATCTCGCCGATGCCCGCGACGCCGATCTTCTCCTTCTGAAGGGCCACGTACCAGTCCTGGAGCCGCGGGTTGACGACGTTCTGGCCGGCCTTCTCCAGGGCGGCGACGCCGGACTTCAGGCCCGGGGTCAGCTCGATGCCGTCGGTGCCGCCGTTGAAGGCGGTCAGGGACTTCACGGACTTGGTGAAGTTCTTCGAGGAGGCCTCGCTGAGCATGATGCGCAGCTGCTCCATGCCGCCCTCGGCGTTCGCCGCCTTGGCCGGGACGATGAAGGGCTCGCCGCCGGAGGCCCAGATGGTGCCGAAGGGCAGCTTGTCGGAGGAGTCGATGCCGGTCGGGGCGGAGACGGCCAGGTCGAAGTCGGCCGGCATGGTCTTCGCGGCCTCGTTCTCCACCCAGGAGCCGTTCGGGATGAACAGCGCCTTGCCCTCGGTCCAGGCGGTCTGCGACTGGATGTGGTCGAGACCGGGGGTGCCCTTGAGGATGTAGCCCTTCTGGACCAGCTCGTAGTACGCCTCGAAGCAGGTCTTGACCGCGGGGTGCTCCCAGGCCTTCGGCTCCAGGTTGTCGATGGCGTCGAGGACCTCGCGGCCGCCGACCTTGCCGATCATCGGGTAGAGCGAGAAGGGGACGTAGTACGGGTGCTTGCCGGCATACGTCCAGCCCGCGATGCCCTTCTTCTTGGCCTTCTCGCAGACGGCCAGCATCTCGTCCCAGGTCTCGGGGTACTTCGCGTCGAGGGAGTCGAGCAGCTTCTGCGAGTACCAGACGCCGTAGACCGTGTAGGCGTAGTACATGATCCACACCGGGTCGCCGTCGAACTGGCCCATCTCGACGATGCCGGGCCGCAGGGTGTCGCGGACCTTCTTGGCGGGGTTGTCGATGGACGGCGCGTCCAGCAGCGGGGTGAGGTCCGCGAGCTGCTTCTGGCCGACCAGCACGCCCATGTCCATCTGCTCGGCGCCCGAGTTGTCGATGAGGTCCGGCGGGTTGCCGCCGTTGAAGCGCGGCTGCAGCGTGGTGGTGATCTTCTGGGTGGGGGTGAACTTGACCTTGGCCTTGGGGTAATTGGTCTCGTAGACCTTCACCGCGTCCTTGGCGTACTGCTGTCCGAATCCACCGTCGAAGAGGACGAAATCGAGCGGGGCCGACTCGTTCACCCCCAGGGGGTTCTTTTCGGACTTCGTGCCCTTCTCGACCTTTCCGTTGCCACCGCTGTCGCTGCTCGCACAGGCGGAGAGGAAGCCCATCGTCGGTACGGAGATCAGACCGATAGCGGCAGAACGCTTGATCAGATCGCGACGGCCAAGGCCCTCATTGGTGTGTGCGGAGGTGGATCCCATGCTCAAGTCCTCGCCTTCATTCAGGACTCAGGCGGTGTACCGGTCGCCCGTACTCGCTCGCCACAGGCGAAGGGCCCCGCCACCGCGGTCATTTGCAGCCGGGTCGTGCAGGCGTCGGGCCGTCGTGTGCTGGAAACGACTGGCTGGACGCCGACAGGTATAGTCCACTTCCCTTCGCCTGAGCAAGATCGAAAGCAGGTTTTCACAACCATCTTTCCCGAGTTGAGACCTCCGGGATAAGCACGCTGGATCTGCGGCGTTTCGTCCAACCATTCGTCCGTCAATACCCTTGACACCCCCTCAGGGGTGCCCGTAGTGGGGCCGCTTGAGGAGGCGGCCGGGGTGGCACCGTGGGGCACCGGCGGACAAAGGGGGGCATACGGCGGGGATCGAAACAGTCGTGTCACAGACACTCCGAAAAGTAAGGATCCTGTGAGGACGGCAGGGATCATAGGTGGACCGCCGCGCTCGTCTACGTGTTCGACGTGGCCGGCGGATCTACCTTGTCCCTCTCCCACATGGAGTACACGTGGCCAACTCTTCCGGCCTGAACCGCGCGGGCGTCCTGCGCCGCGTCACCGTCGCGGCGATAACGGCCGCTCTGGTGAGCACCACCACGGCCGCGATGGCGGCGGACGCGCCGCAGCCGACCGCGTCCGGCATCGAGCGGTCCTCGAACGCAAGCACCTTCGCGGCCTCCGCGGCCGCCGCCACGCCGGTGAACTACCTGTACGGCGTCAACAGCGCGGGCACCATCTGGGGCTACCAGCCGGTCGGCGGTGGCGCCATCCAGCGTCTGGCCGACAACTCCGGCACCGGCTGGAACTACCACAAGCACTTCAACCAGGCCGACATGGACGGTGACGGCGACTCCGACGGCTTCTACGCCGTGCGTGACGGCCGTCTGCACTACGCCGACGTGGGCCGCCCCCGCGACATCGGCGGCGGCTGGAACATCTACAACAAGATCATCTCGGCCTCCAACACCGGTGGCGCCCCGGCGGACGACCTCCTCGCCCGCGACGGTGCCGGCGTGCTCTGGCACTACCTGGGCTACGGCAACGGCTCCCTGGCCCCGCGCGTCCGGGTCGGCGGCGGCTGGAACGCCTACAACCAGATCGCCGGCAAGGGCGACGTCACCGGTGACGGCAGGCCCGACATCGTCGCCCGCGACGGTGCCGGCGTGCTGTGGCTGTACAAGGGCACCGGCAACTACAAGGCGCCGTTCTCCGGCCGCTCCCGCATCGGCGGCGGCTGGAACATGTACAACTCCCTCGTGTCCTCGGGTGACCTGAACTTCGACGGCAAGGCGGACCTCGTCGCCCGTGACGGCCGCGGCGCCCTGTGGCTGTACAAGGGCACGGGCCGCGCCTCGTCCCCGTACTCCGGCCGGGTGCAGATCGGCACGTCGGGGTGGAACGGCTTCCGCGCGATGTTCTGATCCGTGTTCTGACCGCGTTCTGACCGCGTTCTGATCAGCGCGGGCACGGCACGGCGAAGGGCCCCGCTCCTCTTCCGAGGAGCGGGGCCCTTTCCGTACTACCGGGTCAGATCGTGTCAGCCACGGATCAGGTTGCGGAGCACGTACTGCATGATGCCGCCGTTGCGGTAGTAGTCCGCCTCACCGGGGGTGTCGATGCGGACGACCGCGTCGAACTCGACACCGGTGTCGGTGGTGACCTTGACCGTGCTCGGCGTGGTGCCCTCGTTCAGCTCCGTGACGCCCGTGATGGAGAAGGTCTCCTCGCCGGTCAGGCCGAGCGAGTCGGCCGTCTGGCCGGCCGGGAACTGGAGCGGCAGGACGCCCATGCCGATGAGGTTCGAGCGGTGGATGCGCTCGTACGACTCGGTGATGACGGCCTTGACGCCGAGGAGCGCGGTGCCCTTGGCGGCCCAGTCGCGGGACGAGCCGGAGCCGTACTCCTTGCCGCCCAGGATGACCAGCGGGGTGCCGGCGGCCTGGTAGTTCTGCGAGGCGTCGTAGATGAACGACACCGGCGCGCCCTCGACGGTGAAGTCGCGGGTGTAGCCGCCCTCGGTGCCCGGCGCGATCTGGTTGCGCAGGCGGATGTTGGCGAAGGTGCCGCGGATCATGACCTCGTGGTTGCCGCGGCGCGAGCCGTAGGAGTTGAAGTCACGACGCTCCACACCGTGCTCGGTGAGGTACTTGCCGGCCGGGGTGTCGGCCTTGATGGCGCCGGCCGGGGAGATGTGGTCGGTGGTGACCGAGTCGCCCAGCTTGGCCAGGACGCGGGCGCCGACGATGTCGGTGACCGGGGTGGTCTCCATCGTCATGCCCTCGAAGTACGGGGGCTTGCGGACGTAGGTGGACTCGCTGTCCCACTCGAAGGTGTTGCCGGTGGGGATCGGCAGCGCCTGCCACTGGGCGTCGCCCGCGAAGACGTCGCTGTAGGACTTGTTGAACATGTCCTCGCCGATGGCGTTGGCGACGACGTCGTTGACCTCGGCCTCCGTCGGCCAGATGTCGGCCAGGTAGACGGGCTTGCCGTCCTGGTCGACGCCGAGGGCGTCCTTGGTGATGTCCACCTTCATGGAGCCCGCGAGGGCGTACGCGACGACCAGCGGCGGGGAGGCCAGGTAGTTCATCTTGACGTCGGGGTTGATCCGGCCCTCGAAGTTGCGGTTGCCGGAGAGCACCGAGGTGACGGCCAGGTCGTGGTCGTTGACGGCCTTGGAGACCTCCTCCGGCAGCGGGCCGGAGTTGCCGATGCAGGTGGTGCAGCCGTAGCCGACGAGGTTGAAGCCGACCTTGTCGAGGTACGGGGTCAGGCCCGCCTTGTCGAAGTAGTCGGTGACGACCTTGGAGCCCGGGGCGAGGGTGGTCTTGACCCACGGCTTGCGGGTCAGGCCCTTCTCGACGGCCTTCTTCGCGACGAGGGCGGCGGCGACCATCACGTACGGGTTCGACGTGTTGGTGCAGGAGGTGATCGCGGCGACGGTGACGGCGCCGTGGTCGATCTCGTAGGTCGAGCCGTCCGGGGCGGTCACGGTGACCGGCTTCGACGGGGCGCCGTTCGGCGTGTTGGCCGGGGCGTCGGAGGCCGGGAAGGACTCCTTGCCGGCCTCGTCCACGTCGTCGACGTAGTTGCGGACGTCCTGGGCGAACTGCGCGGCGGCGTTGGCGAGGACGATGCGGTCCTGCGGGCGCTTCGGGCCGGCGATGGAGGGGACGACCGTGGAGAGGTCGAGCTCCAGCTTCTCGGAGAAGTCGGGCTCGGCGGCCGGGTCGAGCCAGAGGCCCTGCTCCTTGGCGTACGCCTCGACGAGCGCGACCTGCTGCTCGGAGCGGCCGGTGAGCTTGAGGTAGTTCAGGGTCTCGCCGTCGATCGGGAAGATCGCGGCGGTGGAGCCGAACTCCGGCGACATGTTGCCGATGGTGGCGCGGTTCGCCAGGGAGGTGGCGGCGACGCCCTCACCGTAGAACTCGACGAACTTGCCGACGACGCCGTGCTTGCGCAGCATCTCGGTGATCGTGAGGACCAGGTCGGTGGCGGTGGTGCCGGCCGGGAGCTCGCCGGTCAGCTTGAAGCCGACGACGCGCGGGATGAGCATGGAGACCGGCTGGCCGAGCATCGCGGCCTCGGCCTCGATGCCGCCGACGCCCCAGCCGAGCACACCGAGGCCGTTGACCATGGTGGTGTGCGAGTCGGTGCCGACGAGGGTGTCGGGGTACGCCTGGCCGCCCCGGACCATGACCGTGCGGGCCAGGTGCTCGATGTTCACCTGGTGGACGATGCCGGTGCCCGGGGGGACGACCTTGAAGTCGTCGAAGGCGGTCTGGCCCCAGCGCAGGAACTGGTAGCGCTCCTTGTTGCGGCCGTACTCCAGCTCGACGTTCTGGCCGAAGGCGTCCTTCGTGCCGAACTTGTCGGCGATGACGGAGTGGTCGATGACCAGCTCGGCCGGGGAGAGCGGGTTGACCTTCGCCGGGTCGCCGCCGAGCTCCTTGACGGCCTCGCGCATGGTGGCGAGGTCCACCACGCACGGGACGCCGGTGAAGTCCTGCATGATCACGCGGGCCGGCGTGAACTGGATCTCCTGGCTCGGCTGGGCCTGCGAGTCCCAGTTGCCCAGGGCCCGGATGTGGTCGGCGGTGATGTTCGCGCCGTCCTCGGTGCGGAGCAGGTTCTCCAGGAGGACCTTCAGGCTGTAAGGGAGGCGCGCGGAGCCCTCGACCTTGTCCAGCTTGAAGATCTCGTACGACTCGTCGCCCACGCGCAGCGTGCTGCGGGCGTCGAAGCTGTTCGCCGACACGACAGTCTCCTTCATCAAAGTGCGCGTATTACCGCCATGCTGCCGCCACGACTCCCTCGCCGATCCGCTAAGGTAAGGCTTAGTTAGGTAACCCTTACCGGGTGGGCGGCCGCGGTGCGCCGTAAGCAGTTATCTCGATGTCGAGATAACTCTAGTGCATCCCCGCTGCCGGGTCATGCCCGGATGCCCCCGAGCCGCCGGGAAGCGGCGCCCCGGCACCCGTACGGCGGCCCGCGGATTGCCCCGGGCGTGGCGGCGGCCGACGATCGGGACATGGTCATCGGCGCGCATGTGATTCTCTACACCCGGGACGCGGAGGCCGACCGCGCCTTCCTCCGGGACGTCCTCGGCTTCGAGCACGTGGACGCCGGAGGCGGCTGGCTCATCTTCAAGCTGCCCCCCGCGGAGGTCGCCACCCATCCCACGGAGGGCGAGCCGGGCGTCGAGCTCTACCTCATGTGCGAGGACCTCGCCCAGACCCTGCTGGACCTGGAGGACAAGGGCGTCCAGGTCACCCGCGCCATCGAGGAGCAGCGCTGGGGCCTGCTCGCCGCCATCCGGCTCCCGAGCGGCACCGAACTCCCCCTGTACGAACCGCGTCACCCGACTGCGTACGACATTTCACCCTGACGGCCTACCCCAACTGCGAGTGTCATCTCATATCTGAGATAACGTGACGCCATGGCAGACGACTACCTCGTACGCATCGGCAAGCTCATCCGTGACGCCCGTCAGCACCGTGGCTGGACACAGACGCAGCTCGCCGACGCACTGGCCACGAGCCAGAGCGCAGTCAACCGGATCGAGCGCGGCAACCAGAACATCAGCCTTGAGATGATCGCCCGCATCGGCGAAGCCCTCGACAGCGAAATCGTGTCCCTGGGCTACGCCGGACCGATGCACCTCAGGGTCGTCGGCCGCCGCCGGCTCTCCGGCTCCATCGACGTCAAGACGAGCAAGAACGCCTGCGTCGCGCTGCTCTGCGCCTCCCTCCTCAACAAGGGCCGCACCGTCCTGCGCCGGGTCGCCCGCATCGAGGAGGTCTTCCGGCTCCTCGAAGTGCTCAACTCCATCGGCGTGCGCACCCGCTGGGTCAACGACGGCGTCGACCTGGAGATCGTGCCGCCGGCCGAACTGGACATGGACTCGATCGACGCCGAGGCCGCGATCCGCACCCGCTCGATCATCATGTTCCTCGGCCCGCTGCTGCACCGCATGGACCGCTTCAAGCTGCCGTACGCCGGCGGCTGCGACCTCGGTACGCGCACGATCGAGCCGCACATGATCGCGCTGCGCCGCTTCGGCCTCGACATCACCGCGACCGAGGGCATCTACCACGCCCAGGTCGAGCGCTCCGTCGCCCCCGACCGCCCGATCGTGCTCACCGAGCGCGGCGACACCGTGACCGAGAACGCCCTCCTGGCGGCCGCCCGCCACGACGGCGTGACCGTCATCCGCAACGCCTCCTCCAACTACATGGTCCAGGACCTGTGCTTCTTCCTGGAGGCCCTCGGCGTACGGGTGGACGGCATCGGCACCACGACCCTGACCGTCCACGGCATCCCACAGATCGACGTGGACGTCGACTACTCCCCCTCCGAGGACCCGGTCGAGGCGATGAGCCTGCTGGCCGCGGCGGTCGTCACGGAATCCGAACTGACCATCCGCCGGGTCCCGATCGAGTTCATGGAGATCGAACTCGCCGTCCTCGAGGAGATGGGCCTCGACCACGACCGCTCGGCCGAGTACCCGGCCGACAACGGCCGCACCCGCCTGGTCGACCTGACGGTCCGCCCCTCCAAACTGGAGGCGCCGATCGACAAGATCCACCCGATGCCGTTCCCGGGCCTGAACATCGACAACGTCCCCTTCTTCGCGGCGATCGCGGCCACGGCCCAGGGCAAGACCCTCATCCACGACTGGGTCTACGACAACCGCGCCATCTACCTCACCGACCTCAACCGCCTCGGCGGCCGCCTCCAGCTCCTGGACCCCCACCGCGTCCTCGTCGAGGGCCCCACCCGCTGGCGCGCCGCCGAAATGATGTGCCCCCCGGCCCTGCGCCCGGCCGTAGTCGTCCTCCTCGCCATGATGGCCGCCGAGGGCACCTCGGTCCTGCGCAACGTGTACGTCATCAACCGCGGCTACGAGGACCTGGCGGAGCGGCTGAACTCGATCGGCGCCCAGATCGAGATCTTCCGGGACATCTAGGGCCTCGGTTCCTCGGGTACCGCCCCGGGTGGGTTCAGCCCGAGGAGTCGGATGTCAGCGGGACCCACCTCGTCATCGAGTCCCAGGCCTCCAGGGCGTCCGTCAGGACCTCCACGGAGGCCGGGGACTCGGGTCCGACCGTGCTCGCCGTGATGAGCAGCATTCCTCCGAACCGCCGC
This sequence comes from Streptomyces venezuelae ATCC 10712, assembly GCF_008639165.1. Lineage (NCBI taxonomy): Bacteria > Bacillati > Actinomycetota > Actinomycetes > Kitasatosporales > Streptomycetaceae > Streptomyces > Streptomyces venezuelae. The sequence continues at coordinate 6,323,515 of NZ_CP029197.1, read as the reverse complement.
GTCATCGCGATGAACTCGTCGGTCGCGGGAGCGGTCCAGAGCTGGCCGAACGTGGCCACGGCGACTTCGCCGGGACCGGTGAACGCCCGGGCGAGGCCGTCGGACGACCTGGGTGGCAAGCCGGACCACAGCGGTCGGAGGCCGAGCGCTTCGGCGTGGGTGGACCGGGGCCCGAGAGCGGCCGTGGCCGTCCAGCGATCGCCGACCTGTACCAACTGCGCTGCCTCGACGGAGGGGTTGACCACGAAACCGGGAACGAGCTGGTCGCTGCGCTGCCCCACGGGGACGCCGGCGGTGAACGCCGTCCAGCTGAGACCCGCCTCTTTGGCGAAACTGATCAGGGCCGAATCGTTCCAGCCCGGATACCGGCACATTCCGAAGTGGAAGAGCCGTGCGTGGGCCCATTCGTAGTGATCGTCCACATGGAGGGCCGGAACGCCGTCAGCCAGCGGATGTCCGCAGTCCTGGCAGTCGCCGGCCCAGAGCAACCGCATGAGGGAACGGGCCTCCTCGTGCCCGAGCCTGTCCAGGCAGTCGGCGCTGAAGACCAGGTGCGGGAGTCCAGGTGAGCCCTCCTCCGCCTCCAGGACCACCCAGTCCGGTGGGCGGCCGTGCTCGCGTGCCCGGCTCCACCACTCCGCCCCCAGCCGGACGTCACCGAAGGAGTACGCGGTCACCCCGGCCATCAGGCAGCCGACCGGGTCGCCCAGATTCCCCTGCATGACTGCCACGTCGTAGGCACGCGAGACATAGGCGTGGGCCGTGTCCGTGTCCTCCCTCCGCAGGAGAACTCCGGCGTACGAGAGCGCGGCCAGCGGGATCTCACCGTCCGCGGCGACTCTCAGGGCCTCGACGGCTTCGTCCGACTGCCACTGCGACCGCAGCCAGTCCGAATAGTGCAGCGCACTGCCGGGGTCACCGGCCTCGGTACCGCGCTTCCAGAGCGCTGTCGCCTCGTCCTGGTTCCCCAGCTTCTCGTGGACCAGGCCGAGGGCGCCGATCGACTCCCGTCCCCCGGCCTCGACCGCACGCTCGAACCAGTCCCGTGCCCCTTCCAGATCACCCCGCATGAAGGACAGGGCACCCATGTTGTGGGCCCCGGTGGAGTCCCCCAGACGGAAAGCACGCTCGAAGCAGCGGCCGGCACCGTCTTCGTCCTTCTCCGCGGCCAGCAACGCCCCCAGGTTGACCAGGCCGTCGGGATCGTCCGCCTCCGCGAGGGGGCGGAGCGCCTCCTTGGCCACGTCCGGCCGGCCCGCCACCCTGGCGACGGTCGACACCAGTACACGGCGCGTGTCGTCCACGATGCGCAGGGCTTCGTCCCACACCTCGCCCGGCAGCTCGCCGGGACGGGACCCGCGCGCGGCGTCCGACACGAGGTAGTCGAACGGCTTCCACGTTCCTCCCCGCCCCGGTACGAGGGGACTGGTCACGCCCAGCACGATTTTGGACGCCCATGCCCAGGCTTCCGCCATGCCTTCCGGCCTCAGCGCCGGCCCGCCCGCCCGGTCGAGGAAGTACGCGTGGAGGCGTTCCAGGGACTCCGGCGCCAGCGCGGTGTCCACCCCCGTACGGGCGAGGGCGACGGCGGCCGCGACGAGCGCGGCCCCCCGGGGGTTGCCCTTCGCCCGCGACGCGGCCTTCCACCGCTTGAGGACCTGCGGTCCCGCCGCGAGGTACTCCGCCACCCCGTACGCCCGGTCGGCGTTCAGTGCGGCGACGACGCGCGGGTCCTCGCTCGACGAGGCGGCCCGCCGCTCGTCGTCCGTCCAGAGCCGGTCGAGGGTGAGGTGATGTGCCGCGCGGATCACCCGGCCGGGCGAGGTCGGCAGCCGCGGCCCGGTGCTCCGCGAGAGCGACGGGCCGTCCTCGTCGTCCGTGTAGTGCTCGTGGAACTCGGTGCGCAGCGTGGCGAGCACGACCGTGCCGCGGCGGACGAGCCGGTCGAGCAGCGACGGCGTCAGCCCGTCGGACCTCAGGTAGGTGTGCAGGTCGTCGAGCCACACGACCGTCTCGTGATCACTTCCGGTGGAGGAGTGCAGGAAGGACAGGTCGGCATCGGGGTCCGGCTTGCATACCGACCGGCCCCCGAGATTGCGGACCATGCCTTCGAACAGGGCCCTCGACTTGCCGGCGGCCGAGTCCCCGGTCAGCAACAGCATGCCGCCCGTTTCCGCCAGCGCTGCGAGCCGGTCGTCCACCTGAGCGTCGACGCGGCGGGACACGTACGGCACGACGTCCGGATGGCCGGAGGCGTCCGGCACGCGGTGAACACCGAAGGAGACCGGGTCGGCGTCGGCGACGGGGATCCAGTCGTCTTCGCGGGTGGCGAAGGTCTCGCGCACCACCTGCGGCACCGGCCTGCCGATCTCCACCACCTCGGGACGGAACCCCGCGGCTGCCTCCATCGCCCGCCGGAAGCCCGGATCGGCCACCACGACGGAGACGGGGACGGCCTCCACCCGCGCGTGACCCCACTGCGCGGGGTCCCCCGACACCACACCGATCAGGTATTCGCCGGCGAAGAGAGCGGCCCCCGACATCCCCTGCCACGGCGATGCCCCGGAGGCCGCGGGCGGTGGGGTGTGGGAACTGTCCAGGACGTAACGACCGCGCAGGACGGACGATCCCGGCTTCAGCGTGCCCACGATCTGCTCGGTGTCCGGCCGCGCCCCGTCCCGGAGCGAGATCCGCGGGTAGCCCACCGCTTCGCAGTTCTCCCACGCGGCCAGGCCGGATATCCGGCCCCACCGGACATCGGCCGTCCGGCACGTCGTGCCCTCCCTCACGAGGTCTTCGTCCGCTTCGAGCAGGGCCGCGTCGCACGACGCGTCGTGGCGGCGCCAGAGAAGGCGGCAGTCGCGCGGCCCCGCCCCGCCGGGGACGGCGACGCGAGCGGTCTCGTCCTCCCCTTCGAACAGGTGCGCCGAGGTGAGCACGAGGCGGGAGTCCAGCAGGAAGCCGGAGCCCTGACGCGCTCCCTGGACGACGGCGATGCGTTCGATGGACCGGGCGCTCATCCGCCGTACGGTCCGGACGGATCTGCGAAGTCACCCATGTCGACCTCGGCCTGATGTCCGATTTCGATTGGCCGGCCGTTGGTCGCGTCCTTCGGCCTCAGTTTCACGGACACCGTGTGGACGGCGCTCCGCGCCACGCCCACCTGGGCGTCGCCGGAGACCACCCATGCCTTGAACCCGGCCTTGGCCGTCGCGTCGCGCCGCAGCTCGACCGAGAAGTCCAGCGTGATCTCGTCGACCTCGAACTTGACGCGCTGTCCGTCCGCGGCGTGCACGGCGGCCATCAGCTGGTCTCGCAAGCCCTGCACGGCCTCGGTGAGTTCCACGTTCTCCAACGGATCGCGCACGTCTCCGATTCCCCCCGTTCGGCCGACCGTCAGCCTCTACCACTATCACACCGCCCCCGGGGAACCAGCGTCCGTTTCAGCCGCCCGCGCCCGGCATCGGGCCGCCGCCCTTGAGGCGTTCGATGTCCGAGGGGCGGACCTGGATGACGAAGAGGGCTATCAGGGCGCCGACCACGGCGAAGATGGCCGCTGTGACGAAGCCCGCTGAGACGCCTGAGGTGAGGACCTGGTCGCCCCAGGGGGGTGGGAGTTGGCCCGTTTTCGCGAACTGGGCCTTTTCCAGGGGGCCCGCCTGGGAGAGGAAGGCGGGGACCTGCTTCTCGGCCTCGTTGCGGCTCGCCGTGCCGAAGACCGTGACCAGGATCGACAGGCCCAGTGAACCGCCCACCTGCTGCGTGGCGTTGAGCAGGCCGGACGCCGCGCCGGATTCCTGCACCTCGACGTTGGACAGCGCCATGATGGTGAGCGACACGAACATCAGGCCCATGCCGAGGCCGAAGACGAGGATCGGGCCGAGGATGCTGCCCAGGTAGGTGGAGTCGACGTCGGTCAGGGTCAGCCAGGACAGGCCCGCCGCGGCGAGTACCGAACCCGTCACCATGAAGGGCTTCGGCCCGTACCGGGGCAGGAGATTGGACGTGAGGCCGGCGCCGACCCCGATGATCGCGCTGACCGGCAGGAACGCGAGTCCCGTCGTCAACGGGCTGAAGCTCAGCACCTGCTGGACGAACAGGGTCAGGAAGAAGAACATCCCGAAGATGGCCGCCGCCAGGCAGAGCATGATGACGTACGTGCCCGAGCGGTTGCGGTCGGCGAACATGTGCAGTGGTGTGATCGGCTGCTGGGAGCGCCGCTCGATCAGGATGAACAGGGCCAGCAGGACGACCGCCGCCACGAACGAGCCGATCGTGTACGGGTCGCTCCAGCCTTCCTGCGCCGCCCGGATGAAGCCGTACACCAGCGCCACCATGCCGAGCGTGGAGGTCAGCGCGCCGGCGAGGTCGAAGTGGCCCGGGTGCCGCTCGGACTCCTTCACGTGCCGCGGCGTGAGGAACGCGATGATCAGCGCGATCGGCACGTTCACGAAGAAGATCCAGCGCCAGTCGAGCCATTGGACGAGCATGCCGCCCGCGACCAGGCCGATCGCGCCGCCGCCCGCCGAGACGCCCGCGAAGACGCCGAACGCCCGGTTGCGCTCCGGGCCTTCGTCGAAGGTGGTGGTGATCAGGGAGAGCGAGGTCGGTGAGGCGATCGCACCGCCGACGCCCTGGAGGGCGCGGGCCGCGAGGAGTTGCCACTCGCTCTGCGCGAGTCCGCAGAACAGCGACGCCAGTCCGAAGAGGAGCACGCCGAAGATGAACACCCGGCGCCGGCCCAGGATGTCGCCGGCGCGTCCGCCCAGCAGGAGCAGGCCGCCGAACGTCAGGGTGTAGGCGTTCACCACCCAGGAGAGGCTGGTGGTCGAGAAGTCCAGCGCGGTCTGGATGTGCGGTAGCGCGATGTTCACGATGGTGATGTCGAGGACCACCATCAGCTGACACGAGGCGATCACGAACAGGGCGATGCCCTTGCCGTCTCCCCCGCCCTTGCGGGGTGCGGTCGCCGTCGGTGTCTTCGGCTCGGGTGTACTACTCATGACTATTCATGGCGCATCGCGCCCTCACTGGAGGGAGCCGTGGGCCGGTCAGTCCACCTTTCGACACTAAGCCCGGCCCGAGCGGGTGACCAGTTGATCAAGCGTGGGCGGGCTCGTCCAGCACGGCGAAGCCGTCGAGTTCCACCCGGGCCTGTTCGTCCCAGAGCCGTACGACTCCGATCACGGCCATCGCCGGGTAGTCGCGGCCCGCCAACCGCCGCCAGATCCGGCCGAGTTCATGGGCGTGGGCGCGGTACTCGGCCACGTCGGTGGTGTAGACGGTGACGCGGGCGAGGTCGGCCGGGGTGCCGCCGGCGTGACGCAGCGCGGTGAGCAGATTGCCGAGCGCGGTGGTGAACTGCCGGGCCAGGGTGTCCCCCACGACCTTGCCCTCGCTGTCGAGGGCGGTCTGTCCGGCGAGGAAGACGAACCGGGTTCCGGTGGCGGTCACGGCGTGCGAGAAGCCGGTGGGCGGGGCGAGTTCGGCGGGGTTGTGCCGGTGCAGGCTCATGGGGACGGCACCTCCTGACGGCGGCTGTCGGCGGTGCGGAGGCGGACCGCCTCGCGCCGCTCGGTTCGGTTCGCGGCCCTGCGGTGCGCCGCGTACAGCTCCTTGGCGATGATCGTGCGCTGGACCTCCGTGGCCCCTTCGTAGATGCGGGGCGCGCGGACCTCCCGGTAGAGGTGTTCCAGGAGGTGGCCGCGCTGGAGGGCGCGGGCGCCGTGGAGTTGGACGGCGGCGTCCACGACGTACTGGGCGGTCTCGGTGGCGAGCAGTTTGGCCATCGCGGAGCGCCGTGGGACGTCGGGGTCGCCTTCGTCGTACGCGGTGGCCGCCGCGTACACGAGGAGGCGGGCGGCCTCGGTGCGGGTGGCCATCTCGGCGATCCGGTGGGCGACGGCCTGGAGGTCGGCGAGGTGGCCGCCGAAGGCGGGGCGGGCGGCGGTGTGCGCGAGGGCGGCGTCCAGGGCGGCCTGGGCCATGCCGACGGCGAAGGCGCCGACGCTGGGCCGGAAGAGGTTGAGGGTGTGCATGGCGACCCGGAAGCCCTGGTCGGGTTCGCCGAGCAGGTCGTCGGGGCCGACGGGGACGCCGTCGAAGGTGAGGGTGCCGAGGGCGTGCGGCGCGAGCATGTCGAGGGCTTCGCCGCCGAGTCCCGGCCGGTCGGCGGGGACGAGGAAGGCGGTGACGCCCCGGGATCCGGCGCCTTGGGTGGTGCGGGCGAAGACGGTGGCGAAGTCGGCCTCGGGGGCGTTGGAGATCCAGCGCTTCTCGCCGTGCAGGCGCCAGCCGCCGGCGCCGTCGGGCCGGGCTTCCAGGGCGAGTGCGGCGGCGTCGGAGCCCGCGTCGGGTTCGGAGAGGGCGAAGGCGGCGACGGCCCGGCCGGCGGTGGCCTCGGGGAGCCAGCGGGCGCGCTGTGCGGGGGTGCCGAAGGCGGCGACGGGGTGGGTGCCGAGGCCCTGGAGGGCGAGGGCGGTCTCGGCCTCGGTGCAGGTCCGGGCGAGCGATTCGCGCAGCAGGCAGAGGTCGAGGGCGCCCGCGTCGAAAAGCCGGGCGAGCAGGCCGAGCTCGCCGAGGGCGGCGACGAGGGGGCGGTTGACCCGGCCGGGTTCGCCCTGGTCGGCGAGGGGCCTGAGGCGTTCGGCGGCGAGGGTGCGGAGCTCCGCACACCAGGTGATCTGTTCCGGATCGAGCGAGAATGCGGGCATGTGGGCCCTCTCTGACGCCCTCGGGCGTCTTCGTCCCTGCGCCGTGCGGCGTCCCTGTGCCGCGCGGTGCTGTCGTCGGGGCACTCGGAAGCACCCTTGTCGCGAACCGTTGACTGCCGTCACCAACACGATACGCTCGTGTGGCGACGGGCGACCCCACCACGACAGGGGGACGGACTCATGGAGCTGACACCCTCGGCCCACCTCGACACTTTCGCCCGCGACCGGCTGCCGCCGCCGGACCGGTGGCCGCGTCTCCTCTTCGACCTCCCGGAGCTCTCCTACCCCGACCGGCTGAACTGCGGGGCGGAACTCCTCGACCGTACGACGGAACGATTCGGCGCCGACCGGCCCGCCTTCCACGACGGCGAGGGCGGCGTCTGGACCTACGGAGAACTCCAGGACCGGGTGGACCGCATCGCCCACGTCCTCACCGACGACCTGCGCGTCCTGCCCGGCAACCGGGTCCTGCTGCGCGGACCCAGCACCCCCTGGCTCGCCGCCTGCTGGCTCGCCGTGATGAAGGCGGGCGCGGTCGCCGTCACCGTTCTGGCGCAGCAGCGCGCCCCCGAACTGGCCGTGCTGGCCGACGCGGCCCGTTGCAGCCACGCCCTATGCGACGCCCACGTCCTCGACGAACTGCTCGCCGCCCGCGTCCCCGGACTCCGCGTCACCCCCTTCGGCGGGGACGGCCCGGACGACCTCCTCGCCCTCGCCGCCCGCCGCCCAGGCCCGTACCCGGCGGTGGAGACGGCCGCCGACGACGTCGCCCTCATCGCCTTCACCTCCGGCACGACCGGACGCCCCAAGGGCTGCGTCCACTTCCACCGGGACGTCCTGGCCGTCGCCGACACCTTCTCCGCGCACGTCCTGCGGCCGCTGCCCGACGACGTCTTCGCCGGTTCGCCGCCGCTCGCCTTCACCTTCGGCCTCGGCGGGCTCGTCCTCTTCCCCCTGCGGGCCGGGGCGAGCGCCGTCCTCCTCGAACAGGCCGGCCCGAAACAGCTGCTCGCGGCGATCGAGCGGCACCGGGTGTCGGTGCTCTTCACCGCCCCGACGGCCTACCGGGTCATGCTCGACGAGCTGACCAAGGGCATCGCCCCCGACCTGGGCTCGCTGCGGCGCTGCGTCTCGGCCGGCGAGAACCTCCCGGAGGCCACCTGGAAGGCCTGGTACGCCCGCACGGGGCTGCGCCTCATCAACGGAATCGGCGCGACCGAGCTGCTGCACATCTTCATCTCCGCCGCCGACGGCGACATCCGACCCGGCACCACCGGCCGGCCCGTCCCCGGCTGGCAGGCGAGGATCGTGGACCAGGAGGGCAAGGGGGTCCCGGACGGCGAGGAGGGGCTGCTCGCGGTGCGCGGACCGGTCGGCTGCCGCTATCTGGCCGACGCCCGCCAGGCGGAGTACGTACGGGAGGGCTGGAACGTCACGGGCGACACGTACGTCCGCGAGCCCGACGGCTACTTCCGCTATGTCTCACGGGCCGACGACATGATCATCTCGGCCGGGTACAACATCGCGGGACCGCAGGTCGAGGAGGTCCTCCTGGACCATCCCGACGTGGTCGAGACGGCGGTGGTGGGCCGCCCGGACGAGCTCCGGGGCCAGGTCGTCGTGGCCTACACGGTCGTACGGGACGGGGTGCCGCGCGACGCGGGCACCGCCGCCGCCCTGCGGGCCTTCGTCCGCGCCCGCCTCGCCCCGTACAAGTCGCCCCGCGAGATCGTCTTCCTGGACGCGCTGCCCCGCACGGCGACGGGAAAGCTCCAGCGCTTCCGGCTGCGCGACCCGGCATGAGCCGCACCGGGCGTCCGGAGCGCGTCGGACCCACCCTCTAGAGTGATCACGTGGCCGAGCAGCACACTCCCCGATCCCTGATCGTCTCCCTCTACGGCGCGTACGGCCGTGCGCCCGACGGCTCCCCGATGCCGGTGGCCGCGCTCATCCGGCTGCTCGCGGTGCTCGGCGTCGACGCGCCCTCCGTGCGCTCCTCGGTGTCGCGGCTGAAGCGGCGCGGACTGCTGCTGCCGGGCCGGACGGCCGCGGGCGCCGCCGGGTACGCCCTGTCGGACGACGCCCGCCGGCTCCTGGACGACGGAGACCGCCGGATCTACGCCCGCACCGAGCCCAAGCTCTCCGAGGGCTGGGTGCTCGCCGTCTTCTCCGTGCCCGAGGCCGAGCGGCACAAGCGGCACCTGCTGCGCTCCCGGCTCGGCCGCCTGGGCTTCGGCACGGCGGCCCCCGGCGTCTGGATCGCCCCGGCCCGGCTGTACGAGGAGACCCGCAACGCCCTGGAGCGCCTGGAGCTCTCGCCGTACGTGGACCTCTTCCGGGGCGACCACCTGGGGTACGCGGCCACGGCCGAGGCGGTGGCCCGCTGGTGGGACCTGCCCGCGATCGCCGGGCTCCACGAGGAGTTCCTCGCCGTCCACGAGCCGGTGCTACGGGCCTGGCGGACGGCCCTGGCGGAGGCCGGCCCGACGGCGGACGGCCCGCAGAAGAGCGCCGAGGACGCCTACCGCGACTACCTGCTGGTCCTGGACTCCTGGCGCCGGCTGCCGTACGCGGACCCGGTGCTCCCCGCCGAGCTGCTGCCCGACGACTGGCCGGGCCGCCGCTCCGCGGAGGTCTTCGCGGCCCTGCACGAGCTGCTGCGGGACCGGGGCGCGGAGTTCGTCCGCCCGTTCCTGTCGGAAGGCTAGCTACTTCCGTACCGCCAGGGCCCGGAGCAGGCAGGCGAGGCCGGCCGTGGTCAGGACCGCGCGGACCAGGTTCCAGGCCACCCAGGGCGTCTCGAAGGCGGCCCGGGCGGCCGTCGGGTCCGCGGCCGCCGCGAGGGCGTCGTTGAGGGGGACGTTCGCCGCCGAGGTGACGAGGAAGACCGCCACGGAGAGGACGAACGCGGCGATCGTCCAGGCCCGGGCCCGGGTGGCGCGGTGCTGCCAGGCGGCCACGGCGGTCAGGATCGTCGCGCCGAAGAACGGCGTGAAGAACACCGGGTTCTGGATCACGTCGTTGATGTTCCGCATCACCTCGACGTAGACCCGGTCGTCGCTGCGGGCCAGCGCCGGCATCACCGAGCAGACGTACGCGAACCACACCCCCGCGACCAGTCCGGTCGCCACCGTCGCCGTGCCGAGGACGGCCCCGGCACCCTTCCCACCCCGCTGCTGTGTCATGTCCTCATTCAAGTGCCGGGGCGACGCCCGGACCATGTCCCCGCGTCGCTCCGGCATACGCGGGCGTCCACCGCGCGGGCCGTGTCAGTTCCGGCGGCCGGTCGGGGGTGGGCGGCGGCCCGCGCGGTACGGGGCCGGCCAGGGGGCCGCCGGACCCTCGTAGTCCTGTTCGGCGGCGGCGTGCAGGGTCCAGTGCGGGTCGTAGAGGTGCGGGCGGGCGAGCGCGCAGAGGTCGGCGCGGCCCGCCAGGAGCAGGGAGTTGACGTCGTCCCAGGAGGAGATCGCGCCGACCGCGATGACGGGGACCCCGGCCTCGTTGCGTATCCGGTCGGCGTACGGGGTCTGGTACGAGCGCCCGTAGGCCGGGGCCTCGTCGGGGACGACCTGGCCGGTGGAGACGTCGACGGCGTCGGCGCCGTGCGCCGCGAAGGCGCGTGCGATCGCGACCGCGTCCTCGTCGCTCGTCCCGCCCTCGGCCCAGTCGGTGGCCGAGATCCGGACGGTCATGGGGCGTTCCTCCGGCCACACCTCCCGTACCGCGTCGAAGACTTCGAGCGGGAAGCGGAGCCGGGCGGCCAGGTCGCCGCCATAGGCGTCGGTGCGGTGGTTGGTGAGGGGTGAGAGGAAGCCGGAGAGCAGATAGCCGTGGGCGCAGTGGAGTTCGAGGAGGTCGAAGCCGGCGTGCGCGGCGCGGCGGGCGGCCGCGGTGAACTCCTCGCGGACGGTGGTGAGTCCGGCGCGGTCGAGGGCGCGCGGGGTCTGGTTGACGCCGGGCCGGTACGGGAGGGGGGAGGCGGCGACGAGCGGCCAGTTGCCCTCCGGCAGGGGCTGGTCGATGCCCTCCCACATGCGCCGGGTGGAGCCCTTGCGGCCGGAGTGGCCGAGCTGCACGCCGAGTGCGGTGCCGGGCGCCTGGGCGTGCACGAAGCCGGTGATCCGGGCCCAGGCGGCGGCCTGCTCGTCGGTCCACAGGCCGGTGCAGCCGGGGGTGATCCGGCCCTCGGGGCTGACGCAGACCATCTCGGTCATGACGAGTCCGGCGCCGCCGAGGGCCCTGGACCCCAGGTGGACGAGGTGGAAGTCGCCGGGGACGCCGTCCTCGGCGACGTACATGTCCATGGGGGAGACGACGACCCGGTTGCGCAGGGTGAGTCCGCGGAGCCGGAAGGGGGTGAACATCGGCGGGGTGCCGGGCGGGCAGCCGAAGTCGCGTTCCACGGTGGCGGTGAAGGCCGGGTCGCGGAGCCGGAGGTTGGCGTGGGTGACGCGGCGGCTGCGGGTCAGCAGGTCGAAGGCGAAGCGGCGGGGCGGCCGGTCGACATGGCCCGCGAGTTCCTCGAACCAGCGCAGGCTCGCGGTGGCCGCGCGCTGGGTGGACTCGACGACGGGTCGGCGTTCGGCCTCGTAGGCGGTGAGGGCCTCGGTGGGATCGGGGTGGTCGCGGAGGCTGTGCGCCAGGGCCAGGGCGTCCTCGACGGCGAGTTTGGTTCCGGAGCCGATGGAGAAGTGCGCGGTGTGGGCGGCGTCGCCGATGAGCACGGTGTTGCCGTGGGACCAGTGCTCGTTGACGACGGTACGGAAGGCGGTCCAGGCGGAGCGGTGCGAGCGCAGCTCCCGGCCGCCGAGCGCCTCGGCGAAGATCTTGGCGCAGCGGACGGTGGACTCGGCCTCGTCGAGCTCGTCGAACCCGGCGGCCCGCCAGACCTCTTCCCGCATTTCGACGATGGCGGTGGAGGCGGCCGGCCCGTAGGGGTAGGCGTGCAGCTGCATCACGCCGTACTCGGTCTCGGCGGTCTCGAAGCGGAAGGCGTCGAAGGCGAAGTCGGCGGCGAGCCAGATGTAGCGGCAGCGGTGGGTGGTGATGGTGGGGCGGAAGTGGTCGGCGTGGGTCTCGCGGGTGCGGCTGTGGACCCCGTCGGCGGCGACGACCAGGTCGTGCCCGGCGGCGAGGACGTCCGCGGGCGGGGCCTCGGTGCGGAAGCGGAGCCGTACGCCGAGGTCGGCGCACCGGGCGTGCAGGATCTCCAGGAGCCTGCGGCGGCCGAGCGCGGCGAAGACGTGTCCGGTGGAGGTGGTGCGGTGGCCGCGGTGGACGACGTCGATGTCGTCCCAGCGGACCATGTCGCGGCCGAGCGCCTCGTAGACGACGGGGTCGGCGTCCCGGATGCCGCCGAGGGTCTCGTCGGAGAGCACGACCCCGAAGCCGAAGGTGTCGGAGGGCGCGTTCCGCTCCCAGACGGTGACCTCGCGCGTGGGGTCGAGCCGTTTGAGGAGGGCGGCGGCGTAGAGCCCACCGGGTCCGCCGCCCACGACGGCGATCCGGGACTCGGGACCCGCGGCGCGAGCGGCGCCGGAACCCCGGGCGGGAGCCGCGTCGGACCCGCGTGCGCCGGCCACCTCGGGACGGCCCCGCATCGTCAGCACCCCCGCCATTTCGGGGGGCGCTTCTCCGTGAAGGCCGCGTGGAACTCGGCGTAGTCCTCGCCGTTCATGAGGAGCGCCTGGGTGGCCGCGTCGAGTTCGATCGAGGCCGCGAGCGGCATGTCGAGCTCGGAGGTGAGCAGCGCCTTGGTCTGGGCGAGGGCGAGCGCGGGGCCGTCGGCGAGCCGGCGGGCGAGCTCCGCCGCCCGCTCCCCCGCCCGGCCCTCCTCGGTGAGCTCCGACAGCAGGCCGATGCGCTCGGCCTCGGGGGCGTGGACGGGTTCGCCGAGCATGAGCAGCCGGGTGGCGTGGCCGAGGCCGACGACCCGGGGCAGCAGATAGGCCGCGCCCATGTCGCCGCCGGAGAGGCCCACCCGGGTGAAGAGGAACGCGAAGCGGGTGGTGGGGTCGGCGATCCGGAAGTCGGCGGCGAGGGCGAGCACGGCTCCGGCGCCCGCCGCGACCCCGTGGAGGGCGGCGACGACCGGGAAGGGGCACTCGCGCAGGGCCCGGACGACCTGGCCGGTCATCCGGTTGAAGTCGAGGAGCTGGGCGGTGTCGAGGGAGAGGGTGGCGCCGATGATCTCGTCGACGTCGCCGCCGGAGCAGAAGCCCCGGCCCTCGCCGTCGAGGACGAGGGCGCGGACGCTGCGCTCCCGGGAGAGCTCGGCGAGGAGATCGCGCAGGTCGGCGTAGGCGCCGAAGGTGAGGGCGTTGAGTTTCGCGGGCCGCGCGAGGGTGACAGTGGCCACGCCCCGGTCGATGCTGAGGCGCAGGTGTTGCCAGCGTGCCGTGCGGGGCGTGGAGCCGGTAAAGGGGCTCATCCGGAACGGCCTCCTTCCTCCGCTCGGAGGGTATCACTGTCTTGTGACCACCGTCACGAGTACGCGATAAAGGAGGGATGAGGATGCCCCGCGGAAGGTCCTGGGCCACCGGTGACGGAGGTCCCTACCGATCAGGGAGGGGCGCCCCTGGAGAAATAAATTGCGCCTCGTAAGGTTGAAACCAGGACGTCTCGGGATGCCTCCACCCCACTCGCCCACCCCCACTCGGTGAAGGGAGCCTGCCCATGCCCGAAACCACCGGCCCCACCGACACCACCGGTCCGACCGACCCCAGTGGACCCACCGAAACCACCAGTCCCACCAGCCCCACCGGGCCCACCGAAAGCACCGGACCCCCCGCACACGGGCCCGCCCGCTCGTGGCGCGTCCAGCTGCCCCACACGACCGCCGCCGTACCGCTCGCCCGCGCCCTGATCCGTACCGCCCTCACCGGCCTCGACCCCACGGCCGGCGCCCGGCCGGACCGCGACACGGCCGAGCTGCTCACCGCCGAGCTGGTCGCCAACGCCGTCGAGCACACCGCGGGCCTCGGCCCCATCGAGCTGGTCGTCGAGCTGTTCTCGGCCCCCGGCGGCTGTCAGATCGAGGTCCACGACTCCGAGCCCGCCGCCCCCGGCGAGCTCGTCTGCCCCGACCCGGCGACCGGGGTCGACCCCTGGCAGGAGCACGGCCGCGGCCTCCTCCTCATCCGGGCGCTCAGCAGCGACTGCGGCCACCGCCCCACCGCGGGGGGCAAGGCGGTCTGGTTCACCCTGCCGGGGATACCGGCGCAGCGTCGTCACCCGGAGCGGTGACCAGGCGCGAGTGGCGGCGCCCGTAGCCCGCGTACACCAGCGCCCCGACGACCAGGAAGCCGGCGAACTGCAGCCAGGTCGTCCAGCCCGTGCCCCAGATCAGGTAGAGGCAGAAGCCGATGCCCAGGATCGGGCTCAGCGGGAAGAGCGGCACCCGGAAGGAGCGCGGCAGCTCGGGGTTCCGGCGCCGCAGCACCATCACCGCGAGGTTGACGACCGCCATGACGGCGAGCGTGCCGATGGTGGTCAGGTTCACGACCACGTCGAGCGAGGCGAAGGCCGCCGGCACGGCGAAGACCGCGGCCACGATCCAGGTGTTGGCCACCGGCGTGGCGGACTTCGGGGAGACCCGTTCGAAGACCCGGGGGACGAGACCGTCGCGGGACATCGACATCAGGATGCGGGTCTGCCCGTACATCACCGCGAGGACCACGGACGCGATGGCGACGACGGCGCCGAACGCGATGATCCCGCCGCCGATCGACGAGCCGGTGACCTGGTCGACGACGAGCGAGAGCGCGGCGGGCCGGTCGGCCACCGCGTCGGCGCCGAGGGCCCCGATCGCGGAGAGCGCGACGGCGCAGTAGAGCAGGGTGACGAGCCCGATGCAGATGAGGATGGCGATCGGGATGTTCCGCCGCGGGTTCTTCACCTCCTCGCCGGCCGTGGTGATCGCGTCGAAGCCGATGTACGAGAAGAAGGCCACCGAGGCGCCCGCGGTGATGCCGCCCATGCCGTGCTCGGCGAAGGGCGAGAGGTGGCCGGCCTGGAAGGCGGAGAAGCCGATCGCGCAGAAGACGACCAGGATGCCGATCTTGAGGATCGCCATGGCGGCGGTCGCCCGCGCGCTCTCCCGCACCCCGCGCACCAGCAGGGTCGCGGCGAGCAGGATCACGATCACGGCGGGGACGTTGACGACTCCGCCCTCGCCGGGGCCCGCGGAGAGCGCGTCGGGCAGCTGCCAACCCGTCAGGCTGTCGAGCAGCTCGTTGAGGTACTGGCTCCAGCCGACGGCCACCGCAGAGACGGAGACGCCGTACTCCAGGAGCAGGCACCAGCCGACGAGGAAGGCGGCGCGCTCGCCGAGCGAGGCGTAGGCGAAGGAGTACGAGGAGCCCGAGACCGGGATCGCGCCGCCGAGCTCCGCGAAGGAGAAGGCGGTGAAGATGCAGGTGATCGCGGCGAGGACGAAGGAGACGACGACCGCGGGGCCCGCCTCGGCGACGCTGTCGGAGAGGCCGACGAAGATGCCGGTGCCGACGATCGCGCCGACGCCGAAGCACACGAGCTGGAAGAGGCCCATGGTGCGCTTGAGGCCGTGGCCTTCGAGGTCGTGGCCGGATTCGGCGAGGAGCAGTTGCGGGGACTTGATCCGCGAGGCGGACGGGGACATGCGGCGGTTCTCATTCCTGGTGGTGCATGCGTCAGGGGGTTCGGACATACGCGTCCGAACCCCCTGTGAAGATGCGATCGTAACCGCACCGCGCATATTCACCCAATCGGGCGCAAAGCTATGCCGCTCAGCGCCCGGGCGCCTACGGCAGCGGGCCGCCGGCCATCGTCGCCACCAGGACCGCCTTGATGGTGTGCATCCGGTTCTCCGCCTCGTCGAAGACGACCGAGTGCGCCGACTCGAAGACCTCGTCGGAGACCTCCAGCTCGGTCAGGCCGTGCCGGGCGTGGATGTCCCGCCCGACGTCCGTGCCCAGGTCGTGGAAGGCCGGGAGGCAGTGCAGGAACTTGACGTCCGGGTTCCCGGTGGCTCGCAGCACGTCCATGGTCACGGCGTACGGGGCGAGGGCGGCGATCCGCGCGTCCCAGACCTCCTTGGGCTCCCCCATGGAGACCCAGACGTCGGTGGCCACGAAGTCGGCGCCCCGGACGCCCTCCGCCACGTCCTCGGTGAGGGTGACGGTGGCGCCGCTGGTCTCGGCGAGCTTGCGGGCCGCGGTGACGACCTCCTCGGCCGGCCAGTACGCGCGCGGGGCGACGATCCGGACGTCCATGCCGAGCAGGGCGCCGGTCACCAGGTAGGAGTTGCCCATGTTGAAGCGGGCGTCGCCGAGGTAGGCGAAGGCGATGGCGTCCAGCGGCTTCTCCGTGTGCTCGGTCATGGTGAGCACGTCGGCGAGCATCTGGGTGGGGTGCCAGTCGTCGGTGAGCCCGTTGAAGACGGGGACGCCGGCGAAGGCGGCGAGCTCCTCGACCACGGACTGGCCGTCGCCCCGGTACTCGATGCCGTCGAACATCCGGCCGAGGACGCGGGCGGTGTCCTTGACCGACTCCTTGTGGCCCATCTGGGAGCCGGCGGGGTCCAGGTAGGTGGTGGACGCGCCCTGGTCGGCAGCGGCGACCTCGAAGGCGCAGCGGGTGCGGGTCGAGGTCTTCTCGAAGATCAGGGCGATGTTCCGGCCGCGCAGCCGCTGGACCTCGGCGCCCGCCTTCTTGGCGGCCTTGAGGTCGGCGGCGAGGGCGACGAGGCCGCGGAACTCCTCGGCGGTGAAGTCCAGCTCCTTGAGGAAGTGGCGGCCGATGAGGTCTGTGGCCATGGGACGCGCTCCTATGGGTACGGTCGGGGGCGGCGATCGGGGACGACGATCAGGACTCTGGAAGTGCCCTGGAAGCTGGAAGTGTATACGCACTTCAACATTTATATACAGCCCCCCTTCGCGTCCCTGCCTCGCCGGCCCCGCCCGGCCTCGCTCGGCCCCGCTCGGCCTCAGGAGGCGTCGCGCTCCACCGGGCAGCTCATACAGCGCGGCCCGCCCCTCCCCCGGCCCAGCTCGCTGCCCGGGATCTCGATCACCTCGATGCCCTGCTTCCGCAGATGCGTGTTCGTGGTGACGTTCCGCTCGTACGCCACGACCACCCCCGGCTCCACGGCGAGCACGTTGCACCCGTCGTCCCACTGCTCGCGCTCGGCCGCGTGCACGTCCTGCGTCGCCGTCAGGACCCGGATGTCCCGGAGGCCGAGCGCTGCGGCGATCGCGCTGTGCATCTGCTCCGGCGGATGGTCCGTCACCCGCAGCGGCTGCCCCTCGTCGCCCGGCTCGATCGTGTACGAGCGGAGCATCCCGAGCCCCGCGTACTGGGTGAAGACGTCCTGGTCCACCATCGTCATGACGGTGTCCAGGTGCATGAACGCGCGCCGCTTCGGCATGTCGAGCGCGACGATGGTGCGCGCCGACCCCGCCGCGAACATCCCCCGGGCCAGCATCTCCACCGCCTGCGGCGTCGTCCGCTCACTCATCCCGATGAGCACGGCGCCGTTGCCGATGACCAGGACGTCCCCGCCCTCGATCGTCGACGGATAGTCGGCCTGCCCCTCCGACCAGTGGTGGAACGGGCCCGCCTCGGCGCCGGTGAAGAGCGGATGGTGCTTGTAGATCGCCTCGAAGTGGACGGTCTCGCGCTGCCGGGCCGGCCACCGCATCGCGTTGATCGAGACGCCGTCGTAGATCCAGGCCGAGGTGTCCCGGGTGAACAGGTGGTTCGGCAGCGGGCCGAGGAGGAAGTCGTCCAGGTCCATGACGTGGAACCGGACCGAGGTGGGCTCCCGGTGCGCCGCCAGGAACTCCCGCTTCGTCATCCCGCCGACGAGCGCCTCCGTCAGCGCGACGGCGTCGAGCGAGTCGAACGCCGCCCGCAGGTGGTCGGCGGCCAGCGGCCCGTACTCCTTCTCGTCGAAGACCCGGTCGAGCACCAGGGCGCGGGCGGCCGGCACCTCGAGGGCCTCGCTCAGCAGGTCACCGAAGAGGTGCACCTCCACACCCCGGTCCCGCAGCACGTCCGCGAAGCCGTCGTGCTCCTGGCGGGCGCGGCGCACCCACAGCACGTCGTCGAAGAGCAGGGCGTCCTTGTTGGTCGGGGTCAGCCGCTTCAGCTCCAGATCCGGCCGGTGCAGGATGACGCGGCGCAGCCGCCCGGTCTCGGAGTCGACGTGGAATCCCATACGCCCATCCTGACGGAGCGGCGCCGCCCCGGCCCGCGTTTCGGGGCAGGCCGGGGCGGGGCGCGTCGGACGGGCGGGGCCGGGGGTCTCCGTCAGCTGAACCGCCCCCAGACGGCGACGAGGAGAATCGCCGCCACCAGACCGCCGATCAGCAGCCCGGCGCGGCGCAGGAAACGACGGGTGTAGCCGTTGCCCGGATCGCCCGGTCCTGCGGCGGGCCCCACGGACGGCCCGCCGGGGCGGGGTGCCGAGCGGGGCATGCCGTACGCCTCCTTGAGGAGGCTGAGCCAGACCGCCTCCGGCAGGCCGGGGCGCTCGCCGTCGACGATCAGCCAGAAGGTCTCCCGGGCGGACGGCACCGGGCTCGTCCGCAGCCGGGAGAGCAGCTCGGCGACCGTGCCGACCGGGGCGTCGCCGGCGCCGAGGAGCGGGCGGACCGCCCAGCGGTGCAGCTCGGCGGCGTTGGCCGCGCGCTGCTCCTCCGGCGGGTCGGAGGGGTCGGCGGCGGCGCCCGGCGGCGCCACGGCCCAGAACTCCCGGCCGATGGCCACCTCGCACAGCTCCCGGCGCAGCGGGTGCTCCCAGGACGGCAGGCGGCGGGCGGTCTCCGCGAGGAGGAGGGTGAGCACGATGTACGCCTGCGGGCGGCGCAGCGAGTTGAGCAGCTCGCGGTCGCCGCCGCGCTCGATGAGCTCCCGGGCCTCCTCCACCGTGCGGGCGGCCGGCAGCTTGTGCACGAGGCCCGTCTCGGCCTCCCGCTCGCGGCCCCGGCCGGGCAGCCGCGCCCAGTTGCCCTTTCCCGCCGCCGCGGGCCCGGTCCACACGGGCGCGACGAAGGGCAACACGGGCCGGGGGTACGGGTCGGCGCCCGGTTTCTGGGCGGGGTGCTTGGTGAGGGGGTCGGGCCGGGCGTCCGGCCCGTCCTGTCCGCCGTACGGGCCGGGGCCGGGGCCGGGGTCCTGTGCGGGCAGGTGGTGGGGCGGGGCGGGCCGGTGCTCCGTCGTCGCCGCAGGAGCCGGGGGTGGGGTCGGGCTCGGGGTCGGGTTCGCGTTGGGGCTCGGGGTCGGGGTCGGGGTCGGGGTCGGGGTCGGGGTGGGGCTCGCGTGGGGGCTCGGACCCGAGCCCGGGTCCGGTGTCCGTGCCGCCGGCAGGCGGTCCTGGGGGCCAGGGGAGGCCGGCGGGTCCGGCCGGAACCACAGTTCCGGGAAGTCGTACGGACCGGGCCGTTCGTCGCCCCGGAGCTCCCGGCCTCCTGCTCCCGGGACTCCCTCGTGCGCCCCGGGCAGCACGTCCCGCGCTCCCGCGCGGGGAGCCGGGGCGTCGCCCGTCCCCGGCTGGGCGTCCTCGGTGCCACGGCCGCCCCCCAGAGGCCAGCCCCATTTCCGCCCCTGGCTCCGCGGCGCCTCCGGTGCGGCCGGGCCCGCGGTCTCCTGGAAGGGACCCGGCCGGCGGTCCTGTCCCGGGGTGCGGCGGTCGAGGGTGTCCAGGGCCCGCGCGGCCGTATCCAGGAGCCGGGCGCCGCGGACGGACGCGGCGGCGTGCAGGGCGCTGCCGACCGCGTACTCGCCGCCCTCCCCCTCCGCGATCCCCCGCAGGTGGCGGTGGACGAGGCGGGTCGCGACGTCCTCCGCGCGGTCGCCGAGGCGCTCGCGCGGGTCGACCCGGCGGCGATCGGTGTTGCGGCTCGCCGCGCCCGACCAGCGGCCGACGAACACGAAGCGGAGGGCGGGGAGTTCGACGGTGTCGTGGGTGGCGAAGGTCCACCGGCGGTCGGTGAGCGAACCGAACATGGAGTGCAGTCCCCAGAGCACGGGGCAGGCGGTGTCGCCCCGTTCGTCCAGGACGGTGAAGCGCTCCTCCGGGTGCCGCAGCAACTCCGCGACCATTCCGGTGAGTTCCTCGACCACATCGTCCAGGGCGCTGTCGAGGTCCCCCTGCCCACGTCCGGTGGCCGGGACGAGGACGTCCTCCCGGATCACCGGGAGGCGCCCCCGGACCCGCCCGGCGTCGATGTCGGCGCCCTCCCAGTCCCAGCCGCGCAGGCCGAGGCAGGTCGCGGGTTCGAGGAGCTCGGGCGATCCGACGAGCGCGTGGCAGAGCACGGAGGCCCGGCCGCCCGCGTCGCTGAAGGGGAGCCGCCGGATCAGCATCACCTCGGCGCGGCGCTGGAGCCGGATCAGCGCGGGCCTGGTCTCGTCGCCGCTGGCGCGCAGGAGGGGCCCCGAGGTCCGGAAGAGGTTCTCGGCCTCGTCGCGGGCCCCGGACCAGGCCACCGGTCCGAAGCCGGTGCTGCCGGAGAGGTTCTCGCTGTCCCAGCGGAAGACGATCTGGTCGACTTCGTTCTCCGACCGTGTCATCGGACGATCCCTTCCCTGGGTCCCACGGGTTCCGCGCCGGGCAGCAGCCCGCACATGGCGAAGATCGACAGCAGTGGTGCGAGGACCCGGCGTGGCCGGGCCCCGTGCGGAAATCGGTCGCCCCGCGCCTGCCCGCCGGTCGCGGCGACGAAGTGCAGCGTGCAGTCCGCGCAGTCGTCGAAGGGCTTGAGCCAGGCGGCGCTCGCCCGGTGGGCGAGAAAGGCGTACGCGTCCCGGCTCTCGGCGTACACGGCGGCCGGGTCGTGGCGGCCGGGCAGGGCCCGGCCGAGCCAGCGGTCGACGACGGGTTCGAAGCGCACCAGGTCGCTCTTGTTGACGGCGAGCGCGGCCGGCGCGGCGACGAGTCCGCCGCTCTGCCGGGGGATGCGGTTGAGCACCGTGGCGAAGGCCTCGTCGCCGAGGTCGCGCCGCCGCAGCCCGCTCTGTTCCCGTACCGGGTCGAGGGAGGGCAGCCGCAGCGACCGCAGCGGGTCGAGGACGAAGACGAAGGCGTCGACGCCCATGAGGAAGCGGCCGACCTCGCTGTCCTGGGCGAGGTCCTCGCCGGCGAGGTCGAAGAAGACGACCGGCCGGGGGACGGCGCCGCCCGCCGAGACGAGCAGGCCGTCGGCGAACCGCGCGAAGGTCTGCTGTCCGGTACGGCCGAGCTGCCGCCCCTGCTGGAGGCTCTGCACGCGTTCGCGCAGGTAGGTGCGGTGCGCCTCGGGGTTCAGCGGCAGGCACTTCAGCCCGTACGGTTCCAGGCCGCCGAGCTCGACCTCGCCGAGCATGGCGGCGAGGAGGTGGGTCTTGCCGACGGAGGAGCTGCCGACGAGGGCGATGGAGAGCGGTTCGCCGTTGACGAGGTAGGGCACCGGGAGTTCGTGCCCCTCGTCGCCGTCCCGGGTGTGCGGGCACAGGTGGTAGGCCTTGCGCCGGGCGTCGGCCAGGTGGCCGGGCCGGCGTTCGGCGGTGAGGTCGAGCGGGACGCGGTTGCCCTTGGCGTCGATGGTGACGAGCAGCCGTTCGTCGTACTCGACGGGCAGCAGGCAGTGCGGGCACATCCGGCTCCGCGGCGGCGGCGGTACGGGTTCGGGCAGGGGCCCCGGCACGGTGGGCCGGACGGGCGGGCGGGCCGCCTCGTCGCCGCCGCCGAAGATGCGTCCGAGCAGGGTGCGCGGGGCCCGGGTGTCCCGGAGGGGCTCCGGGACGGGCCCGGCCGGTCCGGGGGCCGTGCGGACCGGCCCGGACAGGGCGCGCTTCCGGGCGATCTGCGTGTCGTACTCGGCCCGCCACCGGTCGAGCGGATCGGCCGGGCCGGCCCCGACGGCGAGCGGATCGGGCACGTGGAGGAGTCTCAACAGCTCGGCGGGGTGCGGGCGTTCCGTCGCGCGCGGGGAGAAGAGCCCGCTGTGTTCGAGGGCGGCGAGGCGCCGGTAGTCGGCCAGGTCGGCCGGGCGTCCCTCACCCCGGTCGGGGCGGCCGGAGAGCAGGTAGTACGCGATCTCGGCGACGGACCACAGGTCGTCGCGCGGGTCGGCGCCGCCCTGCCCGGCGCGCTGCTCGGGCGAGGCCCAGGGAGCGGCGCCGAAGGGCTCGCGCCGCTCGCCGGCCCGCACCGCCGCGTACGGCTCGCAGAGCCGCACCCGGGCGCCGTCCCACCGTACGGTCTCGGGTGTGATCATCCGGTGGACCAGGTCGAGGTCGGCCATCAGGCGTACGGCCATGGCGAGTTGGCCGATGATCCGCTCCTGGTCCTCGGCGCCCAGGCGCCCCGCCCAGTCGGCCAGCGGGCGGCCGGTCGGGGGCCGGTAGAGGACGAACGGCTCGCCCGCGGTCAGGTCGAAGCCGACGATCCGGCTGAGCACGGCGCCGAACTTCGCGCCGCCGTACCGCCGTTCCAGCGCGACGGCCGCCGCGACCTCGCGCTCCAGCAGGCCGTACGCCTGGGGGTCGCCCTGCGCGGACGCGGTCAGCCGGTACTGCACGACCGGCACCGCCCCCGCCCCGAGGAGCGCACGGCGTGCCAGGACGCCGGGCCGGCCGGGGGGCCGGTGGTCCTCCCCGTACCGCACGACGAAGCGGGACTGCGCCTCCTGCGGGGTGAGGAACTCCAGCTCCTGGTAGTAGGGGTGGGGCGGTGGGTGGGGCGTACTGAGGTGGTCCGGGTGGTCCGGTCCGATCGGCTGCTGGGAGTCGGCCGGACGGCTCCGGGCGTCGGAACCGTCGGACCGCCGGGCGTCGCCGGAGCGCCGGGCGTCGTCCGGTCTCCGGGCGTCGCTCGGCCGGTAGGCGTCGCTCGGGCGGGCGTCGGCCGGGCGCGGGGTGTCGGCCGGGCCGTCGGAGTCCTCCCAGCGGTCCTCCGGGTCCTCCTGGCCCGGCTGGTTCGAGCGGTGTGGCTGGTTCGGGCGGTGGCGCTGGTCCGAGCCGGGCGGCTGGTTCGGATGGTTCGTTCGGTTCGGATGGTTCGTTCGGTTCGGGTGGTTCGGGTGGTTCGGGTCGGTCACGGTTCTCCCGCCTCCTCGGCGCGGACGGTGTGCACGACGTCCGCGCGGAGCGGTACGAGTCGGAGGATTCCGGCGTGGCGTCCCGCGCCGGTCCACACGACGTCCTCGGCGGTGCCCCGCCAGACGTCGTCCCCGGCGGCCCCGCGGCGCATCGCCTCGGGGACGAAGCGGACCTGCCGGGCCGCGAGCGGGTCGTGGGAGAGCAGCCGCAGGTGCTCCGGGCCGCAGAGCGCGACCGTACGGCCGGGGTCGTCCTCGGCGAGCAGCAGCCGCGCCACGGCGTCCGGCGCGACCCCGGTGAGCCGGGCGGCGTCGGGCCGGTCGGAACGGTCGGTGAAGGCGGCGAGTCCGGCGAGCGCGTCCGGGTCCCGCAGGCCCTCCTGGCGGGGCGGAGGCGAGGCGGCCACGTCGCGCTCCAGACGGAGCCGGGTGTCGTCGAGGAGCTCCGTGATCCGCCGCTCGTGCACGGCGGGCACCACGGCGCCGGGATCGCGCTCGACCCCCGCCCAGCAGCGGTCGAGGATCAGCAGGGTGCCGGAGACCAGGTCGCCGACGAGCGTGTCGACGAGCAGCGGGCCGCCGTCCCCGTACCGCCGCTCCAGCCAGGCGGGCGCGGGACCGGACGCCCGGCCGGACGGGGGCGGGGACACGGCCCCTGGCCGCCACGGGCCGGCACCGGCCGGGTCGTCGGCCGGGCCGGCGGGGTCCGACGGGTGGGGGAAGTCGGCCGAGGGCCGTACCGGCGCCGCGGGTTCCTCGTCCATGTCGGACCAGACGTCGTCCTCCGCGCCGTCCCCCCAGTCCTCCCAACTCCAGGACGCCGTACCGCCGTCGGACGACGGAGGCGGACCCGCGTCGACGCGGGCCGCCTTGCGGGCGCCCCCGCCGGACGGCTCGTACCCGGCCCCCTCCGCCGGGTACGACGACGGGTACGACGGGTACGACGGGTCCGCGGCGTCCGACGCGTACGACGACGGATCGTGCGCGGAGGCCCGTCCGTCCGGGTACGTGCGCCCGTGCGCGTCCGCCGTGTCCGCGAGACCGCGCAGCAACCGGGCCACCGCCCCCGCACCCGCCGAGCAGTGGTGCCGGACCTCGGCGAAGAGCCAGTCGTGCACCGCGGTCGTGACCACCAGGTGCCGGACCTCGCGCAGGATGCGCCAGGCCTCCTCCGGGTCGGCCCGCGCCCACCAGTCGTCCACGGCACGGCTCCAGTCGCGGAGCGCGAGGAGCACCACGGCCGTCAGGGAGACAGCCAGCGCCACGGCCCCCGCCCAGGGCGGCAGTCCGAGGAACTGCCCCAGGCCCGCCCCGGCGAGGCCGCCGAGGAGACCTCCGAAGAGCCGGGGCGCGGCTCCGGTGGCACCACCGCCGTCGATCCGTCCGTCGGGCGAGCGGTTGGGCCTGCGCCGCAGCATGAGGTGGGCGAGGCCCGCGGCCAGCACGCCGACCGCCGGCCCGAGGACCCAGCCGAGGACCGGCCAGACCCCGGCGAGCAGCGCGAGGAGCCCGGTGACGGCGAAGGCGACCGGGCGCGACCCGCCGGCCGTGAACGGGTACCGGCCGCCGAGCCGGCGCAGCCGCTCCGGCCCGCAGATCGCGTCGAGCCGGGCGAGCCGGGCGGCGCTGCCCACGGGCGCGGTGCGCGCCGACAGCGCGGCGAGCCGGGCCGCGACCGAGCGCAGCGGCAGGCCCTTGCCGATCAGTTCGTGGGTGTGGTCGCGCAGCGCGGGGACGATCCCGGCCCGCGAGATCTCCCGTGGCATCTCGGGCAGTTCGATGCCCCGCTCGCGCAGGACGCCCCGGTGTTCCGCGGTGAGCCGGCTGCCGCCCGCGGCGGCGAAGGCGTCCGCGACGGTGGCACGCAACCGGTCGAGCTCGCGCGCCACCCGCTCGATGTCCCCGGGCAGGTCGACGGTGGCGCCGACCCCGGTGAGGAGTCCGGCCGCGCCCCGCACCCGGTGGTAGCCGTCGACGGCGTCCCCGACGGCCTCGTCGCAGCCGGCGAGCCGCAGGCCCGCCCGGCCCTGCGGGGGCAGCCAGCGGTGGTCGGCGAGGGACCGCGGCACGCCCTCGTCGAGCAGCAGCGCGAGCGCGGCGGGCACCTGCTCGGCGGAGGCGGTCCCGGCCGGCACGTCCGGGCCGGTGAGCCCCTCCACGGCCTGCCGCCAGGCCCGCGCCCGCGCCTCGTCGGTGAGGTCGTGCTCCAGGACGCGGACGGCGGGCACGGCGACGCCGTGCACCACCTCGCCCAGCGCCCGCAGGACGGCGTCGAAGACCTCGGGCGTGGACAGGACGTCGACGAGCGGGCGCAGCACGGCCTCGCTCGGGACGCCGTCCTCGGCCGTGTCGAACACCCACAGGACCCCGGCGGCGGGCGGCCGCAGGGTGAGGGTGCGGCTCAGGGTCCGCTCGCCCCGGGCGCCGACGGCGAGGCAGACGATGTGGGCGGGGCCGTAGGAGGAGAGCCGCTCGTGGAGCAGCTGGTGGGCGACGAGCCGGTCGGCCTCGTCGAGGACGAGGAAGCGGCGCTCGCCGCCGGGCTGCGGGGCGTCGAGGGCGGCGCGGACGACGGCGTCGGGGTCGTACGTCCCCGCCGTCCGCAGGTCCAGGCAGACGGCGTGGCCGGGGAGCGGCCGTTCGGGGAGGACTCGGACGCTCACTCCGCCTCCCCGGCCCGGCCGCGACGGTACCCGCGACCGGTCCCGAAACCGTCGTCGGCGTCCGGGCCGTACCCGCGCCCGGCGTCACCGCCCGTGCCGTACCCGGGTCCGAAGCCGTCGTCGGCGTCGGGGCCGTACTCAGGCCCGAAGGCGGCGTCGAAGTCGGCGTCCTCGTCGGGTCCGAAGTCCGGCTCCGGGTCCAGCTCCCAGTCGCCCTCGTACGGGGAGGACCGCGGCGGCGGTGCCGCCTCGGGCACCCGCTCGTGGCGGGGGCCGACCCTGGGGGCGGGGCGCTCCCGGCCGCCACCTGGCTCGGGCCCGTACGCGCGGCTCCCGCCGGGCTCGGCGTCGCCCCTGCCGTACGCGGTACGGGGGTCGGGTCCCGAGCCGTTCCCGTGGACCCGGGGGGCGGGGACGGGCCGGTCGGCCGGCGGCCGGCCGCCGCGGTGCGGGGCGTGGCGTTCGTACAGGGTCCGGAGGCTGGACCGGGTCGGGCGGGCCGACCGGGGGAAGCGCATGTCGAGGGCGCCGGGGAAGGTGACCTCCCAGAAGTGCCGCAGCGGGGCCAGCCATTCACCGTCGGAGTCGCCGAACTCACCGTAGTCGGCCATGAGTTCGTCGATCAGTACGAGCTGGCGCGGGGCCACGTTCTCCACGAAGTGGGTGAAGAGCGGCGCGGGCGCCACCGGCACCTGCGCGAGGCCCTTCGGCAGGGCCTGCATCAGCCGCTCGCAGAACTGCTCGATGATCTGCCCCTCGTCGAGCAGCGCCCAGCGCTCGTACGCGCGCAGCAGCCCCGCCCAGCTGGACAGCGAACCGTCGAAGTCCTCCAGGCGCAGCGACATGGTCGCGGACTCGCCGTCCTGGAGCCGGATGCGGACCCGGTGCGGGGAGCCCGCCGGGCCCTCGGCGTCGATGTGCCCGTTCCACATGGCGCAGAGCAGCCGGTGCAGGATGCGCTGCCGGTCGTGCTCGGTGGAGACCAGCCAGTCGTCCTGGTAGCCGAGCCGCTGGCGCCAGTGCAGGAAGTCGTCCTCGCCGGCCGAGTCGCGGGCCTCGGACCAGAGGCTGAGGACGCTGCGGACCTCGGAGATGTCGGTGAGGTTCATCCCGCTGCGGAAGAAGACGACGGTGATGGAGTCGGTATCGCCCGCCCGGCTCTCCGGGGTCACCCGGCCGGGCAGGTTGAGGGCCTGTTCCAGGTAGTCGCGGGCCCGGCCGTCGGACTCGCTCGCCGGGTGCACGATGAGGATCTTGAGCGGGCCGCTGCCGTCGGGCACGAAGCCGACCGGGATCAGTCCGGCGAGCCGGGAGCGGAACTGGTCGAGCCAGCGCGGGTCGACCTTCGCCTCGGCGGTCTCGTCGCCCGAGGCGGCCCGCAGCAGCAGCTCCATGGAGGGCAGCAGCGGGCGGGCGAAGGCGTCCTCGTTGGCCTCTCCGAACAGCCGCTTGACCCGCCGCTCGACGACCTGCTTGATCTCCTTCACGGCCGCCCCGGAGGAGCGGCGGACCGCGTCCAGGGCGCGCCGCCAGTCGTCGGGGCCGACGAGCCGGCCGAGGAGGGTCGCCGCGTCGGCGGACTCGGGCAGGCCCAGGCTCTGCGCGAGCCGGTCGACGACGTCGTCGTAGAAGGCGCGCAGGGTGTTCTGCGGGGGCAGCAGGTAGGCGATGCCCGCGCGGTCGTCGCGGTAGAGGTCGCGGCGGCGCTCGGCGAAGGCCTTCGCCTCGTCGTGCTCATGGGCGCGGAGCGCCTTGGCGAACTCGGCGACCTCCACGGAGATGCGGTTCAGGGAGGGCCGCCACTGGGCCTCCCCGGCCTGCCAGCCGCGGTGCCAGAGCGTCCGGGCCCGCCACTGGTACCAGGCGAGCTGGGCGGCGAGGGCGTCCTGGACGTCGGGGTCGCTCCACCGGGCCGGTACGACTCCGCCGACGCTGCCCTTGATCGGGGGGATGGGGGGCGCGGAGGTCTGGACGTTCGGGGGGCGTTCGGGTTCGTTGCGCCGGTTGTCGAGCATGCCGGTGAACCCTTCCCTGGCCACCCGGTCGGGGTGGCCGGGCAGTCCGGCCAGGATGACCTCCACCTGGAACGGGTCCATGGAGCCGAGGAGTTCGCGGACTCCGGCGCTGGGCCTGAAGTCCTCGGTGAGACGCGGGATCTCGCGGGCGAGGCTCGCGTCGAGGCGGCGCAGCGCCTCCTCCATGTCGCCGAGCCGGTTGCGCAGCTCCTGGGTGATCTTCCCCTTTCCGCGCGGGAGTTGCTCGGGCGCGGGGACGTCGGGTGCGTCGCGGCTCCAGAGGCGGCCGACACCGGAGCGGGTGAACAGGTCCCGGACGTGCGCCTGCCCCTCCCGGTCGGGGCGCCGGGCGCGCTCGGTCATCCCGCGCACCGCCTGGGCGAGGAGGCGGGCGGCGACGATCTCGGCGAGGTCGTCGACGGGCACGGTGAGGGAGGCGGCGAGGCTGGTGGACATGCCCCGGTAGCCGATCCCGCTGCGGGCCGGAGTGGAGCGCTCCACGCTCTTGTTGATGAAGCTGGCGGCGAAGGACTGGTAGTCCTCGTCGGCCCGGGTCGCCGAGCCGGTGTCGTCCCCGAGGTCGGTGCCGATCAGCGACATCACCATGGCGGCGATGGAGCGGCGCAGGTCCTCGCTGCCGATGACGGAGGGCTTGGAGAAGAGGAAGGCGGTCTGCATGGTGGCGGGCCGCAGCGCCACCTCGCCGTCCACGGGGTAGGTGACGCTGAGCCGGCCACGGTCCTCGACGTCGCCGACCTGGTCGAGCGCGTCGGGCACGTTCTGGTCGTCGACCAGCCGCGAGAGGTCCACGAGGGCCCGGGCGGCGTTGAGTTCGGCCTCGCGTCCGCCGCCGGCCTCCAGGGGGAAGGCGGAGGGCATGACGACGAGCGGGTAGATCTTCACTCCGGGCACCCGGGCGTTGCGGAACTCGTGCCCGATGAGGTGGATGAAGTCGTAGAAGATTCCGGCGCCGGTGCCGCCCGCGACGGAGAACGCGACGAACACGTCGCAGCCCCGGATGCGTCCGCCGCCCACCCGCCGGAGGTCGCCCGCCGCCTGGCCGATGGAGCCGATGGCCTCCCGGAGCTGGCGCAGGACGGGTTCGAGCCCGGAGCGGAGGGTGGCGAAGAGCGCGGCCCGGCCGACGGTCGGCAGTTGTCCCGCGCCGTTGTTGAGCGGGGCGACGCGGGGCTGGCGGGCCTGGGGCGGCAGCCACAGCCGGGTCTCCTCGGGGACGGAGACGCGCAGCATCCGGGTCACCTCGGGCGAGGAGTCGAAGTCCGTCGGCAGCAGGTCGCGGACCATCCGGGAGGTCCGTGCGAAGGCGGCTCCCTCGGCGCCCTTGGCCTTGAACTGCGGTTGGTTGATCAGCTCGCCCTCGCTGAAGTCGGCGTAGACGAACTGGAGGCAGTCGGGCAGCTGGAACGGCAGCCGGCGGCCGCCGTCGACCAGGTCGGTGCCGTCGGGGCCGCACAGCTCCCGGCGCAGGCTGCGCTCGAGTTCGCTGCCGATGCGTCCGCCGGTGCCGCCGAGGCCGACGAAGAGCATGGGCTGGTAGATCTTCATGTCGTTCTCCTCGATGGCCCGTTCAGAAGTTGCCGTCGTAGTCGGTCGCGCCGGGGGCGGCGTCCTGGCCGCCGGCTGCGGAGGCTCCGCCGGACCCGCTCGCGGAACCGAATCCGGAGCCCGCCCCCGAGCCGGACCCGAACCCGGCGTCGTGGCCGAATCCCGCGTCGGAACGGAAGCCCGCGTCGGAGCCGTATCCCGCGTCCGCCCCGTACCCGGCGTCCGGGCCGAGGCCGGAACCCGGCTCCGGGCGCGTACCGCCTCCGCCGCCGCCCCTCCCGCCCGGGCCGCCGGTGCGACGGGTCCTGCGGGGCCTGCGGTCCCAGGGGCTGGTGGCGCGGCCACGGACCGGGGCCGGCCGGCCGCCCCGTACGACGAGTTCGTGGTCACCGAGCCCGGCGGGCTCGCCGGTGCGCACGGGGACCTGCGCGCCGCCCCGAGGCCGCAGCAGCAGCTCACCCGCGCCGGTGCGGCGCAGCACGTGGGCGGCGGACGAGCCGCCGCCCGGAACCCGGCGGAGGGTGGGCGGCGCCCCGTAGGGCTCGTCGACGACGAACGCGAAGGCGCCGCCGGGGCTCTGCCCCCGGCGGACGGTCAGCGAGTCCAGCGCCCGGCCGTCCTGGCACAGTTCGAGGGTGACGCCGGTGAGGTCCCGGCGGCGGCGCCGGGCAGCCAGCCGGACGCCGACGAAGGCGCCGGCGAGGAGGACGACGACGGCGCCACCGACGACGGCCTTCCACCAGCGCTCCCACCAGGTCGGCGGCGCCTCCACCCGTACGTTCAGGAAGGCGCCGCGCAGCACCCGCCCGCCGTCACTCGGATCCACCACGGTGACCTGGCCGCCGAGTTCGCCGTACGGCGTGCCCTTGCCGAGGGTGACGGTGAAGGGGACGCGGGTGCTGCCGTTCGGCGGGGCCGTGACGGTCGCCGGGGTGACGGCGAGCTCGGCACCGGGGGTCTGGTCCCCGAGGGCGAGCCGCAGGGTGCGCGGCGCCGCGTCGTTGTTGGTGACGTCGAGGGTGCCGTGGACGGTGCCCCCGGGGTGCACGGCGGCGCTCTCGATCGACAGGGCGGCGGTCACCAGCGGGGCCTCCTCGGCCTTGCGGGTGCGCAGCGGCCGCCGGTCGGAGGTGATCCCGGGAGCCTCCATCCGGGTGACGATCTCCAGGGCGCCGGTCGCCCCCGCGGGGACGGTGAGGGTGCCGGTGAACCGGACGTCTCCGGCCCGCGCGTCGGGGGCCTTGCCGTCGTCGGCGAGCCGGAAGCTGACCGGGGAGAAACCCTCGCCGCTCAGGTCGGCCGCGACCGTGAGCCCGGCCAGCTGGTGCGGATCGGTGATGACGACCCCGCGCCGGGTCTGCATCCGCACCTCGACCTTGACCTGCTCCCCCGCGCGCGGGGACGCCGGGTCGAGGACGACGGTGGAGCGGAGCCGGCCCTGCCAGATGGCCCGTACCGCCACCTCGCGGTCCCGGTGGCCCTCGGGGGCCTCGATGTGCACCCGCCACGCGCCGGGCAGCGGGTTCTTCACGCGCAGCGCCTCGACCGGGCCGTTCTGTCCGCTCACCTCGAAGCTCGAACCGTCGAACTCGCCCCGGACGGGCACCTTGCGGCCCGCCGGGTCGAAGTAGGTGACCTGCACCTTGGGGTCGTGCTTGGCGACCGTGAGGGAGCCGTCGGTGGCGATGGGCGGGATGGTGACGGTCAGGTCGGCGGGCGGCTTGCCGACGGTCCCGTGCTCGATCCGGGCGCAGCGGGCGGCGGCGAAGGTCTCCTGGAGCGCCTTGTCGATCTCGGCGGAGGTGCCGACCACCCGCATGTGCGGGACGGAGCCGGGGATCTCGGAGCAGGCACCCCGGTAGCCGCCCTCCGCCATGGCGGTGAGGGCGGCGCGGTCGATCTCGCTGCCGAAGCCGAGCGGCCAGATCTGCACGCCGGCCGCCCGGGCGCGGGCGAGTTCCTCGGTGAGCCGCTTCTCGCCGTTGGACTGGCGGCTCTCCGGGTCGGTGCCGTACTCGGGGCTGTCCTTGACGTCGAGCTTGCCGTCGGTGAGCAGGAACACGACCTTCGGGGCGGGCTTCCCGGCCGCGCCGGTGCCACCCGCCGTGCCGTCCGCCGTGAGGCGGCTGACGGCCTGGCGGATGGCCGCCGGGAAGTCGGTGCCCGGGCCCATCCGGGCCGCGTCGCGCCGCCCCAGCTCCTGGACGCAGTCGCTGAGCCGCTCGCGGCCCGCCGCGTCGGCGACGGTGAGCGGGCAGACCTCGCGCACCGGCGACTGGCCGGGCTTCTCCGAGCTGCCGAAGCCGATGACGGCGGCCCGGGAGCGCTCCGAGATCTCGCCCTGGCTGAGCAGCCCCGCGGCCTCGGTCTCCCGGGCGAGGTCCTTGTCCGAGAGGCTCGCCGACTGGTCCACCACGACGGCGAAGTCGACGGGGTCGGGCCCCTCGCCGGGGTCGCCGGGGTCGGCGGGGGCGGCGGGGGTACGGGGAAGGGCCGGGGCGCCCGCGCCGCCGGGGGCGCCCGATGCGGTGGTCGCCGCGAACGGGCCGGAGAGCACGAGGAGCGCCCCGGCGAGGAGCAGGGCGCCCCCCTTGTTGGTCCACTGCATGTTCTGTCTCACCACAGTTCGCTGAAGAGGGCCAGGAGGGCGCCGAGCGCGAGCGCGGACACGCCCAGGCGCAGCCACCGGTACTTCGCCGCGAGCACGAGTCCGTGCACGCTGGCCTGTTCGAGGAGCCAGCCGGTGGCGTCGCCGCCGGACGCGGCGAGCCGCCGGCGCAGCGCGGGCGCGGACGGTCCAGCCCGCAGCTCCCGCTGGAGCGTGCGGTCGGCGCCGATCCGGGTCCGGGGCAGGACGACCGAGACGAGCATCAGGACCCCGGCCGTCCAGAGCGCGCCCGCGAGCAGCAGCAGCGCGAGCGCGGGGCCGTCGGGCGCGGGCCCGTGCTCCCCGGAGAACACGACCGCGAGGAAGGCGAGGGCGCCGGACAGCAGGATCGCGGCCTTGGTGTCGGCCCGCCCAATGTCCTCCCGGACGCTCCCGAGCAGACTCTCGGCCATGAACCGCAGCTCTTCGGGGGGAAGGGACGCGGGGGCGGCGGCGGGCACGGAACCGGGCACGGGGGCCGCCGCCGGACCGGGCACGGGGATCGGCACGGGCGCGGGAGTGTGCACCGGAGTGGGGTCCGGTGCTGGTGTCGGCGCAGGCGTCGGAGTGGAGCCCGGCGGGCGTGTCGGTGTGGGGTCCGGTGCCGGACCCGGTGTCGTCATGCGTCGTCCCAGTCGTCGAAGTCGGAGCTGGGCCGGGCCGGACGGGCGGGCCTGCGGGGCCGCTCGCGCTCGTAGGGGTCGTCCCGGTCGTACCGGTCGTTCCGCTCGTACGCGTCGACCCGGCCGTACGGGTCGTCCGCCTCGTACCGGTCGTGACCGTCGTCGAAGGGGTCGTCGTGCCGGTCCCGGTCACGCGCCCGGCGCCGGTCACGGTCCCCGTCCCGCTCGTCGCCGTCGCGGGCCCGGCCCCGCTCCCGTTCCCGCTCGGAGCCGGACTCGACCCGGGTCGGCTCGTAGACGCGGGAGTCCGGCGGGGCGTCCCCGTGCTCCTCGTCCCAGTCCGGGCGGACCGGCTCCGGCCGCCCGTCCTCCAGGGCGAGGCGCCGGGGCGGGGGTTCGCCCGAGGGGTTGAGGACCCGGTCGGTGATGCCGCCGAGGACGGTGCCGGTCTGGGTCCGCAGGTACATGAGCACCTGGTACATCTGCTCGCCGATGTCGTGCCGTTCGAGGACACCCGTGTCCAGGAGCCGGTTGAAGACGGCCAGGTAGTCCGCCTGGCCCTCGCGCCGCTCCCGCTGGAGCTGGGTGCGGATCTCCCACTGCTTGTCGGGGTTCATCGCCATGTGGTGGGCGATCTGGGCGAGGTCGCCGCGCCGGAAGAGGGCCTCCATCTCGCGGGCGCGGTCGGCGACCAGGGCCCGGTCGGCGGCGTCCCTGCGCCGCTCGGCCTCGGCGACGCGCTCATCGGCCTCCATCGTGACGCGGACCCGGTCCCGGCGTGAGACCTCGGCCTTGACGGAGTCGTCGAGGTCGATGAAGACGAGGACCCGGGTGCGCAGCCCGATGTCCCGGCCGAAGCTCAGGCGGCCGGCGCTCAGTTCCTCGCGGACGGCCTCGTCGGCGCGCTGCGCCTCGGTGATGCGGAACCTTCGGGAGAGCCTGCGGAGCCCGTCGAGGAGCTCGTCGTGCAGCAGTTCGGCGACGTCCTCGACCTGTTCCCGGACGACGAGGTGCGGATCGGTGACCACCCACTGGACCTTGGCGACGGCCTCGAAGAAGACACCGTCGCCGGCGGCCGGGAGTTGGAGCCTGAACTCGGTGACGTTGCGCCCCAGTTGCACCTCGAACACGGTGTAAGGGGAGCCGAACATGGGCTTGTTGACGTCCTCGGTGCGGTCCGGCCAGATCACCCGGTGCCCGCCGTTGCGGTAGAGGAGCACGGCGGCGACCCGGCCGCTGCGGCGCCGGTACGGGGGCGCGTACTCGGCGATCAGCGGCCCGCGCGGCCGCGCACCGGTCCCGGAGCCGCCGTCCTCCCCGCCCCGCCGTACGTCCCGCGCCCCCGCGCGCGCCCGCTCCTGCGCCTGACCGCGCCCCCGGGCCTGACCGCCCCGCTGCCCCTGCGCCTGCCCCTGCTCGCGGTCCAGTTCCTCGTCCGGGTCCATGTCCAGGTCCTCGTCGTCGTCACGGCCGCCGGCGTGCCGGCCACCGCCGTTCTGCTCCTCGTACCGCCGCCGCTGCCGTTCCCGCGGGTCCGGGCCCCGCTCGTCGCGGTCCCGGCCGCCCCGGCCTTGGCCGTCGTACCGCTGCCGTTCCCGCCGCTCGCGGTCCCTGTCGTCCTGGCGCGCCCGCTCGTCCGGCCGTGCGTTCCTGTGCTGCTCGGGCCCGGTCATCGGTTCGCTCCTTCCGTCACGGCGTTCCACATCCGGCGCGCCGCGCCTCTGTCCAGGGGCCGGTCACGGTCCCGGACCAGTTCGTTCAGCAGGCCCCTGAGCCGGTCGCGGTCGCGGCGGTCCACCGCGAGGCGCGGCAGGAAGGCGCAGACGTGACGGAGCGATTCCGGGTCCTTGGCGGCCCGCCGGAGCAGACCGCCGAACGCTTCCAGGGCCGCTTCCCCGGAGCGGGCCGTGGAGAGCGTGTCCCGCAGCAGCGCGGCCAGTTCCGGTGCGAGGTCGGGCCGGGTCGCGAGCAGCGCGACGAGCAGCGGGCGGGCCGCGTGCCCGTCCAGCTCGGGCACCTCGCGCAGTCCCCAGAGGTGGGTGGTCCGGGTGCTCAGGGAGCGGATGACGGCGAGGTGGACCAGATTGGCCAGATTGAGCCGGCCGTCCTCGAGCCACCGGCGGAGCCGCCGGAGCACCGGGGCGGGTTCACCGGAGGCGAGCAGCCGCGCCACGCTGAAGGAGGCGGGCACGAGCACGTCGATGTCGGTCGCCTCCCGGGTCCTGACGACGCGGGCGAGGGCGTCGAGGGAGCCGGTGACGCTCCCGGCCGCGAGGACGTAGCCGTGGGCGAGCAGGGCGGTCCTGACGAGGGTGTCCTCGCCCGACCCGGCCCAGTCCTTGAGGACGGCGGCGACGGCGGGCCGGACGCGCGGGTCGCGCGCGGACTCGGCGAGCGCGGTGGCGGCGGCCATCCGGGCGACCGGCTCGTCGGTGGCCGCGAGCGGCACGACCAGCTCGCGGAAGCCGTGGATCCAGTCCCAGGAGCAGAGCACCCCGGCCGCGACGGAGGCCCGTACCCACACCTCGGGGCGCGGGTCGTCGCAGAGGGAGCGGAGCCAACGGGCCACCGGGCCGCGGACGTTGTGGTAGCCGTGCCAGATCTCGCCGAGGACGGCCGCGGCGAGGGCCTCGCCCTGGAAGCGAACGGCCCGCACGGGCACCTTGGCCGGACCGAGGTCGAGTTCCCCGTCCTCCAGGACGGCGCGGGCCTGCACCGGCCGGTGTTCGGCGTGGGTGCCGAACAGGCGTCGGCCCGGCGGGTGTTCGGGGTCGAGGGTGACGGCGAGTTCCCAGGCGAGAAGTTCGGCGGCCTCGGCGGCGAGGCTGTAGGCGGAGCCGTTGAAGACGGCGACGGCGATCCGGAACGCCACGGCGTTCAGCGCCGGGAGCGCCTCGGGGAGCGCGCCCGGCCGGTCGGCGCCCGCGAACCACTCGCGGGCCTGGGAGCGTACGAAGGAGGCGCATTCGGTGAGGAGTTCCTCGTCGCCGACCTCGCCGCGCCAGTGCCGGGCGAGGTGGTCGGCGAGCCGGGCGGCCTCGCGGGGCCGCAGCTCCTCGAGGCCGAGGGCGTCGACGACGTCCCGCCGTCCGGCGCGCGCCCGGGCGTCGCCGACGGCCTCGTCGGACTCGCTGCGCAGCTGGT
Source organism: Streptomyces venezuelae ATCC 10712 (assembly GCF_008639165.1). NCBI lineage: Bacteria > Bacillati > Actinomycetota > Actinomycetes > Kitasatosporales > Streptomycetaceae > Streptomyces > Streptomyces venezuelae. The sequence continues at coordinate 6,288,083 of NZ_CP029197.1, read as the reverse complement.
GCCAGAGGTGCCGGCGCAGGACCTCGTCGGCCGGCGGCGGCGCGCAGTACATCCCGTAACGGCCGCGCAGCAGCCGGTCGGCGAGTTCTCCGTTCTCGACGAGCACGACCCCGTACGCGTCCCGGCCGCGCAGCAGGTCGCCGAAGCGGTCCAGATGCAGTTCGGAGAGGCGGGTGACGGGCCGGCGCGCGAAGAAGGAGTGCTCGCCCGGGCCGGGGCGGAGGGTGCGCGGTTCGCTCTCCGTGCGGACGTCGTCGGTGAGGAGTTCGAGGAGGTGGCCGCCGCTCTCCTGGAGGACGTCCTCGGTGATCTCGTCGACACCGTGGCGGGGGTCGAGGCGGAAGACCTTGCCGCGGGTCAGTTCGTCGAGGAGGGCGAGCGCGGTGGCCTTGCGGCCGCTGCCGGGTTCGCCGCACAGGACGAGGACGCGGTGGTCGGTGAGCCGGTCCCGCATCCGCCCGTACCCGGCGGTCGCGCAGTACACCCGGCCGAGGTGGTCGAGCGTCTCGGGCGGCACCGGTCCCTGGACGAAGTGCGAGGTGCGGTCGGAGCCGGACAGCGCGAAGATCTGGTTGCCCTCGAAGACGGTGCCGTCGCCGTGGATGGTGGTGAGCCGGTCGGCCCCGCCGCCCGCCCAGGTGCGGACGGCCTGGCGTGCCGTGTCCGCCCCGCCGGTGTCGCCCTCGCCGCCGAGGAGTCCCCGGTCGGCGGCGGCGAAGACGCTGGGCTCGCGGGGCTGTTCGGCGGCGCCGTCGGGCCGCTCGGGCGTGCCCGCCCGGTCGCCGTCCCGGTCGCCGCGCCCGGCGCGGTCCGCGCCGCGGTCGCCGCCCCGGTCCGACCCGCGGTCGCCACCCCGCTCCCCTCCGCGGCCACCACCCCGATCGCCGCCCCGGTCACCACCTCGGTCCCCGCCCCGGTCGCTTCCGCGGTCGCTTCCGCGGTCCTGGGCCTCCGACCGGTCCCCGTACCCCTGGCCGCCGTCCGGAGGACCGTCGTGCTGCCCGGCGTCGTCCTCGTCGCTCACTCGGACTCACCCGCCTCCGTGCCGGCCCCCGCCCCGCTTCTGGCGCCGGTGCCGGAGGGCGGGTCCTTGCGGATGCCGGTGAAGCCGCCGTGGATGGTGTTGCCGTGGACGTCGAGCAGGTCGCCCCCGACGTGGTACGTACGACTGCCGCCCCCGGTCCGGGGCGTTGGGCCGTCCCCCCGCGACGGCCCAACGCCGGTCCGTGACCCCACCGCCGGCGGCCTCTCCCCCGTACCCGCCGGGCCACCCCCCGGCGTCCCCGCCCCCTCGGGCGGCAGCTCCCCGTCGGGCCCGATGAGCGGCGGCGCGGGCCTGCGCGGTACGAGGAACCAGCCGGTCCCGTCGGTCTCCTTGGACCGGATGCGGGCCGGCCGGTAGTGGTCCGGCTCGACGTACCGCCCGCCGTCGGCGACGACGTTCCCGTACAGCCAGTCGGAGACGACGACCAGGAGGTGGATCTCCGGCGACTCGTTCATGATCCGCTTGGCCGGAGGGCTGTCGCAGAGCCGGGCGGCGAGATCGACCGCGCGGCCGACCAGCCCGTGCCGGTCCTGGACCACTAGCCCGGCGTTCATGCCGATCCGCAGCCGCAGCGGCCGCTCCCGCCCCTGGTTGTGGGCGCGCAGGCTCTCGTACAGGGTGTCGATCCACCGGCCGACCATGAGCGTCGGCGGCACGTCCGGGCGCAGGGCGGCGAGGATGCCGTCCCCCCGGTCCTCCTGGTGGAAGGTGCCGGGCTCGACGCCGACGGAGCTGTACGCGTCGTCGAACGCGGCGTACATCGCCGCGCGCTGGACCTTCTTCTCCGCCAGGTCCAGGGTCCCGGAGCCGCAGATGTCGCCGAAGACGACGAACCGGTGGATGCCGACCACTTCTCCGCCCACTTCCCCGTTCACTCCCGCACTGCTCACTCTCGGACTCCCTGCCTTGCCCCGGTGCCGTTGGTGCCGTGGTGGTGCGTGTCCAGACTGGCCGCGTTCCGCGACCGGCGATGTAGCCGTTTACACACCCGGAGGAGATTCGTCCGCCGGGTCTGCGCCGGGGCGCGCGCGCCCCTCCGCGAGCAGCACCAGGACCCGCATGTCGATGACGACGACGGTGCGGTTCGCGGTGCGGACCACGTCCTGCTCCCGGAGCAGCCGCAGCGCCTTGGCCACCGCCTCCCGGGTCGCTCCGATGGCCGCCGCCAGATCGTGCTGCGGCAGCGGCAGTTCCAGTACGGTCCCGGCGTCGGCCCGCCGTCCGGCGCGCTCGGCCAGTTCCACGAGCCGGGCCGCGAGCCGCTGGAGCACGGTCTCGGAGGCCAGTGCCCGGCGCTCGACGTCGGCGCTGCGCAGCCGGGTGGCGAGCTGGCGCATGATCAGCGAGGTGGCGTGCGGCCGGGCGGCCAGGAAGCGCCGGAACCGGTCGCCGGAGATCGCCACCGCCTCGACCGTGCCGAGGGCGGTGACGCTGGCGCTGCGCGGGCGCCGGTCGACGGCGGCGAGGTCCCCGACGACCTCGCCTGCGCCCCGGAGGGCCAGGATGAGCCGCGATCCGCGCTCGGTGCCCACGGAGACGACGGACCAGCCGGAGAGCAGCGCGAGGACGAAGGCGGTGGTGTCGCGTTCGCGGATCATCACCTCCCCGGGTTCGTAGACGCGGCGGGCGCCCTCGGCGAGCAGGGACCTCCGGTCAGCCGCGGGGAGGGCGTGGAGGAAGGAGCGGTCCTGGCCGAAGAGACTCACCGCCCGCTCACCCCCGTACCGTCCCCGGGCCCTCCGGGGAAGACCGCCCACCGATGGCCGACCGGCGCATTCGCGTGTGTGTTCCCACCTCAAGTGACCTGTCACGTCACACTGTTGACGCTGTGTCACGTCGTGGGGTGAGAACGCTAGAGGGTGCGGAAGAAATGCGTCAACGGGCACGGGGGGCGCAGGGGAGCGCCGCAGAGCGCTTCCCTGCGCCCCCCGCCGGGCGCCACGAACAGCGAGGCCCCCGCGGAGAACCGCCCCGGTGAGGGGGCGGCACCGCGAGGGCCTCGGGGTGTCACAGCCGGGGGTCCACCGGCTCCGATTCCAGGGCCAGGACCGCGAAGACCGCCTCGTGGACGCGCCACAGCGGCTCCCCCGCCGCGAGGCGGTCGAGGGCTTCGAGGCCGAGCGCGTACTCGCGCAGCGCCAGCGACCGCTTGTGGCCGAGGAAGCGCTGCCGCAGGCGCTCCAGGTTCTCCGGCCGCGTGTACTCGGGGCCGTAGATGATCCGCAGGTACTCCCGGCCGCGCACCTTCACGCCCGGCTGGCCCAGCCTGCCCTTGGCGTCGCGGACGAGCGCGGCCAGCGGCTTCACCACCATGCCCTCGCCGCCGGCGCCGGTCAGCTCGAGCCACCAGTCGACCCCGGCCCGGACCGAGGCCTCGTCGCCCGTGTCGACGACGAGCCGGCGGGTGACCTGGAGCAGCCCGGTCGGATCGTGCTCGACGAGCCGGTCCAGCCAGGCCAGCTGCTCGTCGTGCGGCACGGCCGCCAGCGAACGGCCCTGCGCCGCAAGGACCTGGAAGGGCGCGAACCGCACGCCCTCCAGTCCCTGGGTCGGCCAGCAGTACCTGCGGTACGCCTCGGTGAACGCCGCCGCGTCCACCGCCCGCTCACGCTGCTTCGCGAGCAGCCCGTCGAGCCCCTCGACCCCACGAGCCACCGCCTGTTCGAGCGCGGAGACCGCCCCGGGGAAGACCGCGCCCGAGGCCGCGCCGACCGCCGCGTACTGCGCGCGGAGCAGCCCGGCCGACTTCAGCGACCACGGCATCAGCTCACCGTCGAGCAGCAGCCAGTCCGTGCCCAGCTCGTCCCAGAGCCCGGCGGCGCCGATCGCCGTCCGCAGCCGGTCGAGCACCTGCTCGGTGACGGCCTGATCGTCGAAGAACGGCCGCCCGGTACGGGTGTGCAGCGCGCCGGTCACGCCCTCGTCGTCGACGCCGAAGTGCTCACGCGCCGCCTCGGCGTTCCGGCAGACGAGCGCCACGGCCCGGGAGCCCATGTGCTTCTCCTCGCACACGACCTTCGCGACCCCGTCGGCCCGGTACTGGGCGAAGGCCTCCGCCGGGTGCTCCAGGTAGCCCTCCTCCTTCGAGGTGGCGGTCGGCGCCATCGTCGGCGGCAGATAGGCGAGCAGTCGCGGATCCACCGCGAACCGGCTCATCACCTCGAGGGCCGCCGCCGCGTTCTCCTCCCGTACGGCGACGTGGCCGAGCTGCCGGGTCTCCACGATCCGGCGGCCGTGGACGTCCGCCAGGTCCAGGGGCCGGCCCTGGTGCCCGCCGGGCGCCTCGGTCGCGAGCGGCCGGGCCGGCTCGTACCAGACCCGCTCGGCCGGTACGTCGACGAGCTCGCGCTCCGGCCAGCGCAGCGCGGTCATCTTCCCGCCGAAGACGGCTCCGGTGTCCAGGCAGATGGTGTTGTTGATCCAGGAGGTGTTCGGCACCGGGGTGTGGCCGTACACGACGGTGGCCCGCCCCCGGTACTCCTCCGCCCACGGGTAGCGCACCGGCAGCCCGAACTCGTCGGTCTCGCCGGTCGTGTCCCCGTACAGCGCGTGCGAACGCACCCGCCCCGACGTCCGGCCGTGGTACTTCTCCGGCAGACCGGCGTGGCAGACGACGAGGTCGCCGCCGTCGAGGACGTAGTGACTGACGAGGCCCTCGATGAACGCCCCGACCTCCGCCCGGAACTCCTCGCTCTCCCGCCCCAGCTGCTCGATCGTCTCGGCGAGGCCGTGCGTCTCCTGGACCTTGCGGCCCTTGAGCCAGCGGCCGAGCTTGTTCTCGTGGTTGCCGGGCACGCACAGGGCGTCGCCCGCGGCGACCATCCCCATCACCCGTCGCAGAACGCCCGGCGAGTCGGGCCCCCGGTCGACGAGGTCACCGACGAAGACCGCCGTGCGGCCCTCGGGGTGGTGCCCGTCGACGTATCCGAGCTTCGCGAGCAGCGTCTCCAGCTCGGAGCGGCAGCCGTGGATGTCACCGATGATGTCGAAGGGACCGGTGAGGTGCCGCAGGTCGTTGAAGCGGCGCTCCAGGACGACCTCGGCCGCGTCGACCTCCTCGACGGACCGCAGGACGTGCACCTTGCGGAAACCCTCGCGCTCCAGGCCGCGCAGCGAACGCCGCAGCTCACGCCGATGGCGCTGGATGACGTGCGCGGGCATGCCGGCCCGGTCGGGGCGCGCCGCGTTCCGGCTGCGGCACACCTCCTCGGGCAGGTCGAGGACGATCGCGATCGGCAGCACGTCGTACGAACGGGCCAGCTGGACGAGCTGCCGCCGCGCCTCCTGCTGGACGTTGGTGGCGTCGACGACGGCGAGCCGCCCGGCCGCGAGGCGCTTGCCCACGATGTAGTGGAGGACGTCGAAGGCGTCCTTGCTCGCGGACTGGTCGTTCTCGTCGTCGGCGACGAGACCCCGGCAGAAGTCGGAGGACACGATCTCGGTCGGCTTGAAGTGGCGCCGGGCGAAGGTGGACTTGCCGGAGCCGGTGGCGCCGACGAGTACCACGAGGGACAGGTCGGTGACGGGCAGAACGCGGGCCGCTGCGGCCGGCGCCCCGGTCTCGGTGATCGTGGTCATGCCTGTTCCCCCTTTTCCTTCTTCTTCGTCTCCGGGGCCGGTTCGGGATCCCGGGTGAACACGGCCATCTGGGTGGGCGGTCCCACCTCCGGGTCGTCCGGGCCGACGGGGGTGAAGCCGACGCCGTACCCGTAGCGCTCGGCGACCGAGGCCGCCCAGCTCCGGAACTCCACCCGGGTCCACTCGAAGCGGTGGTCACCGTGCCGGACGTGCCCGGCCGGGAGCGATTCCCAGCGGACGTTGTACTCGACGTTCGGCGTGGTCACCAGGACCGTACGCGGCCGGGCCGAGCCGAACACCGTGTACTCCAGGGCCGGCAGCCTCGGCAGGTCCAGATGCTCGATGACCTCACTGAGCACCGCCGCGTCGTAGCCGGTCAGCCGCTTGTCCGTGTACGCGAGAGAGCCCTGCAACAGCTTCACCCGGGCCGCCTGCCGCTCCCCCAGCCGGTCGAGGCGCAGCCTGCGCGCGGCGACGGTCAGAGCACGGACGGATACGTCGACACCGACGATCTCGGTGAAACGGACGTCCTTGAGCAGCGCCTGCACCAACTGCCCCTGCCCGCAGCCGAGATCGAGCACCCGGCTCGCCTCGGCCCGTGCCAGGGCGGCGAGGATGGCGTCCCGCCGCTGCTCGGCGAGCGGCACCGGCCGCTCCTCGGTGTCGGTCGACTCGTCCACCGCGTTGTCGACGTCGTCGACGTCGAGCCCCTCGGCCTCGGCGAGTCGCACCAGTTCGAGCCGCTCCCCCGCCTCCCGCGTCAGCCCCCAACGGCGCGAGAGATAGCGCGCGGTGATCAGCTTCCGCTCGGGATGCGCGGCGAGCCAGCCGTCACCGGCGCGCAGCAGCTTGTCGACCTCGTCGGGCGCGACCCAGTAGTGCTTGGCGTCGTCGAGGACCGGCAACAGCACATAGAGGTGATTGAGGGCGTCCGCGAGCCGCAGCTCGCCCTCCAGGACCAGCCGTACGTAACGGGAGTCACCCCACTCCGGGAACTGCGCGTCCAGCGCCACCGGCTCGGCGTCCACGGTGTCCCAGCCCAGCGGCCCGAACAGGGCCCGCACCAGCTCCGCCCCGCCCCGCGCGGGCAGCGCGGGCACCTCGACGCGCAGCGGCAGCGGCTCGGCGGCCCGCTCGGGCATCGCCCGGCAGACGCCGTGCAGCGCCGACTTGAAGACCTTGGCGAGCGCGACGGCCAGCAGCGAGGACGCCGCGTAGGGCCGGTCGTTCACGTATTGCGCGAGCGCGGAGTCGGGGGCGCCGCCCCGGCCCTTGCCCTTGCCGCGGCGCACCAGCGCCACGGGGTCCACCTCCAGGAGGAGAGCCGCCGTGCACCGCTCGACGCTCGCCTCGGGGTAGAGGACGTGCGCCGTGCCGTGCGAGGTCGAGAACGCCTGCGCCCGCTCGGGATGCTTGTGCAGCAGAAAGCCGAGATCGGTCGCGGGACGCTCCGGGATGCCGGTCGTACTGATCGTCAGGAACACACTCCGAGTATGGTTCGCCCCTCCCCCACCCGACCAGGCATTTTCCCCTCCCCCGCCCCCCCTCCCCCCCACCCCGCCCGCCCCCAGGGGCTCGCGGCGCTGCCGCCCGCCGCCCCCGATCCCCCCCGGCCCGCCGGCCTGCCCCTGGCCCCCAGCTCCAGCCCGGCGCCCCGTCCGGCACCCCGTCGGGCAGCCCGGCACCCCGTCGGGTCGGGCAGCTGGGCGGGTCGGGCGGCCGGGCGGGTCGGGCACCCCCGTCGGTTCAGGCTGCCGGGCGACGCCGCCGCCGGCCGGGGCTCAGGCGTCGCTGGCGTCGGCGCTCGGAGTCAGCGTCGTCGCCAGCGCGGCGATCGTCTCCGGGCCCACCCGGCAGCAGCCGCCGACGAGCCGGGCGCCGGACGCGGCCCAGCCCGTGGCGAGGGCCGGGTCGAAGGCGACGGCGCCACGCCAGCCCCGCGCGCGGGCGTCCCACCGCTCCCCGCTGTTGGGGTAGACCACGCCCGGCCTCCCCGTCACCGCGGCCGCCAGCGCCACGGCCGCTCCCGCCTCCGCCGGGTCGCAGCAGTTGACCCCGACGGCGACGACCTGGTCGTTCCCCGCGGCGACCGCGAAGGCCTCCGCCAGGTCCTGCCCGGCCCGGGTCCGCCCGCCCTCGACCGTGTAGGAGAGCCACACCGGCACCCCGCACCCCTCGGCCGCCCGCAGCAGCGCCTCCGCCTCCTCCGCGTCCGGAACCGTCTCCAGCGCCAGGACGTCCGGCTCCGCCGCCGCGAGCACCTCGATCCGTGGCCGGTGGAACGCCTCCAGTTCCCGCACGGACAGCCCGTACCGTCCCCGGTACTCGCTCCCGTCCGCGAGCATCGCCCCGTACGGCCCCACGGACGCGGCGACCCACACCTCCTCCCGCACTCCCCGTGCCGCCGCCCGCGCGAGCTCCACGCTCCGCGCGAGGAGCCGCTCCGCCGCGGCCCGCCCCACGCCCCGCCGGGCGAAGCCCTCGACGGTGGCCTGGTAGCTGGAGGTGATGAGCACCCGCGCCCCGGCCCGTACGTACGCCGCGTGCGCCGCCTCGATCTGCTCGGGTCCGTCGGCCAGCAGCCGCGCGGACCAGAGCGCGTCCGAGAGGTCGCAGCCCTGCGCCTCCAACTGGTTGGACAACCCGCCGTCGAGGACGAGCGCCCCGTCCCCGAGGGCTTCGGCGAGCGTACGGACCGGTCTCATCGGATCGCCCCGCTCATCCCAGCTGCGACTGGACCCGCGCGGAGATCAGCTCCAGGTGGTCCAGGTCGTCCAGGTCGAGGACCTGGAGGTAGACCCGGGAGGACCCGATCGCCGCGTACCGACCGATCTTGTCGACGACCTCGGCAGGCGACCCCGCCAGTCCGTTCGCCTTCAGTTCGTCCACCTCCCGCCCGATCGCGGCGGCCCGGCGGGCCACCTCGGCGTCGTCCTTGCCGACGCAGACGACCAGCGCGTTGGAGTACACGAGGTCGTCCGGCGCCCGCCCGGCCTCCTCGGCGGCGGCCCGGACCCGGCCGAACTGCCGCTCGCTGTCCTCCAGAGAGGCGAAGGGGATGTTGAACTCGTCCGCGTACCGCGCGGCGAGACGCGGCGTGCGGCTCGCGCCGTGCCCGCCGATCAGTACCGGGATCCTGTCCTGCGCGGGCTTGGGCAGCGCGGGCGAGTCGGTGAGCTGGTAGAACTCCCCCTCGTAGCTGAAGGTCTTGCCGATCTCGGTCTCCCACAGACCGGTGACGATCGCCAGCTGCTCCTCCAGCCGGCCGAACTTCTCCTTCGGGAACGGAATGCCGTAGGCCTTGTGCTCCTCCTCGAACCAGCCGGCTCCGAGGCCGAGTTCGACCCGCCCGCCGGACATCCGGTCCACCTGGGCGACCTGGATGGCGAGGACGCCGGGGAGCCGGAAGGTCCCGGCCGTCATCAGCGTCCCGAGCCGGATCCGCTTCGTCTCCCGGGCGAGCCCCGCCAGGGTGATCCAGGCGTCGGTCGGTCCGGGCAGCCCGTCGGCGGAGCCCATGCTGAGGTAGTGGTCGGAGCGGAAGAAGGCATCGAATCCGAGCTCCTCGGTGGCCCGCGCCACGGTGAGGAGAGTGTCGTAGTCGGCCCCTTGCTGGGGCTCGGTGAAGATGCGGAGATCCATACCTCCATCCTGCACCGTCCGGTGCGTGTCAACCTCTCCGTCAGCTCCTCGCGCGCCCCGGCCCGGTCGGGTGAATATCAGACCCCCTGGCGGGGCGCGTCCGCCCTGGCCAGTGACCGTCGCCCGGCGCCCGTCGTTGGCTCGGGCGGAGCCGGACCGCCCGGCCCGCGCGCCGGCGGCCGCTGCCGGTGCGTCGCTCTCTCTCGCGGCCCCGTCCTCGGCGGCGGGGTCCGGGCCGAGGAGGCCCCCATGTCCCAGGAAGCCGCGCCGGAACGAGCCGTGCCCGAGCAGCCGGTGCCGCAGTCCGTGCCCGAGCAGAAGGGCGCCGGCGCCCCCAAGGGCCTGCTCCAGCAGATGGAGGAACTGATGGCGGCGCTCTCCGCCGACCTCACCCAGCTGGACGCCGACCTCCAGTCCACGGCCGACCGCCTCGAGCCGGACCGCGCCACTCCCGAGCAGCGCGAGCAGCACGAACCCCACCAGAGGTAGCGGTCGGCACCGCCACCGCCACCGCCACCGCCGTAGGACCCGCCCGAGCCCCACGCTCCTCCCCAGCGCCTCACCCTCAGCGCCCCGCTCGCAAGGACCGGCCCACCCGGGCAGGTCCACTCGGCCCGCCGGACCCACCCGGACCGGCCCGCCCGTCCCGCCCACTCGCCTCACCACCGGCCACGTCCCGGGCCCGCGCGGCCTCGGGCGGGGTCGGGCGGGCGGGCACGCTCCCCGTCCCGCACGGCGAGCCGCCGCAGCATCCCGCGGACCCGGTCACTGGACTCGTCTGCGGCGTCGATGGCCTCGATGCACTGCCAGTAGAGCCCCTCCTCGTCGGTCGCGCAGGCCACCCCGACCAGCGCGATGCCCACCTCCCCGAGCAGCTCGCCGAGCGCGGTCAACGCCCCCCACGGATCCATCACCTCGGTCAACTGGGCCGCACGCGGCCCGGCCGCACCCCATGCCGGGTACTCCCCGATCTCGCTCAGTCCCCGCGCCTCGCCCCGCAGCTCCTGGGGCCCGCACAGGGCGAGTTGACTCCCTATCGCCTGGGCGAGCGCCTGCGCCTGCCAGGCTTCCGCCACGATGTCCTGTGCCGTGCCGCTCCCCGCCAGCGCCTGCCGGCCAAGCGCGATGAGTCGCTCCGCTTCCATCAACGCCGCCCCCGTTCGTACGACTTATCTGCCCACTCAGTCCACTACCCAGAGTGAGGCCGCCTGAGCCCCGACACCAGGGGAATTCGGAAATCTGTGGACAGGAAGCCTGAGGGGGAAAAGTCGATCACTCCGAAGAGTGACGATCAGCGGTCGAATCCCCCTCCTCGCCCCCCTCGCCACGCCTCCGTACGGGAAATCGGACCTCGTTCCGGTCGATCTTGGCCGCGAGCGCGGCCAGCGGATCGACCCCGAGCACCTCGCAGAACTGAAGGAGATAGGCGAGCACGTCGGCGACCTCGTCGGCGACCCGGTGCGCCGACCCGGGGTCGTCCATCACCCGCTCCGCCTGCTCGGGCGTCAACCACTGGAAGATCTCAAGGAGTTCCGCCGCCTCCACGCTGAGCGCCGCCGCCAGGTTCTTGGGCGTGTGGTAGGGCTGCCAGTCCCGCGCGGCCGCGAACTCGGCCAGTCTCCGCTGCAGTCCCGCTACGTCGTTGTCGGTCACGTGCTCAGGTCTACCACCGTCACCCCCGGCATCCCGCGCACCTCCGCCCCCGTCCGCTCCCCGACCGTCCCGGCGACCCGGATGTGCCCGTCGGCGGCGATGTCCGTGGCGAGGCCGAGCAGTTCACCGACCTGCCGCACGTCGAGCCCGCGGTCGAAGCCGTCGGCGAGCAGCGTCAGGGACTGCATGGCCTCGGGCACCTCGGCGATCCGGTCCATGGCCAGGACGCCGGGTCCGGTGAGCAGGGTGAGCGCGAGGGCGAGGTAGCGCAGTTCCCCGTCCCCGAGGCGGCCGAGCGGGGTCGCGGGGCGGCCGGCCCGTTCGAGGACCGCCCGGACGGTGCCGTCCGGGAGCTCCTGCACCCCGAGCCCGGTGACGGGCCCCACGCAGCCCGCTCCGGCGACGGCCGCGAGGCGGTGGTGGCGGCGCGGGCACTCGGTGTGGGTGCGGTGCAGGACCTCGGCGAGGTTTCCGCAGCCGCGCCGCAGCCGCCCCTCCCCCGGCGGTACCGGAGCCCGCATCCGTTCGGGCCGGGGGTCGCACGCGAACGCCGACCGCAGCCCGATGACCACCTGTTCCGCGGCGGCCAGGACCTCCAGCTGCCCCGGGGTCTTGCCCGCGACCCGCAGCGGCAGCAGGGCCGTACCGAGGAGGTCGTCGGGGAACGGCGCCCGGGTGACGGGGGTGGTGCCCGCCGTGTGCCACTCGGCCTGGACGGTGTTGCGGCCCGGGTCGCGCAGGGCGGTGGCGAGGAGGGTGCGGCCCCGGCCGGTGAGCCGTTCGCCGACGATGCGGAGGCGGGGTTCGGCCTGGACGGCCAGGTCGAGGTGGACGGGACCTTCCGGTCCGTCGACGGTGCACCCGATCCGGAAGCCGCGCCGGCCCTGGGCGTCGGGTCGGGCCCGCTCGGGCACGCAGTCGGCGGCGTCGGGGAACACCTCGTCGAGCGAGTCACCCGCGCCGAGCCGGGCCAGCGCCTCGTACGCCCGCAGGGTGGTGGACTTGCCGCTTCCGCTGGGTCCGGCGAAGAGGGTGACGGGGCCCAGCGGGTGCACGGCGGAGCGGTGCCCGGCGAACGCGGACAGTCTCAGTTCGGTGACCGCCGGCCGCGCCCGGAGCCGCCCGCCCCCTCCCCCGCCTGCGGCCGTCCGCTCGTACCCCCGCCCGGCCCGCCGCGCGGCGGAACCGTCCGCCGGGGACGGGACGACCGGGGAAGGGGCGCCCTGGGACGGGACGACCGGGGAAGGGGCGGCAGGGGACGGGACGGCCGGGGACGGGACGACCGGGGACGGGATGACCGGGGAGGGTGCGACAGCGGGACGCGTGGCAGACGAAGGCGCGGCACACGAAGGCGCGACGGGTGAGGGGACAGCCGTGGTGGCGTTGTCGAGCGTGAAGCCGCCGGTGAGATCCATGCCCGGACCGTACGCAGATCATTCTCTGACGAACCGTTACGGCGAGATGACCTTCCTACGATCGAGGGACCCTGGCCCCATGCCGGCCCACAGTGTCCTCCTCGTCCTCGCCCTCCGCGCCCTCGACCTCCGTACCGGCCGGTGCGAGGAGAAAAACGTTCCGGTCGACGCGGTGCATCCCGCTGCCGAGGCCGAAGACCACGCCGCTGCTGAAGTCGAGGATGCGCTTGGCGACCTCGGTGTCGGCGCTCGTCAGGTCGAGGAGCACCGGGATCTGGGCGATGAGGTACTCGGCTACCTCGCGGGCGTCGGCGAACACCTGCACGCGGAGCACGACCATACGGCGCTGCTCGGCGGACTCGTACTGCTCGGGGATCGTGCGGTGGTCGACCCTGGACGGCCATTCGTCACGGCCGCGCAGGGGCACGACCTGGGCGAGGCCCTCCCACTGCTCGTCGGTGACGTCGTACCTCTCGTACCTACTCATGGGGCCATCCTCCCGCTCCTCACCCGTTCGGCCCAACAACGACACGAGGTGATGGCCGGGTGCTGGATTCGGACACCGGACGGGTCGTCGGAATCAGGCGCCCTTCGCCGCCTCGACGTTGGCGACCATCCTGCGCAGCACCTTGAGCGCGGCCACGTACTCCTCGTCGCTGATGCCCTCGTGCACGACGGCGCGCAGTTCGGTCACCAGGTCGCGCAGCCGGACCCTCGCGGCCTCCCCCGCGTCGGTGAGCAGGAGACGCTGCCCGTCGTCGGTACGGAGCCAGCCCCGGTGGAGCAACTGGTCGACCACGCGCGCGATGTCGTGGGGGCCGTCCGCGAGCGGAGTGAGCTGGCTGACGACCTCCTCGCGACTCGGAGCCGCGGGGCCGCCGTGCACGCGGTTCAGCACCCAGTACTGGGGCTGGGTGGTGTCGATCCTGGCCATGGCGTCCCGCAGGTGCCCGGTGACGACGGAGTGCGCGAGGCCGCTCCAGTAGCCGACGGGCTGGGTGGCGAGCATGTCGTCGGTGGCGACGGGGTTCGCGGGCGCCTGGTCCGCCAGCTTGGTCGCGGGCGCTTGGTCCGCCGACCCCTGGTCCACGGGCTGGGTCACGGCTCTCGACCTCAGGAGAAGATCTTGGCCAGCCTCCGCAGCCCTTCCCTGATCTCCTCGGCCGAGTGCGTGGTGAACGAGAGCCGCATCGCGGCCGGATCCGGCTCACCGGAGTAGAACGGCGCCCCCGGCACGTACGCCACCTCGTGTCCGATCGCCGTCTTCAGGAGGGCCGTGGCGTCATGACCGGCGGGCAGGGTCACCCAGATGAACATGCCGCCCTCCGGCCTGTTCCACCGGCTGCCCTCGGGCAGCGCGGCCGGCAGGCCTTCGAGCATGGCGTCCCTGCGCTCCTGGTACGCGGCCCGCATCACGCTGACGTGCGCGTCGAGGTCGCTGTCGCGCAGGTATCGGGCGGCCGCGGCCTGGTCGATGGTCGACGTGTGCAGGTCGGCGGCCTGCTTGGCGATCACACAGGCGCGGCGCAGCCCGGCGGGGGCGCGCAGGAACCCGAGCCGGAGGCCCGGGGCCATCACCTTCGAGAACGTACCGAGCAGCACGGTGCGGTCGGCGGCCACCGGATCGGAGGCGATCCACGGCACGCGCTCGCCCTCGAAACGCAGTTCGCCGTACGGGTCGTCCTCGACGATCCAGAATCCGAGCCGCGCCGCCGCCTCGGCGACGGCCTTCCGGCGGCCGGCGGGAAGGGTGCGGCCCGTGGGGTTCTGGAAGGTGGGCACGATGTAGAGGAGGGTCGGCTTCTCGCGCGCCGCGATCTCTTCGAGCGCCTCGGGGATGATGCCCTGGTCGTCGGTGGGCACGGGGACGACCCGCGCGCCGGCGAAGCCGAAGGTCTGCAGGGCCGCGAGGTAGCAGGGGTCCTCGACGAGCACGACGCCGCCCGGCTCGACGAGCGCCGTGGTCAGGAGCGTGAGCGCCTGCTGCGAACCCGTGGTGACCAGCAGGTCGTCGGCGTCGGTGGGGAGTTCGCGTGCGGTGAGCCGCGCCGCTATGGCGGTACGGAGCTCGGGGTCGCCCTCGGTGGTCGAGTACTGGAGGGCGTACTGCGCGTTGTCCGCCAGCACACCGTCGTACGCCGCCCGGATGCCCGCGACGTCGAACAGCTCGGGGGCGGGCAGCCCGCCGGCGAACGAGATCACCTCGGGCCGCGCGGTCAGCGCCAGGATCTCCCGTACCGGCGACGAGCCGACGCTTGCCAGCCGCGAGGCGGTGGCGGGCGCGGGCACGGAGGAAGGGGAGGCGACGGCGTTCGCGGGCGCGGAGGCGGCAGAAAGCATGGTGTCAGCATATAGGTCTCGTGGATGCTGTCCAGGCTCCTGGAATCCCCTCCGGAGAGCGCGAGTTGGCGTCCGGCGCAGTGGGTGTCGCGGCTCAGCCGCGACCGACCGGTTCGTCGCGGGCGTCGGCCCACAGCGAGCGGACGTGGCCGAGGTGGCGGCGCATGCAGTCCTCGGCGCCGCGGTCGTCGCCGGCGATCATCAGGTCGAGGAGTTCCAGGTGTTCCTCGGCCGAGGAGACGAGCTTGCCCGCCTCGTCGAGACCGGTCAGACCGTAGAGGCGGGAGCGCTTGCGCAGCTCCCCCACCGTCTCGACCAGGCGGTCGTTGCCGGAGAGCGCGAGCAGCGCCAGGTGGAAGCGGCGGTCCGCCTCCAGGTAGCCGATGAGATCGTGCTCGCGGGCGCACGTGACGATCTCGTCGGCGACCGGTCGCAGCGCTTCCAGCCGCTCCCGGTCGGCCTGCCTCGTGACGAGGCCGATGGTGGGAACCTCGATGAGGGTGCGGAGTTCGGTGAACTGGTCGAGGTCGCGCTCGCTCACCTCGGTGATGCGGAACCCCTTGTTACGGACGGGTTCGACGAGGCCCTCCCTGGCCAGGTCGAGCATGGCCTCACGGACCGGGGTCGCGGAGACGCCGAGGTCGCTCGCGAGTCCGGGCGCCGAGTAGACCTGGCCGGGCCGCAGTTCACCGGCGATCAGCGCGGCACGGAGGGCGTGGCCGACCTGGTCGCGGAGCCGCTCCTGCGCTCTGACGAGGCCGTACTGCTTCAGGTCACCCATCGTGCGCCCTCCGAGATGTCACGGAGGTGCATCGTACAATGTCACGTTTCTCTGCCGAGTCCTCCCCCTCGGTTCCCCCTCTCTCCATCTCTTCGTCTCTCCCGGGAACTCCACGGAACGCCGTTCGTTCTACACGTACGTAGAAACAATCGACGTCTGGAGTACTCATGGCCCTGTGGGACCGCATCAAGGAATCCGCATCGACGATGCAGACCCAGCTGGTGGCGAAGAAGAACGACCTGAAGAGCGGCGCGTTCCGGGACGCGAGCATGGCCATGTGCGCGCTCGTCGCGGCGGCCGACGGCACGATCGACCCCGCCGAGCGCCGCCGCGTCGCCCAGCTCATCTCGACCAACGAAGTGCTGCAGAACTTCGACGCCCTGGACCTCCAGCGCCGCTTCGACGCCAACCTGGACAAGCTGACGGCCGACTTCGACTTCGGCAAGGTCAGCGTGCTGCAGGAGATAGCCAAGGCGAAGAAGAAGCCCGCCGAGGCCCGCGCCGTCATCCAGATCGGCATCGTCATCGGCGGCGCCGACGGCGACTTCGACAAGACGGAGCAGGCCGTGGTCCGCGAGGCCTGTTTCACCCTCGACCTGCCGCCGCACGAGTTCGACCTCTAGCCGGACCCGTCAGCGGGGGCGCCGACCGTCACACCGGTGAGGCGACTCCGCGCAGCACCAGGAACAGCGTGACCGCCGAGTTCGCCGAGGACAGCGCCGACACCGTCGCGCCGAAGGCGGCTCCCCAGGCGGCGAGTCCAACGGCCGTGCCGACCGGCGGCCAGGCCCGCCCGACGGGGGCCGGCCGCATCAGGGCGGCGACCCGTCGGGGCACCGGGCCCGCGCCCGTCAGCGCCGGGAGCGTGGCTGCGGGGGTACGCGGCGCCAGCAGGGCCGCCGTGCCGATCGCGCGCGCGACGGCGCGGCGGCTGCCGACCTCTGCGGCCGCCTCCTCGTCGGCCCAACGTTCGGCGGTGTAGGAGACGGCGGTACGCAGCGGCCGCAGGAACGGGTTGGCTCGCGCGGCGAGATGGACCGTCAGGAGATGGCGGTGGTGACGTCCGGCCAGGTGGGCCCGTTCGTGGGCGAAGAGGGCCCGGCGTTCGGCGGAGGCGAGTCCGTCGAGCATGCCGGTGCTGACCACGACCCGGCCGGGCCGCCGACGCCCCCTGCCCGCGCATCCGCTCCGGCTCCAGCTCGCGCTCCCGCTGCGGGAACCGCCGGGGAGCGCGTACGCGTACGGGGTGCGGTCCGGCAGTACCGCGACGGGCGTCGGGGGCAGCCCGGCGAGTGCCGCCACCGCCCGGCGGCGGGTCCGTTCCTGACGCCAGGCCGCAAGGCCGCAGGAGACGAGGACGGCGAGCAGCGCGGGGATGGCCGCGCGGCCCGCGATCTCGTCGTACGGGACGGCCGCCCGTACATCGGGGTCGGACCAGCTGTCGGGGAGCGGGTTGCCCGGCAGTTGGGCGGTGCCCACGATCACGAGCAGTCCGAGACAGAGGGTGCTGCACACGGCGGAGACGCCGGCGAGCGCGGCGAGCAGTCGCGTCGCGGTACGGGGGTGGAGCCGCTGTTCGGCGAGGCGGGCGACCGGCCACGCGGTGAGCGGAAGGACGAGGGGAAGGAAGACGAAGACTCCCATGACGGCTAGCCTTCCTCCTCCTCGGCCGCCTTGGCGAGCAGTTCACGAAGGAGTCGTTCCTCGTTCGGCGAGAGGCCGGTGACGAAGCTCGCCAGGACCGCGTGGCGGTCCGCCTCCGCGTCGAGCACCTTCCGCATCCGCAGGGCGGCGAGCCCGGCCTCGTCGGCGACGGCCGTCCAGCGGAAGGAGCGGCCGGCGCGCTCGCGCTCGACGGCGCCCTTCGCACGGAGGCGGGTGAGGATGGTGATGACGGTGGTGTAGGCGAGGGCTCCGCCGAGGCGTTCCCGTACCCATGCCACGGGCACCGGTTCGGATGCCTCGCGCAGCACGGCGAGCACCTGGGCCTCCAGTTCGCCCTGGCCGCGCCTGCGTGGGGAGGGTTCCGCCCCGTCCTCGCTCCGGTCCGTCATGTCGCCCTCCTCCGCGCCCGAACAGCAGTCCATCGTACTGAACGGTCCGACCACCAGCGGGCGTCAATGGGTGTTGACACCCATGTCCTACACGACTCTTACATGGAACAATTCAGAAAAACAGGGGGAACAAGGGGGGATCGACTTATGGGATGGTTTCTGGGATTCGGTGTCGCGGGACTGATCGTCCTGGCCCTCTCCCTCGTCTTCGACGGCTTCCTGGAAAGCGTCGGCGGCGCGTTCGACGGATTCCTCGACGGATTCCTCTCGCTCCCGGTGATCGCCGGATTCGTCTCGGCGCTCGGTTTCGCGGGCGCGATCGCGACGGGCGCCGCGGGCGCCGGAGCGGTCACCGCGACCCTCACCGGAGTCGCAGCGGGCGCCCTCGTGGGCTGGCTGACCTGGAGGTTCAGCAGGGCCCTGCTCCGGGACGGCGATGCCTCCGCGCCGCGCGGCGAGGACCTGACGGGCACGTCGGGCGCGGTGGTCACGGCGATTCCCGCCGGGGGATACGGCGAGGTCCTGCTGTATCTGGCCGGCCAGCCGGTGAAGTACGCGGCGAAGTCCGCCGTACCGGTCGAGCGGGGTTCCGAGGTGTGGGTGGAGTCGGTGTTGTCACCGACCTCCGTCACCGTCCGCCCGGTGGAACGCTGACGCCGGTTCACCCACGGGCCGCCGATCATCCCTTCCGTCTTTAGATTCACCGCACCGACCGATTCATCACACGCACCCGTCAATTACATCGCACGCATCCAATTCATCTCGATCTCCGGAGGGGATTCCTGCATGAGCCCTGTCCTGACCGCCGTCGTGGGAATAGTCGTCCTCGTCGTCCTGCTCGGCCTCGTCGTCGTCACGCGCTACAAGGTCGCCGGCCCAAGCGAGGCGTTCATCATCACCGGCCGGCGCGGCAAGAAGGCCACCGATCCCGCCACCGGGCGGGTGTTCACCGACAACAGCGGCCAGAAGGTCGTGGTCGGCGGCGGTGTGTTCGTCGTCCCGTTCGTGCAGCAGAAGTTCACGCTCGACCTGTCGAGCCGTCACATCCCGGTCGCGGTCCGCGGAGCGGTCACCCTGCGCGGGGTGAAGGCGAACCTGGAGGGCGTCGCGATCGTCAAGGTCGGCGGCACGGAGGACTCGATCCGGGCGGCCGCCCAGCGGTTCCTGATGCAGCAGGACGGCATCGTCGGCTTCACCCAGGAGGTGCTGTCGGGCGCGCTGCGCTCCATCGTGGGGCGCATGTCGGTCGAGGACATCATCCGGGACCGTGCCGCGTTCGCCGGCCAGGTCGCCGAGGAGGCGGAGGCCAGCCTCTCCGGGCAGGGCCTGGTCCTGGACGCCTTCCAGATCCAGGACATCACCACGGAGGGCTCGTACCTGGAAGACCTCGGCCGCCCCGAGGCCGCCCGCGCCAAGCAGGAGGCGGACATCGCCGAGGCCGTCGCGCGCCGCGCCGCCGAGCAGGCGCGGCTGAAGGCGGAGGAGGAGATCGCGATCGCCCAGCGGACCCTCTACCTGAAGCAGGCCGAGATCAAGGCGCAGACCGACGAGGCCGCCGCCCAGGCGAACGCCGCCGGCCCGCTCGCCGAGGCCGCCCGCCAGCAGGACATCCTGACCGAGCAGGAGAAGGTCGCCGCCCGCCAGGCCGAGCTGACCGACCGCCAGCTCGACACCCAGGTCCGCAAGCCGGCCGACGCCGCCCGCTACCAGGCCGAGCAGGAGGCGGAGGCCCGCCGTATCGCCCTGGTGAAGGAGGCGGAGGCGGACGCCCAGCGGGCCAGGCTCACCGGTGAGGGCGAGAAGGCCCACCGGGCGGCGCTCGCCGACGCCGTACGCATCGAGGGCGAGGCGCAGGCCGCGGCCATCGGCGCCAAGGGGGCCGCCGAGGCCGAGGCCATGCGGAAGAAGGCGGACGCGTTCGGTCAGTACGGCGACGCCGCCGTCCTCCAGATGCTCGTCGAGGTCCTCCCGCAGGTCGTCGCGAAGGCGTCCGAGCCGCTCGCGGCCGTCGACAGGATGACGGTCATCTCCACGGACGGGGCGAGCCAGTTGACCCGTACGGTCACGGACAACGTCGCCCAGGGCATGGAGCTTCTGTCGTCCGCGACCGGGGTGGACCTCGCTCAGCTGCTCCAGGGCATCACGCGGAAGGAGCAGGGGAAGCGGGCGGAGCCGCAGCGGGAGTCCGTCGAGATCGCGGACTGAGGGACCGCGGTCACGCCCGCTCGGAGGCGGACCCGGGTTCCGGGACGCGTACGGCCTCGGACCCGGGTTCCCGTGCGCGTACGGTCTCGGCCTCGGATTCCCGTGCGCGTACGGCCTCGGACCCCGGTTCCGGTGCGCATACGGCCTCGGTCTCGGTCTCCGGTCCCGTCTCCGGTCCTCGTACGGTCGTGCCGTCCGGGGCCGGCGGCTTCGGCCCTCGTCCGCGGAGCAGGTACGTGGCGATCGGCTCGGTGTAGCGAGCCGTGAGCGGCCCGATCACCACGAGGATGAGCACGTACGCCGTGGCGAACGGCCCGAGCTGGGGCTGCACCCCGGCGGTGACGGCGAGGCCCGCGATGACGATCGAGAACTCGCCGCGCGCCACCAGGGTGCCGCCCGCCCGCCACCGCCCCTTGGTGCCGATCCCGGCGCGGCGCGCGGCCCAGTGCCCGGTGGCGATCTTCGTCAGCGCGGTGACGACGGCCAGGGCGAGGGCCGGGAGGATCACCGGCGGGATGCTTGCGGGGTCGGTGTGCAGGCCGAAGAAGACGAAGAAGACCGCCGCGAAGAGGTCGCGCAGCGGGCTCAGCAGGGCGTGGGCGCCGTCGGCGACCTCACCCGACAGCGCGATGCCGACGAGGAACGCGCCAACGGCGGCGGAGACCTGGAGCTGCTGGGCGACGCCCGCGACGAGCAGGGTCAGACCGAGGACGACCAGGAGCAGTTTCTCGGGATCGTCACTGGAGACGAAGCGGGAGATCAGCCGCCCGTAGCGGACGGCGACGAAGAGCACGGCCCCGGCCACGCCCAGCGCGATGGCGAGCGTGGCGCTGCCGGCCGCGAGGCCGACCCCGGCGAGCAGGGCCGTGATGATGGGCAGGTAGACCGCCATGGCGAGGTCTTCGAGGACCAGGATGCTCAGGATGACCGGTGTCTCGCGGTTGCCGAGCCGCCCGAGGTCGCCGAGCACCTTGGCGATGACGCCGGAGGACGAGATCCAGGTGACGCCGGCGAGGACGACGGCCGCGACCGGTCCCCAGCCGAGGAGCAGCGCGGCGGCGGCGCCGGGCAGCGCGTTGAGGGCGAAGTCGACGAGGCCCGCGGGGTACTGGGTCTTGAGGTTGGAGACGAGGTCGCTCGCGGTGTACTCGAGGCCGAGCATGAGCAGGAGCAGGATCACCCCGATCTCGGCGCCGATGGCGACGAACTCCTCGCTGGTGCCCAGCGGCAGCAGGCCGCCCTTACCGAAGGCGAGCCCGGCGAGGAGGTAGAGGGGTATCGGGGAGAAGCTGAACCGGCCGGCGAGCCGCCCGAGCAGGCCGAGGCCGAGGATGATGGCGCCGAATTCGATCAGGAAGACCGCGGAGTGCACGACGCCCTCACTCCCGACCGAGTATCGCGGCGGCCGCGTCGACGCCCTCGCGGGTGCCGATGACGATGAGGGTGTCGCCGCCGGCCAGCCGGAAGGCCGGCGTCGGGGACGGCACGGCCCCGGAGCGGCGCAGTACGGCGACGATGGAGGCGCCCGCCTCGGTGCGCATCCGCGTCTCGCCGAGGACCCGCCCGTTCCAGTACGAGTGGGCGGACAGCTCGATGCGTTCGGCGACGAGTCCTAGGTCGGTGGTGTGCAGCACGTTGGGGCTGTGGTGGGCGGGCAGCAGCGCGTCGATCAGCGAGGCGGTCTCGGCCTCGGTGAGGTGCAGCGACTGGGCGCAGGCGTCGGGGTCGTCGGCCCGGTAGACGTTCACGGTCCGGGTGCCGTCGCGGTGCGCGATGACCGACAGCTGGCGGTGCTCCCGGGTGGTGAAGTCGTACTGGACACCGATGCCGGGCAGGGGTGTCGTTCTCATCCGCGGAGCAGGCAAGGGCCCGTCCCTCCTATGGTCGTGTCGAAGGGTGATCAGGTCGGTGGTCGGGGGCCATGGTGCCACCCGCCGGGAGGCCCGGAACATGGGTGTCGGCACGGATGGACAAGCCGCCGGATCCTGGTCAGGATGAGGCGGGGACATGGATCCCGTCGCAGGTCAGAGGCCCGGAGCAGGCAGAGGGAGAGAGTCGCGAGCGTGTCGCTGTACTGGCGCATCTTCCTCCTCAACGCCTCGGTCCTGGTCGTCGCGGTGCTGCTGCTGTTGGGCCCCGTGACGGTCTCCACGCCCGTACTCCTCGGTGAGGCGATCGTGCTCGTGGCCGGCCTGGTCGCGATGCTCCTCGCGAACGCGTTCCTGCTCCGGCTCGGTCTGGCACCGCTCCAGCGGCTCACCCGGGCGATGCGGACGGCGGACCTGCTGCGGCCGGGCCGGCGTGCGGTGGTGGCGGGACGGGGCGAGATCGCGGACCTGACGCGTACGTTCAACACGATGCTCGACCGCCTCGAAGTCGAACGGGCCACGAGCACCGCGCGGGTCCTCTCGGCGCAGGAGGAGGAGCGGCGGCGGATCGCGCAGGAACTGCACGACGAGGTCGGCCAGACCCTGACGGCGGTACTCCTCCAGCTGAAGCACACCGCGAACCACGCGCCGGACGAGCTGCGTAGCGAACTCCACCAGGCGCAGGAGACGACGAGGGCGGGCCTGGACGAGATCCGCCGCATCGCGCGCCGGCTGCGGCCCGGGGTCCTGGAGGAACTGGGGCTGCACAGCGCTCTCAGGTCGCTGGCCTCCGAGTTCTCGACGCGGGGCCTGACGGTACGGCCCCACATCGAACCCGGCCTGCCGAAGCTCGACCACGAGACCGAGCTGGTGCTCTACCGGGTGGCGCAGGAAGGCCTCACGAACACGGCCCGGCACGCGGCCGCGACGGAGGTGGACCTCCGGCTGCGACGACTGGCCGACGGCACCGTGGGCCTGCTGGTCAAGGACAACGGCCGCGGGATCGGCACGGCACCGGACGGGGCGGGCCTCAGCGGCATGAGGGAGCGGGCGCTGCTGATCGGCGCGGAACTGACGGTCCGCGAGGGCGCGGAGGGCGGGACGGAGGTCCACCTGAACACCCGCCGCGGCAGACGAGCCCCGGAACGCACCACCCCGGTAGGGCCCAGGGAGACGTCATGACGAGCGCAGACACGACCCCGGGCGGGGTCCCGGGGACCACCCGCGACGGGGCCCCGGACACGACCCCGGGCAGCACCCCGGGCACCTCCCGCGACGGGGCCCGGGACATCAACCCGTACGGGGCCCCGGACGCCCCCACCCGCATCCTGCTGGCGGACGACCACGCTCTCGTACGCGGAGGGGTACGCCTGATCCTGGACGCGGAGCCGGACCTGACGGTCGTGGCGGAGGCGGCGGACGGGGCGGAGGCGGTGGCGCTCGCCCGCACGCAGGACGTCGACCTCGCGGTCCTGGACATCTCGATGCCCCGTATGACGGGCCTCCAGGCAGCACGCGAACTCAGCCGTCTGAAGCCGGAGCTGAGGATTCTGATCCTCACGATGTACGACAACGAGCAGTACTTCTTCGAGGCGTTGAAGGCGGGCGCGAGCGGCTACGTCCTGAAGTCGGTGGCGGACCGCGACCTGGTGGAGGCGTGCCGGGCGGCGGTCCGCGACGAGCCCTTCATCTACCCGGGCGCGGAGACCGCCCTGATCCGCACGTACCTCGACCGCGCGGAGCAGGGCAGGCCGCTGCCGGACAAGGCGGTCACGGAGCGCGAGGAGGAGATCCTCAAGCTGGTGGCGGAGGGCCACAGTTCGAAGGAGATCGGCGACCTGCTGGTGATCAGCCCGAAGACGGTCGAACGCCACCGGGCCAACCTCCTCCAGAAACTGGGCATGCGCGACCGCCTGGAACTGACGCGCTACGCGATCCGCGTGGGCCTCATCGAACCGTGACGCCGACTGTGACCGCGACCACACCCTGACTGGCCAGATCACGCCGTCACGGCCATTTCCATTCCCTCCAGAGCGCCCCGCCGAATGAATTCGGCCGACGTGGACGCCATTCAAGTCAAAAGGCTTTCCCGAGCGAATCCTCGTAGCCTTTCTTTGCACCGTTCCAATCACGAAGCAAACGAGGCACACCGATCGCGAATTTCGAATGTGCCGCACGTCACTCGATCACCCTGTGCCACTACGGGAGCATCAACTGGTGTGACATTTAGGGCATTTAGATGGCCGATGACTACACAAAGCGCGGACGCGACCAGGAGGGATTCGTTCCGCAAAACTGTTTGCAGAGCCGCTATCGATCCACCTCCTTGTTGAATCAATTCCTGTGTGCAAATGTTCTGGCGTCGCCACGGCAGGCAGGGAGGCCGGCCAATTCGCGACCAGTTTCTGTTCATCAACGAAAGGGGAGGATCATGACCATCGGGCGCATCGCCGTAAGGACTCTGGTGGGGGCCGCGGTCGCCACAGCGCTGATGGGCGCCGGGCAGGCCGTCGCCGCCGGTGCCGGAGAACCGCTCGACTCGTACGCCGGGGCCGGCGCCTGGGCGTACAGCCATGGCACCAACGGGGCCGTCGCCATCGCCGACACCGACGGAGACAGCCACGCGGTCTACACCCTGTACGACCGCAAGAACACCATGGGCCTCCGGCTCGACAACCACGACGGCAACGGCTCGACGAAGTACAGCGGCCTGGACACCACGAACTACGTCCGCAAGGTGACCGCCTGCCTGAACATCCAGCTCAACCCGGACCGTTGCGGGCTGGACGACCGTCCCAACGACGACCGCTAGTACCTCCGCGGTGGAGCGGCACGACCGGTCGAACGATCATGCCGCTCCACCGCGGCTCGTCATCCCGACAGAAGGCAGAGGTGAGCACAGCACGTGAGCACGGCACACGACCCGGAGACCACCCACCCCGTCCTGGAGATCGAGGGCCTCTCGCACTCGCTCGGCGCGAGAAAGCTGTTCGACGATCTCTCCCTGACACTGCGGGCCGGGGAATCCGTCGCGGTGACCGGTCCGAGCGGATCGGGCAAGAGCACGCTGCTGTCCTGCGTCCTGGGCCTGGTCAGGCCGACGGCGGGGTCGGTGAAGGTGAAGGGCACCGACGTCGTCGGGCTCCGCCCCGCCCGCCTGGCGGCCGTACGCGCCCAAGCGGTGGGCATGGTCTTCCAGTTCGGTGAACTCCTGCCGGAACTCAGCCCGTTGGACAACGTGATGCTCGCGGCGCTGCTGGCCCGCACCGACCATCGCGAGGCGAGCAAGCGGGCGCGCGCGCTCCTCGACGACCTCGGCGTACCCGAGGCGGCGACGAGCGACGAGCTGTCCGGCGGAGAGCGGCAGCGGACCGCCGTCGCCCGCGCCCTGATCAACGAACCCGCACTGCTGCTCGCCGACGAACCGACCGGCGCACTGGACACGGAGACCCGCGACCGTACTGCCGAGCTGCTCTTCGACCTGCCCCGGCGCTACGCGTGCGGGCTGCTCGTGGTGACCCACGATCCCGGCATCGCCGCGCGGGCCGACCGCACCCTGCGCCTGGAGGCGGGCATCTTGAATCCGACTCCCTCTGGGACGAATCCGACTCCCTCTGGGACGAATCCGGCTCCCTCCGGGGCGTCCGCATGACGCCCACCCGGGACGCCCTGCGTCTCGCACGCCGGCTCCTCACCCTCGGCCGGGTGGCGGGGCGCCGCTCCGAGGCGGGAGGCGTACGCTTCGTCGCACTCCTTCTCGCCGCGTCGGTCCTCGCGCTCGGTCTCGGCAGCCTCGTCGGCGTCCACGCCGTGTACGCGGGGAAGGAGGAGCGTCGTGCGGCCAGGACGCCCGTCGCCCCGGACGACGCCCTTGAGCACGCGACCGACGCGACGACGTGGCTGGTCGGGGCCGACTGGCTCGAAGGCGAACGCCGCTTCAGCGTCGTGTACATCGCCCCCCACAAGGGGGACGCCCCCCTCCCTCCCGGGCTCGACCACTGGCCGGCCCCCGGCCAGGCGGTTCTGTCGCCGGCCCTGCGCGAGGCGGGCGCCGCTGAGGACATCGACCACCGGTACGGCCGACTGGCGGGCGTCATCGGCGAGGAAGGGCTGGACGAACCGACCGAATGGCTCGCCTACGTCCGGCCACGCGACGGTCTGAAGCCCGACCGGTTCACCGCCGTCGTCACCGGGTTCGGCCCGAAGGACGGGCAGGTCACGGCCTCCCTGGAACCGGGTTCGGGCCGACTGGACGAGAAGCCCGAGTGGATGTTCCAGGCCGCGGTCATCGGCATGCTCCTCCTGCCGGCCGTCGCCCTGCTGGTCGTTGCGGCGCGTACGGGGGCGTACACCCGGGACCGCAGGACCGCGCTCGTCGCCGCACTCGGCGGACGACGGCTGGACCGCGCCCTGATCGCCGCCGGCGAGGCGGCACCGCCGGCCGCTGTGGGCGCGGTGGTCGGTGCCGCGGTCATCGCGACGGCGCTGCTGCACGACATCCGCGTCCCCTACACCGGCTACGTCCTCTCCTCCACCCACCTGCGCGCCCACGGCTGGGTCGCCGCACTCGCCCCCGTCGCCGTCTTCCTGGTCGTGCTCGGCGCCGTGGCGCTCGCGGACCTCTCGCCCCGCCGAGGCGGGTCGGGCACACGACCGCACAGCTCGGCCCGCGCCGGCGCCTGGCTCCCCCGCCTGGCCGTGCTGTGTCCCCTCGCCATCATCCTGGCGGTGCGGGGTCCGGATCTGTTCCCGCCGTCCTCCGTCACGCGCACGCTCACCAGCTGGGTGGGCATCGCGGCCACGGTCCTGACGCTACCGGCCGCCATCGGGGTCATCACCGCCAGAGCTGGAAGGCTGCTCGCCGGCCGGGGTCGGGCTCACGGCCTGCCCGGCACCCTGGTGGCAGGGCGGCGGGCGGTCGCGCATCCCGGCGGGACCGCCCGGCTCGTCGCCGGTGTGTCGATCGCGCTCATCGTGTTCATGCAAGCCGTTGCCTGGCAAGGGCTGTTCGGCTGGCAGGCCACGGAGGCGCGGAAGACCATGGACCGCCTCGGCCGTGGCGTCGTGACCGTCAGCCCCCGCGGCAGCGTGTCCACGACCGCCATGACCGACTTCTTCGCCCGTACGCGAGGGACCGAAGTGGTCCTGCTGACTCCCCCGGGGGTGGGCCTGACTCCCCCGGACGGGGGCGCGAGCACATCCTTGACCCTGTACGGCGACTGCGGCGCCCTGACCGTCCTTCACCTGCCTTGTCCGGCGAAGGAGACGCGGGTCGACGCGCGGCGGGCGGACCCGAGAATCGGTGAGCTGGCCCGGTGGATCCCCCACCCGGACTCGACGCTGCTGATCCGCCGCGCCGACCACCGGAAGCTGGCGGAACTCGCCGCTCCCGACGACGGCAGCGGCACGAGCCTCGCGTTGCTGCACCCGGACGGGAAGGCACTGTCCGTGCCCGCCCTCAAGCGGCTGTCGTACGAGGTGTTCCCGCGCGGCGCGGCCGTCAGAACCCCGGGGGAGAACGAGCTCATCGCGGGCATCCCCAACCGCGACCAGGGCCGCTGGAGCGCCATGCTCGGCACCCTCGGCATCGTCGTCCTCACTCTGACCGCGGGCCTCAGTGCCATGGCGGAGTTCCTGCGGCAGGGCCGCGCGCTCGCCCCGCTGTCCGTCCTCACCGGCGGCCTGCGCGTCTTCCGCACCAGCGCGGCATGGTCGGTCCTCGCCCCCTTGGCCCTGGCCGGCACCGCGGGCACGGCGATCGCGGCCGCGCTCGCGTCACCGGTCTCCGGCGACGGCGAGTCCCCCATCACGGCGGGACTGCTCCTGTCGACGACCACCGTCGTCCTCGCCGTCAGCTTCCTCCTGTGGCTCTGGTCCGCCCGGGTCGCCATCCGCCAGGCCCGCACCTGGCGCCCCGCCGGAGACTGAGACGCCCCGCCACGTGGCCATCGGCCGGGCGCGGAACGACGTCGGCGAGATGGCTTCGTCGCGGTGGTCCGTGCGTCCTCACGCCATCGCGATGACGACCTTGCCGGCCCTGGCGCGGCCCTTCTCGGCGTACTCCATGGCTTCGCGGGTCTGTTCGAAGGGGAAGACGCGGTCGACGACGGGGCGGATCTTCCCGGCGTCGACGAGCCGGGTGATGGCGCGCAGCTGCTCGCCGTCGGCCTTCATGAACAGGAAGGAGTAGGTCACGCCCCGGCGCTTGGCGTGGCGCCGGGTCCTGAAGCTCAGCGCGTTCATCACCTGACGCAGGACCGGATTCGTGCCGAGCTCGCGGGCGAGGTCCGCGTCGGGCGGCCCGGCGATGCTGATGACCTTGCCGCCTGGCTTGAGGACCCGCAGCGACTTCTCCAGGGTCTTGCCGCCTTGGGTGTCGAGGACGACGTCGTAGCCGTCCAGGTGCTCCTCGAAGTCCTGGGTGCGGTAGTCGATGACGACGTCGGCTCCGAGTTCCTTGACCAGGGCCGCGTTGGCCGCGCTCGCGGTGGTGGCCACGTGTGCGCCCAGGTGCCTGGCCAGTTGGAGGGCGATGGTGCCCACTCCGCCGGAGCCCGCGTGGATCAGGACCTTCTGGCCCGGCTGGACCTGTGCCCTTTCGACCAGCGCCTGCCACGAGGTGAGGGCCACCAGGGGAAGGGAGGCGGCCTCCGCCATGGTGAGGGTGGCCGGCTTGTGGGCGAGGTCGTTCTGGTGGACGGCGATGAGTTCGGCGAAGGTTCCTATGCGGTCCTTGTCGGGCCGGGCGTAGACCTCGTCACCCACCGCGAACCGGGTGACGGCCGAGCCGACCCGGACCACGACGCCGGCGAGGTCGTTGCCCAGCACGAGAGGGAGGCGGTACGGGAGGATCAGCTTGAAGTCGCCGTCGCGGATCTTGAAGTCCAGCGGGTTGACGCTCGCCGCATGGATCTTGACCAGCACGTCGTCGGCGCCCGGCTCCGGATCGGGCATCTCTGCGGCACGCACCGCGGACTGGTCACCGTACTTGTCGATCAGGTAGGTCTTCATCGCCGTCTTCCTGTCCCGTCCGCACAGGGGCGGGGTCTCCGCTCGCTTCGGGCTGCCCCGGTGCGAGGTGTTGCTGGTGTTCACTGCTGGTGCGTGACGCCCCACGCCGATACGGCGAGCACGCCTCACGCCGCGTTCGGCGCTGCGGCCAGGCCTCGCTTCACGTGCCGGGTGGTCTCGTCGGCGAGTATCTCGGGCAGGCCCCGCTCGATGCCGGACAGGGCCTGGGCGGCGACCTCGGCGGGGTCGGACTTCCGGTCGGCGGGGACGCCGGCGGCCATGTCGGTGTCCATGTATCCGACGTGCAGGGCCGTGACGGTGATGCCGCGGGACGCCAGTTCCTCGCGGGTCGCGCCGGTCAGCGCCCAGGCGGCTGCTTTCGCCGCGGCGTAGGCGCCGAGGCCTGCCGGGTGCAGCCAGGACAGGACCGACAGCACGTTGAGCACGGCGCCGCCGCCGTTGGACTCGATGACCGGGGCGAAAGCCCGTGTCACGGCGAGCGGGCCGAAGAAGTTGACCTCCATCTCCAGGCGCACCGCGTCCGGGCTGCCCGCCACGAGGGGCGTTCCGGTGGAGATGCCCGCGTTGTTGACCAGCAGCGTCGCGTCGGATGCGGCGCGGGCCGCCGCTCGGATCGACTCCGCGTCCGTCAGGTCGAGCCGCAGCGGGATGACACCCGGGAGGTCCACCTCTTCGGGGCGTCGGGCCGCCGCGTACACCGTGGCTCCGCGTTCCACGAGCTGGGCGGCCAGATGCCGCCCGAGCCCCCGGTTGGCTCCGGTGACCACCGCTACCGCGTCCTTCAGTTCCATATCCGCTCCCAGCGTCGCGGCCGCCGACGAGCGGCCCGCATCAATTAGATTACGACCTCAATCTAAACGATGACCTAAGATAGATGCCAGTCGACATCCAAATGGGAGGTGCCCGATGGGCCGCGTATCGCAGGCGCAGGCACAGGAGAACCGCCGACGGGTCGTCGAAACCGCGTCCCGCCTCCTGCGGGAGCAGGGGACCCACGTCAGCGTCGCCGACCTCATGAAGGCAGCCGGCCTGACCCACGGCGGCTTCTACAAGCAGTTCACCTCCAAGGAGGCGCTCGTCGACGAGGCCACCGCCCACGCGTTCGGGGAACTCGCCCGGCACCACAAGGACGGGCTCGACCAGCACGCCGGGCAGCGCGACGCCGCCCAGCGGGCCCTGATCGACACCTACCTCTCCGCCGAGCACCGCGACAGCGCGGCAGACGGGTGCCCCGTCGCCGCACTCGCCACCGACATGGCCCGCGACGGCGGAGAGGGTGAGGCCCGCCGCGTCTATACCCAGGGAGTGGCCGACTTCGCCGACTTCCTCGCCACCAAGGACCAGGACGGCTTCACGCGGCTGTGCACCATGCTCGGCGCACTCGTCCTCTCCCGGGCCACCAAAGGCTCGCCGCTCTCCGACGAGATCCTCACCGCCGCACGCGAGTCGCTGACGGCCGCCAACTGACCGCCTGAAGGAACGCGCTTCCGCCTTCGTTCCGACTCGGGCGCCGCCTCTCCCACGCCGTTTCTGCCGGTGGCGCTCGCGATCAGGAGGCGGGGCTCGCCTTGTCGTCCCCCGCGGCGCCGGGGTCGTGGCCGGTGACGGCGCGGGCGTACGAGTACAGGGCGGCGATCACCTCGGCGCGGGTGCGGCGGCCGGCGAGCACCTCCATCTGGTAACCGTCCTCCATGGCCACGAAGTTGGCGGCGATCAGCCGCGGCGGGTCCTGGAGGACGAAGTGCCCCTGGGCACGGCCGAGCGTGAGGATCTCCGCGTAGACCGCGATCTGGCGCTCCGTCAGAGAGCTGTCGAGAGCGGCCGCCCTGGCGTCGCGCAGGCAGCGCGGCCAGTACTCGAAGAGCAGCCGGGTGAGCGCGTCGTCCGGTCCGGCGGCCACGCCCTTGTCGATGCAGGCCCTGAGCTTGAGGCGGGCGTCGTCGAAGCCGTCGGCGGCCGCCTCGCGGTCCTGGCTGTAGCGGGTGATGGCCTGCTGATAGGTCTCGTGGACGAGGGCGTCGAGGTCTCCGTAGTAGAGCACCGCGGCCGGGGTCACGCCGGCCTCGTCGGCGACATCACGCAGCCGCAGCCCTTCCAGACCGCGGGTGAGCAGCGCGCGCTGCACCGCCTCCGCCAGCTCGGCCCTGCGCGCGCTCCCGCCACCTCCGGCGCCCTTCTTCGTCCCCCTGGACTTCGCCGCCATGAGGCCCTCTCCCCTCCTCGGTCAGTTATACGTCGATTCAGAGAATAGTCGGCAGAGCCTTGACGCGCCCGGTGGCCCACTCTTAAATCTGCTTTTAACAAACTCCTCCCCTCCCCAGGAGCACGTCATGACGACGCCGCATCCGGACGAGACGGACAAGGGCCTGCGCAGCGGCTCCGTCGGCCTCCTCGCCTCCGTCGCACTCGGCCTGTCCTCCACCGCTCCGGCCTACAGCATCACCGTCACCCTCGGCTACGTCGCCCTGGTCGTCGGCGACCTCGCCCCGGCCGCGCTCCTCCTCGGCTTCGTGCCGATCCTGCTCACCGCCTTCGCCTTCCGCGAGCTCAACCGCGAGATGCCCGACTGCGGAACCACCTTCGTCTGGAACACCCGCGCCTTCGGCCCCAGGACCGGCTGGTTCGCCGGCGGCTGGGTGCCGCAGATCGCCACCCTCATCGCCATGGCCGCGCTCGCGCAGGTCAGCTCCGGCTATCTGCTCAGCCTCCTCGGTCTGCGGGCTGCGGCGGACGACGTCCTCGTCGTCGCCGCGGTCGCCGTGCTGATCGTCGCCGGCCTCACCGTCGTCGCCCGCCGGGGCCTGCGCGTCGCGGCCGGCCTCCAGTACGTCCTGCTCGGCCTCCAGCTGCTCGCCCTCATCGGCTTCGGCGCCGCCGCCCTCGCCCGCGACGGCGTCTCGAGCCCCTCCCTGAGCTGGCTCAACCCCCTCGCGATGGACAGCTTCGGCTCCTTCGCGCAGGCCGTGCTGCTGTGCCTGTTCATCTACTGGGGCTGGGACGCCCTGATCACCACCAACGAGGAGACCCGCGACAGCGCCCGCGTCCCCGGCCAGGCGGCCATGATCTCCACCCTCGTCCTGCTCGGCACCTACCTCTTCACCGCCTTCGCCGTCGTGTCCTTCGCCGGGACCGGTACCGGCGGCATCGGCCTCGGCAACCCGGACAACGCCACCGACGTCCTCGCATCCCTCGCCCCGCCCGTCCTCGGCGACGCGTTCGCCAAGGTGATGGAGCTCGCCGTGTGCGTCTCCGCCGCGTCCGCCCTGCTGACCTGCCTGGTCAGCAGCCCGCGCAGCAGCCTCTCCATGGCCGCGCACGGCGGCCTGCCCGCCGCCTTCGCCCGCGTCCACCCTCGGTACCACACCCCCGGCTTCGGCACGGTCTTCTACGGCTCCGCGACGGCGGCCGTGCTCCTGACCCTCTCGCTGCTCTCCGCCGACTTCCTCGGCGACGCCATCCTCTGTATCGGGCTCCTCATCGCCTGCTACTACGGCACCACCGCCCTCGCCTGCGTCTGGTACTTCCGCAAGCGCCTGCGCGAGTCCCCGCGAGCCCTGTTCCTGCGCGGCGTCCTGCCCCTGGCAGGCGGCCTGCTCATGCTCGGGGCGTTCGTCCGCAGCGCGTACGACATGTTCGACCCCGCCTACGGCAGTACCTCCTTCCACGGCATCGGTGGCGTCTTCCTGCTCGGCACCGGCTCGCTCGCCGCGGGAGCGATCGCCGTACTCACGGCCCGCGCCGCTTACCCGGCCTTCTTCCGGAACGGGCGCACGACCGTCGTCGCCCGGCTCGTCACCGCCGAGGACTGACCCTCGTACGCCACCTCACCGTCACACCGAGGACTGACCCTCGTACGCCGTCTCACCGAAATCGTCCCCGTACGCCGCCCCACCACCACCCCAAAGGACCGACCCCATGCGCACTCTCGCCATCGCCGCCCTGCAGACCGCCCCCGTCCCGTACGACCTCGAAGCGACCTGGCAGCGTTACGCCGACCAGGTCCGCGCCACCCGGTCTCTCTTCCCGCACGTGCAGCTCGTCGTCGTACCCGAGCTGCTGCTCGCCGCCGAAGGACCCCTGCTCGGCTCCGCGCCCGAAGGCTGGATGGAGCGGATCGCGGAGCCGATACCGGGCCCGACGACCGAGCGGGTGTCCGCGCTCGCGCGGGAGACCGGCCTCTGGCTGATCCCGGGGAGCCTCTTCGAGCGCGGCGAGGACGGCCGGGTCTACAACACCGCCGTCGCCGTCTCACCGGAGGGCGAGGTGGCCGCCCGCTACCGCAAGGTCTTCCCTTGGCAGCCGTACGAGAAGACGGCCCCCGGCGGCGAGTTCACCGTCTTCGACGTCCCCGGCGTCGGCCGGATCGGACTGGCGATCTGCTACGACGGCTCCTTCCCCGAGACCGTCCGCCAACTCGCCTGGCTCGGCGCCGAGATCATCGTCCAGCCCACCCTCACCACCACCCGCGACCGGGAGATGGAGCTGGTCTGCGCCCGCGCCAACGCCTGGACCAACCAGGTGTACGTCGTCAACGTCAACGCCTCCGACCCGGCCGGCGTCGGCGCCAGCGCGATCGTCGACCCGGAGGGCATCGTCCGCCAGCAGGCCGGCACCGGCGAGGAGATCCTCGTCGACGTACTGGACCTGGACACCGTCACGCGGGTACGCGAGCAGGGCTCGGCCGGCCTCAACCGCCCCTGGGCCCAACTCGCCCGCTACGGCGAGGAGATCCACCTCCCCATGTACGGCGGAACGTTCCGCACGCCGGAGTGGGCGCACAAGCAGAACTCCGGCCAGTGATGCGCAGGCAGTTCACAGCGTGCACGCCGTCCGCATGCGCACAGGGAACCGACGCCGGTGACCGGATGGAAGTACAGCCCGTTCAACTCGCGCCGGCTGATGTTCAGTCGGACCGGGCGGGGGCTCGTAGTTCGATCTGGTAGCCGCCGTCCGGAGTGGGTTCGGCGGTGAGGGTGCCGTCGAGGAGTTCGGCGCGTTCCTTCAGGCCGATGAGGCCGTGACGGGCGCTGGGGAGGGCGACGGTCGGGCGGGTGGGGGCGGTGTTGGTGACGGTGACGCCGAAGTGGTGGGCGTCGTGCCACAGGCGGACGTCGGCGCGGGCTCCGGGGGCGTGCTTGCGCACGTTGGCGAGGGCTTCCTGGACCGTGCGGTAGACGGTGCGCTGGGCGGTGGTGCTGATGCCGGGGGGAAGTTCTCCGGTGAGGGTGGTCTCGATGCCGCTCTTGGCGACGAGCTGCTGGAGGTCGGCGAGGGTGGGCTGGGGGGTGAGTTCGGTGGCCTTCCCGCCGGAGGCCCGGAGCAGGGTGACCACGTGGCGGAGTTCGTCGAGGGTGTCGGCGCTCAGGGTGCGGATGGTGCGGGCGGCCTCGCGGGCGTCGGGGTCCTTGGCGGCCATCTGCAGGGCCCCGGCCTGTACGGCGATGAGGCTGACCTGGTGGGAGACGACGTCGTGCATCTCGCGGGCCAGCTGGGCGCGTTCGCGGGCGAGGACGGTCTGGGCGTACAGGGCACGTTCGTGTTCCCGGGCCTCCTCGACCTCGACGAGCTGGCGGGCCACGTCGTGCCTGGCCTGCACGAGCTGGCCGAACAGGACGGGTGCGAAGGCCGTGGCCAGGGTGTAGACGAACTGGACGAGGGTCCAGGTCCGATCGCCGTCGAACGCGTCGGACAGCGGCCAGACGAGGGTGGCCGCTGTGGCGTTCAGCAAGGCGCAGCCGGCGAGCAGCGGGCGGTTGCGGGTGGACGCGGCGAGTGTGTACAGGGCGGCGATCGGCGCGACGGCGACGTCCATGAACAGGGTCATGGGCAGGGTCAGCAGGAAGACGGCCAGCGGGAAGTGCCTGCGGAGGAACAGGCCGGCGGAGCCCGCGGCGGCGCAGGCCCACATCACGGGGGTGCCCTCGCCCAGGAGGTTGATCCAGGCGTCGAGCGCGGCCAGCACCACGAGCCCCGTGTCGACGGCCCAGGGCGGTACGCGCCGCCACCATGCCCGGCCCGTGCTCATCGCCCGTTGTCCCGTGCCGTGTCGTCGTCGTGGTGGGTGAGCAGTCCGGCGCGCTCGGCGAGGAGCGCGGCCTGGACGCGGCTGGAGACCCGCAGCTTGGTGAGGATCGAGCTGACATGGTCCTTGACGGTGCCCGCGCTCAGGTGGATGCGGGTGCCGATGTCAGCGTTGGAGAGCCCTTCGGCGACCAGGACGAGGACGTCGCGTTCCCGGTCACTGAGCAGACCGACGCGCGAGACGTCCGCGTCCTGGGGTGCTCCGGCCCCCGGGTGGCTGCGGAGCAGCGCGCGGGACGCCTTCGGCGACATGACGACGCCGCCCGCGGCCAGGGTGCGTACCAGCTGGGCGAGCTGCTCGGGCTCGGTGTCCTTGAGCAGGAAGCCGGAGGCTCCCGAGCGCAGTGCGGTCAGGATGTACTCGTCGGTGTCGAAGGTGGTCAGCATGGCGACGTGCGGCGGTTCGGGCAGCGTCTGGATCTGCCGCAGCACGGTCAGGCCGTCCACGTCCGGCATGCGGATGTCGAGGAGCACGACGTCCGGCCGCTCGCGCCGGATCACGTCGGTCGCCTGGGCGCCTTCCGCGGTCGCCACGACCTCGATGCCGTCGGACGCGTTCAGGATCATCCTGACGCTGCCGCGGATCCAACCCAGCTGTCGGTTCGTCCATGAGTACAACCTCTGCAGCATGGACCAGCACCTGAGCTATGCCTAGACGACGTAGCTGACTGCCTGAGAGCTCGGAGCTACGCCGCTGTGCGAGGCCAGTGAGATCAACGCGACCCAGAGCATCCAGGGAAGCATCCCATGCTTCCCTACGGGGCATGCCCTTCAGCCACCCTGCATATGCAACCTGTTCGCGGACTCTGAGTCCGGCGATGGGTTGGACCTGCTGCGGTGGCCAACCGACACTGCGACGATACTTTTTGAGGTCGCTACGGCTTCTCGTTCCAACACCGTTCAGGCGCACACGGCCTGAATCTGGCTGCATCGCCGAGGCTCCCAGGGCGAGTAGCGTAGATTTTCCTGCCCCACTGGGCCCGAGGAGTACGTTCGTCCCTCGAGTGAAGGTGAGACTCACCCGATCCAGAACGGGAGTCCTCTTGCGGTAGCTGAATGAGCAGTCAGTTAGCTAGATAGGCACGAGTAGTCCAAGTTGAAGTGTGGTTTGGCCAAACGGACCCGGTGCACTCAGATTTCACGGAATGCACCGGCCCGCGCCTGGTCTCTGGTAGCGGACCGTCACGTTGTCGACGCTGACCGTCCCGCTGGTGATCTTCCCGAAGTAGAAGTCGCCCGACGTCGCGATCTCCCCCCAGTTCGATGTCGTGCACTGGCTGACCTTGCCGCCGTAAGCCGCGTCCGGCCAGTTGTTGACGACACGGTGGAGCCCGACGTCCATCGAACTGAAGCTGCACCCAGAGAAGCTGACGGTCGTTGCCGCCTTGTCGGCGTGCTTATCGGTCCAGCGGCGGGACTCGTTGTTGTCGCGCCACCCGGATATGTGGCTGGTCCACGACCCCTCGGCCGCCGCCGGGACGGTTCCAGCCAGGGTGGCCACCAGGAGACCGCCTGCGACGACGGCCGTCTTACGAACAGTCGTTCCATGCTGCCGCGTTGTCATGTTCTTCGCTGCCGCGTTGTCATGTTCTTCGCCCGAAATCCATTGCGAAGAGCGCCATTTCGCGCGTCGAGCGAAGCATGCTCCCATGTGCTGGGGGCGGCCTGAGAGCAAGAATCGGCCGATCCGTGACGAAACCTGTTCAATAGCCCCCCGCCCTTCGGTAGACCTCTGTCAAGTCGCCGACAGTTTGCTCCTGATGAGCGGGAGCTGCCGAGCTGACTCGGTCCCCTTACCCCTGCGTCACATCAGGAGTTTGGTGCCGGCCGTCGGGCTTGAGTCGGGCTGCCCTGGGCAGTAGGCACGATTCCGCCTCCGGTGACCTGGCCGCCACCACCAGCGGCAACGGCAACGGCAACGGCAACGGCAATACCGTCCTCCAGCTCACCAAGATCCACGGCGACGTCGCCCTGCAACTCCCGCTGGACACCGCCGAAGCGCCCTCGTCCTGGACAACGACGCATACGGCAACCCCTGCACCGGACAGCCCGCCGTCCGCTACAACTGGCTCGGCGCCGTCTCCGCACATAGAAACGAAGGAGGGGTCGTCCCCAGCGCATCGCACCGGGGGCGACCCCTCCATTTCGTCAACGCACCTTCGGCCGGAGCCGCCGAGGCTGCTTTCCCTCGGCGGCCCGGCCGAAGAACGGTCAGCCGATCGTCCCCGATGCCACCGGGAATTCCGGAGGCCAGGGCTTATTCGCCTCGTACAACGACGTCCGGTCGCCCATCAGCTTGTACTCCGCCTCCCGCCAGGACGGGTTGGCTCCGACGACGAAGCTGCCGCCGTCCCGCTCTAGCGTCCAGGTATAGGCGGCGTCCTCTGCCGCAATGCCGTGCCGTTCGTGGAGCACGGCGAACTCGGCGGTGGTCGCTCGCCGGATGAGGAGCCCGTTCGCGTAGAAGGGCTTGAGGAACATCAGTTCCACATGTCCGATATGGACCTCGACCCTCGTCGTGGTCCGGTCCTTGTGGAGGGCCTCACTGGTCAGAAAGAGCTGGCGGTGCGAGGGGTTGAACCCGCTCACCTTGAAGAGCCGCCCTTCCCGGACGAAATCAGTCATGCTCTCCATCTCCTCAGAATTCCTCGGGCACAAGCGAGCCGTCGGGGTAGGTGAAGCGCTTCGGGTAGACACGCTCGTACACCTTCGTTTCAGGGTTGTACCAGCGCCACTCGATGGACGATTCGCTCTTCGTTGAGCGGGTTACCCCCTGACGACTTGTGGACTGCAAACCAGCTTGCTCAGGGACATCTGGCCCCACCTTGGCGCGTGGGTGCCCCGGGCCCCCGTTCACTCCGTATGGACGGCGGCCTCGTCGTTTGCCCAGATCGCGCCCTGGGCCCCTGGCCCCACTCACGGCAAGGCCCCTGGTGGGTGCCGGGGCCTTGCCGTGGCTGCTCAGACCCTGTTGACCCTATTGGACCTAACAGCCCCAGGGCGCTGGGTCCCGGGTTGAGGTCGAGGACCCTGACGGCCGCGCCCTTCCAGCGGAGCGGCACGGTGGTGGCGACGATGGCGCCGTCGGGCCGATCCGGTGCGGGCTGGGCGGCGTGCTGCGCGTGGGCCTGGGCCCAGGTGGCCTCGCGGGGGCGCTGCACCTGGGCGAGGCGGCGGTCGAGCTCGTCGTCCAGGGCGGCTTCTCCGCCGGCCGTGGGGTTGCAGCCGGTCCATGCATTCAGGGCGGCCTCGGCCTGGTCGACCCGTTCGGCTCGTTCGGCGGGGGTCAGCACGGTCTCGGCGAGGCGGGCGAGGTAGGCGCGCAGGGACAGGCCCTCGGCGGCGGCCACGGCGGCCAGCCGGTCGCGGGCTTCTCGGGGATTCCACCTCCCGGACCTTTCCGGCGGCATGCGGCCCCTACGTGACAAGTACGCCATCGACGAATAGTGAGAGCCTCCCAGCGGGGGCGTTCCGCGTGGCGGATTCGTGCCGGGATCAGGACGCGGGGGCGGGCCAGGGAATGTCGGTGGCCACTGCGGCGGTGTAGTCGACGCCCGGGACGGAGAATCCGTACAGGCGTTGGACTTCGGCATGGAACCAGCCGAGGTCGGCGAGACCGGCGATGGTGTCGGTCGTGGCGGCCTCCCAGCGTTCGGCGACTGCCGCCTGGACGTCGTCAGTGAGTTCCCAGGCGTCCAGACGGATTCGGCCTTCGTCATCCAGGGCGAGCGGCGCGGCACCGGTGAGCTGGTCCCACAGGGCGGCGAGCTGATGTACCGGTGGAAGCAAGTCCCGTCCAAGGACGCCGCGCAGCAAGCCGGTGTACAGGGCGATGCCGGGGATGGCGGTGGAGGACTGGGTGACGGCGGCGCCGTTGACGGAGGTCACGGCCCGCCCGCCCACCGTTTTGTCGAGCCGCTCGTTCAGGGTGCGGGCGGTGGCCTCCAGGTGAGCCTTGGCCGCGCCGATGGTGCCCTGCCGGTAGATCGCCGCGGTCAGCGGCGATCCGATGTATGACAGCGCGGCGGTAGCGAAGCCCTTGCCGAGCAGTCCCCGACCGGCCAGGTGGTCGATCCAGCGTTCCCAGTCCGCACCGCCCATAACGGCCACAGTCTGCTCGACATCGTCGCCCTCGGCCGGCCCGGTCTCGACCTCGCGCACCTCGGGAACGCCCTGGTCGTCGAAGACAAGGGTCTTGGTGCGGTTCGCCTGGCCGATCGGCTTGAGGACGGAGGTGTACGTGGTGCCGGTGTCCGGGTCGGTGCGCCGTGGCGCGGCCACCGAGTAGATCAGGTAGTCCAGCCTGCCGCCGAAACGCTGCTCGATGAGGTCGGCGACCTGGTCCTTCATCGTGTCGGAGAACGCGTCGCCGTTGAGAAAGACCAGATCCCTCCCGGCGGCACGGGCGATGTCGGCGGTGGTGGCGGTGCGGTACCAGCCTGCCGTAGCGGTACGCCGTTCGGTGGGGGCCTTCTCAAAGGAGACCATGATGCCGCGGATGCCGGCGCGCTTGAGTCCGGCGACAGCGGCCGCCAAGCCATATCCGGCCGAGGAGCCGATGATCAGAGCCACCGGACCGTCACCCTGCGGCACGTCGGCAGAGTCGGGGCATGCCTGCCACATGTCGGCCACCAGCCGCTCGCAGCCCGCTGGGTGGGAGTCGAGGAAGAGGAAGCCCCGGTTGCGGGGGATGAGAACGCGCTCGCTCACGATTGCAGTCCTTGGGTCGACTGGGCCAAAGCCGCGGCAACCAGCCAGGGTCACCACGCCTTGCAAGTCTGCGACAGGACGGACACGGAAAGTGGCCCCACTGGGGACAAGGATCATCAGCCGATCTTGGTGTGTTTCACTACTTCCAGCAGAGCCTCAGCCCCACAGCATTGTCTCTGAAGCGGCCGTCGCTCCCACGCCCGTGGCTCGTGGGATGCAGTCGAACGTCCCCTTCACCGGCTGCACGGACGCCGGCCGGCTCTTCCGTGAAGTCCGTGAGCGTGGATTCGGTGGGACGGTTCAGACGGTCCGCAGATACGTC
Organism: Streptomyces venezuelae ATCC 10712; assembly: GCF_008639165.1. Taxonomy (NCBI): domain Bacteria; kingdom Bacillati; phylum Actinomycetota; class Actinomycetes; order Kitasatosporales; family Streptomycetaceae; genus Streptomyces; species Streptomyces venezuelae. The sequence goes on along the minus strand of NZ_CP029197.1, from coordinate 6,248,357 downwards.
GCGACTCTTCGAGACGGCACTGCCATACCTGTGCCAGCACCGATCCCAAGCCCACGCGCGATCACGTCCTGGATCATGCGTCGCCGTGAGCCGTTGAGCGAAGAGGACGAGGTCCGGCTCGGCGAGGTCTGCCTGGCCTGCCCCGACATCGCACGCACCCGCGAGATCGCGCAAGGGTTCACCACCCTGGTCCGCGACCGCACAGGTCATCTGCTGCCCGACTGGATCAGCGATGTGGAGCGTGACGCACCTCAGCCGATCCGCGGGTTCGCCCGGTTCATGAAGTTCGACATCGACGCCGTCACCGCTGGCCTGACCCTGCAATACAGCTCCGGCGTCGTAGCAGGCCATGTCAACCGCATCAAAAAACGATCAAACGGCAGATGTACGGCCGAGCCTCGTTCCACGTCCTGAGAGCCCGCATTCTCATCCAGTCGTAGTCATCACGGAAGCGCGGTCACAGCCTTGAAAAGGGCCGAGGTCGCTCCTCGCCTCACTTGGTTGGTCCTTGATCCGCGTGGGGAGGGGCCGACCGCTCCCGGCCGCAGTCCTCTTACGCCACGGCCTGCCGGGCCGCCGCCTCGGCCGTTGCCCGCTCCCGCTCGACCGCCGCCTGCGCCTCGACCTCGGCGCGGGCCGCCGCACGGCGCTCCGCCCGCTCCCGGGCCTCAGCCTGACGGGCTACGAAGTCGGCGGCCTCGGCGTGACGGCGCATCCGGGCCTCGATCTCCCGGTACCGCGCGTCCGTCTCCAGTCCGGGCAGCTCCTGGTTGACGTCGGCGGCGATCCGCACCCGCCACGCCCGGCGCGAGTGCAGGACGTTGTCGCAGTTGTCGCAGTCGGCGCCGGTGTCGAGCCGCACGCCGTCATCGCACCGTACGTCCGAGCACGACGGTCGGCGCACTAGCCCACGGCGGGTGATCCAGCCGAACGGGCGGGTGACCAGGGCCTCGCCGCCGGTCTCCTCGAGCCGGGCCGTCAGGCGGGCGGCCAGCACCGACGGGGCCTGCCCCGACCACTCCAGCACCCGGCCGTCATCGGAAACGCGTCAACAACAAACATGTCAAGAAAAATTGCAGGGCAGGAGCGTGCGCGACACAAATCGGATTCGAGATCGATGTGCATTGCGTGCGCTATGGGCGCTACGTGCACACCTTCGACGCGCCATGCCTCCAAAGAGGGCCTCTGAGACCGACCGACAACAAGGGGTAAACCTAGGAGCACTCGCCCCATGGCTGACGGCGACACCAACTCCCCTCACGGCCGGCACGCTGCAAGCGATCCGGAAGTGAGTCGGCAAGCGGGACGCGTCAGCGTGCCTGGAGTGGGCCGCGCAACGGCAGATCGAGCCTGACACCTGGACGAGCTGATCGCCCGCTTCGACAAGCCGCATGGCTCTACCGACCGGAAGCGGTCGCCGCAAAGCGGGCCAAGCACACCGACCGAGCCCCCCCGACTCCGGGGCGGCCGCTCGAGCGGCGCCCTCGTCCTGTATGGCGAGGGACTAGCCAAGGCTGCACGATGCGACCACGACGTCCACGAGTGCTTCACCGCCGCCCGCTACGCTTACCCTGCGGGGCATCTGGACGCATTCGGCTGCCCGAGCATCTCTACCGCTCGGCGGAGGTGCACCTTTGACGGGGTGCCAGGCAGACGCCTGAACCAGGGAAACGCCGGAATCGGCAACCGCCTCCGGAGCCGTGTGCGGAGGTTCGAAGCCTGCCGGGGGCACTTCGCATAGAGTGCCGAAAGGCTCCGTGATCGGCGGAAACGCTGCCAGCGAGGTCTTGGTGCCTGCCATGAGGTCTGGATGCTGTTCACAGTGAGCGGCCCCAGACTTCACCAGTAGCGCTCGAGTACTCCCCGACGCTGGAGCTCCTGCACATGCTCGGCCGCTCGCGCAGGTGCGGAGCCACCAGTGATGAGCACGCCTGCCTCTATGTTGCGGTCGACTCCCGAGAGGGTGAAGTTCGCGCTCGTCGTCAGGAGCGTATGTCGGTCCGCCACCGCCAATTTCGCGTGGGTCTTGGCCCCCTTATCGGTTCTGCGGACTGTGGGCCAGTGCCAGAGGCGAATCCCGGTCACATCGGCGAATGCCGTTGCGGGCTCCACTCCCGTGAGGGCGTTGCCCGCGCCTTGCAGGGTCTCCACGACGACGTCGACGACGACACCCCGGGCGATCGCGGCCCGAAGAGCTCCTTCCAGCGGCGCGTAGCGTCTTGCCGAGTAGGTCATCAGTGTCAGCTCGGCTTTCGCCTCCGTGACGAGCTGGAGCAGCACCCGGGCTGTCGATCTCACCGGGACGCGATGGGTCGACGGCCCGCTCCACACCAGGGAGACGTCTTGTTCAAGCGTTCTGAGTTCGTATCCGGCGGCGAGGCCATGCAGGTACGCGGCTGCCTCCTGCGGTGACGCCCCGTCGGTCACCGCGGCGTCCAGGACCGCGGCCGCTGCCTCCATGTAGCCCGTGGAGGCACGGGTCGTCAGCAGCTCTGCCCGGGGGCTGCCCGACGCCATGGCGTCGGCCAGCGTCCTGAGTGCTTCGGCACCTATCGAGGCCAGTGCTTGCGAGGCTGCCGAGTGCAAGGTCGCCGGTTTCACTTGAGGCCCTGGAGAAGAACGAGTTCCGGGTCGTCGATGGGGACGACGAATCGACGGTCCAGGAACCGGTTGCCTCGTTCACATGTCGTTTCGGAGACGAAAAGGCAGACATGGCAGGCCGCGCCGTGCAGGAAGTCCTCGTGCGGGGGGCGGGGCAGCCGGTCCGCACAGAGCGGGTCGGAGGAGCAGCGCTGGGCGTCCCTGAGCGCACGCTGGACGATCCGTACGAACTTCTCCGGCTCGGCGAGCGACACCAGGCCGCCCAGCGTGCCCTCCGCGTCCGGGACGGCCGTGTAGATGAGGATGCCGGTACGCCGGTCGTCCTCGCGGCCCGCGTAGATCCGTTCGGACAGGCTCGCCGAGGAGTAGCCGCATTCCAAGGAGATCGCACGGATCAGCAGGTGCGACAAGGTGTGCAGGGCGATATAGCGGGCCCCGGGCCAACCACGCAGGGGGTCGTCGGCGTCCTGCACCCTTCCCGAGTACCGGTTGCGGCGGAACTCGACGTAGGCGTCGCGATGCGCCGCGAGAGCGGCGGATCCCGCGACGCGCTGCTCCCAGTCGGCGACCAGGGAATCCGCGACGCGCAGGAAGATCCCCTCGCCGCGCACCTCGCTCGCCGGCACCCACGAGGGAACCCGGGCACGGGACAGCGGGGCACGGGCGACGAGGGTCGGATCCTCGGGGTCCGGCGCGTCGAGCCGAGTGAATCCGATGAGCGCGCGCACCTCTCGCAGCCGCTCCGCCTGGACCACGTGGGAGAACACGCCGCTCAGGGCCGAGGGTACGGGGACGTCGTGGAGTGCGAAGTCCTCGGTCGGTTCGGGTACCTGCGGGCTGGTGAAAATCTCCCACTCGGGGGTCAGGAGGTCGGGGTACGCGGGAGGCTGCGCGGCCGCCGTGTCCTGGGCCCCCGAGCGCTGTGCCTCGATCGCCTCCCACACCTCGGGCTGGCTCCATTGGTGCAGGGGGCGGAACTGTTGGAGCCCCCAGAAGGCATTGAGGATCTCGGGAGACGTCGCAGCCTGGAGATCCCCCCACAGCTGCTCGACCTTGCCCTGGAGGGCGCTGCCGCTCGTCGGGGGAACGGCGAGCACACTGAGGGTCTGCGCGAACCACTGGTTGGAGGCACCGATGACCAGCGGCTTGGGAGACTGGCGGCATCCCTGGGGGGCGAACGTCGCCAAGTGAGGGTGTCGGCCCCGGCAGCGCGGCAGGGTGGACTCACCGCGCTGCCCCATGGCGTCGCGGATGTTGCGGTCCTTGCCGCAGTTCACACAGCGCACCTTGACGTTGGCCGCCTGGTTGCCGCCGTGGTCGAGCATCTCCAGACGGGGATGACTCGCCTTGTCGCACTCGCCTCCCCGGTGCACGAACCAGGTGTAGGGAAAGTCGTCCAGATGTCCGTCGGAGCAGGTCAGGACGAAACGAGCGGCCACCGCGAGCGGACGCTTGCCCTTGCGCTTGGCCGTGCAGCTCTCGTGGAAATAACGGGCGCGATCGGGACGGCGCGGTGTGGCGTTCTCGAACTTGAAGATCTTCGAGTCCAGTCCGCCGAGCGCGTTGCAGGCGGTGCAGCGGAGCCACTGCGGGAACGGGAGAACGGGCACTCCCACTCGGGCGGCGGGGCCGTTGGGGTCGGAGTCCGTCCCGTCCGTCCAAGGGGCCGGCCGCAGCTGGGTGACCTGTGATCCGTTCTGGTCGCCGAGGAGTCCGTTGACCGCCCGCAGGAGCCGAGGCTCCTTGAGGTCCGTCCAGTCGAAGGAGTCGTAGTTCCAGTCGTCGATCCCCCTGACGAGTACGGCGAAGTTGGGCAGGTCGACGAGCGCGCCGACACCGCCGGTGAACATCAGATGGCTGGGGCGCACCGATCCGACGCGTCGGCGGTACTGGGGCTGGTCCGTCATGCCTGGGCCTTCTTCCCGTGCTGCCCGGCGGCTCCGGATCGGGTGTCCAGGACCGCGCCGGTCTCGTCTCCTTCGGGCGATTCCTCGTCCCCGGTGCCGTCTGGTCCACCAGAGCCGGAGTAGCTCCAGTCGGGGGCTCCGCCGACCACGTCGAACAGACCGCTGCCCGGCAACAGCAGATTGATCTCGTTCTCCGTCTCACGCATCGACTGGGCGACCGTGAGTTCGTCCCAGCCGGCGCCCGTCGCCCGGTTGAGCAGTCCGCTGAGCTGTTGCCCCTGCCACTTGGCCTCTTCGTAGCCGAGACGGGCGCTGCCCTGTTTCTTGCGTGCCCAGGCGTCCTTGAGCACCTCGATGCGTTCGGACAGGTAGCCCCGCGCCCGTGGGCCGCCCACGACGTCTGCCCGGGCCAGGAAGCGCTCGGTGACGCTCTGCGCGATCGCGCCGTCCAGGTCCACGTCGTACGCGTCCTGGTTACGGGAGTGGGGTGCGGTCGCGTTGCGTACGGCAGCGATCCAGGCGGCCGCGGTCGTGCGGTCCAGGGAGCGGCGCGCGAACGGGGTGACGGAGAGGGCCTCGACCTGCCGGTAGAAGGTGGCGTGGTAGTGGCCGAAGTTCTCGAAGTGCGCCAGGTCCCGGGGCCGGGTCCAGTTGTAGAGCGTGACCACGAGTCCGGGGCGCTTGGCGTCACGGCCCACGCGCGAGGACGCCTGGATGTACTCGGCGGTGTTCTTGGGCTGGCCCACCACCAGCATCAGGCCGAAGCGGGACACGTCCACACCGACCTGGAGCATGGAGGTGGCGAGCACCACGTCCACGGCCCCGGCCCCCTCGTTGCGGAGGCCCAGCTTCGACACGTCCAGACGCTGCTTGTGTTGTGCCGCCGCCTTCAGTTCCTCGACGACCGCCTGGCGGCGGATCGTCGTGTCCATCTCTTCGTCGAAACCGACCTCCAGTCGGGCCAGGACCTCCGTGATGTCGCCCGAGGAGATGCGGGAGGTGAGCTCCTGGACGGAGAGCATCTCGGTCCGGCGGAGCAGGCGGTTCGAGAGCCCCTTTCGGGTGCCGTGGACACGCACGCGCGTGGAGATGTCGTCGTCCAGGAAGCGCCGCATGCCGGCCAGTTCACGGGTGGCGTTGAAGTAGCCGACGAGCGTCATGTAGGGGTCGGCGACGGCTCCGTGCTTGTCGAACAAGGTCTGGCCCGCCAGCAGGAGGATCTCCGCCACCCTGATCTCGGCCTGCTTCATCCTGACGCCGTGGGCGCAGATGCCTAGGTAGCGACGGCCCGGAGCCTTCTCCGAGAGCTCGACCTGCTGCGAGAAGAACGTGTCACCGATGTCGATGACCTGGGGCGGGAAGATCGCCGACTTCCGTGCGAAGACGCCTGTGATCTGCTCCGCCGCGCGTTTGGTGGTCGCCGTGGAGGCGACGATCTTGGGCCCGACGAGCCGGAGGCCGCCGTCCGGGGCGGGCGCACGCCAAGTGCACAGCTCGTCGACCGCCGCCTCGAAGAGCCCGACCGTCGTGCCCAGCGCGCCCGAGATCAGGTGGAGTTCGTCCTGGATGATCAAGTCAGGCGGGCGCAGCCGGGTCACCTCCGTGCTCTTGACGGCCTCCAGCTTTCCCTTGGCGTGGTGCCTTTCGCCGCACTTCGTGCGGGCGTCGAGATCGGCGTGTCGGTAGCCGTGGCGCGGGCAGAGGTCGGTGACCCGGCCGAAGAGCATGCCCGCCGCCCCGCGCCACGGCAGCTGCGCGAGCTTGTCCACGGTGGCGATCAGCAGGCTGGGCGCCAGCCGGTAGATCTCCTCGTCCACGGTGAGGATGGGCAGGCCCTCGCGGGGCGAGCGGCGCTTCGAGAAGGGGCAGGCGCCCTTGCCCTCGCCGTTGGCGCAGTAGAGGAGGACTCGGCGCAGGTCGTCGTCGGGGTGCAGGTCGTCCTGGGCGTTCAGGGCCGTGCCGCACCACGGGCAGGCGAGGGTCTGGAGCACCTTGGCGCCCCGCCCGCTGCCCGCCTGCTTCGCCTCGGCGATCTGCTGCGCGGCTTCCTCGTAGCGGTTCGGCGAGACCGCTCCGCCGACCCACAGCCCGATGCGGAAGGGGGTGGCGCCCCACCGGTAGTCGCCCCCGTCGTACGCCTCACGGCGCAGAACCTCGGCGGCGCAGACCAGCGCGGCGGCACGCTGGAACTGCTGGGCGGTGAGCAGGCGCAGGGTGTACCGCATCAGGACGGCCACTCCCGCTTCGCCGCTGCGTGCGTCCTCACCTGTGCCGATGGTGCCCTGGAGTCTGCGGATGGCGAAGGTGAAGGCGGCGAGTCCCAGGTACGCCTCGGTCTTGCCGCCACCGGTCGGGAAGAACAGGAGGTCGACCAGGGCCGCGGGCGAGGCCTCCCGCTCCGCCGAGGTGGGATTGGCTAGCGCCCTCAGGTTGAGCAGGAAGAACGCCAGCTGGAACGGGCGCCAGGACGCGGCTTCCGGGCCCTGCTCCGCGACCCGCTCGCGCGCCGTCTCGAAGCCGAGGCCCTCCCGCTCGCGGAGGGCGGCGATGGCCGTGTGGCGCCGCTGGAGGGCCATGGCCCGGTTGGCGAAGCGGAATGCCTCCAGGACGTCCGGACGGTCGGGGTGCGACAGCAGGTCCACGCCGAGCGCGATGCGGACGGACGAGTCCCGGGCCTGCCGTACGGCGTTCAGGGCGCTGTTCCGGAGGGTTCGTGGCAACCGCTCGGCCTCGGACTCGCGCTCGTCGAGCCACGCGCTGTACCCGTCCGCGAGCGGGGCGAGAGCCTCTCGCAGTGCCGCGGGAGGCAGTTGGGCGAGCTCGTCCATGGAGAGCTCGAGACCGTTCAGGTGCGTCGTCTGCCCCCCGGACGGGGCGATCGTCGCCGGTACGTCGTGCGCGGGAAGCCAGGTCGTGGTGAGGGCGCGTGCCCGGCGGCTGCCGTCCTCGCGGACGACGTCCACGGCGACGTTGCGGCCCGCCGCGTGCTTCAGGCGGTCGCGGTAGAGGAGCGTGAGGTGCTGCTCCTCGGGGTCGTCGAGCCCCCAGGCGTCCTCGTCCTGCGACGCATCGTCGAGAGGGTCGGAGATCGGCAGGAAGACGGCGGAGCCCCCGTCCAGGGCCGTGACGTGCAGCTCGGTCTGGAACAGCCAGACCGTGTCCTTGGCCGCCGCGGGCTCTTCCTGGGCGTTGACCAGGGCGAGCTCCACGACGCGGGTGGGGCCGGCGGGCCCGGGGCGGTGCCGGACCTCGGCGAGCAGACGCACTCCGGGCGCCTCCGGGTCCTCGGAGGTCAGCGGCAGCACCTGCCGGGCGGGACCGTCGAGCCGGACCTCACGGGTCTCCTCGACCTGCTCCCGCGTCCACGTCGACCGCGCGACGCCCTCGTCGTTCAGCACCTGGGAACGGTGGTAGCGGCCCCAGCGGGCCCTGACGGAGATCGCGTCCACGCCCTCGTCCGCCGGTACGGCGCACATGAGACCCATCGAGGAGGCCCACATGCGCCCGGCGTTCTGCGTGGTGAGCCGTTCGGGAAGCCCCTGGTCGGTGCCGTCCCCCTCGCCGTCGGAGTCGTCCAGGGTCTGGGTGTCAGCGGCCGTGAGCGAGGTGGACAGCGCCCGCTTGGGTCCGATCAGCCCCACCAGATAGCGGTCCCTGGGGCCGGCGGCCCGGTGGTCAAACTCCTCGTCGGAGCCGTCCCAAGGCCCCAGCAGGTCACGGCTGATGAGCTCACCCAGCTCCTCCCTGACCTGGTAGGACGTCGCGGGGTTGAACGACTGCGATACCTCACGGACCCGCTGGAGGAGGTCCTGCTCCAGCGATCCGGGCGACACATCGGCGTTCTTGGTCGGCGGCATCCGCGGCGTCCCCTTCTCGTCCCTCGTACGTGGCCCCGTGCGGGCCGTTCGGTCGTGCGGCTGTGCCGCCGGGACCGTGACGACCCGCCACGGTCCCGATGCTAACGGCCTGCTCCGACAGCCAGTCAGTTCACTGGAACAGTCCCGGTCAGCGCCTGCTCAAGCAGCCCGACGATGTCCCGGTCCCCTCGGTCACCGAGGTGCTGGAGAAGAGCGGTCGCTTCCTGCCCGGGGCCCATGCCGGTCCGGAGCCCGATGACGTCGATCGCTTCGGACGCAGTCACGGCGGCGGTCCAGCCGGTGAGCCGGGCCGCTCTGGCCTCCGGGCGGGCTTCCGGCTGCGCGGCCGGCAGCCGCAGCGCCGACAGCTCCCCATCGGTCACGTTGAGGAAGACCTGGTCGCCGACGGTTGACCCGATGTGCTCCATCAGCGGACGGATCGATCCGAGTACGGGCTGGGTCCGCCACTGGAGCACGCTCTCGCCGGCCTCGTGCCGCAGTTGGATCGGCTCACAGGCGGGCGCGGCACCGAGGTGGGCCGCCCAGCCGGACGGGACGGGGGCGCCGGAACCTCGCAGGTGGTCCCCGGTGACCTCGAAGCGGTACCACCAACGGCCGTCGGTGCCGACGAAGCACCGTCTGGTCCCGGCCACGTCCTTGCGCGGGTTGTACGGAGCGGCTTCGCCGTCACTCGGCTGCTCTGTGGCGAGCCCCACCCAGCCGCGTCGGGTGCGCGTGAACTCGGGTGCGGCGAGGTTCGTACGTACGGAGGCCGGGACGACGTCGAAGCGGCCGCAGATCGCGTCGACGAGGGCGTTGACCTCGATCTCTCCGCCGGCCTGCCGGATCTCCCGGGTGATCATCTCCCGGATGCCCAGGTACTCTTCTCCGCCCCACTGACGCAGCCCGTACAGGTTCCGGTCGAGCCGGACGAAGCGCTCGTCGGTCCAGATCTGGTTGCGCATGCTGTTGATGGTGGTGCCGTCGGCGAGCCGGTCGTGGATGTCCTCCATGGACATCGGCGCTCCACGCAGGGAGAGCACGGCCACCGCGCGGTCGTTGACCGATCGGCCCCAGTACAGCATGTGTCCGTCCATGGTCTTGAACCGGCCGATCTCGGCCGCCCAGTCCGCCAGTACCTCGGCCCGGACTCCGTGGTGCTCACCGACGGCGACGGCCTCGTCCCACGCGAGCGGGGTCCCACCGCAGGCGGCGAGCAGGTCGTTTGCCATGGCCGTCCTCAGCGCTGCGTTCCCCTGGACGATCCACTCGCCGTCGACGGCGCGGTCGGGCAGGAGGCGGGCGACGACATCCCTGAGCGGCAGGCCGAGCGCGTCCACGGGCCGGGGGTGGTCGGGGTGCATCGTATGGACCTCCGCGAGGCGTCCCACCGCGCCGAGACGTCCCGCGACGACGGCCAAGTGCGAGGCGAAGGCACGGCCTTGCTCGTCGTACGCGAGCCACTGCGCGATCGAGTCCAGAATGGACCGCTCCAGCTGACGGACGCGCTCCCGGCTGACCTCGAAGCGGTCGCCGAGCGCCGCAAAGGTCTCCGGCTGCTCGGCGAAGATCCGCCGCGCGGCGATCGTACGCTCCCTCTCGTCCCAGGTGGAGGCGTAAGCGGCGAAGGCCGCGAGCGGGGTATCCGCCAGGTTCAGGTGGGCGGCGGGAAGCTCGCTGCCGGGCTGGGCCTCCGCGTCCGCCGACTCGGAAGCCCTCGGCTCCGACCCTTTCCCCACCACGTCTTCCGCCGCCGGCTCACCGGCCTCGGCAGCCGGTGGTGCGGCGACTTCCTCGGGGGCGCGCTGCGCGGGCAGGGCGACGGGCTCCGGCACGGCGGCTGCCGCAGAGCGGCGCTCGGCACCGTCCCGCGCCCCATGCTCCTCCGGCGTCTCAGCAGAGTCCTGTTCCAGCTTCCGGAGCACCGCGAGGGCCGCGCGCACCTCGGCCGGCGCGTCGGCGGGCAGCCACTCGGAGATCACGGCCACCGCGGCCCGGGCGTCCAGGGTGGCACGGGGCGCGCTGCGCCCGTGGAGCCGGTCGAGCAGCGCGCGTACCAGAGCGGCGAGCGCCTCCTCGCCGGCCTCTTCCGCGCTCGTGTGCGGCGGGACCGCTTCGGCGTCCAGGAGCCGCGACACGGGGAGGAGTTCGCGGGTCCGGATCTGCGGCCACAGGGCCCGAAGCGCCCGGGCCACGACGTACGCCAGCGCCGGGGATCCGATCGTCCGCTCGGCCGTCGTGAGCGGGGTCGCGTACCACCAGCCGAGCGGGAGCCGCTCCTCGCCGAGCCGCTCCGCGAGCGCATGCGGGTCGGCGTACCGGAGGGCGGGGACGAGGTCGGCGAGGCAGGTTGACGCGTGGGGCGCGGGCGAGGTCATGATCGGGCGGCACTCCTGGGAAGGGGACGACGGCCACGGCTGACGTGTTGTCCATGACCTTAGGAGCCCCCACTGACAAGCCCCCATGATCACGACATGTCACCGCTCTGACCAGGGGTGGAGCGGATTTCCGTCAGGTGTGCGCGGCCAGTCCCCCGTCGAGCGTCCACACCGTGGCCTCCACCCCGGAGGTACGGGCGAGGTAACGGTCGCGCTCGATGAGGATGTTGACGTCTCCGCAGCCGACCCTGTTGACGGCATGGTCGACCAGGCTCATTCCCGAGCTGCCGCCCGCGATCAGCGCTTCGAGGTGGGCCGCGTTCCACTCGACCTCGTTCAGCGCCCACGGCGCCTCACCCGCCACGACCAAGCGCAGCACGGCGACGAACTTCTCCGCGCAGGTGCGGCGCTGAAACCCGTCGGCCAGCTGCGCGATGTGGTTGCCGGTCTCGATGACGGCGGTCACCGGGAGCAGGAGGTCGCAGTCGTGCGCCGCCAGCTTTCCCCGCAGTTCTTCCCTGACCTTCTCCAGGTCCTGGCATTTGCCCGGCACCTCGAGGAGGTTGCACAGGATCGACGTGTCGACGAATTCCACTCGGCGGGCCATGCCTCACCCGATCCCGAAGAGCCGGTTGAACTCGCTGTAGTCGCGCTCGGCCCGGCCGGTCAGGTCGAGTCTCCCTCGGGTGACGACGTCCCCCAGGGACCCGGCCGCCATCGCCTTGGGGTAGCCGTCGAGCTCGGTGAGCCGGGTGAGTCTGCTCGTACCCGTCTTCCGGTCACGGGAGCACACCACGACCCCTTCGTGGTCGGTGCTCTCGAGGGCGGAGAGGAGTGCCGGACTGTGGGTGGTGACGAGGACCTGGGTGCCGTTCGCCGCGCTGGCGTTCCGTACGAGCCTAAGCACTTGGGAAGCCTGGGTGGGGTGCAGTCCGTTCTCCAGTTCCTCGACCACCATCATCAGGAACGTCCCCTCCTTGAAGCTGGAGGAGGGCGAGGAGCCGAGGTCGAGCCCGTCGCCGCCGGTGAGCAGTGCCGTGGTGACGGCGAGGAAGCGGAGCATGCCGTCGCTCATCTCACGGGCGGGGGTCAGCCCGAGCGCGCCTTCGTCGAGCGCGAGCATCACGTCACCGAGTTCGGACTTGGTGACGGACAGCCGTTCGATGTCGTGGTCGGCAAGGTCCCTGAGCTGGTGCACCAGGGACTCGAACAGCTCGGGCTGGGTTCGCTGGATCCCGCCGACGGCGGCCGAGAGGTTCTCGGCGGTACGGCGGAGGCGGCTGTCCCGGGACTGGACGTACTGGCGCATGAGGTGCGGGACCGGGTCGAGGTGGAACACTCCGACGAGGGCGGCCAGCATGGCCTCGGCGCACCAGATGGTCTCCCACTCCCCCTCGCTCTCGCCGGCGACGCGGCCGGGGAGCTGGGAGGTCAGCAGACGGGAACCGCGGAAGGGGCCGCTGGGGTTCTTGCCGGGTTTGCCGTTGTGCCAGGACGCCTGGATGTCGCCGGAGTACGGGCTCGGCTCGCCGCTGACGAGGATCTTCCGGGGTCCCTTGGCCGTACGCCTGGTCAGTCTCTCGTCGATGATCCGCACCTCGGGCTCCACCTGGACCGTCACGTCCAGGTCCAAGGGGCCGTCCTCAGTCCGTACCGTGCAGCCGAGGGAGAACCGGTCGGATCCGTGCGGCACGCAGCCGGCGAGACCACCGCGCACCGGTCCGGAGGAGCTGCGCCGGCTCTCCAGGGCCTCGATGACGTCCTCGCCGCGGGCGAGCCTGGACAGCACTTCGAGGCCGTCGAACGCGTTCGACTTGCCGCTGCTGTTGCGCCCGATGAGGACGGTCAGCGGCGCGAGCGGGAACCTCTCGTCCCGGAAGCTCTTGAACGCGGTGAGGCGGACCTCTTCGATGGCCAGGGCAGTCACACCGGCCAAGTTACCGCAGCGCACTGCCGTCGCACCTGGTTGTCGTCGCCGTGCGATAGAACTGTCGTCACACGGTCCATTGTTCGCACCCGCGATGCGGGGCACGGGAGGGGCGAAGTGACGAGTGGGCTGGCACCACACCTCAAGTTCATCGCCGAGGGGATGATCAAGGGCGCGATGGGCCTGACCGACACCATGCGGGAGGCTCGGGACACCGCCATCGCCCTGTACCACGAGCTGGACCGGCAGCGCGGGATGGCAGGGGACGACGACGCGGGGCGCGCGTTCGCGAAGGTGTATCGATCGGCGGCCGCCGCCACGCTGGACAAGATCGGCTCCAGCTCGTACGTGCTCGGCGAGGCAAGCCGCGGGCTGATGCGCAACGCCCGCGAGTTCATGGCCCAGGAGAGCGCGGTCGTGGCCGCGCTCCTCGGCAGGCAGGCCGATCTGACCGCCGGCATGGGCGACCCGGGGGACGGCTGTCCCGAGAACTACCTCGGCCTGGGCCGGGAACTGCCGGAGACGGTCGGGGAGACCGCGTGGTACGAGCAGTACGCCCCCGGCGGCGGCAGCGACCGCTACCGCGGATCACCCGAGAAGCTGCGCGAGGTGGCGGGGTCCTGGCGCCGTGGCGGCAGGCTGATGCTGCGGTTCCTGGAGGACGCCCAGGCATCGGCCATGACGGCCGACAAGGCGCACTCGGGTGAAGCCGCCGACGCGTTCCGGACGTATTTCAAGATGTCCGTCGGACTGACCTGCCCGCCCGGCCAGGTCCAGGAGGACGAGCCGCTCGTCGCCAACCTCGTGGCCGCCTGCAACGAGATCGCCAAAGCCTGCGACCGGTACGCCGAGCACGTCGAAGCGGCCGAGTCGGCGATCCGGCAGCACAAGCTGGACCTGTTCGCCGTCGACATGCCCTGGGACAGTCCGATGTTCGGTGGGAACGGCTTCGACGGGGGCCTGCTCGACGCCGTCCTGGGAGACCCGTGGATCCGTCGCCTGGGCGAAGTGGGGCATGCCCTGGACTCTGCCGAGAAGCGGGTACGGCTGCCGGAGGGCGGTAAGGCGCCAAGCTCACCAGGGCTGCCGTTCCTGCCTCCGCTGATCCCCGTTCCGGTGCCGGTACCGGCGCCCGTGCCGCTCGTCCTCGCCTCGTACACCGGCGGGATGCCGGGGATCGTGCCCGCGGTCTACCGGGACCCCGATCCGGGCATCCCGTGGCGGGATCCGATTCCGCCGGCCGCGGCTCCTCCGCCACGGTTGCTCACGCCGGAGGAGCGGAAGGACTTCGTCAGCTGGGTCAACGGCCTGAAGGCGGCGGGCTTCGGGGGCAAGCCGGACGCCACCACTCCGGAGAACGCCTACCAACTGCGGATCGCCGGTTACCCCGAGCGGATCATCCCCCTGCCCGCCGACTACGAGAAGCCCGCGATCGGCGCGGACGGCATGCGGCCCGCCGACGGGATGATGGTGGACGCCAAGTACGTCAAGGACGCCGACGACGACTGCCGGAAGAGCACCTGGCGTCGCCAGTCCACGTTCGAGATCGAGGACGAGTACAAGGAGGACGGGACGAAGAAGTGGAACAAGAAGGACGTCCTTATCGGCAAGGACGAGGGTGAACTCGAGAAGTACCGCCAGGCGATGAACGAACACGAGCAGATCCGGGGCCTGGAGATCGTCACCAACGACAAGGAGGCCGTGCCGTACTGGCAGACGCTCATGGCCCTTCAACAGGTGCCCGGCACTGCCCGCTATGTGAAGTGACGCCGGGCTCACCGACCCCGAGTCCGCCCCGGCTTCCCGCTCCCGTTCCCGTTTCCCTTTACCTCTCCTCCCGCAAGGACTTGCCCGTGGCTCACGATGACGACGACCGGACCACCTTCCTCTTCTACGCGCCGGAGCGGCAGCCGCACGCCTGGTCCCTGGATCTCGCCGGCCTGGGCGAAGCGCTGCGGCAGTCGTTCACCGAGGCCCGCTACAAGGTCCGCCAGGACCACACCCACCAGGGCGAGCCGTACCTCTCCTTCTGGGCCGCCACCGACGACGGCACCGAGTACGACGGCACGGCCACCGTCCACGGGCGGGACTGCCTGGTGCTGGCCGACACGACGGCCTGTGAGGCCGCGTCCTTCCTCCTCTGGCTGCGGGACGACCACCTGCCCTCTCCCGATCTGATCCGCTTCAGCAGCGAGGCGGCCGTGGACCAGGGCATCGAGACGGACTGGCGCCTGCCGGGTACGGGCGACGCCGCGCGAGTGGCCGACGAACTGCGCCACCACCTGGCGGTCGTGGACGAGGCCTGATGCACGCGACGGCGGCCTCACGGCAGTCCCCGCAGGACGCGCCCGGGTCGTGGCTGCGGAAGGCCCGCTCACAGCCGTCGCAGGTGACGAGGGGCGCCGGGCCGGGCGGCCGTGACTCCTCCGCCGAGAGGGACGGCGGGAGGAGATGACCGAGCCGGTACTCCAGGAACCGGGCCGGATGGTGGATCGGTACGGGCTCGGGCGGAAGGTTCGCGGTCAGGGTCCGGGTGATCTGGGCGGGCGTCGCGGCGCGGGAGAGCCAGGTCTCGACGGCGGGCACGAGGCGCTGGACGTCTCCGGCGGAGAGCAGCAGCCGGGTGTCGGTGAGCCGGAAGCGGGCGAGGAGGTCGGCGGCCGGGCCGGTGGGAGGCTGCTGCGGCGGCTCTGGAGGGGCCGAGGGCTGGGGCTGTGCCTGGGGCTCGCTCGGTGCGGGTGGGACCGCAGAGGCGAAGGCAGGTGCGGGAGCCTGCGCCAGGGCCGGTTTCGGCTTCGACTTCGGTACGCAGCCGGGCTTGTCGTACGAGAGCGTGCGGGTGGCGAACCTGCCGCCGCCGAGGGGGATGCGGGGGCGGGCGATGTACCCGGCGCGCTCCAGTTCGTTCAGGGCCCGGCGGATGGTCGTCTTCGCTGAAGTGGAGTGCCAGGGCTTTGGCGGTCACGGAGACGCCGTCCGGGAGTGACTGGATGTAGACGGCGATGCCGATCGCGGCGGCGGAGAGCTCGGCGTGCTGGGCGAGGTGGTTGCCGCCCACCGTAAAGCGCTCGGTGTGGCGGTGCCGGATGTGGATCACGCCGGAGGGTGGGGCGTCGGCGGGGATCGCGGGGTATGCGGACGTGGCCGCGTTAGACTGCGGGTCAGCCATCGGGAAGCTTCTCTCTTCCAGATTGGTCAGGCCCTCGTCAGGATTGCAGTCCTGTCGGGGGCCGAATGCGTTTATGAGGTTGTCGGGGCCGACCGTACCGCAGCTGTCCGGTTTCCGGACGATCTGTCACCCGAGCGTGTGAGGACGGGGATTGGTTGGGTGGGTTCTCATCCGGTCCTTTTTCTTTGGGTGACGCGGGCGACCGAGACGCGCAGGGGCGCGCCCCGGTGAGCGATCACGGGCGCTTGATCGCCTCGACGAAGGTGGCCCAAGCGAGGGCGGGAATGAGGAGGGCGGGGCCGGCGGAGTTCTTGCTGTCCCGGACGGGGACGGTGTGGGGCATGTTGTCAGCGATCTCTACGCAGTCGCCGCCCTGCGTGTTGCTGTAGCTGGACTTGCGCCAGGTTGCGGCGCTGAGCTCGGGTTGGGACACGGGCTTCACGAGACAAGTCCTCCATCGCAGATCGGATCAGGCCTGCGGACCGGGCAGGAGACAGCGCCATGGCGCGCAGATGATCAAGTGCCAGTACGTACTCTGCGACGGTGTCACGGGACTCGACAAGTTCACCGGAGTGCGAACTCTCCAGGTAGGCCACGCAAGTGCGCCTCGGCGACGTCAGAATACTGAGCGAACCCCCGAGGAGCGGATGCTCCCCTTGCTCGAACGGCAGGACTTGCACGGTCACGTGCTCCCACTCATCGACGACGCGCAGCAGATGTCTCAGCTGCTCCCGGAACATTTGCCTGTCTCCGATGGGACGGCGAAGCACGGCTTCGTCAAGAATGGCCCAGAGGACCGGAGGCTCCGCGCGCGTAAGCGCTGCCTTCCGCCTCATCCGGGCTTCCAGCATCCGCCCCAGACCTGGCCCCACGCTTGGCCGCGCCACGGTGAGCAAGGCCCGCGCATAGGCCTCTGTCTGGAGCAGACCGGGAACGATGTGCGCCATGTACTTCTCGATCTTGAGCGCCTGCTGCTCCAACGACATGTACTTGCTGGCCCAGTCCGGGAACGGCGTCCGGTGGATGTGACCCCACAGGTCCGTCAGATCACCGTCAGCGCCCAGGATCGTGTCCAGCTTGGCGTCCACATCCTCTGGGGGGACCTCGTTGCCCAGTTCGAACTGAGCGACCCGGCTGTGGGCGATGGGGACCTCAGCGCCCAACTGGCGCTGGGTGAGACCGGCCCGCAAGCGGAGTTTGCGCAACTTCGCGCCGTACAGGGCCGCGAGGGAGGCCGATGGGTCGAGTTCCTTCGGTGCGGGCACTGACGGTCCCCCCGTTTTCGCTCTGCGGTTCCGAAAACCGTTACCCTGAGTGATCGTAGCCACACGCATCCATGCTCGTCACAGGAAGTCACGAACGACGAGGAGAGTGTGCGGACTATGGGAACGGCGAGTCAGGGGGCAAGTGTTGAGGCGATCGCGGACGCGAGGGCCGCGCGGGACGAACTACGGCAGGCACTGACAGAAGCGGACGTGCTACTGCCGTCCCTGGGACTCGACACCATCCCCCTGGCCTGCGCGTACGGCCCCGTCCTCGTGGACCTCGGGCGGTGCCGGCCGGATGTGGCGAGGCGGCTGGCTTCGGTGTTGCGGAGCTGCTCGGGGTGAGGGTGGGGTGGAGGCGTCTTGGGACGTCTCCACCCTTCCCCTGCGGGTCAGAACAAGCTCGGCGGCTCCTCGGCAGGAGGCTTCGGCTTCCGCTTGGCGGGGGCCGCCGCCTTCTTCTTGGCGCCCTTCTTGTCGTGCAGGCCAGCCGTGACTTCGGCGGCGTAGCGGCGCTGGTTCTCTTCGAGGAGCCGGTCGAGGATTTCCTGACGGACGGCGGGGCCGACGGTGTAGCGGGGGCCTTGGCGTGTGTCGTGGAAACCGTGGTCGAGACCGCCGGGCTGGGTGAGGAGGTCGTCCCAGCCGTAGGCGCGGGCGACTTCCTCGTCGATGGCGCGGTGAATCTCGCGGAGTTCGGCGATGTCGGGGTCGGTGCAGGTCTCGTCATGGACGAGGTTGTAGGTGGCGGTCAGCCCACCGCGCTTGAGCATGATCTCGCGGCGGCGGGTGTCAAGCTGGTCGCCCAGCTCGCGGAGGGCGGGAGTAAGTTCGGGGCGAGCGAAGGTCTCGAACACGTCGGACGGAGTGTAGCGAATCCGTGTTTCGAGCGTTGAAGCGCGCTCAACCGTCCACCAGTAGTGCGGCGCGCTGCTCAGTAGCGCCAGCAGCGCCGTGTCGTCCGACACGAAGACAATCGCGGCTTCGCTAATGACCTGCCGTGTGGAGACCAAAAGCGGCATGACAGCCTTGCTCACCCTGGTAATAGCCAGCACGCGATCAAACTTCTTCATCCCCGTGACCAACGCTGGGCGCTTGTCCGCGTAATGCCAGTAGCGCTGCGGCAGCGGGCTTCGGAGAACGTATTCGCCCTTCGCATCCTTCCTCTGACGTTCCGGCTTAACTTCATGCTCAATAATTTGGAACACGTCGCCATACGTCCGCGCTCGCTCTTGAGTCCAGTCGTGAAAGTTGATCACCCAGCGACTAGCCGAGAAATCTGGACGGGAGTTCAGATCCTGCCCATTGAGATACGGGAACAGCACGTCGCGGTTACGTTCATCCCGTGCGATCAAATCCCGGGCTTCTTCAGGCGACATCATGAATCCTAGCCCCAAGACGATAGACCCTTGAAACGAAATACCCTGGTTCGAATCGAGGCGTTCGGCGCTGCCAGTCACCCTCGACGCTGCGTCCAGCGAAGGCGTGATGCCCTGGACGGGTACTCCGTCGGCCACCCGGACCCCATCATTGGCAATAGGCGCTCGACTCGTCCACACAGCGCAGTACTCCAGAACTGCGCTTCGCGACGGCCAAGGACTACTCTTGACAGACTGACGAATTGCAACGCCTTCATCAACCAGCTGATCGAGTCCGACTTCGCGACTGTCTCCCTGCGCGAGAGTGTTCGTCGCGATAAGACCTGTCTGGCCGAAGTTGTTGAGAACATCGTGAGCTCTCAAAAGGAAGTAGGCCACCAAGTCCGCACTCCCCCGGACGCCACCTCCCAATTCCCCTACTAGATATTCGCGATACTCGTCCCCCATGGCTCCGGTGAGTTTCTTGCCTCCCAGAAACGGCGGGTTCCCCACCACTGCATCGAACCCGCCCCTCTCCTCCCACACCTCCGGGAACACCAGCGGCAAGTGCACCGGCTCCCTATCAAACGCGCCCTCCGGCTGCCCCGTAGCCAGCCACTCCCGCGCCAGCCGCTCCGCAGCCCGCAGCTCCTCCGCCTCCGCCTCGCCCTCCGGCGCGTCCGCCACGTTGTGCGCAGCGGTCACCGCCTCGAATGACAGGCGGTCCTGCTCCTTCTCGCCCCGGCCCGCGCTCGCCAGTGCCGCGCCCACCACCAAATCCGCGTACACGCTCGCCTGGCGGGTCTTCTCCCGCACCCGCGCCAGGATCGCGCGCTTCTCCGCCAGC
The DNA here is from genome assembly GCF_008639165.1 of Streptomyces venezuelae ATCC 10712. Lineage (NCBI taxonomy): Bacteria > Bacillati > Actinomycetota > Actinomycetes > Kitasatosporales > Streptomycetaceae > Streptomyces > Streptomyces venezuelae. Next base: position 6,229,048 of record NZ_CP029197.1, on the reverse strand, counting down.
TGCTCCAGGTCCGTGCCTGGAATGCCCGCCAGCTTCCGCCGCTCGGCGGCGACCTCCGTCACCACCCGCCGTACGCCGCCCGTGAAGTCGATGCCGTCGCCGTGAAGCTTCCGCCCCCGCGCCGGGTCCAGGTGCATCGCCTCCAGCTGGTCCACCGACGTCACGCCCAGCAGCGAGTCACCCGCCACCAGCCTGTCGTCCAGGAACGTGAACGGGCGCTCCCGGTCCATCGAGACCAGCCACAGCGACAGCTTCGCCATCTCCACGGCCATCGGATTGATGTCAACGCCGTACAGGCAGTGCTCTATGACCTGCCGCCGCGCCTCCACCATCACCGGGTCCGCCTCCGCGTCTACCGCCGAGGCGGACAACGATCCCGCCGCCTCCAGGTAAGCCGCAGCCCGCTCGTCGCCTTCGCGACTCCAGGCTTCCACCAGCGCGTTCGCCAGGTAGCGGCACGCCGCCACCAGGAACGCCGCCGAGCCCATCGCGATGTCCGCGACCTTCAGCTTGAGCAGCTCGCTCGACGGCTTCGGGCGCCACTGGGTCTTGTTCGCCGTCTGGAGCGGGCCGTACTCGTAGATCAGCGGCTCCAGCGCGCCGTCCGCGACCTGCTGGGCCAGGGTCTTCGGGGTGTAGTGCGTGCCCGTGTTCTTGCGGAGCGAGGACTCCGTCACGTACAGGGCTCCGGGCTGGATCACGACCGGGAGACCGCGCAGGTCCGGGCGGATGATGCCCTGGAAGGGGAGCAGACGCTCGGTGAGCTCCGCGTCGCCGCCGGTCGCGGCGAGGAGCTTGCGCCGGGCCTCGCCAAGTGCCGGCTCCTCCAAGGGGGCCAGCGCCTTGGTCACCTTGGCCGCCGCGCCCAGACCGGTCGTCTTGTTGTACTCGTCCGCGAGGGCCGCGCCCAGGCCGTCCCCGTGCGTGCGGGCCAACGATTCAAGGCGGGTCAGCAGGACCTCCGCCTCCAGGCCCGGCTTGCCCACCAGGCCCACGATCGTGTCCTCGGCGCGCCGGCCCTGGTACGAGAGCAGGCCCTCGTACACGTAACCGATCTGCTCGACGTCCAGCGTGCGGAAGGTAAGGCGGCGGCGCTCGCGCTTCTTGCCCGTCCCGATGGAGACGTACTGCACGGACTGGAGCATGTGGAGGACGGTCCGGTCGTCGATCGGGAGTGGGTCCGTGGGGTCGTCGGCACCCGTGCCTCGCCCCTCCAGCCAGGGGAAGGCGTTCGGGTCGAAGATCGAGCCGTCGTAGGCGTGCATCGACAACGACGGGTGGTCGACTCCGCCGTAGACCGCGTTGAAGAGGGCGATGAGCCGGTGCCAGCCGGCCCAGGACAGCTCCAGGTCCTCCTCGGTGGTCTCCGCGGCGCGGTCCTCCAGGTCCTTGCTGAGCCGGCCGGCTGAATAGGACTGGACGTACAGCTCGTTGTCGCTGGGGAGGAGACCGCGTTCCTCGGCGAAGAGGAGGAAGACGACGCGCATCATGATGGCGACGGCGCCCCGGTAGACGTCGTGGGCGGGGACCTCGGCGAGTCCGCGGCGGCCTTCGGCGCGTTCGTTAATGTCGGCGCGGCCGATGGCCTCGACGAGGAGTTCGACGGCCTGGCGTACCTGTACACCGAGGGCGTCGGTGACGTCTTCCTGGCTGTCCAGGGACTCGCGGAGCAGCGGCAGCAGCATCTCGTCGTCCTCGACGGAGAAGAAGCGACGGCGGCTGAGGAGCGAGCGGAAGGCGCGGACGACCACGCGCTCGGCGGGTGCGGGCCAGTCGACGGTGTCGAAGACGGCGGAGGTGGTGACGCCGCCGCGCGGCGCCCACACCAGGGCCCACCAGCGGCCGTCGGTGACGAGGCCGAGTTCGATGCCGTGGTGGCGGCAGAGGTGGGCCATGCGGTCGATGGGGGTGGCGGACCAGGTGGAGGCGGGGACGCGCTTGGCGGGGTGCTGGCCGGCGGGGACGGACAGGCCGAGGATCGCGCAGTCGGCGACCAGGGAGGCCGTGTCGGTGGCTGTGCTGCCGGGCTCCAGGAGGGCGAAGGTGGGGGCCACCCGCTCGCCGTCGTGTTCCGGGATGTCGACGGCGAGGGCCTCGGTCAGGCTCTCGCCCGTCCGCAACGCGTCTCCCCAGCCGAGGAGTTCGCCGAGGATGAAGTCGGTCCACGCCTCCTGGCCGGCCGCCGGGTCGGAGAGCCAGACGCCGTGTTCGTAGCGGAGGCTCGTCCGCAGGGGCTTGTCGATCGCGTCGAGCTGCGGCCAGGCCTTGAGCAGGACGGGCAGCGTGAGGAAGGGGCCAGACACGTCGACCAGGCTGAGCCAGTCGAGGTGCTGCTGCTTTCCGTCGGGAGCCGCCGGGCGGAAGGCTCCGCCTCGGGCGCGGCCCCGGCCGCCGGTACCGCTCGTACGGTTGGTGCTCACTTGACGGCCTCCCGGCGGGGAACGACGAAGACGACGGCGACGGGGAAAAGGAGCGCCTTGGGGTCGGCATAGCGCGCGGCGACGGAGGCGAGTTCGCGTTCCTTCTCGCTCTCCAGGGCGTGGACGCGCCGCTCCCAGTTCTCTCGGTCGCGACGCTGCTGCTCGGCCTCCTCGAACTCCAGCTCCAGCTGGCCCTCCTCGGTGTCCGTCCGGCCGATGGCCGCGCGCAGGGAGTCGCGGAAGCGGTCGATCTGGGCGGAGATCCGCTCCGCCTCGTCGCGGCGGCGATTCTCCAGGCGGCTCTCCAGGGCGGTCTGGCGGTTGCGGGCGCGCCACTCCAGCGAGGAGACGAGGCCTTCGCCCACGTGGGGCCAGGCCGCGGTGAGCCGGTCGCGGAGCAGTGGGGAGGCCTGGGTGGAGTCGGTGAGGGCGTCGTCGAGGATCTCGCGGACCGTGGTGACCTTCTCCAGACGGCTGAAGCGGGCCGGGGCTCCGGTCTCCTCGCGGAGCCAGCCGCCGGCCTGGAGCACTTCCTCGTGGAGGCGGATGCCGTCCGCGCCGACGAGGACGAAGCGAGCGAACGCGCCGACGAGGGTGGTCTCCAGCTCGGGGTGGTCGCTGACGACGGCGGCGACACGGGCGAGGCCGGCCTGGTTCTTGTTCCACACGGCGGCGCGCAGCAGGCGCGTGGACATGGAGACCAGGGGGTGGCCGAGGTGGGCGAGGACAACGTCGTCGCGGCCCTTCGCCGAGGCGGCGTCGAAGGTGACGGGGCGCTGGACCTCGGGGCGCAGCTTGTCCGCGAGGCCCTGCGAGGCGCGCTCCCAGGAGCTGGTGAGCGTGGGGACCTCGTAGAAGCCCTCCGCGAGAGCCCGCTCGTCGGGGATCGGGCGGATGTCGTGCTGGCGCGCGAGCGGGAGGGCGGTGGAGACGACCCGGGCCACCCTGCCCGGGGTGATGCCGAGCGTGTCGACCGTGGCCTCGACCTGCTCCTTGAGGCGCTGGGCCTGGGCCTGGGCGTCGCGCTCGGCGGCGACGTTGCCGCCGCGCCGGGCCTTCTTGTTCGCGTACATCTCGGCGCGGTCGACATCGAAGTCGGCGCCGAGGTCGCCGGTCATCCGCCGCTGGACGGCCTCCGCGAGGACGGCGTTGACCTTGCCCAGGTCCTCTTCCATACGGGCGACCTTGATGGCGACCCGGGAGAGGAATTCGAGGTCGGCGTCGTAGGTGTCGAGGGTCTTCTCGAAGCCGCTGCCGATGAAGTGGACGATCTGCGGCGCGGTGGTCTGGCCGTAGCGGTCGATGCGGCCGATCCGCTGCTCCAGCTTGTTGGGGTTGAAGGGGATGTCGTAGTTGACCAGGCGGTGGCAGTGCCGCTGGAGGTCGATGCCCTCGCTGGCGGCGTCGGTGGCCAGCAGGATGCGGACGTCGTTCTCCGCGGGCTCGGCCTGGAAGGCGAGACGGAGCCGTTCGCGTTCCTCGGCGTTCATGCCGCCATGGAGGAGGGCGACGCGGTCGCCGCCGAAGCCGTGGTCGCGGAGGAGGTTCTGGAGCCAGATCTGGGTGTCGCGGTACTCGGTGAAGACGACCACGCGCTCGTTGAGCCAGTGTCCGCCGTCGGCGGTCAGGCACTCCGCCTTGAGGTAGTCGATCAGTTCGCGGGCCTTGGAGTCGGCCTGGGCCTGGTGGCGGACGGCCCACTCCCGCATCTGCTCCAGAAGGCCCGCCTCGTCGCCGTCGGTGCCGGGCTGGAGGGTGGTCGCGCGGGCGATGGCGTCGTCCTCGGCGTCCGCCAGGGGCTCGTCGTCGTAGTCCGCGTAGTCGTCGAAGAAGGTCTCCTGCCAGTCCTCGATCTTCTCAGCCGCCTCCTGCTTCCTGGTCCGCAGGGTCTCCAGGTAGACCTCGATGGTGCGGGCGAAGGCGTCCGGTGAGGAGAAGAGGCGCTTCTTCAGGAGCAGGGTGACGAGGTCGGCGGCCTTGCGTCCGCCCTTGAAGCGGGTGCCGAGCTTGGCGCGGCGCAGCGCGGCGTACTCCTTGAGGAGCCGGTGGATGCGCCGCTCGTCCTCGGTGTAGTCGACGGGCAGCGCCTTGGTCCCGCGCTTCAGGAAGCGGCGTTCGCCGGTCTCCGGGTCGCGGATGTCGTCCTTGAGGCGGCGGACGACGGTGTCCTTGACCGCTTCCGGGTCGGGCTCGACGCCCCGGGCGAAGCGCTGGCCGTCGATGATCTCGAGCAGGGCGGTGTACGACTCCTGGTAGCCGTTGTGCGGGGTGGCGGACAGGAAGAGCCGGTGCTCGAAGTACGGGGCGAGGCGGCGGATCAGCTTGGTCTGCTGCGAGTCGACGGGGTACAGCTGCTTGGGCGCGGAGGGGGCGACGTGGTGCGCCTCGTCGAGGATCAGCAGGTCGAAGGGGCGCTTGGTGGGTACGGCGGTGTCGGCGTCGGAGTCCTGGGCGGGCAGGACCTCGGAGAGCAGGCGCTGCGCCTTGGCGCCGCGCAGCCAGGGGAGGCTGACGATCGACAGCGGGTAGATGTTGAAGGGGTTGGCGGCGCTTCCGTGGGTGCGGCGGACCTCGGCGCTGCGCTCGGAGTCGATGACCGTGAAGTCAAGACCGAACTTCTCGGCCATCTCGTCCCGCCACTTCACGGTGAGACCGGCGGGGCAGACGATCATGATCTTGTGGGCGCGGTTGCGGAGGATCAGCTCGAGGGCGACGAGGCCGGCCTCGATCGTCTTGCCGAGGCCGACGTCGTCGGCGAGGAGCAGGTTGACGCGGGGCGCCGCGATGGCCCGGGATACCGGTTCGAGTTGATAGGGCTCGATGGCGACGCCGGACCGGAAGGGCGCCTGAAGCGTCCGCACGTCCGCCGAGGTGACCGCCGACCAGCGGACGGCGTCGAGGAACGCGGCGAGACGCTCCGGCGGGTCGAACTTGCCGGCCGATACGTCGGGGAGGGAGCCGGTGGGCAGCCTTCGCCGCCCCGGCTCGACCTCCCAGATGACGGAGAGGGTGTCGTTGTAGCGGCCCTCCTCGACACTGTTGAGGGTCACGAGCGAGCCCGCGCCTGGCCTGCCGGTCCCGCCCGTGTCCGTACCACCCTGGTCGACCTCGGCGACGACCCAGCGCAGGCCCCGGACCTCGACGAGGTCGCCGATCTCGGGGACCGCCCGCTCGTCGCCGGCCTCGGCGCTCCGGCGGACCGCCCGCTGTGCCACACCCGCCAGGTCGGTGGTCGGCGTCGTCATCGCTCTCCGCACTCCTCTTACCGCCCCGGCCTGGGCGAATACGTCAAACACAGCCATTCAAGCACGTGGGCGACGGCCCACCGGGCCCACTCTGGCACGGCCGGGCACCCGGCGTACCGGTGTTGTCACAGCACGTCGAAGCCGGTGATCCGGGTCAGCTCGTGGTAATTGCCGCGCCGTGTCAGGTCGCCCTCGATCCGAAGGTCCCGCCGGTCCCGGTGGGCCTCGGTGGCGCGGTCGTACTCGGCTTCCGTGAGGTGGATGTGGATCTGCCGCTCCTGACCGACGAGGTCGCCGTTCTCTCTCATCAACCGGGCTACGACGGTCACATCGCCGGGGCCGATGTCGGCGGCGCGCTTGAGCTTCGTGGTCCGGCCCACGATCGTCACGCCTCGCTCGGGCGCCTGACGCCGCAGGTCCTGCGCGCCTTCGCGCAGGATTCGCACATCTCTCGGCGAGAACTCCAGAGGGCCGCTGCCGTACGGCACGGGCCAGCGCGGCGACCAGCCGAACGAGAGCGAGAAGCCGTGCAGCGACGCCTCGTCCCGCCCCTCACGTCCGTCGTGGCCTCCCATGCCGGCGAGCGCCTCGCAGAGGTCGGCCGAGACTCCCTCGTCGACGGCTGACGTGAACGGGTCCGCGTCATCGAGATCGTCGGCGTCGTACGCCGCCGACCGAGCCGCGCTTACCGCCTCGTACATCCGACGGGAGACTCGGCGGGCGAACGGCTCCGGCGCCATGTCCCACTCGGGCACGTCCTCGAAGAGGTGTCCCTGCGGCCCTTCCTCCGGCAACGGCACCTGGACCTGGAAGACGTAACTTCCCGGCGCCGACGGGCCGAACCGGGCGTTGTCGACGAAGTCCTTGGCCCGCTGGGGCTTGCGCCGGGGATGGACCAGGCGTGGCCCGTCCAGGACGGTGTCGCACGCGGCCGCCATCAGCAGGTCCCGCGCACTGGTGACCGCGAGTACCGCCGCCTGCACCGGAATGGTGCCCGACGGGGTGCGCGGCATGGTCCGGATGTACTGCACGTCGAGCCCGGACAGGGTCAGGTCCTGGTGGACGGCGGCCGGGGGCCGCCCCTCCAGCTCGGCGAGCGCACCGATCAGATCGGCCATGCGGTCCGTGTAGTCGGCGAGCTCGCGGTCCAGGGGAAGCAGTACGCGGCGCGGCCGGCCGTCCCACTCCCGCTCCCAGCGATCGCTGTAGCGGACACGGCCGCCCGGGCGCCAGCCCCTCTGGTACAGATACCGCTCCACGTCGCGCGGCCGCAACCGCTCCAGCTCAGGCTCGGGCACCCCTACTGCCGTCATGGTGCGGGCACCTCCTCGCACGCCCGGTGGAAGAACTCGTGCGCGTCGACCGTGAGCAGATTCTCCCTCGGGACAGTGACGGTGACACTCTTCTGACCCTGCTGGATCGGGAGCGGGCGGTCTTCCAGCGAGACCCAGTACGCGGAGTGCCAGAGGACCAACTCGAACCCGCTCACGCGGACGTAGGCGGCGGGGTCCTGCGGCACCAGGACGACCACCAGATAGCACGGCACCTGCCGGCGGCCGCGCAACCGCTTGAACTGGTCGATCGTCAGGGTGATCTTGAGGCCGCCGGCCGGGTCGAGGTCGCCGATCCTC